>NZ_JBIBZI010000008.1:0-425408 GCF_043084105.1 Streptomyces sp. NPDC014676 | reverse complement strand
CGAAAAACTAGGTGTGAGCCGACGCGGGCAACCGCGCACCCAGCACGATCATGCGCAGCGCACGCTCCGTCGCGTCGGTGAGCAGCTCCGCGCCGCGGACCAGCGCCTCCGCCAGGGCCATCGGCGCGGGCAGGATGCCATGACAGGCGTCCACCCCCGGCACCTCCCCCGCCCCCTCCCCGAGCGTCCCCGCCAGCGCCAGCACCGGCCGCCCCGACAGCTTGGCGCGCCGCGCCACCTCCGCCGGGACCTTGCCGCGCGGCGTCTGGTGGTCCAGGGCGCCCTCCGCGGTGACGACCAGATCGGCGCGGGCCAGCCGGGCGTCCAGGTCGAGGTGGTCCAGCAGGACCTGGAAGCGGGGCAGGAGGGACCCGCCCAAGGCGGCGAGCCCGGCGCCCAGTCCGCCGGAGGCGCCCGTACCGCGGCCGAGGCGCAGATCGGCGCCGGTGACGGCCAGATCGCGGGTCAGCACCCGCGCCCAGTTCTCCAGCGCCGCCGACAACTCCTCCACCTGCTCCGGGGTCGCCCCCTTCTGCGGGCCGAACACCCGGGCCACGCCCCGCTCCCCGCACAGCACGTTGAAGGGGTTGCAGGCGACGAGGAGTTCCACACCGGCGAGGCGGGGATCGAGCCCGGCCGGGTCGATGCGGGCCAGGCGCTTCAACTCCCGCCCACCAGGCTCCAGTTCAACCCCGTCCGCGTCCAGCAGTCGCGCGCCGAGCGCCTGGAGCGCGCCCGCGCCGCCGTCGGAGGTGCCCGAGTCGCCGCAACCCACCAGGATCCGCCGTACGCCTTGGTCGAGGGCGGCGCGGATCAGTTCCCCGACGCCGTACGTGGTGGTGGCGCCCGGATCGCGCCGGGCGCGGGGGACGAGGGAGAGGCCGGCGACCGCCGCCATCTCCACCACCGCCGTGTCCCCGGAGCCGAGCAGCGCGAAGTGGGTGCCGACCGGTTCGCCGACCGGGCCGGTGGCGGCCAGCGCGACCAGCCGGCCGCCGGTCGCCGAGGCCAGCGCCGAGGCGGTGCCCTCACCGCCGTCCACCAGCGGGATCCGGTCGATCTCGGCGTCCGGCAGCACCCGGCGGACGCCCGCCGCGATGGCGTCGGCGGCGGCCTGGGCGGACAGCGACTCCTTGAAACCGCTGGGGGCTACGACGACACGGTTCAGCATGAGGGGAACTCCTTAGCGGGTCACGGGGACGCCGAGCAGCGGCCACACCAGGGCGGCGAACAGCAGGACCAGGGCGGCGGTGAGCGGGGCCAGTACGGCGGACAGCCGCAGCAGGTCACGCGGGGTGTAGGTGGGGGTGCCGGGGATGTCCGCGAAGAGCGTGACCGGCTTCGCGGAGGCCGGGAGCGTGTGGCAGAAGCCCGCGGCGGCGGTGGAGGCGAGCGCCGCCGCGACCGGGTTCACCCCGGCGCCCACGGCCGCCGCGACCACCAGCGGGACCAGCACGGAGGAGCGGGCGGAACGGGACTGCAGGATCAGATGGGCGGCCGTGCTGACGGAGATCACGACCGCCAGGAACACCACCGGCGTGATCCCCGCCGGTACTCCCCCGACCAGCCACTCCGCCGCGCCCGACTCGGCGAGCGCCACGCCCATCGCCATCGTCGCCGCCATGAACAGCAGCAGTGACCAGGGCACCGTCCTCAGCGCGTCCTTCAGCCGTACGGTGCCGAGCGCCGGCGAGGCGGCGACGACCGCGCCGATCAGCGCGACCATGGCCGGCGACACCCGGTGCAGCGGCTCGCTGCACCACAGGGCGACGACCGTGGCGAGCAGCAGCGCGCAGCGCTTCTCGGCCTGGGTCCAGGGGCCGGTGACCGGGCGGTCGCTGTGCCGCTGGATCTCCTCGGCGGTGATGTGCACGCCGCCCTCGCGGTCCGCGCGCCGGGTGGTGGTCAACAGGACGGCCTCGGCGGCGAGATGGGAGGAGGCCACGGCCAGTGGCAGCCCGAGCAGCAGCCACTCGGTGAAGCCGACCCGTTCCCCGGTGGCCTCCCACAGCACCGACACGGTGATCAGGTGCGCGCCCGCGCCGATCAGGGTCGCCACCGCCGACAGGAGGATCACGGTCGGGAACAGCAGCGCCAGCATCACCACCAGTCGTTTCCGGTCGGCGAGTGCCTCGGCGAGGGCGAGGAACACCGGCAGGGCGAGCGCCGCCCGGCCGGAGGTGGCCGGCACCGCGAACGCCGTGACGACCAGCGCGGCCGTCGTCAGGTGCGTCAACTGCCGTACCGTACGGGCCCCGCCGACCAGGAAGGCCGCCGCCCGCCCCGCGAGCCCGGTCCGGCTCACCGCGGCGGCCAGCACGAACGCGCAGATCAGCAGCCACACCGTCGAGTCGCCCAGGGTGCCGAACAGGGTGTCGCTGCTGATCACCCCGGTCACCGTCAGCGCGAGTCCGGCGCCCAGCGCGATGTACGTGTCGTCGATCGGCGTACCGACCCACGCGCAGGTCGCCAGCGCGAACACGGCGAGGGTGAGGCGCGCGTCCCCGCCGAGGCAGGGGAAGGTGCCGGGGACCGCGAGCAGCGCGCACAGCGACAGCGCCACGCACAGGGCCGCGGTCAGGCGGGGGTTCAGTGTCACGTCATCGACGATCCACCGGGGCGGTGAGCCGTCGATGAGCCGGAGATGAAGGGAACTTCACCCGGCGGCGGGGGCCGTCACGCGGGGAGGCGGTAGCCCATCCCGCGGACCGTCTCCACCTTCTCCGCGCCGAGCTTCTTGCGCAGCGCCCGCACGTAGACGTCCACGATGTTGGAGCCCGGGTCGAAGTCGTAGCCCCACACGTGGGAGAGGATCTGCTCGCGGGAGAGCACCTGCCCGGGGTGGCGCAGGAACAGTTCCAGCAGCACGAACTCACGGGCCGTCAGATCGACGGTGCGCTCCCCGGCGCGGGCGCGGCGGGTGCGCAGGTCGAGGCTGAGCGAGCCGGACCTGAGCACCGTCACCTCCGGCGCCCGGGCCGCCGTGCGCAGCCGCAGCCGTACCCGGGCGAGCAGTTCCTCGAAGCGGAACGGCTTGGTCATCCAGTCGTCGGCACCGCCCTCCAGACCGGCCACCGTGTCCCGTACCGAGTCCCGCGCGGTCAGCACGATCACCGGGGTCGTCACCCGGGACTCGCGCAGTTCGCGCAGCACGGTGAAGCCGTCCCGGCCGGGCAGCCCGATGTCCAGGACGACCAGGTCGAAACCGCCGGTCAGGGCGTACTCGTAGCCGGCCTCGCCGTCGGGGACGACGGTGGTGGTGAAGCCGTTGGCGCGCAGGCCCTTCTCCACGAAGGCGGCGATGCGGTCCTCGTCCTCGACGATCAGGATCCGGTTCACGTCCGTGTGTCTCCCAGGGTGAGTACGAAGGTGGCGCCGCCGCCCTCGGTGTCGTGCAGGCGGACCCGGCCGCCGTGGCCCTCGGCGATCGCCTTGACGATCGACAGGCCGAGCCCGGCGCCCGAACCGCGCGCCCCGCGCCGGGAGGTGCCGCGCCGGAAGCGTTCGAAGACCAGCTCACGGTCCTGCGGCCGGATACCGGGCCCGGAGTCGGCGACGTACAGCTCGATCCAGGAACCCCGCGCGCGGGAGCCGATGCGGATGGTCTGGCCGGCCGTGGTGTGCTGCACCGCGTTCTGCGCGAGCTGCACCATCGCCTGGGTGATCCGCTGGGGGTCCAGCTCCGCCTCCCGGTCGGCTGTCTCCGTGAGCTGCCAGTCGCGTTCGCCCAGGGTGCGGGCCTTGACGTAGACGTCGGCGGTGAGTTCGGCGAGCTGGACCGGCTCGGGGCGGACGAAGTCGGGGCGTTCGGCCTTGGCGAGCAGCAGCAGGTCCTCCACGATGCGGCTCATCCGGTCGAGTTCGTCGGTGACGAGCCGGACGGTCTCCTCGCGCTCGGCCGGATCGTCGCCCATCAGCTCCAGGTGGCCGCGCACGATGGTGATCGGGGTGCGCAGTTCGTGGCCGGCGTCGTCGACGAACTGGCGCTGGGCGGCGAAGGCCCGCTCCAGCCGGTCGAGCATCGCGTTGAACGTCTCGGCGAGGGCCGCGATGTCGTCGCGGCCGCGCACCGGGATACGGCGGGTGAGGTCCTGCTCGGTGAGCTGCGCGGCGGCGGTGCGCACCAGCCGTACGGGCTGCAGGATCCGCCCGGCGACCGCCCAGCCGATGCCGGTGGTCAGCAGCAGGGCGACCCCGGAGATGGCGAGCAGCACCCGGAACACCTCGTCCACCCGGGCCACTTCGCGCTCGGGGTGGAAGGCGACGACGAATGCCGCCTCGGGCGCGTCGCCGCCGTGCCGGGTCACGGCCACCTTGGCCCAGCGGATCTCGCCCTCGGGCCGGTGCAGCACACCGGAGGCGTCGGGCGAGTCGAAGACGCGGCGCCGGGCGTCGCCGTCCCGGTGCAGGGGCAGGGCGACGGGCAGGTCGCGCGGCTGGGTGAGCTTCGCCGGGCCGCCGCTCTTCCGCGCGACCAGGCCGATCAGTTCCTCGTCCGGGTCGGCGTACTGCCGTTCCAGGAAGACCCGCAGCAGCCGGTCGGGGTCGGTGAAGGGGCGGCCCGTCTCCGGATCGAAGCCGCGCTCCTCGAAGTTGGCGAACTCGCCCGCCTCCTGGGCGAGCAGCCCGTTGATCCGGTGGTCGACGTCCCGCAGCAGGAAGGAGCGGGTGGTCATGGCGACCGAGGCGAGCGCGACCGCCATGACGAACAGCAGCCACAGCAGGATGCGGACCCGGGCGGAGACCCGCCGACGGGCGGCGTCAGCCGTCGTCGCCGGGTCCGTCGTCCCCGCCGGGGCCGTCGTCCGGGGAGTCCTGGCCTCGGTCGTCGTCATCGTCCTCATCCGCTGGGCTGTCGGTCACCGGAGGCCGGGAGACGACCTCGTCGCTCGGCGTCGGCTCGGGCCGCGCGGACGGGGCCGTGGACGTCGGAGTGGGTGAGCCGCTGTCCAGTTCGACCTGGGGCGGCACCTTGGGCGGTTCGGGACTGTCGGCGAGCGCGAAGCTGGTCGCGGCGACGCCCAGCGGAATCAGCACGACGGCGGCGAGCGCCGCCATCCGGCGAGTGAAGACCATGCCCCGATCCTGCGCACCGCACCGGAGCCCCCGGATGAGCGCCGGATGAAGAACTCTTCATCCGTCCGCTGAAAGTCATCCGTCCGCTGAGAGTCAGCCCCTCCGGCGTTCGAGGAGCGGGGTCCGGGGCGAAGCCCCGGGGTCGGGACGGGAAGGGGCGGCGGGGGCGAAGAAAGTGGCCGATGCACCCCGGACCGGCACCGACCGGAGGATGCCCGCCCCCACCCCCGGCGAACCGCTAGCTGTCCAGCCCGATGGCGAACGCCGCCTCCAGATCGTGCTGCGAGTACGTCCGGAACGCCACATGCGTGTCGGTCCCCTCCACCCCCGGGATCTTGCTGATCCGACCGGGGATGACCTCCGCCAGGTCCTCGTGCTCACGCACCCGCACCATGGCGATCAGGTCGTACGTGCCGGTCACGGAGAAGACCTCGCTGACACTGTCCAGCGCGGCGATCCGCTCCGCGATCTCGGGGATCCGGTCCACGCTGGTCTTGATGAGGACGATCGCGGTGATCACGGCTGGTTCTCTCCCTCGGGGGCCGGAGCAGGGGTGGCCTTCACTGTAGTCGCCCTGCCGGAGCACACCCACGCGCAGCCGAAGCCCAGCCCGAACCCGATCAGGTGCGCCAGGTACGCCACCCCCGGCCCCTCGCCCGCCCGCCCCGCCGCCGCCCACTGCAGCGCCGCCCAGAACGGCAGCACCACCCACGCCGGCAGCCGTACCGGCAGGAAGAACAGGAACGGCAGGAGACTGGTCACCCGGGCCCGGGGGAACAGGAAGAGGAACGCGCCGAGCACCGCCGAGATCGCCCCTGAGGCACCGACCAGGGACCGCTCGGAGTCCGCGTTGGCGGCGGCGTACCCCAGCAGCGCGAGATAGCCGCAGCCGGCGTAGCACAGGGTGAACCGCACCCGGCCCATCCGTGCCTCGGTCATCGCTCCGAAGACGTGGAGGAACAGCATGTTGCCGAGCAGATGCACCCAGTCGCCGTGCACGAACAGCGCCGTGGCGGGGGTGAGGACGGCCCTGGGGGACCCTTCGAACAGGTCTGCGGGAATGACGCCCCAGTGCCGGAAATAGGCCCTCCGCGCCTCCAGCAGTTCCACCCCGGAGCCGTGGGCCGGATGCAGGCCGGAGGCCGGCCCGGCCAGGAAGACCAGGCAGCACAGCACGATGAGGGTGCGGGTCACCGGGGCGGAGGTGCCCCGGATCGCCCCGGCGGCCGACGCACTCCAGTCACGGATCATGAATACAGAGCATGACGTAACCGGACGCAACCGCACAGACCGCCTCGCCGCCGTGGACGGGCGGGCGGCGGGGACCCGCCAGGCCGTAGGGTTACGAGCCATACGCACCGGGGATCCGGTGTGTCACGGACACTGGAAGGAAGGCGAACAGCCACGATGACGGTTCCTCTGCCGACCGCCTCGACGCGGTGGCGCTGCACCCTCTGCGGCAACCTCACCCGCTTCGACGTGACCCGCTCGTCGAAGGTCGTCGAGTACGTCCACCTCGATCTGGCCGGGGAGCCCACGGTCGAGGAGCGCGAGGTGCTCGATGAGACCATCGAGTCGGTGCGGTGCCGCTGGTGCAACGCGGTGGACCAGGTGGAACTCGTGGACAGGCCGGGTGCCGGCTCCTGAGCGAAGGGGTCCCTCCCGCTCGAGCGAAGTCGAGAGCGGGGGAGGGATCCGCTGACGGCGACCCCGTACGCGGGGTCGCACACGGACATTGGGGTGTGACGGATGGTGGAGACCACGGGCGGGGGGCCGCAGGACGGCGCCGCCGAGGTGCTCGACCGTCCGCTGCCCGACGGAGTGCGCCGCCGGGTCGTGCAGATCGTCGCCGACGGCTTCGGCGGGCTCACGGTCGCCGAGCTGCCCGCCCAGCTCCGGCAGTACGCGCGCTTCGCCCCGAACCGCCGCGCCAAGTTCGCCGGCAACGCCATGGCCGCGGCGCTGGAGACCGATCCGCTGTTCCGGCAGCGCATCGGGGAGAAGCTCAGAGAGGCCCAGCCGGAACTGACCGGCGCCCTCGACTCCGGTTCCCCGCCCCCGGCCGCGGACCCGCTCGACGTGGCGGCCGCGGCCTATGTGCTCCGCCCGGCCGGCTGGGTCAAGCTGGTGACCGCCGCCGGCGAGGAGGCCCAGCGCGCCGACGCCGAGCGCGCCGACGACGAGACCCGGGCCGAGCTGGAGCGGCTGCGCGACGAACTCGCCCGGGCCCGTGAGCACACCAGGTCCGAGACCGAACGGCTGCGCACCGAGCTGGAGTCGGCGAAGAAGGAAGCCGAGTCGCTGCACCGCAAGCTGCGCTCCGCCCTCAGCGACGTCAAGCGCGGCGAGGCCGCCGTGCGCAAGCTGCGGGGCGAGATGGAGGCCGTGCGCGCCGAGGGGAACGCCCAGGTGTCGGCCGCCGAGAGCGAGAGCCGGCGCCTCAAGGCCCGGCTGGGAGAGACCGAGGCCGCCCTGGAGGCCGCCCGCCGGGCCGCCCGGGAGGGCCGCAGCGTGGAGGACATGCGGGTCCGGCTGCTCCTCGACACCGTCCTGGACGCCGCCCAGGGACTCCGCCGGGAGCTGGCGCTGCCCCCCGTGTCCGTCCGGCCCGCCGAGACCGTGGACGCCGTCGAGCCCGGCCGCATGACCCCGAAGGACATCGCCAACCGCGCGCTGTCCGAGCACGACCCGGCCGTCCTCGACCAGTTGCTGGCGCTGCCGCAGGCCCATCTGGTCGTCGACGGCTACAACGTCACCAAGACCGGCTATCCCCAGATGCCCCTGGAGAAGCAGCGGCTCAGGCTCCTGGGCCAGCTCGCCCAGCTCGCCGCCCAGACCGGCGCCGAGGTGACGTGCGTCTTCGACGGCGCCGAACTGGCCGTGCCGGTGCTGCTCGCGCCGCCGCGCGGGGTGCGGGTGCTGTTCTCCAAGCCGGGCGTCACCGCCGACGAGCTGATCCGCCAGCTGGTGCGCGCCGAGCCGCCGGGGCGGCCCGTCATCGTCGCCTCCACCGACCGCGAGGTCGCCGACGGGGTGGCCCGCGCGGGCGCACGCCCCGTCGCGTCGGCGGTGCTCCTCAAGAGGCTTTCCTAATATCTGATTCACATCCGTCCCTCGTACAACGTACGGGATCTTTGCCCGAATTGACGGAACCGTCACGCAACGTAGCGTCAAAGAGGCGTCACTGCAGGTGAATTCAGGTCGAATAAACGCGCTGTAACGGAGATTTTGTGTCCGGGGATTTGAACTGATCACAAGAGAATCACTAGGGTCTCTCTTCGAACCCTCGCTCGCGCGATCACTCTCGAGAAGGAGCTCGTCTCCGTGGCGTCCCACCGTCGTCCCAAGCAGCCGAGCCGCGCACGCGTCACCGTGCTCACCACCGCTGCCGCTGCCGCTGTCGTCATGAGCTCGCAGGCCGCCAATGCCGCGCCCAGCGAGAAGCCGAGCAAGGACGAGGTCAAGGCCAAGGTCGACAAGCTCTACGAGCAGGCCGAGCAGGCCACCGAGAAGTACAACGGCGCCAAGGAGAAGCAGGAGAAGCTCCAGAAGGAGATCTCCACGATCCAGGACAACGTCGCCAAGGGCCAGCAGGAGCTCAACGAACTGCGCGACGGCCTCGGTTCGATGGCCAGCGCCCAGTACCGCAGCGGCGGCATCGACCCCTCCGTCCAGCTCTTCCTCTCCGCCGACCCGGACGACTACCTCGACAAGGCGTCCACGCTCGACCAGTTGAGCACCCAGCAGGTCGACGCGCTCAAGGAGATCCAGGGGAAGCAGCGCGAGCTCGCCCAGCAGCGCTCCGAGGCGGCCGAGAAGCTCAAGGACCTCTCCGCCACCCGCACCGAACTGGGCAAGAAGAAGAAGGAAGTCCAGAGCAAGCTCTCCTCCGCGCAGAAGCTGCTCAACAGCCTCACCGCCGCGGAGAAGGCCCAGCTCGCCGAGGAGGAGAGCCGCGCCACCCGCGCCAGCGAGCGTGACGCGCTCAACGTCAACGTCCCGGCCGGTTCCGGCCGCGCCGCCGCCGCCTTCGCCGCCGCCCAGAGCAAGCTCGGCACCCCCTACGTCTACGGCGCCACCGGCCCGTCCTCCTTCGACTGCTCCGGCCTGACCTCCTGGGCCTACGCACAGGCCGGCGTCGGCATCTCGCGCACCTCCGAGGCCCAGACCAACGACGGCACCAGGATCTACTCGGTGAGCCAGCTCAAGGTCGGCGACCTCGTCTTCTTCTTCAACGACCTGCACCACGTGGGCCTCTACGCGGGCAACGGCCAGATCATCCACGCCCCGCGCACCGGCACCGTCGTGCGCTACGAGTCGATGAACACCATCGGCGGCCCGTTCATGTTCGGCGTCCGTGTCTAGCTGCCGCCGTTCGGGGGATTCCCCGTCGCGCTGATCTTCCCCGCGCCCCGCCTCTGACGCAGGTCACAGGCGGGGCGTCACTGTGTGCGGTCGCCTCGGCCAAAGGTTCGCCCGGCGCCGTGAGGCTACTGTCTGCCGCGTTTCCCTGTCCGCCAGTGGAAGGAGCGCGGCTTCCCGTGGGGTCCCATCGCCGTACCGCACCGTCGTCCGGATCCGACCGGGGCGCCGCCGTCGCCCTCGGTCTGCTGTCCGCGGCGGCCACCGCCCTCGCCGCCGTACCGGCCGCGGCCACGCCGTACGACGTCACCCGGGCCGAGGTGGACCGCCTCTACCGGGAGGCCGAGAAGGCGACCGAGGCGTACAACGAGGCCGACGAGCGCGCCGACGGACTGCGCCGGCAGATCGCCACCGCACAGGACGGGATCGCCCGGCAGCAGGCGCGCGTCAACACCATGCGGGAGTCGCTGGGTTCGCTCGCCGGCGCCCAGTACCGCTCCGGCGGCCTCGACCCCGCCCTCGCCCTGCTCCTCTCCGAGGACCCGGAGGACTACCTCGAGAAGGCCTCCGTACTGGACCGGATCACCGTCCACCAGGCCGCCGAGCTGAAGAGGCTGAGGAGCACCCTGCGCTCCCTCGCCCAGGACCGCGCGGAGGCGGCCGGCAAGCTCGGCGCGCTGGAGAGGAGCCGCAAGGCCGTCGCCGCGCACAAGCGGACCGTCGAGCGCAAGCTCACCGAGGCCCGCCGGCTGCTCGACTCCCTCCCGGCCGGCGAACGCGCCGCCTGGGACCGCACCACCCGCTCCGCACGCGCGGACCTGCTCGGCCCGTCCGGCACGCCCGCCTCGGCCCGCGCGGCAGCCGCCGTCGCCGCCGCCCGCTCCGCCCTCGGCAGGCCCTACGTCTGGGGCGCCGAGGGCCCGCACGCCTTCGACTGCTCCGGGCTGACCCAGTGGGCGTACGCCCAGGCCGGGGTCGCGCTGCCGCGCACCTCGCAGGCCCAGCGGCACGCCGGCCGGCGGATCCCCCTGTCCGAGGCACGCCCCGGTGACCTGGTCGTCTACCGCTCCGACGCCTCCCACGTGGGGATGTACATGGGCAACGGCCAGGTGATCCACGCGCCCCACCCCGGCGCCCCGGTGCGCTACGACCCGGTCGGCATGATGCCCGTCTCGTCGGTCACCAGGATCTGACCGCACCGGCCCGGCGCCCGTACCCTCGGGAAGATGGCTGGTCGAAGGCGGGTGTGGGGTGCGTCGTTGACGGCGCTGTGTCTGCTGTTCGTCTCCCTGGTGGGGTGCGGCGGGGGACCGGCCGCCGACACCGTACGCGCGCAGGTGCAGTCCCTCCTCGACCGCCGCGCGGAGGCCGTCCTCGACCGTGACGCCGCCGCGTACGCCCGCACCGGCACCCGGGCCGGGTTCGCCGACCTGCGCGCGGTGCCGCTCGCGGACTGGTCCTACCGCATCACCGCCCTCGACCGCACCGGTGACACCGCCACCGCCTCCGCCGACCTGAGCTACCGCGTCGAGGGCCACGACCGGTCCCCGGTCACCACCGCCCGCTTCCTGAGCCTGAGCCGGGACCGCGACGGCCGCTGGTCCGTCGACTCCGACCGGCCCGCGAAGAAGTCCGGCCAGCAACTGTGGGACCAGGGCACGACCCGCGCCGTGCGGGGCGAGCGGAGCCTCGTCCTCGGTGTCGGACAGTCCGACGGGAAGCTGCGGGACTACGCCGAGCTGGCCGACCGCGCGGTGCCCGCGGTGTCCGACGCGTGGGGCCCGCGATGGGCCCGGCGCGTGGTCGTCCTCGTCCCGGAGACCCTGGAGGGCATGGCGGGCCTGCTGGGCTCGCCCGCCTCCTCCTACCGGGGGATCGCGGCGGTCACCACCGGCACCACCGGCGCGGACGGGCGGGCCCCGGCGGACCGGATCATCGTCAACCCGGACGCCTTCGGAATGCTCGGCGACTCGGGACGGCAGGTCGTCCTCACCCACGAGACCACCCACGTCGCCACCCGCGCCCACACCTCCGCCGCGACCCCGCTGTGGCTGTCCGAGGGATTCGCCGACTGGGTCGGCTACCGCGACGGCGACCGCGCCCCCGCGGAGGTCGCACCGGAGCTCGCCTACGCGGTGGGCCGGGGCGAGGGGCCCGCCGGACTGCCGGACGACGAGGACTTCGGCTTCTCCGGCGACGCGGACCACCTCGCCCGCGCCTACGAGAGCGGCTGGCTGGCCTGCCGCCTCATCGCCGACCACTGGGGCGAGGAGCGCCTCGGCGAGTTCTACCGCGCCGTGGGCGCACACGAACACCGCGACGGCGCGGTGGAGACCGCGATGCGCCAGGTTCTCGGGACGACCCGAGAGGAGTTCACAGTGCGGTGGCAGGAATACGTGAGGGACCAGCTGACCTGAACCTTCCCGGAACCACGGACATCCACTGCCGCGTCCCTCCCCGCCCTCCGCGTCCCCCGCCCTCCGCGGGCAGTCGTGCCTCCCCCAGTGCCTCAAGGGCTGGGAGGTACCCCCAGGGCGGCACGGGTGGGCGATGGGGGTACCTCCCGCTCATGGGGGTCCCCCCGCTCGAGCGGAGTCGGGAGTGGGGGAGAAGCCGAGAGTGGGGGAGGCACCCTGCGAACGCCGGGCCGCGCGAACACCCCCGGCTCACGACACACGGCCGCACCGCCCGGGATCAGGACGAGACCGGCGTCTCGGCGGCCCGGGCCGGCCCGGGCACCCGGGGAGCCGACCGCCGACGGGGAACCGTCGCACACCACAGCACCCGCGCCGCCACAACCGTCGCCCCCACCAACAGCCCGTTGCGCACAACCAGCAGGGCGATCCCGAGCGAGTCGCTGGCGACCACATGGGCGAACCACACAGGGAACTCCAGCACCGTCACCAGCGAAGCCCCCAGCACCAGCCCCACCGCCACCCCCATCCGGCTCTCACGGAAGCACAGACACACCGCCCCGAGCCCCACCAGCCACACCATGTACTGCGGACTGATCACCCGGCTCGTCGTCGTGAACAGCAGCACCGCCACGAACGCCGCGTCGGCGACCCCGTGGGCCGGGAACCGGACGGCCCACACCCGCCACAGCAC
The DNA here is from genome assembly GCF_043084105.1 of Streptomyces sp. NPDC014676. Taxonomy (NCBI): domain Bacteria; kingdom Bacillati; phylum Actinomycetota; class Actinomycetes; order Kitasatosporales; family Streptomycetaceae; genus Streptomyces; species Streptomyces sp. NPDC014676. Next base: position 412,862 of record NZ_JBIBZI010000008.1, on the reverse strand, counting down.
CAGCCACCCCAGCGCGGCCCCGCTCAGCACCAGCGCCCCCGTGCTCACCCAGCCCACGTACGGCCCGAGGAACTCCACCGAGCCGTAGTTGAGCAGCACCTCCCCCTCCCAGCCGTGCTGCCGCGCCACGTGGAAGACGAGCGCCCCCAGCGACTCCACCTCCGTCCCCCGGTCCCGCTGAAAGGCCAGGAACGCGAACGCCCCCGGCATCAGTACGGCGAACAGGCCGGCCACACCGGCACCGGTCACCGCCGCAGACACCCACGCCCCACGCCGCCGCACCGCGATCAGCAGCAGCGCCGGCCACACCTTCACCAGCGCCCCGAAACCGGCGAGCGCCCCCGCCAGCCGGGGGTACCGGGCGGCCGCCAGCAGCGCGGCCACGGCGACCGCGGTCACCATCACGTCGTAGCGCGCGTACACCGTCGGCCCGAGCAGCGGCACGCCCGCCACCCACACCCAGGCGCCGCGAGGCGACCGCCCGGGACGACGGCCGGCGTACCGCAGCAGGGCCAGCGTGACCAGGTCGGCGAGACAGGCCAGGACGAAGAAGGCGGTGGCGTACTCCAGGAACGGCAGCAGGCCGGGGGAGAGGACCGCCAGGGCCGCGGCGGGAGGGTACTGCCAGGTCACGTCGTCCAGCGGGAACGTTCCGGTGCGCAGGACGTCGTACCAGCCCCGGTAGATGACCGACACGTCGCTGGTGACGTCCGGCCCGGGGAAGACGATCACCTTCAGGACGCACAGCAGCAGGGCGGCCCGCGTCAGTGCCCACAGGAGCAGCAGCCAGGCGAGGGACCCCCGTGCGGCCGTCGTCTTCATCTGCTCCCTGCCCGTCCGGTGTGCGGTCGTGAAGGGCCATGATGTCCCGGACACCTGTGCGCGTGCCACGGAGCACCGCCGCGGCGAACGGCGCACCCCCCGTTCGGTAGGGTCGGCGGCGATGCACAAGACCCTGATCGTGACCAACGACTTCCCGCCCCGCCCCGGCGGCATCCAGGCGTTCCTGCACAACATGGCGCTGCGGCTCGACCCGGAGCGGCTCGTCGTCTACGCCTCCACCTGGAAGCGCTCCCGGGAGGGCGTCGAGGCCACCGCCGCCTTCGACGCCGAGCAGCCCTTCACCGTCGTACGCGACCGTACGACCATGCTGCTGCCGACCCCGGCGGCCACCCGGCGGGCCGTCGGGCTGCTGCGCGAGCACGGGTGCACCTCGGTGTGGTTCGGGGCGGCGGCACCGCTCGGGCTGATGGCACCGGCGCTGCGCCGGGCGGGCGCCGAGCGGATCGTGGCCACCACCCACGGCCACGAGGCCGGCTGGGCCCAGCTGCCCGCCGCGCGGCAGCTCCTGCGCCGGATCGGGGACTCCACGGACACGATCACCTACCTCGGCGAGTACACGCGCTCCCGCATCGCCGGCGCGCTGACCCCCGAGGCGGCCTCCCGGATGGTGCACCTGCCGCCCGGCGTCGACGAGAAGACCTTCCACCCCGGTTCGGGCGGCGACGAGGTGCGGGCGCGGCTCGGGCTCACCGACCGGCCGGTGGTCGTGTGCGTCTCCCGGCTGGTGCCGCGCAAGGGGCAGGACACGCTGATCCGGGCGATGCCGGCGATCCTGGCCGCCGAACCGGACGCCGTCCTGCTGATCGTCGGCGGCGGCCCCTACGAGAAGGACCTGCGCCGCCTCGCGCACGACACGGGCGTCGGCGCCTCCGTCCGCTTCACCGGCTCCGTCCCCTGGTCCGAGCTGCCCGCCCACTACGGCGCCGGTGACGTCTTCGCGATGCCGTGCCGCACCCGGCGCGGGGGCCTGGACGTGGAAGGGCTCGGCATCGTCTACCTGGAGGCCTCCGCGACCGGCCTCCCGGTCGTCGCCGGCGACTCCGGCGGCGCCCCCGACGCGGTCCTCGACGGCGAGACCGGCTGGGTCGTCCCCGGCGACGCGCCCGACCAGACCGCGGACCGCGTCATCACCCTCCTGGGCGACGAGGAACTCCGCCGCAGGATGGGCGAGCGGGGCAGGGAATGGGTCGAACAGAAGTGGCGCTGGGACCTGTTGGCGGAGGAACTGAAGAAGCTGCTCTGAAGAACGACGTCGGGGCGGCTCCCCAGGGGCCCGGGGCTGTGACATCGTGCGGCTCCGCCGCGTGGACGCGACAAGCCACAGCCAACCCGCACCCGCCGACGGCGCTCAAGAGGCACCCCGAACCGCGCCCCACCACACCCTACTTGGCGTAGATCGCCTCGATCTCGTGGGCGTAGTCCTTGGCGACAACATTCCGCTTCAGCTTCAGCGAAGGCGTCAAGTGCCCCGACTCCTCGGTGAACTGCGCCGGCAGAACCCGGAACTTCCGCACCGACTCCGCCTTGGAGACCGCCGAGTTGCCGTCGTCCACCGCGGCCTGGATCGCCGCGAGCAGATCGGGATCCTCGCTCAGCGACGACGCCGTCGACCCCGCCGGCTTCCCGTGCTCCGCGCACCACCGGCCCAGGAACTCCTCGTCGATGGTGACCAGCGCGCCCACGAACGGCCGCCCGTCCCCCACGACCATGCACTCCGCGACCAGCGCGTGCGCCCGGATCCGGTCCTCGATCACCGCAGGGGCGACGTTCTTGCCGCCCGCGGTCACCAGTATCTCCTTCTTGCGGCCGGTGATCCGCAGATAGCCGTCCTCGTCCAGGGTGCCGATGTCCCCGGTGTGGAACCAGCCGTCGGCGAGCGCCTCGGCGGTCGCGCCCGGGTTGTTCCAGTACTCCTTGAACAGGTGCTCGCCGTGCAGCAGCACCTCGCCGTCGTCCGCTATCCGGATGACCGAGCCGGGCAACGGCTGGCCGACCGTGCCGATCTTCTGCCGGTCCCACGGGTTGAACGCGGTGGCCGCGCAGGACTCGGTCAGCCCGTAGCCCTCCAGCACGCTGAAGCCGATGCCGCGGAAGAAGTGTCCCAGGCGCTCACCCAGCGGGGCGCCGCCGGAGATGGCGTACTCGCCGCGCCCGCCCAGCACCGCGCGCAGCTTGCCGTAGACCAGCTTGTCGAACACCTTGTGCCTGATCCGCAGGCCGAGCGACGGCCCGGACGGCGTGTCCAGCGCCCGGCTGTAGGCGATCGCCGTGTCCGCCGCCTTGTCGAAGATCTTGCCCTTGCCGTCGGCCTGCGCCTTGGCCCGCGCCGAGTTGTAGACCTTCTCGAAGACCCGCGGCACGCCCAGGATCAGCGTCGGACGGAACGCGGCCAGTTCGTCGGTGAGGTTCTTGATGTCGGGCACGCAGCCCAGCTTGATCGGCGCCATCATGGGCGCGATCTGCACCAGCCGCCCGAAGACGTGCGCGAGCGGCAGGAACAGCAGCACCGAGCACTCGCCGGTGCGGAACAGCGGACGCAGCCGCTCCACGATGTTGCCGCACTCGGCGAAGAAGCTGCGGTGGGTGAGCACACAGCCCTTGGGCCGTCCGGTCGTACCGGAGGTGTAGACGATGGTCGCCGGGTCGTCCGCCTTCGCGGACGAGCCGCGCTCCTCGACCGTCGCGTCGTCGACGTCCTGCCCGAGCCGGTTCAGCTCCTTGATCCCGCCGGCCTCGATCTGCCACAGGTTCTCCAGCGCGGGCAGCCGGTCGCGCACGGACTCCACCGTCGCCGCGTGGGCGTCGAGCTCCACGAAGCAGGCGGTGGCGCCGGAGTCGCCGAGGATCCACGCCACCTGCTCCGCCGAGCTGGTCTCGTACACCGGCACGGTGACCGCGCCGGCGCTCCAGATCGCGAAGTCCAGCAGGGTCCACTCATAGCGGGTGCGGGACATCAGGCCGACCCGGTCGCCGGGCCGCACACCGGCGGCGATCATGCCCTTGGCGGCCGCCCGTACCTCCGCCAGGAAGGTGGTCGCCGTCACGTCCTGCCAGGTTCCGCCCACCTTGCGGGCGATGACGGCGACGTCCGGGTGCTGCGCGGCGTTTCTGCGGACGATGTCGGTCAGGTTTCCGTCCGCGGGGACCTCGTACAAAGCCGGAAGGCTGAACTCGCGCAAGACTGCTGCTCCTCTTAGGGCGCCGGCGCCACGACGTTGTGCGATGCGACGGTGCGGTCCAAGGCTCGGGCGGGTGCTCGCGAATTCACATGTTGAAATCCCGAGCACGACTGGACTGCCCGGACGTTACCCGCCGGTATGGCGTCTACGACAGGGGGTCCCGGCGAGATGTTCGCTGCGTCACACAGGTTGATGTTTCATTGCGCACAGTAGTCCACGCCGTCACCGACGAGCCAGTAACCGCAGGTAGGCCCGCCATTGTTCACACGGGCCGCACACGCTTACCCTTGATCGCCATGGCATCCACACCAGGCGGAAACCGGCGCACACGCGTCCATGTGGTCAGTGACGTGCACGGCAACGCCCGTGACCTGGCCCGCGCGGGAGAGGGCGCCGACGCCCTGATCTGCCTGGGCGACCTGGTGCTCTTCCTGGACTACGCCGACCACTCGCGCGGCATCTTCCCCGACCTGTTCGGCACCGAGAACGCCGACCTCATCGTGGAGCTGCGCACCGCCCGCCGCTTCGAGGAGGCGCGCGAGTTCCAGCGGCGGCTGTGGGCGGGCATCGGCATGGACAAGGCCGCCGCGATCGAGAAGGCGGTGCGCAAGCAGTACGCCGAGCTGTTCGCCGCGTTCCCCGCCCCGACGTACGCGACGTACGGCAACGTCGACGTGCCGCCCCTGTGGCAGGAGTACGCGGGGCCCGGTCTGACCGTGCTGGACGGGCAGCGGGTGGAGATCGGCGACCGCACCTTCGGCTTCGTCGGCGGCGGCCTGCGCACACCGATGCGGACGCCGTACGAGATCGACGACGAGGAGTACGCGGCGAAGATCGAGGCCGTCGGCGAGGTCGACGTGCTGTGCACGCACATCCCGCCGGAGGTGCCCGAGCTGGTCTACGACACCGTCGCGCGCCGCTTCGAACGCGGCAGCCGTGCCCTGCTGGACGCCATCCGCCGCACCCGGCCCCGCTACTCCCTGTTCGGACACGTCCACCAGCCGCTGGCGCGGCGGATGCGGATCGGCGCCACCGAGTGCGTGAACGTGGGGCACTTCGCGAGCAGCGGGCGGCCCTGGCGGCTGGAATGGTGACGACGCCCCAGGTCGGATGAGTGGTGCCGGCCGGGCGCGCGGTAGCCTTCCGCTGCACGCGCGTGCGCTGTGCGCCCCGCGCGCGGCGACGACGACTGACGGCCCGCATGCGGAGGAGCCACGGCGATGGCGGAACACACCAGCTCGAGCATCACGATCGAGGCGGCGGCGGCCGACGTCATGGGAGTGATCGCCGACTTCGCCCGCTATCCGGACTGGACCGGTGAGGTGAAGGAGGCCGAGGTCCTCGCGACCGACGCCGAGGGCCGCGCCGAGCAGGTGCGTCTCGTCATGGACGCCGGCGCGATCAAGGACGACCAGACCCTGGCGTACACCTGGACCGGGCAGCACGAGGTCTCCTGGACCCTGGTGAAGTCCCAGATGCTCCGCTCCCTCGACGGCTCCTACATCCTCACCCCGGCCGCCCCGGGCACGACGGAGGTCACCTACCGCCTCACCGTCGACGTCAAGATCCCCATGCTCGGCATGATCAAGCGCAAGGCGGAGAAGGTCATCATCGACCGGGCCCTGGCAGGTCTGAAGAAGCGGGTGGAGTCCGCCCCGAAGTAACCCCCCCCCGTAACTGCGGGCAATCGTGCTGTCGGGTCGGCGTCCCACCCCCGTGACTGCGGGCAGTCGTGCCGCAGGGCGGCACGGGTGGGCGGTGGGGGTACCTCCCGCTCATGGGGGCCCCTCCCGCTCGAGCGAAGCCGAGAGTGGGGGAGCAGCCGAGAGCGGGGGAGGCGCCCCGCAAGCGCCGGGCTGTGCGAACACCCCCCGCCCGGCGTCCACTACGGTTCACCCCCATGCGCATCCTCCTGATCACGGGCCCCGGCGGCAGCGGCCGCACCACGACCGCCGCCGCCACCGCGCTCACCGCAGCCCGCGAGGGTGCCCGCACCCTGCTCCTCGGCACCGACCGCACGGACACCCTGGGCCCCGTGCTGGGCACCGGGGCCGCCCCCCGCCTCACAGTGAAGCGCGTCGACCCCGACGCGGACTTCCGCGCCGACCTCGCCGCCCTCCAGGACCGGGCCGCCTCCGCCCTGGACCTCCTTGGCGCCTCCCGCCTCGAACCCGAGGAGGCCGGCCCCCTCCCCGGCGCCGAGGAACTCGCCGTCCTGCGCGCCCTGCGCGACGCCGCACTCTCGGAGTCGTACGACCTCCTCGTCGTCGACCTCCCGCCCACCCCCCGCGCCCTCTCCCTCCTCGCCCTCCCCGAAGAGCTCCGCCGCTACCTGCGCCGCCTCCTCCCGCCCGAGCGGCAGGCCGCCCGCGCCCTGCGCCCCGTCCTCGGCCGCCTCGCCGGCGTCCCCATGCCCGCGGAATGGCTGTACGGCACGGCGGCCCGCCTGGACCTCCAGCTCGCCGCCGTCGAGGCCGTACTCGCCGACCGCGACACCGCCGTGCGCCTGGTCGCCGAACCGGGCCCCGCCGGCGCCGACGCCGTACGCACCGCCGCCCTCGGACTCGCCCTGCGCGGACTGCGCACCGACGCGCTGATCGCGACCCGCGTCCTGCCGGAGAGCGAGGCGGCCGGCTGGCTCGCCGGACCCGTCGCCCAGCAGCGCAAGACCCTGGACGAGTGGCGCGAGTCGTACGACGTCCACCCCGTCGCCCACCTGGGCCGCGACCCGCGCGGCACCGACGACCTGACCGCACTCGCCGTACCGGGCGTCACGACGCGCCCCGCCGCCGTCGACTGGCCGGTCACCGACCACCTCGCCGACGACGGCGTCCTGATCTGGCACCTCCCCCTCCCCGGCGCCCGCCGCGACGAACTCGACCTGATCCGGCGCGGCGACGAGATCGTCGTCACCGCCGGACCGTTCCGCCGCATCGTCCCGCTGCCCTCCGCGCTGCGCCGCTGCACCGTCGCCGGCGCCGCCCTGCGCGAGGACGAGCTGCGCATCCGCTTCCGGCCGGATCCGGCACTGTGGCCGCGCACCTGCTGAGGCGACGGCGGCCGTTCGGGTACCGTCGAAGGTGCCATTCGTAGTCAGGAGTCCGTCATGAGCGAACAGCTCCCCCCGTCCGACGACGCAGGGGACGAGACCGTCGACAAGCCGGTGGACGACGTACGGGCGGCCGAAACCCATGCCGAAACCCATGCCGAAACCCATGCCGAGACCCACGCCGACGCCTGGGCGACCGCCGCCGCCGAGGACCTCGAGGCGGAGAAGGCCCGCCGCCGCGCACAGTACGGACCGCCCCCCGGCTCCGCCGCCGAGGAGCTGAGGAAGCTCGTCGACGCGGTCGCCGACAAGCTCTCCGGTCTGCGGTCCCCGCTGTTCGGCGCGGTCGCCGGACCCGCCGCGCAGCAGGTGGTGCGGCAGGTCGTCCAGCAGGCCAAGGCCGCCGTCGAACCCGTCATCGAACGCAACCCCGACGTCTTCGACCACCTCGCCGCCGCGGGCGGCGAACTCCTCGCCGCCTACCGCTCCGCCGTGCAGGACCAGGAGCGCCGCTGGACCGCCGGCGAGTCCGACCCCCGCGACCTCGACGAGCGCCGGGACCGGGGCGACGACCCCGGCACCGGCCCCGGCGAGCGCATCGACCTGGACTGACGGCAGGGTCCCCCGCACAGTTCCCATGATCCCCGCCGGGCCGCCCACCGTGCGGACGCCGGGCCCCTCACGGCAGCGCCTCGGGTACCGTTGGCGATAGCGGGGCTCGACCGGAACTGAGGGATTCATGGGACTCACCATCGGCGTCGACATCGGCGGCACGAAGATCGCGGCCGGCGTGGTCGACGAGGAAGGCAACATCCTCTCGACCCACAAGGTGCCGACCCCGGGCACGCCCGAGGGCATCGTGGACGCCATCGCCTCCGCGGTGGAGGGAGCACGCGCGGGGCACGAGATCGTCGGCGTGGGCATCGGTGCGGCCGGGTACGTCAACCGCCAGCGTTCGACGGTGTACTTCGCGCCCAACATCGACTGGCGCAACGAGCCGCTCAAGGAGAAGGTCGAGACCCGCACGGGTCTCCCGGTCGTCGTGGAGAACGACGCCAACGCCGCCGCCTGGGGCGAGTACAAGTTCGGCGCGGGCAAGGGCCACCGCAACGTCATCTGCATCACGCTCGGCACCGGCCTCGGCGGCGGCGTGATCATCGGCAACAAGCTGCGCCGCGGCCACTTCGGCGTGGCCGCCGAGTTCGGCCACATCCGCATGGTGCCGGACGGCCTGCTGTGCGGCTGCGGCTCGCAGGGCTGCTGGGAGCAGTACGCCTCCGGCCGCGCCCTCGTCCGCTACGCCAAGCAGCGCGCCAACGCCACCCCCGAGAACGCCGAGACCCTGCTCTCCCTCGGCAACGGCACCCCCGAGGGCATCGAGGGCAAGCACGTCTCCATGGCCGCCCGCCAGGGCGACCGGGTGGCCGTCGACTCCTACCGTGAGCTGGCCCGCTGGGTCGGCGCCGGCCTCGCCGACCTGGCCTCCCTCTTCGACCCCTCCGCCTTCATCGTCGGCGGCGGCCTCTCCGACGAGGGCGAACTGGTCCTCGGCCCGATCCGCAAGTCCTACAAGCGCTGGCTGGTCGGCGGCAACTGGCGCCCGGTCGCCGACGTCCTCGGCGCCCAGCTCGGCAACAAGGCGGGCCTGGTGGGCGCGGCGGACCTGGCCCGGGAGCCCGACCCGGTCATGTGACCGCCTCCCCACCCCCACGCACGGCAGCGCCCGCCTGATCCCCCCGGGGACGGCGGGCGCAGCCGTGACCGCCGCCGGTGCGGGATCCGCGCATGATCCGGGGTGAGCGGCCCGAGAGGAGTCGCTACGGCGGCGACAGGAACACGACGATGTCCGTCTCCTCGCCGTGCACGGCCTCGGGCTCCTCCCACCCCCGGCGACGGTAGAAGGCGAGTGCGTCATGTGCCTGGTCCCAGGTCAGCAGCCAGGAGCGGCCGCCGGGCGCGCCGGTGGTGATCCCGGACAGCAGCCGTCCGCCCAGACCGGTCCCACGGGCGTGGGAACGCACCCCCAGCTCGTCGACCTCGAAGGAACCGGTCAGCAGTTCACCGACCCGATCGGCACCCAGGCGTCGCAGCACCTTGCCGTAGGCCCGGTCCGTGGGGAACGGATCCTGGGTGATCCACCCGGTGGCGAACCCCGCCACGGCACCGGACTCGTCCGTGGCGACGACGGACCGGAATCCGGGACGGCGCACGTCCCGCTTCAGACGTTCCCGGAAGTCGTGCCGCGCGGTGGCCGGGGAGCGGTGGGACCAGGGCGGAGCGGTGAAGATCTCGGCGTAGGCGTCGCTGAGCGCGTCCAGAACGCCGAGGACCGCGGGGCCGGATCCTCGTGTGATCCTCACCGCCGCGCCTCCGTTTCGTCGCCGCCGTACAGTCGGGCCAGGGGAAGCAGCATCAGGGCGGCCACTCCGCCCAGCAGGCCGAAGGCGAGGTGGAAATCGCCCGTGGAGTCACGCAGCGCACCCACCAGCACCGGTGCCAGTGCGGCACAGGCGTAGCCGACGAAGAAGGCCATCGCGCTGATCCGGCCGGCCTCGGTGGAGTCGCGGCCGGCCACCACCGGCAGGGTGAGGACGAGGGTGAACAGACCGCCGTGGCCGACGCCCAGCACGACGATCCACAGCCACGTCGCCGCGCCCGGGGCGAAGGCCAGGCCCAGGAACCCGACGGCCGTCAGCGTGATGGTCCACGCCAGACCCTGACGCGTGTTCCGGCCTTCACCCAGCAGCGCCGGCACCGCCAGCATGGACACGACCTGGATGGAGATCATCACGGTCAGCAGCAGACCGGCCCCCGCGGCGCTGTGGCCACCGTCGTCCTGCAACAGCGCTGCCACCCAGGCCAGTTCGCAGTAGTACAGCGCGGAGTTCCCCGCGGCCAGCGCGGTGATGCGCCATGCCCTGGCGCTGCGCCAGGGCAGACCGCGGGTCACCGGTCCCGACGGCGTGGCGACGCCGTCCGGTCCGAGAGAGCGTCCGGCCACGGACCACAGCACGGCGCCGGCCAGCGCGAGGACCGCCCATGAGGCCAGGGCGCCCGGCCAGGAGCCGATCGCGTCGGCCAGCGGCGCGCTGACCCCGGCCGCGACCGCGCCGCCGAGTCCGAGACCGGCCGTGTAGATGCCGGTGACCAGCCCCACCCGGTCGGCGAAACGGGCCTTGACCACGGCGGGCAGCAGGGTCTGCGCTATCGCGATCCCGGCTCCGGCCGCCGCGGAGCAGCTCAGTTGCAGCCAGGAGGACGCCCCGGCGGCGCGCGCCGCGGTGGCCAGGGTGATGACGGCCAGCCCCAGCAACACGCCGCGGTGCAGCCCGAACCGGCGGGCGACGACCGCGGCGGCGGGCGCGCAGACGCCCATGGCCAGCGTGGGGACGGTGGTCAGCAGCGACAGGCCGGTCGCCGATAAGCGCAGGTCCGAGCGGATGTGGTCGGCCAGTGGTGACACCGCCGCGATCGCCGGCCGGAGGTTGGCCGCCGCGACGAACAACGCCACGGCGGTCAGTCCGAGCGCCGAGCGCGCCGAATGTGCCGAGGCGGCCGGATGGCCCTGGGTCTGCATCATGGCCCCTTCGAAATGATCTCGGATACTTACTATCCGAATTGGTACCACAACTCGGACAGGAAATGTCCGGGAACCGCTAGGGTGGCGCCATGAAGCTGTCCAACGGCGTGGAGTGGGCCCTGCACAGTTGCGTCACCCTCAGTCAGAGCCGCGACCCGGTCCAGGCCACCAGGCTCGCGGAGCTGCACGGCATTCCGCGGGCCTACCTGGCCAAACACCTGCAAGCACTGTCCCGCGCGGGAATCGTCCACGCGACAGCCGGTCAGGTCGGCGGCTACGCCCTCACCCGGTCCGCCGCCTCGGTCACCCTGCTCGAAGTGGTCCAGGCCATCGACGGCGCCGAACCGGCGTACCGGTGCACGGAGATCCGGCAACGCGGACCACTGGCCGTCCCCGCCGAGCAGTGCGCACGCCCGTGCGCCATCGCCCGTGCCATGGCGACGGCGCAGGAAGCGTGGCACCGCGCCCTCAGCGCCGTGTCGATCGCGGACCTGGCCGCCGGCATCGACCGCGACAGCGACGGCACGGCGATGGCGGACGTCCGGCGCTGGCTGGCGGACTCCCACCGCTGACCGCTTCCGGCGGTGTGGTTCCGGGAGCGGGCCCAGTCGGAGGAGACTGCGGTCGGGCAGTGGGGGAATCCCCGCCGCCGGAACCGGGTTGCCCACGGTGACGACGGTGTGGACGGCGGTCCACCGCGGGGAGGGAACGGGAACCGATGAGTCTTCGTCAGTACGAGTACGCCCTGGCCGTCGCCGAGGCGGGCTCGGTGACGGCGGCGGCGGAACTGCTGCACGTCGCCCAGCCGTCGGTGTCCCAGCAGATCCGCGGCCTGGAGCGGGAACTCGGCGTGGAACTGTTCGCCCGCACCCCGACCGGACTGGTGCCCACCGTGGTCGGCCGCGCCTTCCTGCGGGAGGCGGAGGTCGCGGTGAGCGCGTCGCGGCGGGCCAGGGCGACGGCGCGGGCCGGTGCCGACGAGCTGGTGGGCGAGCTGGTGGTCGCGGTGCAGATGGGCTTCGGCACCCGGCAGCTCCCGGGCGCGCTGGGCGCGCTGCGCCGCCGCTTCCCGAGGCTGGAGGTCACCGTCTTCGAGGAGCCCAGCTCCGCGGAGCTGGAGCGGCTGTGCCGCCGGGGCGTGCTGGACCTCGCCCTGATGGCGGCGTGCGAGCGGAGCCCCGCCAACGCCCACCGCCTCGGCGACGAGGAGTTCGTCGTCATGCTGGGCGAGGGGCACCGGCAGCTCGCCGCGGACCGGGTCGAGCTGCGCGAACTGGCGGAGGAGCCCTGGGTGAGGTTCGACCGCGACAGCGCGCTCGACGGCGTGCTGCTGAACGTGCTGCGGGACAACGACCTGCTCCCGACCACGGCCGCCCGCGTGTCCCAGACGGCGACGGCCGCACGCTGGGCCGCCCAGGGGCTGGGGGTGACCCTGGTCCCGGCCTCCGCGGTGCCCCACGGTCACGAACACCTCGTCCGCCCGGTGTCCCCGCCCGTGTCCCAGCCCGTCATCGCCGTGGTCCGGCAGGGCGCGGGCCCGGCGGAGACGGCCCTGCTCGGACTCCTGCGCCAGGAGACCTGGTCCGGGGCCGTTCAGAGCTGGGTGTAGCCCCCGTCCACGGCGAGCTCGGCTCCGGCGGTGTACGTGGCGTCGAAGGCGAGGAACGCGGCCGCCCCGGCGATCTCCTCGGGGGTGCCGAAGCGCCGCATCGGATTGTCCGCGATCCGCTGGGCCTTGAACTCCGCGGCGGCCTCCGCCGTCATCGTGAGCTCCAGGATCCCCGTGTCGACGGGGCCGGGGCTGACCGCGTTGACGCGGATCCCGCGCGGAAGCAGCTCGCGGGAGAGGGTGCGGGCCATCGAGCGCAGCGCCGCCTTGCCGGCCGCGTACACACTGGTCTCCGGCAGGCCCATGACGTTCGCGGCGGAGGTGGTGAGGACGACGCCGGCGCCCGTGCCCAGCAGCGGGGCGAGCTTCTGCACCGTGAAGTAGGCGCCCTTGACGTTGATCGCGAACAGCTCGTCGTAGTCCTTCTCGGTGGTCGACTCGAAGGGGGTGGCGCCCGCGATGCCGGCGTTGACGAACAGGGCGTCGAGCGTGCCGAGTCCGTCCTTCACCCGGCCGGCCAGGGCGTCCAGGTCGGACAGGGAGGCCACATCGCCCCGGACGGCCACCGCGTTCTCGCCGAGCCGCTCCCGCGCGGCGTCGAGCGTGTCCCGGGAACGCCCGGTGATCACCACGCGGGCCCCGCCGTCCACCAGCAGCCGCGCCGTCGCGAACCCGATTCCGCTGCCGCCGCCCGTGACCACCGCGTTCTTTCCGCTGTAATTACCCATGCCGGGGTTCTCTTTCTCGAATCGGTCATTCTTCACCATGGAAATGCGAAATACCGTCGGCGTCAGCTCCTGGGGAATTCCCCGCCGTCCACGACGAGATTGCTCCCGGTCAGCCAGCTCGCCCGGTCGGACACGAGGAACAGCACCGCGTGGGCGAGGTCGTCGGGCCGGCCGTCGCGCCCCAGCGGAGGGGTGTCGTCGGCGTTGGTCCGGGCCGGTGCCCCGCTCAGCCGCGCCCACTGCTCACGCGTCGCCTCGCCGCCGGGGGTGGCGACCCTGCCGGGAGTCACGGTGTTGACCCGGATCCCGGACGGGGCCAGCTCCAGGGACAGTCCCCGGCTGTAGTTCTCCAGCGCCGCCTTCGCCGCCGTGTAGTGCAGGAACGGCGGTGCCGAGGTGGGGACCGCGGCCGAGGAGACGTGCACGATCACCCCCGAACGCCGTTCCCGCATCCCCGGTACCAGCAGCGAGTCCAGCCGCACCGACGCCAGGTAGTTCAGGTCGAGCGCGTCCTGCCACTCCTCCTCGGGGATGGCCACGGCGCTCTTGTGGGGTCGCGCCCCACCCGCGTTGTGGACCAGGATGTCCACCCCGCCGAGCACCTCCCGCGCGGCCGCGGCGAGCGCCTGGGCGCCGGCCCGGGTCCGCACGTCGGCCGTCACGAAGGCCGCCCCCTCCGGCACCGTGTCCGACGCCGACCTGGCGGTCGTGAGCACCTCGGCGCCCGCTTCCAGGAGCCGGCGCACGACGGCCGCCCCGATACCACGGGAACCACCCGTGACCAGAGCCCGCTTTCCCGCGAGGTCCCGAATTCCCGACCCGTTCTCGATTGCGGTCATGCCGCCTGTCCTCTCGATCGCTTAATTGCTGATTCACGGTAGGTCCGGAAAACAATGAGAGGCAAAGACGAAATATGAGCAGGGGCTATAGGGGATCCCTATAGCCCTTCCACTGCCGGCATGACTTCTTCGTGCGGGTGCGGTACCGACCTACGTCACCGCGCGCCGGGCGGCGTATCTTGATCCGCATGGCGACGACTCCGCTGCTGCCCGACTCCCGGACCGAGTCCGACGGTTCGGCCGTCATCCGGGTGCTCAGCTACAACATCCGTTCCCTGCGCGACGACACCGGCGCCCTCGCCCGGGTGATCACCGCCTGCGCTCCCGATCTCGTCCTGCTCCAGGAGGCGCCGCGGTTCTTCCGCTGGCGCAAGAAGCTGGCCCGGCTCGCCTCGGAGACGGGCCTCGTCATCCTCTCCGGGGGTGCCACCGCCGCCGGGCCCGCGATCCTGTGCTCGCTGCGGGCCACCGTCGAGCGCACCGAGGACGTGCTGCTGCCGCTCACGCCCGGGCAGCACCGGCGGGGGTTCGCCACCGCCGTCGTACGGTTCGGGGGCGCCCGGGTCGGGGTGCTGAGCTGTCATCTGTCGCTGGAGGGGAGCGAGCGGTACGAGCAGGGCGGGATGCTGCTCGACCGGGTCGCCGGGACGGGCGTCGAGCACGTCATCGCCGGCGGGGACGTCAACGAGCGGCCGGGCGGGCGCACCTTCCGACGGCTGGCCGAGTCGCTCACCGACTGCTGGGCCGCCGCTCCCTGGGGCGGTGAGCACACCTGGGTCCGTGACGAACCGCACCGGCGGATCGACGCCCTCTTCGTCACCAAGGGCGTCGAGGTGCTGGGCTGCGGGGTTCCGCTCGAACAGCCCGGAGTGAGCGCGGCGGACCTGAGGGCGGCCACGGACCACCTCCCGGTCCTGGCCGCCCTCAGGATTCCCGCCGCGTAGCAGCGGTCAGACCACCGCTCCCCGCCCCGGATCGTCGTCGTCCTCGTCGTCCGTGCGCATGCGCATCACCAGCGTGGCGAAGCCGCCCAGGAAGCCGCCGATGCACACGGTGGTCAGCCACCAGGTCATCTCCCAGCCGAGCAGGATCGCCAGCAGGAGCAGGACCGGGCCGCCGAGCACTCCCAGCCAGGCGAACTTCGACGTGACGTCGGCGTCCGGCAGCGGGGGCGGCTCCGGCGGGACGAAGTGGCCCTCGTCGGTCTCGTCGAGGTCGTCGTCCGAGGGCTCGGCCACGCTGTAGTCGCGCGGGCCGCCGACGCCGGGCGCGAAGGAGACGGAGCCGCCCAGCGGCTTGGCCGGCTTCTCCTCGGCCTTGACGGGGGACTCGGCCTTCGCCTCGTCCTCGTTCGTCTCGGGCTCCAGCAGCGCCAGGTCCTCGACGGACTTGAACGGCTTGGCGCCCGGCGGGTCCGGCGGCTCCTCGCCGTACCCGGCGACGATCGCCTCCCACGCGGCGGCCTCGTCGAAGGGAACCCCCTTCTCCTCCGGCTCGCGGCCTTCACGGTCCTCGCGGTCCTCGCGGTCCGAGTCGTGCTCAGCCACCTGCGGTCGTCCCTTCCTTGCCGAGACCGGGCTCCTTGACGGCGCCGGGTGCGAGCCGGCCGATGAACGCGGTGCTCTCCTGGAAGATCCGCTCCGCGTCGTAGTCCAACGTCGCCACGTGGTAGCTCTGTTCCAGCAGGATCTCCGTGACGTCCGTCGACGACACCCGGCCGAGGATCCGCGCCGAGTCCGCGGGCGGCACCACATGGTCCTGGGGGCTGCGCAGCAGGAGCAACGGCTGGGTGACCCGGGGCAGCTCGCCGTCGACGAGCCGGAAGAGGTTCCGCAGGGAGTGCGCCGCGTGCAGCGGCACCCGGTCGTAGCCGAGTTCCCTGCTCAGCGGCTTCGCGATGTCGCTCGCGATGCCCTTCGTCGCGGGGACGAGATGACGCAGCACCGGAAGGGCGTGCGCGGCCACCCCGTGCACCTTGTTCGCCGGGTTCACGACCACCACCCCGCTCACCGCGTCACCGTGGAACGCGGCCAGCCGCAGCGCCAGCGCGCCGCCCATCGACAGACCGGCGACGAACACCCGCTCATGGCGGTCCCGCAGCAGTCGCAGCTCGCGGTCCACCTCCGCGTACCAGTCCTGCCAGCCGGTGACCGAGAGGTCCTGCCAGCGGGTGCCGTGGCCGGGCAGCAGCGGCAGCGAGACGGTCAGGCCGCGAGCGGCGAGGTGCTTCGCCCAGGGGCGCAGCGACTGCGGTGAACCGGTGAAGCCGTGGCAGAGGAGGACGGCGGTCTCCCCGCCCTCGTGGCGGAACGGCTCGGCTCCGGTCAGGAGCGGCACCTTCGGCCTCCTGTTCGTAGGAAGGTCTGGTACGTCACGATGATCGCGGCAGGCGCCGCACACGGGTTGCAGGACCTTCACCGTACGCGACCGCACTGACACCGACCAGGGCCGTCGGGGCCTTTGAGCGCACTCCGGGATATGGTCTGACGAACACGCACAGGAGGCACTCGGTTGTTGTACGGCACGATGAAGGTCGCCATCGGAGGGCCGCTGAAGCTCGCCTTCAGGCCCTGGGTGGAGGGCCTGGAGAACATCCCCGCCGAGGGCCCCGCCATCCTGGCCAGCAACCACCTGTCGTTCTCCGACTCCTTCTTCCTGCCGGCCGTGCTGGACCGCAAGGTCACCTTCATCGCCAAGGCCGAGTACTTCACCACCCCGGGCGTGAAGGGCCGGCTGACGGCCGCCTTCTTCAAGGGCGTGGGACAGCTCCCGGTGGACCGCTCCGGCACGCGCGGCGCGGGCGAGGCCGCGATCAGGAGCGGCATCGAGGTCATCGAGCGCGGCGAGCTGTTCGGCATCTACCCGGAGGGCACCCGCTCGCCCGACGGCCGCCTCTACCGGGGCAAGCCGGGCGGCCTCGCGCGCGTGGCGCTGGCCACCGGGGCGCCCGTCATACCGGTCGCCATGATCGACACGGAGAAGATCCAGCCGCCCGGACAGGTCATGCCGAAGCTGATGCGGCCCGGTATACGGATCGGCAGGCCGCTGGACTTCAGCCGCTACCAGGGCATGGAGCACGACCGCTTCGTGCTCCGCGCGGTGACCGACGAGGTCATGTACGAGATCATGAAGCTGTCCGGGCAGGAGTACGTCGACATGTACGCCACCGTCATGAAGCGGCAGCTCTCGGAGGCGGCCAAGGCCGAGAAGGAAGCGGAGAAGGCGGCGAAGGCCGCACTCGCCCGCGCGGAGAAGGAACAGGCCGAGAAGCTGAGGGCCGCCATGGAGCGGGACGGCCGGGAGCAGTAGGACGGGTGACGGCCCGGCCCCTGGAGGGGGCGCGGAGGGGGAGTGGGGGACATGGCCAGGCGCGAGCGAGTCATGCGCATGTCGGTGGAGCAGCCGCTGTGGCGCGCGCTCACCGGCTACCGGGTCCTCACCCTCGTGTACGCGATCGGCCTGTTCGCCACCGCCCACGAGGAGTTCCCCCGCCCCTGGCTCGCCGTCGGCTACTTCGCCGTCCTCGCGGTGTGGACCCTGGCCACCCTGCCCAGGACCGCGAGCGAGGCCGCCTGCACCAAGCGCTTCCTCACCGCCGACCTGACCATCGCGATCGTCGGCATTCTGCTCACGCCCCTCGCCGACGCACCCGAACGCGTCCACGGAGGCGGCCCGACACTGCCGTCCATCTGGACCGCCGGATCGGTGCTCGCCTTCGCCATCAAGGGCGGCTGGCGCTGGGCGGCCCTCGCCTCCACCCTCGTCGCCGCCGCCAACCTCGTCGAACGCGGCAGCCCGGCCCGCGACACCGTGCACAACGTGATCCTCGTGTGGGTCGCCTCCATCGCCATCGGCTACGTCGTCGAGGTCGCCCGCGCCTCCGAGCGCACCCTCGCCCGCGCACTGGAGATCGAGGCCGCGACCAGGGAGCGGGAGCGCCTCGCGCGGGACATCCACGACAGCGTGCTCCAGGTGCTGGCCATGGTGCAGCGCCGGGGCGCGGTCATCGGCGGCGAGGCCGCCGAACTGGGCCGGATGGCCGGGGAGCAGGAGGTCGCCCTGCGCACCCTGGTCTCCGGCGGGCTCGTCCCCGTCTCCCGGGCCTCGGAGGACACCGCCGAGGGCGCCGTCGTACGGGCCGTGGACGAGGACGACACCGGGGACGACGGGCCGGTCGACCTGCGCACCCTGCTCACCCCCTACGCCGGTTCCCTGGTCAGCCTCGCCGAGCCCGGAGCGCCGGTGCGCCTGGCGCCGGCCGCCGCGCGGGAGGTGGCCGCCGCCGTCGGGGCCGCCCTGGACAACGTCCGCAGGCACGCGGGGGAGCGGGCACGCGCCTGGATCCTGGTCGAGGACGAACCGGACGAGGTGATCGTCACCGTCCGCGACGACGGTCCCGGCATCCCCGAGGGCCGGCTCGCCCAGGCCGAGGGCGAGGGCCGGCTCGGCGTGGCGCTGTCCATCCGGGGCCGGCTGCGCGACCTCGGCGGCAGCGCGGAACTGATCTCGGTGCCGGGGCAGGGCACGGAGGTCGAACTGAAGGTGCCCAAGGACGTGAAGGAAACGAAGGACCCGCGGGGGAAGGCGGAACGGCGATGACGGACAGCACCGGGGAACACAGGAACCACGGGGACCACGGGGACCCGATCAGGGTCATGGTGGTCGACGACCACCCCATGTGGCGCGACGCCGTCGCCCGCGACCTGTCCGAGTCCGGCTTCGAGGTCGTCGCCACCGCAGGCGACGGCGACCAGGCGGTGCGCCGCGCCAAGGCCGCCGCGCCCGGCGTCCTCGTCCTCGACCTGAACCTGCCCGGCAAGCCCGGCGTCCAGGTCTGCAAGGAGGTCGTCGCCGCGAACCCCGCCGTCCGCGTGCTCGTGCTCTCGGCGAGCGGCGAGCACGCCGACGTCCTGGAGGCCGTCAAGTCCGGCGCCACCGGCTACCTGCTGAAGTCCGCCTCCACCGAGGAGCTGCGGGACGCGGTGCGCCGTACGGCGGCCGGCGACCCGGTGTTCACCCCGGGCCTGGCCGGACTGGTCCTCGGCGAGTACCGCCGCCTCGCCTCCGAACCGGCCGGACCCGCCCCCGCCGACGGCGAACCGGGCGCACCCCGGCTGACCGACCGCGAGACCGAGGTGCTGCGCCTGGTCGCCAAGGGCCTCAGCTACAAGCAGATCGCCGAACGGCTCGTCATCTCCCACCGCACCGTGCAGAACCACGTCCAGAACACCCTCGGCAAGCTGCAACTGCACAACCGCGTCGAACTCGTCCGCTACGCCATAGAGCGCGGCCTCGACGACGAGTAGACCGGCCCCACCGCTGCCCCGTCCGGCCCAGGCGCACCTTCCCCGGCCCTCGTATATTCGCGGGTACGGCAATGAACCCGGCACACACCCCGGAGGGAACCGTGGAGATCCTGGCGTTCGGAGTGCAGGCCGACGAGAAGCCCCTGATCGAGCGGGCCTTCGCCGGGCATCACGAGGTGCGCGGCCTCGACGTCTTCCTCAACGCGGACACCGCCCCCATCGCCGCGGGCCACGAGATCATCTCCACCAGCGTCAACTGCGACCTCGGCGCCGAGGTGCTCTCCGACCTCGCGGCCGGCGGCACCCGGATGGTCGCCCAGCGCTCCACCGGCTTCAACAACATCGACCTGGAGGTCGCCGAACGGCTCGGTCTGACGATCGCCCGGGTGTCGTCCTACTCGCCGTACTCGGTCGCCGAGTTCGCCTGGACGCTCGCCATGGCCGTCAACCGCCGGATCGTCCGCGCCTCCACCCGCACCCGCGACTTCGACTTCCGGCTCGACGGACTGATGGGCCGCGACCTGCACGGCCGCACCGCCGGCATCCTCGGTACCGGGAAGATCGGCGAGGCGTTCGCCCGGATCGCCCACGGCTTCGGCATGCGGCTGCTCGGCTGGGACGTCCACGAGAACCCCGCCTGCCGGGACCTCGGCATGACCTACGTCCCCAAGGAGCGGCTCCTCGCCGAGTCCGACCTGATCAGCCTGCACGTCCCGCTGCTGCCCGCAACCCAGCACCTCATCGACGCCGACGCCCTGAAGGCCATGCGGGACGACGCGATCCTGGTGAACTCCAGCCGGGGCGGCCTCATCGACACCGCGGCCCTCGTCGCCGAGCTGCGCGAGGGCCGCTTCACGGGTGTCGGCCTGGACGTGTACGAGGCGGAGGCGGGACTGTTCTTCCTCGACAAGTCCCTGGAGGCCGTCGACGACGACACCCTGGCCCGCCTCGTCACGTTCCCGAACGTCCTGGTCACGTCCCACCAGGCGTACTACACCGCGGACGCCGTCGGGCAGATCGTCGGGACCACGGTGGACAACGTCCTCGACTACACCGCCGGCCGCCGCTCCGAGAACGTGCTGGTGCCCCGGAGCTGACCCATCAGCTCCCGGACGATCGCCGTGCCGTTCAGGGTCAGCACCGACTCGGGGTGGAACTGCAGCCCGGCGAAGCCCGGCCCCCGGAGCGCGTGCACCTCGCCGTTCGCGGTACGGCTCACCTCGACGCCGTGCGCGGCCAGCTCCCGTGCGGTGTCGTCGTCGCAGTGCGCCACGAAGCTGTTGTAGAAGCCGACCGTCTCCGGCCGCCCGAACAGGTCGATCTCCGTCTGCGCCCCCTGGTACGGCACCTCCTTGCGCACGGTCTCCAGGCCCAGCTCGGCCGCGATCAGCTCGTGGCCGAGGCAGACCCCGAGGACGCCGTGCCGGTTCTCCCCGATCACCTCGGCGGTCAGGGCGCGCAGGAAGCGCATCTTCGGGTCGGCCGTGTCGGACGGGTCGCCCGGTCCGGGGCCCAGCACCAGCGGCCCCTCGTGCCCGAGCACCGCCTCCCGCAGCCCCGGTTCGTCGTACCGGCGGACGGTCACGTCCAGCCCGGTGGCGCGCAGTACGTGGGCGAGCATCGCGGTGAAGGTGTCCTCCCCGTCGACGACCAGGGCGTGCCCGGTCAGCTCGTCCGAACGCTCCTGCATCCGCAGCCAGAACGGCGCCAGGGAGGCCCGCCGTCCGTCCAGCGCCGCCCGCACCCGGGGGTCGTCGGCCAGCCTCGGCCGTACGGACTCCTCGCGCGGGCGTCCCGGACGCACCCCCAGTGCGGCCAGCACGCCGGCCGCCTTGGCGTGGGTCTCCGCGACCTCGCCCGCCGGGGCGGAGCCGCGCACCAGCGTGGCCCCGACCGGCACCCGCAGCCCGCCGGCCGGGTCGATGTAGGCGGTGCGGATCAGAATGGGGGAGTCCAGCGTCTGGGCCCCGCCCTCGCCGCGGCCGATCAGGGCCAGCGCGCCCGCGTAGTAGCCGCGTCCGCCGGCCTCGTGCCGTTCGATCACCCGGCAGGCGTTCTGGACGGGCGAGCCGGTGACGGTCGCCGCGAACATGGTCTCCTTCAGCACCTCGCGCACGTCCAGCGAGGACCGGCCGCGCAGCTCGTACTCGGTGTGCGCGAGGTGCGCCATCTCCTTCAGCCGGGGCCCGACCACGACCCCGCCCATGTCGCCGACGGTGCACATCATCTTGAGCTCCTCGTCGACGACCATCGACAGCTCCTCGATCTCCTTGCCGTCGGCGAGGAACTCCAGCAGGTGCTCGGGGGTCGGCCCCTCGGCGGGATAGCGGTAGGTGCCGCTGATCGGGTTCATCACGACCGTCCCGCCCGACGCCCGCACATGCACCTCGGGGCTGGCCCCGACGAGCGTGCGCTCACCGGTGTGCACGACGAACGTCCAGTACGCCCCCCGCTCCCCTTCGAGGAGGCGCCGGAACAGCGCGAGCGCGTCGGCCCGTCCGAACCCGGGAATCCCACCCTCGTACGTCCGCCGGATCACGAAGTTGGCGCCCTCGCCCCGTCCGATCTCCTCGTCGAGGACGCGCCCGACGATCCGCGCGTACTCCTCGTCGTCGACGTCGAAGCCGCCGCCCTCCACCCGGACGTCGTGCGCGGGGAGCCGGTCGAGGGCCTCGGCGAGCGGGATCTCGTACCGCTCCTCGGGCGTCAGCACCAGCAGCGGGGTGCCGTCGTCGCGGACGTCGAAGCCGCGCTCGCGGATCTGGCGGAAGGGGACGACCGCCAGGCACTCGTCGGGCAGGTCGGCCAGCAGGTCACGCGTGCCGACCGGGCCGATCAGCAGCTCGACCACGTCGTGGTCGTGGCCCGGCGTGCGGCGGCGCAGCAGGGCGAAGGGACGGTCGTCGTGCGGGAGCTGTGCCAGGTCCATGAGGGGCCTTCCTCGTGTCGTCGCTGTCATGAGCGTGAGGAACGGCCCCGGGAAACACCGAAGGCCGCCCCTCGGGCGGCCTTCGCGAAGTCTTGCGTACGCGCAGTCAGTGGGCCGCCGGAGAAGCGGGCCACCACCAGTTCTGGGTCGAGTGCGCGAACATGTGACGCACCCTACCCCATGTCTACGGAACGTATCGCGTGTCTCACTTTCTGGGCATGGCCCGGAGGCGGCGAAAGCACCCCGTAGTGTTGAGGGCGTGACCGTGAACGCTAAGACCAGCCCGAGCGCTGGCAACACCTGGCGAGACCTGCCCGCGGCGCAGCAGCCCGAGTACCCCGACACCGAGGCTCTGCGCGCAGTGATCGCGGACCTCGAGTCGTATCCGCCGCTCGTCTTCGCGGGCGAGTGCGACCAGCTGCGCGCCCGGATGGCGTCCGTCGCCAAGGGAGAGGCGTTCCTCCTCCAGGGCGGCGACTGCGCCGAGGCCTTCGACGCCGTGTCCGCCGACCACATCCGCAACAAGCTCAAGACCCTCCTCCAGATGGGCGCCGTCCTCACGTACGCGGCATCCGTGCCGGTCGTGAAGGTCGGCCGGATCGCCGGCCAGTACTCCAAGCCGCGCTCCAAGCCGACCGAGACCCGCGACGGCGTGACGCTGCCGACCTACCGGGGCGACTCCGTCAACGGCTTCGACTTCACCGAAGAGGCCCGGATCCCGGACCCCGAGCGGCTGAAGCGCATGTACCACGCGTCGGCGTCCACGCTGAACCTGGTGCGCGCCTTCACCACCGGCGGCTACGCCGACCTGCGCCAGGTGCACGCCTGGAACCAGGACTTCGTGAAGTCCTCGCCCTCCGGCCAGCGCTACGAGCAGCTCGCCCGGGAGATCGACAACGCGCTGAACTTCATGCGGGCCTGCGGCACCGACCCGGAGGAGTTCAAGACCGTCGAGTTCTTCTCCTCGCACGAGGCGCTGCTGCTCGACTACGAGTCGGCGCTCACCCGCGTCGACTCGCGCACCGGGCAGCTCTACGACGTCTCCGGGCACATGGTGTGGATCGGTGAGCGCACCCGGCAGCTGGACCACGCGCACATCGAGTTCGCCTCGCGGATCCGCAACCCGATCGGCATCAAGCTCGGCCCGAGCACCACGGCCGAGGAGGCGCTGCAGTACATCGAGCGCCTCGACCCCGAGCGTGAGCCCGGCCGGCTGACCTTCATCGTCCGGATGGGCGCGGACAAGATCCGTGACAAGCTCCCCGAGCTGGTCGAGAAGGTCACCGCGTCCGGTGCCACCGTGGCCTGGGTGACCGACCCGATGCACGGCAACACCTTCGAGGCGGCCTCCGGCCACAAGACCCGCCGCTTCGACGACGTGCTCGACGAGGTCAAGGGCTTCTTCGAGGTCCACAAGGGGCTCGGCACCCACCCGGGCGGCATCCACGTGGAGCTCACCGGTGACGACGTCACCGAGTGCGTGGGCGGCGGCGACGAGATCTTCGTCGACGATCTGCACCAGCGCTACGAGACGGCCTGCGACCCGCGGCTCAACCGCAGCCAGTCGCTGGACCTGGCGTTCCTCGTCGCGGAGATGTACCGCGACCAGTAGCCGGCGCGGCCGGTGACACCGGCGAAGGGGTGGGGCGTGTATCACACCGGATCGCGCCCCACCTCACTTTTGTGCCCTTCGGGCGACAGGTAAGGTTAGGTTAGCCTCACCGATCAGGGGTCGGGGCGGCTCGGCCCAGTACCGTATCGGGAGGTGAACCGCGTGTTCGTCTGCAGTTGCTTCGGTGTGACCGAGGAACAGGTGAGGAGTCACGCGGACGCCGGAGCGTGCACGCCCCGGCAGATCGCCTCCGCCTGCAAGGCCGGTACCGACTGCGGCGGCTGCGTACGGCGCATCCAGGCGCTGCTCGGCCGCGGTTCGTGCCCGCGCCGCCAGCTCGTCGACCAGGGTGAGCCGCCGCTCGCGGCGCAGCTCCCGGGAGCCGCGTAGGACCTCCCCTAGGGGGTCGAGAAGCCGCTCGTCCCCGGACCCGACGAGTCGGGCTGGGACTGCTCGATCACCGTCGACAGGTACAGCGCCTCGCCCATTTTCTCGATCAGGTCGAGCTGGGTGTCCAGGTAGTCGATGTGGTGCTCCTCGTCGGCCAGGATCGCCTCGAAGACGTTGGCCGACGTGATGTCGCCCTTGGTGCGCATGACCTCCACCCCGCGGCGCAGCCGGTCGATCGCCTCCAGCTCGATCTCCCGGTCGGCCTGGAACATCTCGGTGACGGTCTGCCCGACCCGGACGTGGAACAGCCGCTGGTAGTTCGGCAGGCCGTCGAGCATCAGGATGCGGTCGGTGAGCACCTCGGCGTGGCGCATCTCGTCGAAGGACTCGGCGCGCGTGTACTCGGCGAGTTTCGTCCAGCCCTTGTGGTCCTGCAGCTTCGAGTGCAGGAAGTACTGGTTGATCGCCGTGAGCTCGGCGGTCAGCTGCTCGTTCAGGAATTCGATGACCTCGGGGTCGCCCTGCATCGCATGGGCTCCTTCCGCGCGGGGGAACTGGCCGGTTGGGCCGCATGATTGCACCGGCGAAGAAGATCGTCCAGTAAGTCTTGACTTAGTAAGTAAGTGCATACTCGGTCCTTTCTGCACCTGTTTGACCGATTCTGCCGGGCCCGGTTCAGGGGCATCGCCACCGGTCTGTCAGGATGGAGGCATGGGTCAGCCGGCGGAACGCGAATCGGGGGAGCGCACAGCAGAAGGAGCGGCGCGGTTCGAGCTCCCGCCGGGGCAGCGGCTGCAGAAGGGCTGGCCGGTCACGCACTACGGGCCGGTCCCCAAGTTCCGGCCCGAACGCTGGGAGTTCCGGGTCTTCGGCGCCACCGCCGACGGTGCGAAGCACTGCTGGAACCACGAGGAGTTCACGGCCCTGCCGTACACCACCGTCGTGGCCGACCTGCACTGCGTCACCAAGTTCAGCATGGTCGGCGCCGAGTGGGGCGGGATCCCGGCGCGCACCGTCGTGGACATCGCCCCGCCCGCGCCGGACGTCACCCATGTGATGGTCTGGGCGGAGTACGGATTCAGTTCCAACCTCCGGCTGACCGACTTCACCTCCGAGCGCGCCCTCTTCGCCACCCACAAGGACGGCGAACTGCTCACCGCCGAGCACGGCTTTCCGCTGCGGCTGATCGTCCCCCATCTGTACGCCTGGAAGGGCCCCAAATGGGTGCGCGGTGTGGAGTACATGACCGCCGACCGCCGGGGCTTCTGGGAGGAACGCGGCTACCACAACGTCGGCGACCCCTGGACGGAGCAGCGCTACTCCTACCAGGAGGGTCCCGGGGACGGGCCCGAGCTCTGACCGCCGTACGGTCTCAGGCGTCCCGCAGCTTCTTCAGCCGCTCCACGTCCGCGGCGTGTCCCTCCTTGCCGCCGGGCGTCTCGATGACCAGCGGCACGCCCTCGGTCGCCGGGTGCGTCATCAGCACCCGGAACGGGTCCTCGCCGATGTGCCCGGCGCCGATGTTCGCGTGCCGGTCCTTGTGCGCGCCGACCACATCCTTGGAGTCGTTGGCGTGGATCAGCCTCAACCGGCCCTCGCCGACGGTGTCCACCAGCAGGTCCAGCGTCTGACGCATCCCGTCCGGCCCGGTCAGGTCGTGGCCGGCCGCGAAGACGTGGCAGGTGTCCAGGCAGACGCCCAGCTTCGGATGGGCGTCCAGCGCCTCGAAGTACGGCCCGAAGTCCCAGGTCCGCGAGCACAGCGAGGAGCCCTGCCCCGCCGTGGACTCCAGCAGCAGGAACGGGTCGTCGTCATGGGTGAGCTCGTCGAGCA
Source organism: Streptomyces sp. NPDC014676 (assembly GCF_043084105.1). Classification (NCBI taxonomy): domain Bacteria; kingdom Bacillati; phylum Actinomycetota; class Actinomycetes; order Kitasatosporales; family Streptomycetaceae; genus Streptomyces; species Streptomyces sp. NPDC014676. Next base: position 386,965 of record NZ_JBIBZI010000008.1, on the reverse strand, counting down.
GCGGCAGCATGTGCTCCCGTACCTGCCGCAGCGCCACCGCCCGCTCCCGTCCGCCGGTCGCGCTGCCCGTGTGCACCACCACGCCCAGCGCGCCGATCTCCCGGCCGCGCCGCAGCGAGTGCCGCAGCGACTCCACGGACCGCTCGACGGTCGCCTCGGTGTGGGACCCGAAGTTGATCAGGTACGGGGCGTGCACGTACGCCGGGATCGAACCGGCCGCACAGGCCGCGCGGAACGCCTCGTCCTGCTTCGGACTGCCGGCCGGGGTGGCCCAGCCGCGCGGATTGGCGACGAAGACCTGCACCGCCTCGGCGTTCAGCTCACGGGCGTAGGACAGGCCGACGGAGTGCAGACCGCCGGCCACGGGGACGTGGCCGCCGACCGGGTTGCGGGCGGGACCGGACAGGTGACTCTTCACCCGTCAAGGGTGTCACGCGCGCCGGTCCCGTCGGTCAGCGGATCTCGATGGTTATCGTCGAGCCCTTGGGCGCGGTGTCCCCGCCGTCCACGGACTGGCCCTCGACGGTGTCGCCGAAGAGTCCGAGCAGCCCGCGGTCCTCGGACACGCCGAACCCGGCGTCCTTCAGCTTCTCCTTGGCCTCGTCCACGCTGTCGCCGATCACGTCCGGCACCTCGATCATCTCCGGGCCCTTGGACAGCGTCAGCGTCACGGTGTCGCCCTCGGCGGCCTGCCGTCCCGCGCCCGGGGTCTGCCGGGCCACCTGACCGGCGTCGTACTCGGAGTTGACCCGCCCGTCGGCGATCCTCACCTTGAGACCGGCCTCCTCCAGCTCCGCGCGGGCGTCCTGCGCGTCGTCGCCGGTCACGTCCGGCACGTCCACCGGGCTGCCCTTGCTCACGGTCAGCGCCACGGCGGAGTCCGCGCGGACCTCGGTGCCCTTGCCCGGCTCCGTGGAGATCACCGAGCCCCGCTCCACGGTGTCGCTGAACTCACGGGTGACCATGCCCGGCTCCAGAGCCTCGTCCTTCAGCAGGTCCCGCGCCTTGTCCAGCCGGTAGCCGTCGAGGTCGGGCACCCGCACGGTCCGCCGGCCCTTGGAGAGCGTCAGCGACACCGAGTCGCTGCCGCGGACACGGGCGCCCGCCTTCGGGTCGGTGCTGATCACCGTGCCCCGCTCCACGGTGTCGCTGTACGCCTCCTTCACCTGGCCGGCGTCCAGCCCGGCGTCCGCCAGCCGCTCCCTGGCCTCCTGCTCGGTCTTCCCCAGCAGCGGCGGGACCTTGGTGAACTGGCCGGAGTTGATGTACCAGATGCCCGTGCCGACCCCGAGGACCAGGAGCACGGCCACGACGACCGCCATCGGTCCGCGCCGCAGCGCCGTCCGCCGCCGGGGCGGCAACGGCGGCGGGGACTGGAACCGGCTGGTGCGGTGCGGGGGGCCCGCGGCCTCGTCGTCCTCGTCGACGGGCAGCGGACGGGGAACGTTCAGAGAGCGCGGGATGACGCTCGTACGGTCCTCGGCGTTGTCGTGCTCCGACGTCAGCGCCTGCGGCGGCACCGCGTCGAGCTGCTCGTCGGTGAGCCGGCCGCGCCCCGCGCGGGCCTGCGCGAGCAGCGCCACCGCGTCGTGCGGGCGGAGCTCGGGGTTGCGCGCGGTCGCCGACGCGACCAGCTCGTCCAGCTCGTACGCCATGCCGGGCACGGCGGCCGACGGGGCCGGCACGTCGTCGTGCAGATGCTTGTAGAGCACGATCGCCGGGGAGTCGCCGTCGTGCGGCTTCTCGCCGGTCAGCATCTCGTAGAGCAGGATGCCGCAGGCGTAGACGTCCACGCGGGGGTCCGCGATGCCGTTCTCGATCTGCTCGGGGGCCAGGTACGAGACCGTGCCCAGCACGGTGCCCGTGGTGTTCGTCACCGAGTCCACGGCGCGCACCAGACCGAAGTCGGCGACCTTGACCCTGCCGTCGTCCCCTATCAGCACGTTCTCGGGCTTCATGTCCCGGTGCACGAACCCGGCCCGGTGCGCGGCGCCGAGCGCGGCCAGCACCGGCTCCAGGATGTCCAGCGCGGCCCGCGGCTGGAGTGCGCCGCGCTCGCGCAGCACGTCGCGCAGGGTGCAGCCGGCGATGTACTCCATCGCCAGGTAGACGTACGCCCCGTCGGTGCCCTGGTCGAAGACCTGCACCACGTTCGGGTGGGCCAGCCGGGCGACCGACTTCGCCTCGCGGATGAACCGCTCGACGAACGAGCCGTCGGCCGCGAGGGAGGGGTGCATCACCTTGAGCGCGAGGACGCGGTCCAGACGGGTGTCCACGGCCCGGTAGACCGTGGCCATCCCGCCGACCGCGATCCGCGCCTCGACGCGATACCGGCCGTCGAGCACCTGCCCGACCAGGGGGTCCTGAAGGGTCGTATCCACGCAGTGAGTCTACGAGCCCCCACCGACACCCCTCACCGCTTCGCTCCTCGTTGAAGCGGACCTGTGACGTGGGTAGCCGCGGACAGCCGCACCGCCGTAGCTGCGGGCAGTCGTGCCGCAGGGCGGCACGGGTGGGCGCTGGGGGCACCCCCTCTGGGGGAGGCACCCCGCAAGCGTCGGCAAGCGCTTCCGGCCCCCGCCCAGCCCAGCGAACGCCACCGTCAAAACGCCGGCCGCTCCGGATCCAGCACGGCCATGCCCTCCGCAGGAGAAGACGCCTCCGCGGCGAACCACCGCCGGGGAATCCGCCCCGCCAGCCGAGCCAGCCGCCCCGCCTCCACGGCACACCGCATCGCGGAAGCCATCAGCACCGGCTCCTGCGCCCGGGTGACGGCGGACGCCAGCATCACCCCCGCGCACCCCAGCTCCATCGCCAGCGCCACATCCGACGCCGTCCCCGCCCCCGCGTCCAGAATCACCGGCACCCCCGCCCGCTCCACGATCAACTCGAAGTTGTGCGGATTCCGGATCCCCAGCCCCGACCCGATCGGCGACCCCAGCGGCATGACCGCCGCACACCCCACGTCCTCCAGCTTCCGCGCCAGCACCGGATCGTCGTTCGTGTACGGCAGCACCGTGAACCCGTCGTCGACCAGCGTCTCCGCCGCGTCCAGCAGCTCGACCGGGTCCGGCAGCAGCGTCCGCTCGTCGGCGATGACCTCCAGCTTGACCAGGTCCGTGCCGAGCGCCTCCCGCGCGAGGCGCGCGGTGAGCACCGCCTCCCCGGCGGTGAAGCACCCCGCCGTGTTCGGCAGCACCCGGATGCCCAGCCTCTCCAGCACCGACAGCACGGACCCGTGCACCGTGGGGTCCACCCGCCGCATCGCGACGGTCGTCAGCTCCGTCCCGGACGCCACCAGCGCCCGCTCCAGCACGTCGAGGCTCGGCGCCCCGCCGGTGCCCATGATCAGGCGGGACGTGAAGGACGTACCACCGAGGAGGAACGGATCGTCGGCCATGGTCAGCCTCCCTGGACGGCGGTCAGGACTTCCACCCGGTCACCCTCGCTGAGGGGCGTGGCGGGCCACTGCGCGCGCGGGACGACGGTTTCGTTGAGGGCGGCGGCCACCCCGGAGGGGGCCGCGGTGAGTGACTTCACGACGAGGTCGAGAGCCGTGCCGGGCGCGAACTCCCGGCGCTCCCCGTTGACCGAGACGTTCATGCGGGCTGCTCCGTGCGGACGGCGGCGCCGAAGCGCCGGGGGGTGAACGGGCGGGCCACCTCCGGCAGGGCGCCGGTGGTCAGGGCCTCCGCCATGGCGTCGCCGGTGACCGGCGTCAGCAGGACGCCGTTGCGGTAGTGGCCGGTGGCGAGCAGCAGCCCCTCGAGCTCCGTCGGGCCGAGCAGCGGCGCGTTGTCGGGGGAGGCGGGGCGCAGTCCGGCCCGGGTCTCGGTCAGCGGCAGCTCGGTGATGCCGGGGACCAGCTCGTGGGCGTCGCGCAGCAGCTCGTACACGCCGCCCGCGGTCACGGTGGTGTCCCAGCCCATCTCCTCGCTGGTCGCCCCGATCACCAGCTCGCCGTTCTCGCGCGGCACCAGGTAGACATGGCTGCCGCGCACCACGGCCCGCACGGTCCGGTTCAGGAAGGGACCGTGCCGCGCGGGCATCGTCAGCCGCACCACCTGCCCCTTCACGGGACGCACGGGAGGCAGGACGTCCGCCGGGACGCCCGCGAGCCGCCCGCTGAGGCTGCCCGCGGCGAGCACCACCTGCCCGGCACCCAGCTCGGTGCCGTCGGCCGTGACCACGCCCGTCGCGCGGTCTCCCGCGACGACGAGCCGCTCGGCCCGCGCGCGGTGGACGGTCACGCCCGCGCGCTCGCAGGCGGTGACCAGCGCGGCCGCCAGCCGCCGGGGGTCGATCTGGTGGTCGCCGTCCACCCGCAGGCCGCCGCGCACCCCCGGCGCGAGCATCGGCTCCAGGCGCCGGCAGTCCCGCCCGGACAGCCACTGCGAGTCCAGCCCCGACCGCTGCTGCAGGGCGTGCAGTTCCCGCAGGTGGGCGCGGTCGTCGGCGTCCAGTGCCACGGCGAGCGTGCCGCACGCGCGGTAGCCGAGGTCGTGGCCGGTCAGCTCGGTCAGTTCGGCCGCGAAGCCGGGATAGCGCCGCGCGGAGGCGAGGTTCAGACCGAGCAGGGTCTCCTCGCCGTAGTGCAGTTCCGTGACGGCGGCCAGCATCCCGGCGGCCACCTCGGCGGCTCCGCCGCCCGGCCCGGGGTCCACCACGGCCGTGGCGAGACCGCGCTGCGCGGCCCGCCAGGCCGTGACCAGACCGATGATCCCGCCCCCGACGACGAGGACGTCTGAGGTGCGCGTGGGCGACATGGGCGTCCAGCCCCTCCCTTCGCCGGCATGACCCGGATCAGGTTCGTACGGTCGGAGGCCGCCAGCCTCCCTCTCAGCCCGGTGCGTCCGGGCTCCCGCGAGTGCTTGTACGTTGGCCACCCTAGCCCGCAGTACACCGCGCTTGTAAGGGAGCCTCCGCGTGGCACCATCACTCGACGGACTCGTCCTCGCCCCCGTGGCCGACCAGGCCCCCGGCCAGGTCGGCACCCGCACCCGGTTCGTCTACCACGAGCGGGGCGGCGAGATCTGGGCCGAGTACGCGGGCGGCGACGTCGTACGCGGGTACCTGGTGGGCACCCGCGCGGGGGACCGGCTGGACTTCCGGTACGTGCAGCTCAAGCGGGACGGCACGACCTCCTCGGGGCACTGCGTGTCGACGGTCGTGGAGCTGCCCGACGGGCGGGTACGGCTGGAGGAGAACTGGCAGTGGGAGTCGCAGCCGGGCAGTGGGACGAGCGTGGTGGAACAGCTCGGCGATGATGCCGCGTCAGGTGTCTAAGGTGATCGGGTGAGCGAGCAGACGCAGGGACCGGGACGGTCCGAGCCGCGGCGGGTGGTGGTGGCGGGCGCGGGCATGGCCGGCGTGCAGACCGCCCTCGCCCTGCGGGAGCAGGGCTTCACCGGCGCCGTGACCCTGATCGGCGCGGAACCCCACCAGCCGTACGACAGACCGCCGTTGTCCAAGGCGGTGCTGCTCGGCAAGGCCGAGGACTCCGCCTTCGACGTCGACTTCGAGGACGCCGGCGTCGAACTGCGGCTCGGCTGCGAGGTGCTCGGCCTGCGCCCCGCCGACCACGAACTGGACACGGAGAACGGGCCCGTCCCGTACGACGTCCTGGTGGTTGCCACCGGTGCGGAACCGCTCCGGCTGCCGGGCGCGGAGGGCGTGCCCGGCGTGCACCTGCTGCGCACCCTGGACGACGTCGCGCGGCTGCGGCCGGTGCTCGCGCGGCAGCACGACATCGTGGTGGTCGGCGCCGGCTGGATCGGCGCGGAGTTCGCCACGGCGGCCCGCGAGGCGGGCTGCGCGGTCACCGTCGTGGAGGCGGGGGAACGGCCGCTCGTCGAGGCGCTGCCCGCCGAGGTGACCGTCCCGATGGCCGCCTGGTACGCCGAGGCGGGCGTCACCCTGCGCACGCACGCGCGCGTGGAGCGCGTCGAACCCGGCGCCGCGGTCCTGGACGACGGCACGCGGCTGCCCGCGGGCGCCGTGGTCGTCGGCATCGGGGCCCGGCCCGCCACCGCATGGCTGGCGGGCTCCGGAATCGAGCTCGGGGCGCACGGGGAGGTCGTCGCCGACCGCCATCTGGCGACCTCCCTGCCGGACGTGTACGCGGTCGGCGACTGCGCGTCCTTCCCGTCCGGGCGCTACGGCGAGCGTCTGCTGGTCCACCACTGGGACAACGCCCTCCAGGGGCCGCGCACGGTCGCCGTGAACATCCTCGGCACGGCCACCGGCCGGGAGCCGGTGGCCTACGACCCGGTGCCGTACTTCTGGTCCGAGCAGTTCGGGCGCTTCGTGCAGTACGCGGGACACCACGCGGACGCCGACCGGACGGTGTGGCGCGGGGACCCCGCCGAGGCGGCGTGGAGCGTCTGCTGGCTGCGGGGGTCCCGCCTGGTCGCGCTGCTCGCGGTGGGACGGCCCCGGGACCTGGCGCAGGGACGCAGGCTGATCGAGGCGGGCACGGCGATGGACGCGGAGTCGCTGGCGGACCCGGCGCGACCCCTGAAGTCGGCGACGGCGTGACACTCCCGGCCCGGCGCGTCCGCCCAGGTGGGCGGGGCCGGCTTCCGACTGTCGGTGGCAGATGGCACGCTTGTCCCGTGACCGAGATTGACGCAAAGATCGATGCTCTCGTCCCCGCCTGGCTCACCTTGCCCGACATCGCCGAGATGTTCGGTGTCGAGGTGACGCGCGTCCGGCAGCTGGTCAAGGAGGGCCAGCTCATCGCCGTACGCCGAGGTGAGAACCGCGCGCTGCACGTACCCGCCGCCTTCATCGACGGGGACAAGATCGTCAAGGGCCTGACCGGGACCCTGACGCTCCTGCGGGACGACGGCTTCACGGACGAAGAGATGCTGGAATGGCTTTTCACCCCCGACCCCTCCCTGCCGGGCACGCCCGCCCAGGCACTCAGTGAGAACCGCGGCACGGAGGTGAAGCGCCGCGCCCAGGCGCTCGCGGTCTGACCCGGCCCCGACCGTCCACGATCCGGACACCGCCGGCCGGGGCGGCGAGCCCCGGCTGCGGGCACCGGTGCCCGCAGCCGGGCGGCGGGACGGCCTCGCGTCCGCGCGGAGGCGTTCGCCGGGCCGTGATCACCGGGATTCCGGGCGGGGTGGTCCCGCGTACCGGATGCGGGCGGCTCGCGGTGTCCGGGGCGGTGCGGTGGTCCGTGAGGGGCGTCTCGCGGTCGTCGGCGCGGCGGCATAGGGTCCGTTGCGGTGCGCGCTCCGTCGGCCCGTGACGGCCGGGGGCGTCCGCCCATGCCCTACCGGGCCCACCGGGTCCGTACGCCGCCGACACCCTGGGGGGACCCTCCTGTGACCGCCACCGCTCGCGCCCGGCTCGCCGACGCCCTGCTCTACCTGTGCACCGACGCCCGCAGGCGGCAGGGCGATCTCGCGGAGTTCCTGGACGCGGTCCTGGCCGGCGGGGTCGACATCGTGCAACTGCGGGACAAGGGCATGGAGGCCGGCGAGGAGCTGGAGCACCTGGCGGTCCTCGCCGACGCCTGCGCCCGGCACGGCAAGCTGCTCGCGGTCAACGACCGCGCGGACGTCGCCCACGCCGCCGGAGCCGACGTCCTCCACCTCGGCCAGGGCGACCTGCCCGTCCCCGCCGCCCGCGCGATCCTCGGCGACGACGTCCTGATCGGCCGCTCCACCCACGCCGAGTCCGAGGCCGCCGCGGCGGCCGTCCAGCCCGGCGTGGACTACTTCTGCACCGGCCCCTGCTGGCCCACCCCCACCAAGCCCGGCCGCCACGCCCCCGGCCTGGACCTCGTCCGGTACACCGCCGCCCTGGGCACCGAGCGCCCCTGGTTCGCCATCGGCGGCATCGACCTCGGCAACCTCGACGAGGTGCTGGACGCCGGTGCCCGCCGGGTCGTCGTCGTACGGGCCGTCACCGAGGCGGACGACCCGGGCGCGGCGGCGGCCGAGTTCGCGAAGCGGCTGCGGCAGGCGGCGCCCGTGGACGCCGGATGACCCCCCGCGCGTCTCAGGACTGTCCAAGGGGTGGACAACAAGTCGGCATTCCAGACAAATGTTCCGCATCCGGTTGGGGGACCGCCGCCCCCTGGCTAACCTGCCGGTATGGCCCTCGGAACAGCATCCACCAGGACTGATCGCGCACGCACCGTGCGCGACATGCTCGCCGCCGGCAAGACGACGTTCTCGTTCGAGTTCTCGGCACCGAAGACCCCCAAGGGCGAGCGGAACCTGTGGAGCGCGCTGCGCAGGGTCGAGGCGGTCGCGCCGGACTTCGTCTCCGTGACCTACGGCGCCGGCGGCTCCACGCGCGCCGGCACGGTCAAGGAGACCCAGCAGATCGTCGCCGACACCACCCTCACCCCGGTCGCCCACCTCACCGCGGTCGACCACACCGTCGCCGAACTGCGCAACATCATCGGCCAGTACGCCGACGCCGGGATCCGCAACATGCTCGCCGTGCGCGGCGACCCGCCCGGCGACCCGATGGGCGACTGGGTGCCGCACCCGCAGGGGCTGACCTACGCCGCCGAACTCGTCCGGCTCATCAAGGAGTCGGGCGACTTCTGCGTCGGCGTCGCCGCCTTCCCGGAGATGCACCCGCGCTCGGCCGACTGGGACGCCGACGTCGCCCACTTCGTCGACAAGTGCCGGGCCGGCGCCGACTACGCGATCACCCAGATGTTCTTCCAGCCCGAGTCCTATCTGCGGCTGCGTGACCGAGTCCACGCGGCGGGTTGCGAGACCCCGGTGATTCCCGAGGTCATGCCGGTGACCAGCGTGAAGATGCTGGAGAGGTTGCCAAAGCTCAGTAACGCCGTGTTCCCGGAGGCCCTCGAGGAGCGGATCCTCGCAGCGAAGGACGATCCGGCGGCGGTACGCTCGATCGGTATCGAGTTCGCCACGGAGTTCTGCGCCCGGCTGCTGGCCGAGGGAGTGCCCGGACTGCACTTCATCACGCTCAACAACTCCACGGCGACCCTGGAAATCTACGAGAATCTGGGCCTGCACCACCCACCGCGGGCCTAGACCGGTCGCACTCATATACGACACACTGAGTAGCGACCACTGGGAGAGGGGCGTACATGGGCTGGGCGGTCCTCTACATCGCGTTCGGCGTCGTCGCGCTGTGGTTGCTCGGTGAGGTGCTGCTGCAGTACAAGGCGCGCCTGCGCTGGCGACTGCTCGCCTTCGCCGGCTTCCTCGGCGTCGTGCTCGGCGTGCTGATCCCGTCCGTGGTCGTCATCGGGCTGGGCGCCGCGGCCTTCGCGGTCGGCCAGACCTATGTGACCCTGTCGTTCCGCCGCGGCTTCGCGGCCGGCTGGGCGGTCAACGCGCCGGTGCTGGCCGCCGCCAAGGGCCGCCGCGGCGACCGCGGGCGCCAGGAGCCGACCCTGGAGGTCTCCGGCCTGGAGGCGCCCGGCGCCGGCTACGGCGACGAGGACGACGCCCCCCGCGACCGGGCCGGCCGCCCCGCGGACGACGACTACGACCGCGACGACGTGTTCACCCCGGCCGCCCGCCCCGACCGGCCGGCGGCCGACACCACCGCCGTCTACGAGCCGCAGCCCATCCCCGACGACACCGGCTCCTACGGCGTCTACGGCGGCGACACCGGGTACGCGGCCCCGGCGCAGGACCAGTACGCGGCGGCCGCCCAGGGCGCCGACCCCGACTACGCCTACGACTACTCCGGTTACGGACAGCAGCAGGGCTACGACACCACGGGCCAGCAGCAGTACGCGGCCTACTCCGATCCGTACATCGGCGACTCGGCCTACGGGAACGCCTCGTACGACACCGGCTACGCCGACCCGCAGCAGTACTCCCAGCAGGGCTACGGGCAGGACCCGTACGCCCAGCAGGGCTACGGCGGCGAGACCCCGGCCGGCGGCCTGTGGGTCCCGCAGCAGCGCACCGCCGACGACCCGTACGGCGGTGAACTCCCGCCCGAGCAGCAGCAGTACCCGTACCAGGGCGACGGACAGACGCACGGCGAAGGCAACAGCGGCGGGTACGACGAGCAGTACCGCTACTGAGCGCGCTCACTGCGACCCGCGGAACTCCGGCCCCTCCACGATCAGTCCGGCCACCAGCGCCCCCGACATCCCGGCGTGCGGGAGCCCGCCGCCGGGATGGGACCAGCCGCCGGCCGTGAACAGCCCCGCCAGACCGGTGCTGTTGGCCGGGTGCAGCAGCCGCCCGCCCGCCGCGGCCAGCGCCGGTACCGGCACCGCGCCGCCCTCCGCGCCGGTCTCCCCGGCGATGTCGGCCGGGGTGCGCACCTCGTGCCACAGCAGCCGGTCGCGCAGGCCGGGTACGGCACGCTCGGCGACGGCGATCAGATTCCCGGCGTACGCGTCCCAGGCCCCCTCGGCCCCGGCGGGCACCACCGACGTCACCGTGACCGCCTCGTGGCCGGCGTCCGGGACCAGTGCCGGGTCGTCCGGCCGCAGCACCGTGACCGTGGGCCGCGGGGGCAGGCCTCCGGGCGCACCGGACAGCGACTCCAGTTCGGCCTCCCGGTCCTCCGCGTGCACGACCGTACGGTGCGGGGTCCCCGCCGGGCGCCCGCCCCGCAGCGCCAGCGCCACCGTCACCCTGCTCGCCGTCCCCCGCCGGGCCGGTACCTCTCCGGCACCGCGCACCCGCGTCCCCCGGCTCAGCCGGTCCAGCACCCCGGGGGCCACCCCGGCGACCACGAGGTCCGCCTCCGCGACGGTGCCGTCGGCGAGCTCCAGCCCCGCCGCCCGGCCGTCCTCCTCCAGGATCCCGGCGGCCTCCGCGCCGAAGCGGAACTCCACCCGGCGGGCCAGGCACCGCTCGTACACCGCCCGCGCCAGCTCCCGCATGCCGCCGCGCACGTACCACATGCCGAAGGCGTGCTCCATGTACGGCAGCACCGCCGCGCTCGCCGGAGTGGCGCGGGGGTCGAGGCCGTACGCCAGGGCGTGGCCCTCCAGCAGCGCGATCAGCCGGGGATCGCGCAGCTCCCACGCACCGGCCTCCGCGAGCGTGCCCGCCGTGCGCGTGCGCAGGAACCTCCTGTGCGGGACCGCCGGATACGGCTCACGCTCGGCCAGCACCTGCCAGTTCGGCCACAGCGGCTCCTCCAGCAGCGGCCGGCGCGACCGGTCCCAGGCATCCCGGGCCCGCACCAGGAACTCCCCCCAGCGCCGGGCCGCGTCCGCCCCGAGGCTCTCCTCCAGCGCGGAGACGACGCCCGCGCGGGAGGCGTTCGGCAGCGACACGCACGTACCGTCCGCGAACACGTGGTGCGACGACGGGTCGACCTGGACCAGCTCGACGCACGCCTCCAGCGGCTCCTTGCCGGTCTTCAGGAACAGATCCCGGTAGACCGCGGGCAGCGGGAGCAGTCCGGGCCCCGTGTCGAAGGCGAACCCGTCCCGTTCCAGACGGCGCAGCGCGCCGCCGTACGTCTCCGTCCGCTCGTACACCGTCACCCGGTGGCCCGCGACGGCCAGCCGGGCGGCGGCCGCCATCGCGCCCATCCCGGCGCCGATCACCGCAATCCGTGCCATGCCAGGGACTTTATCCGCCGCCGACAGCCCGTCCCCGAGTACCCGCGCCCCCGCCCCGGGCTCCAGGCGGCGGCACCGGGCCGTGGGCGCGCGTGCGCAGCCCTGAGTACCCGTACCTAGCCGCCGAGTTGAGTACGCGCGCGGATGGGGGCCGGCCCCGGGAACGGGAGAGTGGAGACCACGGAGAGGGGCCCCGCCCCGGAACCGGCGACACGGGGCGCCGGAACGGTACGGGCCCGCGATCCGCTCCTTCCGCCGGAACCGTCGGCGGGAGCGAGGCACGGGGGACCCGGGGGACGACCGCAACGGGGTTCCGGGGGGAACGCACGGGGGAGCAAGGAAGGCGCCGGTCCGGCGGTGGCCCGCGGGGGACGCGGCCACCGCAGGGCCGGCGCCTTCGCCCGTCCGGGACTCAGCGGCGGCCGCTGACCCGCCCCTGCAGCAGCCGGGACAGGGCGGAGTGCACGTCGTCCAGGGAGCGCTCCGGCTGGAAGGACTTCCAGTCCAGCGCGGCCACCAGCACCATGCCGACCAGTGCCGCCGCCGTCAGCGGGACGTCGATCTCCTCGCTGAACTCGCCGTTCGCCACGCCCTCGCGCAGCACGCCCTCGACCACCGCCACGGCCTGCTGCCGCACCACCGTCAGCGTGGACTGCCAGGCCCGGTTGGTGCGCCACAGCTCGGCCACGTACAGCTGGGTGAAGGCCGGGTAGCGGTCGATGAAGACGAGCCCCGCGCGGATCATCGCGTCCAGGGCGTCGACCTTGCCGCCGCCCTCCGCGGCCGTCCGCTCGGCCGCCTCCCGCAGAGAGGCGGTCAGCAGACCGACCCCGTGCCGCAGCAGCTCCTCGAAGAGGACCGACTTGCTCGCGAAGTTGTAGTAGACCGTGCCCTTCGCGACCCCCGCCCGCTCGGCGATCTCGTCCACGGTGGTGGCGGAGAAACCTTGCTCGGCGATGAGGGTGACGGCCGCTTCGTAGAGCTTCTGCCGGGTGGCCTCGCGACGGGGACTGCCGCCCGGCGTGGTGCTGCTGCGTTCCATGGCCCCGATTGTCACAGGAACGCCGATCCGTCCGTTCACAAGGTCAGTTCCGGGTGCAGCCGGTCCATCGTCCACACCTGGCGGCGGCGGGCCGACAGCGCGGTCAGCGCGAGGGCGCCCGCGGTGAAGGCCGCGAGCACGGCGCACGCCTGCCACACCGGTGTGAGCCCGCCGCCCGTGATGAGGCGCCGCAGCGCCCCGACGACATGGCTCATCGGCAGGAACGGGTGCAGCGCGTTGAAGAAGCCGGGGCTGGTCTGCACGGGGTACGTGCCGCCCGCCGAGGTGAGCTGGAGCATCAGCAGCGCGAGGACGAGGATCCGGCCGGCCGCGCCGAAGCGCGCGTTCAGCCACTGCACGATCGCCGCGAAGCACGCCGTCACCAGGAACAGGAAGCCCACGGTCCCGGCCGCCCGCGCCATCCGCAGCCCGAGCCCCCAGTGCAGCACCGACATCAGCGCCAGCGTCTGCAGCACCCCGATCGCCACCACCGGCAGCCAGCCCGCCAGCGCGATCCGCCAGGCGGAGGCACCGGCCGCGAGCGCGCGCCGGTTCATCGGCGCGATCAGCATGTACGCCACCATCGCGCCCACCCACAGCGACAGCGGGATGAAGTACGGGGCGAAGCCGGTGCCGTAGTCGGGCGCCTTGTGCAGGTCGTGGGAGACGAGCCGGACCGGGTCGGCCATCACCTCGGTGCGCCGGTCGCGGTCCCGCTCGTCGTAGTCGGGGATCCTCCCGGCGCCGTCGTGCAGGCCGCCGGCGAGTTCGCCGGAGCCGTCGACGAGCTTGTGGAGTCCGCCGTTCAGGTCACCCGCGCCGGTCTTCAGCTCGCCTACGCCCTTGTCCAGGTCCGTGGCGCCGGTCTCGGCGGTGCCGAGTCCCTTGTTCAGCTTCTTCGCGCCGGCGGCGACCTTGCCGGCCCCGGCGTCGAGCTTGTTGATCCTGGTGACGGCGTCGTCGAGGTCCTCGGAGAGGTGCGGGGCGCGGCCGGCGAGCGCCCGGGCCTGCTTCTCCAGGGCGGCGAGGTGGGTGTCGAGCTCCTTCAGGTCGTCGCGGTGGCCGGTGACCAGGGCGCTGGTGTCGGCGGCGACGTCCGCCGCCGTGGCCGCCGCGTCCCGGGCCTTCTCCAGGTCCGGGCAGGCGGCGTCGGGCAGGACGGGGTCCTCACAGCGTGCCTTGTGGATGCCGTCCATGGTGCCGGCCGCCGCGCGGGCGTCCTGCGCGGCGGCCGGCGCCTCCTCCTCCAGGGTGCCGAGGTCCGCGCGGAGCTTCCCGGCCGAGCCGGCGACGAACCGCGCGGTGTCGCCGATGGTCTTCTCGTTCTTCTCGAGGAACGGGCCCACCTCGGCGTCGACCGCGTTCACCTTGGCGGCGAGGCGCCGCGTGCCGTCCGCGACCTTCTTCGAGCCGTCCTCCAGGTCGCCGGCGCCCTTGTGGAGGGTCTCCAGGCCCTTGGAGAGCTTGCCGCTGCCCTTGCGGGCGTCCGCCAGGCCGTCGGCGAGGTCCTTGGAGCCCTTCTCCGCCTTCCCGATGCCGCCGCTCAGCTCGTCGGCCCCCTCGGCCGCCTTCACGGTCTCGCCGTGGATGTCCGAGAACGAGACGAAGATCCGGTCCAGGAAGGAGCGCGAGGTCTTCGTGGACGCGGCCCGGCGCACCTCGCCGAAGACCGTCCGGGAGATCTGCCCGACGATGTAGTTGTTGGCGTCGTTCGTCCGCACCTGGAGGGCGCCCGTCTCGGGGGAGCCGCCCGAGCTGGAGGCGATACGGCGGCTGAGGTCGGCGGGCAGGGTCAGCGACAGGTAGTACGTGCCGTCCTCGACGCCCCGCCGGGCCTCGGCCGCGCTCACCTCCCGCCAGTCGAAGGTGCTACTGTCACGCAGCCCCTCGGCGATGTCGTCGCCCGCGGCGATCCGCTTCCCGTCGGCGCGCGCCCCCTCGTCGTCGTTCACCAGCGCCACCGGGATCCGGTCCAGCCGGCCGTACGGGTCCCAGAACGACCACAGGTACAGGGCGCCGTACAGCAGCGGCAGCACCAGCAGGGCGACCAGGGCCGCGCGCGGCAGCCTGCCCCGGCCGAAGCGCCGGAGCTCAAGAGCGGCCAGTCGCGGTGATCGCATCGGCGGTCTCCTTCCCGTCGTCGTGCCGGCCGGTTCCCGTGCGGACGGGCGTCGCGTCGGGCGGTGCCTCGCCGCACACGGCCAGCACGGTGGTGCCGGCGCCGGCGATGGACCGCAGCAGGGCCCAGACCGTGTCCCGTTCGGCGGGCGACAGTTTCAGGTCGGTGTCGTCCACACCGAGAAGGCGGGGGCGCCCCAGCAGCGCCAGCGCGAGCGACAGCCGCAGCGCCTCCACCCGCTCCAGGTCCCGTACGGCGGTCCGCGCGCCCTTGGGCAGGGCCGCGAGGTCGAGTCCGGAGGTGGTGAGGGCCGTGTCGACGAGGCTCTGCTCCGCGTCGACGCGCGCGGTGCGCGGACGCGGCGGCCAAAGGAACGGTGAGCCGCCGAAACGGCGTCGCAGCAGGGTCTGTTCGCGCAGGTGCTCGCCGACGGTGAGGGCGGGGTCGAGGTCGGTGACGCCGCTGACGTGGGCGAGGGCGCTGCCCCGGCGGACCGCGGACATCCGCCGGGGCAGTTCCAGCCCGCCCACGCGGGCCAGGCCCTCCGTGGGCCGCATCCGGCCGGTGAGGGCGAGCAGCAGGCAGGTGCGGCCCGACCCGGACGGACCCTCCACCGCGATCAGCGAGCCGGGCTCCGCGTCGGCCGAGACCCCGCGGAACGCCCACCCCCGGGGCCCCTTCAGGCCGAAGCCGCGGGCCGTGACGGCGAGTCCGGACGGACCGTCCACCGCATCCCCCTGTTTTTGAACTGACTGGTCAGTGCAAAAGCTAACGCGAACAGTCGATCGAAGCAAAAGCCCAGGTCAGAACGGATTGTCAGTGGCATACCTCACGATGTGTACATACGGCACCTCTTGGGAGGGGAGCCGTCACCAAGACGACAGGAGGTTCGTCATGGCCAACCCGTCCGCAGCCGCCGCCCGCCGGCGCCGCGCAACCGGCCCTGCCCCCTCACTGAACGGCCCGGCGAGCGACATCCACCCCGTGCTGCGCCGCGCCACGGCCCCGCCCGCCGCCCTCGACCTGCTCGCCCAGGCCCGTGCCGGACTCGACGAAGCCGCCGTCCTGGAGACACCCAACGAGCGCTACGCGACGGCCCACCTCGCCGCCCTGCGCACCGCCGCCGCCGTGCTCGCCGCCCGCGGCCGGCCCGAGGCCTCGCCCCGGGCCCGGGCCCGGATACGGAGCGCCTGGGAAGTGCTCCCCGAGATCGCGCCCGAACTCACCGAGTGGAGCGCGCTGTTCGCCTCCGGGGCCGGGCGCCGTGCCCGCGCCGAGGCCGGCATCCAGGGCGCGGCCACCGTCCGCGACGCCGACGACCTGATACGCGACGTCGCGATGTTCCTCCGCCTGGTCGAACAGATGCTGGTCCTCCAACCGGTCCTGCCCCTCCCAGGAGCGCGGGGAGCCGCGCGAAGGGGGTCCGGGGGCGAGGCCCCCGGGGACGGGAAGGGGAGGGACGGAGGGGGCGGAACACCTCGCGCGGCCCCCTAGCCCCTCGGCCAGGTGGCCGGAAACCACGGCGCAGGCCATAGGGTGGACACCGCCTGAAACCCGATCGCCCCGCCGCAGACCAGGCGGCGCCCCGCCGAGGAGTCAACTACCGTGTCGGACCCGATGCGGCCCCGCGCCGCCCTCCGTACCGCCGTGGTCTGGGAGGTCCTCCAGGACGCCCTGGAACGCCGGGTCAAGGCGACCGGACGGCAGGCGCTGGACGTCCTCGACACCGGCGGCGGCAGCGGCAACTTCGCGGTGCCCCTGGCCCGGCTCGGCCACCAGGTGACCGTCGTCGACCCCAGCCCCAACGCGCTGTTCGCGCTGGAGCGCCGCGCCGCCGAGGCCGGCGTCGCCGACCGGGTGCGGGGCGTCCAGGGCGACGCCCGGGGCCTCTTCGACGTGGCCGAGCGCGGCGGTTACGACGTCGTGCTGTGCCACGGCGTCCTGGAGTACGTCGACGACCCCGCCGAAGGCGTCCGCAACGCGGTGGCGGCCCTGCGTCCCGACGGCGTCCTCAGCCTGCTCGCGGCGGGCCTCGGCGGCGCCGTGCTCGCCCGTGCCCTCGCCGGTCACTTCACGGAGGCCAAGCAGGCGCTCGACGACCCGGACGGCCGATGGGGCACCGGCGACCCCGTGCCGCGCCGCTTCACCGCCGACCGGCTCACCGCGCTCGTGGAGGGCGCGGGCCTGACGGTCGGCGCCGTGCACGGCGTGCGGGTCTTCGCCGACCTCGTCCCCGGCGTGCTCGTCGACACCGAGCCCGGAGCCCTGGACGCGCTGCTGAGGCTGGAGGCCGCGGCGGCCGAGCTCGCCGCCTTCCACTCCGTGGCCACGCAACTTCATGTGCTCGGTGAGACGCGGGGGACCCCGGAGGTCTGAGCGGCTGCCGGGACGCGCCGCTGATCAGCGGCGCGTCCGGTGGCCCCGCCGTGCATGGAGTGCGCCACAGGCCCCCCGAATGGCGGCTTGGCGCCGTATGATCGAGGGAGACCGCCGGGCATGACGGGTCGGCCGCCGGGGAATGAGAAGCCTCAGGCGGACCGGGACGTGATGGCTGGTACCGGTTGGCCAATTGGCGCAGAGGGGCGGGTTTCACGGGGGCGATTCCCTGCCTATCCTGAAGGGACCCCCGGGTCGCCCCGGCGACTGCACGATGAGGAGGACTCCGTGCCGCTCTCGGAGCACGAGCAGCGCATGCTCGAGCAAATGGAGCGAGCGCTGTACGCCGAAGATCCCAAGTTCGCGACGGCGCTCGAGGGAAGCGGGCTGCGTACGTACACCCGGCGACGGGTCTACCAGGCGGTCGCGGGCTTCCTCGTGGGTATTGCGCTCCTCATGGCCGGTATGGTCGCCCAGCAGGTCTGGCTCAGTGTGGTGGGGTTCCTCGTGATGCTGGGCTGCGCGGTTCTCGCGGTGACCGGCTGGCGCAAGGCACCCAAGCCGGGAGAGCAGGCCGTCGGCGCGACGGGCACGCCACAGGCGGGCCGCCAGACCAGACAACGCCGCTCGATGATGGACCGCATCGAGGAACGCTGGCAACGCCGCCGCGACGAACAGGGCGGCCGCTAGCCCGACCGAAAACTCGCCGAAGGGGGCGGCCACCACAAGGTGGCCGCCCCCTTCGGCATGCCCCGCCGTTCCCACGAGCGGTCGTGCCTGCCTGCTCGCTCTCCGCGGGAGGTCGTGCCTGCCCACCCGTTCCCGTGGGCGGTCGTGCCGGTCCGTTCGCTCTCCGCGGGCAGTCGTGCCTCCCCCAGTGCCTTGAGGGCCTGGGAGGTGCCCCCAACGGCACGGGTGGGCGGTGAGGGCACCTTCCGCTCATGGGGTCCCCCCGCTCGAGCGAAGCCGAGAGCGGGGGAGAAGCCGAGAGCGGGGGAGGCACCCCGTGAGCGCCGGGCAGCGGACCCCACCCCCGCCCAGCACTCACACCGAGTACCACGCAACCGTTCCTGTGGACTGAGCGGGAGTGAGTCCGCTCAGCCGCACGCCCCGAACGGTCTTGGGCGCACTGGTCCCCGGCGTACTCGACCCCGGGTCGGCGACACGCATCCCGTGCGCGGTCCGGTCCCGGGAGGCCCCCGCGGCCGGAGGCCGCTGAGGGGCACCGCCCTGCACGACCTGGCCAGATGGATACGGCCAGAGGCGACGGGGAGGCCCCGAACCATCACTCCGGTGGAGCGGGGGCCCCGCACACTGGCGCCGCACCCGGCGTCCCAGATCGCACGATCACCGTAGCCCGAACGGCCCAGAACGCCGCAAGCCCGACAGCCGACCATCACACGATCGAGTTACCCCCTTGTACACACTCGTCGGTGAGCAGCCCACAACCCCACGCGGACCGGCCCCGCCCCGCGGGGCCGACGGGGCTCAGCCCCGCTGCCGTGACGGCCGGCGCCAGGCCGGACGAAGCGCCGCCAGACGCGTACGCACCCCGGCCCACCACGCCGACACCGCCCACACCACCCGCACACTCGACCGCGGAGCGACCACCGCCCGCATCCGCACCCACCGGCCGCCGGCCGAGGCCCGCAGCCCCGCGGCCACCCCCCGCACCTCGTCCGCCAGCCCCACCACCGGCCGCGGCCGAGGCGCGTACAGGACCTGCTCCACCGCGTCGGCCACCCGGTGCACCGACGCCGCCGCACCCGGCCCGAGCCGGCCCAGCCGCACGATCCGGTCCGCCGCCCGGCGCGGGGTCAGCGACTCGTCCGGCGCGATGCCGTAGTCCCACGCCGTGTCGGTCAGCTCGTCCCAGACGGCCAGGACGTACGGCGCCGCCTCCGCCTCCGACCGGCCGTGCCCGCCCAGCCGTACCGCCCGGGTCCGCCCCCGCCACAGCATCGGCGACAGCGGCAGCACCAGCACCGCGAGCCCGGCCAGCGCCCACGCCAGCAGCGCGTACCACTTCGGCCCGTCACCGCCCGCGGGCAGGGCCGCCTGCGGCGACTCGCTCTCGCACGCCCCCAGCCTCCTCCGCTCCGCCGTGCAGCTCTCGCTCTCCGAGGGCTCCGCCGACGGCTCCGCGGACGCGGTCTGCGAGGGCAGGGCGGGATCGGGCACCGGGTTCTCCGCGGTGTCCTGCACGGTGTACGACGGCGTCGAACCACGGGTCGGGGTCGGCTCGAACCGGGTCCAGCCCACACCCTCGAAGTACAGCTCGGGCCAGGCGTGCGCGTCCCGCAGCGTGACCGCGATCGTGTCGTCCGGCTGCCGGGTGCCGGGCGCGAAGCCCACCGCGACCCGCGCCGGTATGCCCAGCGAACGGGCCATCGACGCCATCGCGAAGGAGAAGTGCACGCAGAAGCCCTGCTTGTCCCGCAGGAAGCGCGCGATCGCCTGCGAACCGCTGCCGACGTCGACCTCGGTGTCGTACCTGAAGCCGCCGTACAGCGTGAAGTACTCCTGGAGCTTGACCGCCTGGTCGTAGGCGTTGGCAGCGCCCTCGGTGACCTCGCGGGCGGTGCGGGACACCACGGCCGGCAGCGAGTCCGGCAGTGCGGTGTACTCGCGCTCCAGCGCGGCCGGCGGCCGCGGCGCACCGGCCAGCTGCTCCGCCGTGGGCCGCACATGGAGGCTGCGCACCTCGTACGTCAGACCGCGCGTGTTCTGCCCGTGGTCGCCGACCAGTGTCATGCCGACGGGTTCGTAGCGCCAGTTGCCCCGGATGCTCACCCCGCTCGGCGGGTACGGCATCGGCAGCCAGTCCTGACCGTACGAGTCGGCGGTCGAGATCGTCGTGCCGGTCTCCGTGCGCGCGACAGTGGGGCCGAGGCCCGGCGGGGTCGGGAACGTGCCGTCGGGAACGGTGGTGATGGACCGCTTCGACGGCTTCCACGTGGTGCCGTCGAAGTCGTCCAGGGACACGATTCGCAGGTACAGGTCCGACACGTCCGTCATCTCGGAGCGCACCGACATGACCTGGCGGTCCTCGTCCTGGTTCAGCGAGTCGCGCAGCGACACCAGCGGGTTCACCGCGGAGATGGTGCCGCCCCCGCCGGAGCCCGAGCCGACCCCCGTACCGGCGGGGTCCAGCAGACCGCCGTTCATCGCGGGCAGGGCGAGCGGCACCACCAGGGCGATGCCCAGGGCGACCGCGCCGATCCGCCGCCCGGTGCGCACCGGTGCGACGGCGCCGGACGAGTCCCCGCCCGGACCGGGCGCCCCGCCGAACACGCGCCCCCACTGGGAGAGCCGGTCCCGGCCCTCGGCGAGCAGCAGCATCAGATAGCCGGCCGCCGCCAGCAGGAACCACAGCCAGTCGATGTCGTTGTCGGCCAGCCCCGCGGCCACCGAGTACAGGGCGAGCAGCGGCAGTCCGGCCGGGGCCGCGCCGCGGAAGGTCACCGCGAGGGTGTCCACCAGCAGCCCGATCACCAGCACGCCGCCGATCAGCATCAGCCGGATGCCGTCGGACAGCGGCGCCGGGGGTGCGTACCGGCTGACGTCGTCGCCGCCCTGCTCCAGCAGTTCGGCGAAGAAGCGGACGGCGTCGGGGCCGGGTATCAGCCCGGCGAAGGCGTGCTCACGCGCGAACACCAGGGTGAGCAGCACCAGCGTCACCAGGAACTGCGCCGCCACCGTCAGCGGACGCGCCAGCGGCACCCGCCGGGCCGCCGCGCCCACGCCCGACTGCACCGCCAGCAGGAACGCCGCCTGGAGGATCCAGGCCGCCTGGTCGACCAGCGGCAGCAGGGCGCACGCCGCCATCAGTGTGGCCGCCCACGCGCACAGCGTCAGCCTCGCCCGTCCGCTGATCACGGTCCCTCCCCACCACTCGCCGCGGCCAGGCCCGAACGCTCCCGGTCCGCCTGCCGCCACAGCTCGTCCAGCGGGGCGCCCGGCGGCACGTCCAGCGCCGCCCAGCCCGCCTCGCGCAGCATCCGCAGCCGCTCCCCGCGCCGGTCCGGCGCGCCGGGCACATCGGCCGGTTCCCGCAGCCAGGCCCCACTGTCCAGCAGGAAGGCGAGTGCGCCCCCGCCGCGCTGGCGCATCCGGGTGAGCACCGCGGCCTGCTCCTCGTCCAGGTCGCCGAGGAAGGCGACCAGCAGCCCCTCGTTCCCGCCGCGCAGCACGTCGTAGGCGCGGGACAGGCCCTCCTCGTCGGAGTGGTCCACCACGGCGAGGGTGTCCATCATCAGCCCGGCCGCGTCCGCCGACTCCTGGCTCACCCCCGCGAACCCGTCGGAGCCCTCGCCGGGCACCGAGGTGCCGGTGTCGGTCAGCAGCCGTACCGAGAAGCCCCGCTCCAGCATGTGCACCAGCACGGAGGCCGCGCCGGACACCGCCCACTCGAACGCCGAGTCCGGTCCGGCGCCCGCGTAGGCGACGGCCCGGGTGTCCAGCAGCACCGTGCACCGGGCGCGCTGCGGCTGTTCCTCGCGGCGCACCATCAGCTCGCCGTAGCGGGCGGTGGAGCGCCAGTGCACCCGGCGCAGGTCGTCGCCGTAGCGGTAGCCGCGCGGGATCACGTCGTCCTCGCCGGCCAGCGCCAGCGCGCGCTGCCGGCCGTCGCCGTACCCCTTCGCCTCACCGCTCAGCCGCACCGGCGGCAGCGGCTCCACACGCGGGATCACCGTCAGCGTGTCGTACGTGGAGAAGGACCGGGTCAGCTCGCACATCCCGAACGGGTCGGACAGCCGCAGCTGCAACGGGCCCAGCGGATAGCGGCCGCGCAGGTCGGAGCGGACCCGGTAGGACACCTCCCGGCGCCCGCCCGCCTCCACCCGGTCCAGGACGAACCGGGGGCGCGGGCCGAGCACGTAGGGCACCCGGTCCTGGAGCATCAGCAGGCCCGTGGGCAGCCGCGAGACGTTCTCCATCCGCAGGTGCACCCGCGCCTCGGAGCCGGCGGGCACCCGGCCGGGGGAGAGCCGGCGGCTGCCGGCGACCCGGTAGTGGGTGCGGTAGAGCACGGCCGCGCACATCAGCGGCAGCACCGCCAGCAGCAGCCCGACCCGCAGCAGATCGCTCTGCCCGAGCACGTACGCGCAGATCGCGGCGGCCACACCGGCGGCCAGGAAGGAGCGTCCGCGGGTGGTGAGACCCGCCAGGGCCGTCCTGACGCCGCTCCGGTCACCCCGGTCGCCCTCCGAGTGGACCGCGCCCGCGGTGGGGCCCGCGGTCGTCATCACAGCCTCCGGGGCGGCTGCTGGCCGTAGCCCGGCCCGCCGTGGCCGAGGCCGCTCTGCCGCGGGGCCTCCGAGGGCGTCCGGGAGTGGTCCGCGGGCACCGGGATGCGCTGGAGGATCTCCTGCACCACCTGCTCGGAGGTGCGGCGGTTGAGCTGGGCCTGGGCGGTGGGCAGCAGCCGGTGGGCGAGGACGGCCACGGCGAGCGCCTGCACGTCGTCCGGCAGCGCGTAGTCCCGGCCGCCGAGGGCCGCCGACGCCTTCGCCGCGCGCAGCAGATGCAGGGTCGCGCGCGGTGAGGCGCCGAGTCTGAGATCGGGGTGCGTGCGGGTGGCGGCGACCAGGTCCACCACGTACCGGCGGATCGGTTCGGCCACGTACACGTCGCGCACCGCCTCGATCAGCTTGAGGATCTCGTGCGCGTGCGCCACCGGCTGGAGGTCCTCCAGCGGGGAGACGCCGCCGTGCACGTCCAGCATCTGCAGCTCGGCCTCCGCGCTCGGGTAGCCGACCGAGACGCGGGCCATGAAACGGTCGCGCTGGGCCTCCGGCAGCGGGTAGGTGCCCTCCATCTCGACCGGGTTCTGCGTCGCCACGACCATGAACGGGCTGGGCAGTTCGTAGGTCTTGCCGTCGATGGTGACCTGGCGCTCCTCCATCGACTCCAGCAGCGCGGACTGCGTCTTCGGCGACGCGCGGTTGATCTCGTCGCCGATCACCACCTGCGCGAAGATGGCGCCCGGCTTGAACTCGAAGTCGCGGCGCTGCTGGTCCCAGATGGACACGCCGGTGATGTCCGAGGGCAGCAGGTCCGGCGTGAACTGGATCCGCCGCACCGAACAGTCGATGGACCGCGCCAGTGCCTTGGCCAGCATCGTCTTGCCGACTCCCGGGACGTCCTCGATGAGCAGATGTCCCTCGGCGAGCAGCACGGTCAGCGAGAGCCGTACGACCTCGGGCTTTCCCTCGATCACGCCTTCCACCGAACTCCGCACGCGCTCCACCACGGCGGTCAGATCAGTGAGGCTCGCTCGATCGTCATAGGTCGTCACCCGGCCCTCCTCGGCCCTTCCCCCGCTCCCCAAGGAGCGGGGGACCCCAAATGTCCCGGGCCGACGCCTTGCTGTGCGGACCGGCCCACCCCGAATCACGGACACCACGCGGGAAAAGTTCCGCGTGACACCACTCCCGCATTGTTGCCGCCGTTACCGATTCGTGTCACTCGCCTGTGGACAACTGACAGCGATATGTCAGGTCCCACGACGTCGACACGACGTCGAACGGAGCCGGAGTCCGGGCTTCCTCCGGGGCGGGCGGCCAGGTCAGGCGGGGTCGATCTCGCGCAGCAGACCCGTGTGCACGTCGAAGACGAAGCCGCGCACGTCGTCGGTGTGCAGCAGGAACGGCGAGGTGCGCACGCGCTGCATGGACTGCCGTACGTCCTGGTCCACGTCCCGGAAGGCCTCCACGGCCCAGTTGGGGCGCTGGCCCACCTCCATCTCCAGTTCGTGCCGGAACTCCTCGGTGATGGACTCCAGGCCGCAGCCGGTGTGGTGGATGAGGACCACGCTGCGGGTGCCCAGGGCGCGCTGGCTGATGGTCAGCGAGCGGATCACGTCGTCGGTGACGACGCCGCCCGCGTTGCGGATGGTGTGGCAGTCGCCGAGCGACAGGCCCAGCGCGGCGTGCAGGTCGAGGCGGGCGTCCATGCAGGCCACCACGGCGACGTTCAGGACCGGGCGGGCGTCCATACCGGGGTCGGTGAAGACGGCCGCGTACTGCTGGTTGGCGTCGACCAGGCGGTCGGTGACCGTGCCGTGGCCGGAGGTGCCGTTCTGGGGGCCGGTGGGAGCCGATGCGGAAGTCGTCATACCCATGACGTTACTGGTCACCAGGGCGTCGGGCCCGTTGTGAGAGGTGACAAAGAATGTCAGCGGGCCTTGGTGTGAGGTAACCCACAGGGGTGGTGTGAGCTCCCTCCTGCGGGTGATGTGTCCGATCCGCCCCTTGACCCGCCGCGCGGGCCGCGACGCGCAGGCCGGTTGATTGACCGGGCGGGACCGTGGACTAAAGTGGCGCGAAGCGGGAGGCGAGAGCGCCCGCTGCCTGACTTTCCCCGGATCCCCCGGCGACGACCGGGGGGTCTCCCCGCGTGCGCGGCGCGCACGTACGGCTCGGCCTCCTCCCGCCGCCGCCCGGCCTGCGCCTGACGGCGCCGGCCGCCCCTCGACGGGGGAGGGCGGGAACCCGGCGGTGCGTGAACACCGTGCCGGACTTGAGAGGGCCGAAGTGAAAGGGCGCGAAGCGCTTCCGCATGAGGGCGGTGGTGGGCGGCGGGCGGGACAGAGCCGACACGTCCCGGTGATGCTCCAGCGGTGCCTGGACCTGTTGGCGCCCGCCCTGGAGCGGCCGGGCGCGGTGGTGGTCGACTGCACGCTCGGGCTCGGCGGCCACAGCGAGGCCCTGCTCCGGCGGTTCCCCGAGGTGCGGCTCGTCGCCCTGGACCGCGACAAGGAGGCCCTGCGCCTGTCCGGCGAGCGGCTCGCGCCCTACGGCGAGCGGGCCACCCTGGTGCACGCCGTCTACGACGAGCTCCCCGACGTCCTCGACCGGCTCGGGCTCCCGCGCGTGCGGGGCGTCCTGTTCGACCTCGGGGTGTCCTCCATGCAGCTCGACGAGGCCGGCCGCGGCTTCGCCTACGCCCAGGACGCCCCCCTCGACATGCGCATGGACCAGACGACCGGCGTCAGCGCCGCCGAGGTCCTCAACACCTACCCGGCCGGCGAACTCGTCCGCATCCTGCGCGCCTACGGCGAGGAGAAGCAGGCCAAGCGCATCGTCTCCGCGATCGTGCGCGAACGCGAGAAGGAGCCGTTCACCAACAGCGCCCGCCTGGTCGAGCTGATCCGCGACGCGCTGCCGCAGGCCGCCAAGCGCACCGGCGGCAACCCGGCCAAGCGCACCTTCCAGGCCCTGCGGATCGAGGTCAACGGCGAGCTGTCCGTGCTGGAGCGGGCGATCCCCGCGGCCGTGAAGGCCCTCGACGTCGGCGGACGGATCGCCGTGCTGTCGTACCACTCCCTGGAGGACCGGCTCGTCAAGCAGGTGTTCGCGGCCGGCGCCGCCACCACCGCCCCGCCCGGACTCCCGGTCGTCCCCGAGCGGTACCAGCCCCGGCTCAAGCTGCTCACGCGCGGTGCCGAACTTCCCACCGAGGAGGAGATCGCCGAGAACCGGCGCGCGGCCCCCGCGCGGCTGCGCGGCGCCGAGCGGATCCGGGAGGACGTCGATTGAGACACGGGCGGTGTGCGGCACGTACGGCGCACGAGGCGGGTGACGGGCGGCCGGGCGGACGGGTGGGGAAAGCGAACTCAGGGGAGCGTGAGTGAGTAGGAAACCCGAACTGAAGGGGCGGCCCGAGCTGAAGGGGCGGGCGGCCCGGCTCACGCATCTCCTGCCCACCGGGCGTGCCCAGGCGGCGCGCACCCCCTTCGTCCTCCTCGTCGTGACCCTCCTCGGCGGCGGCCTGATCGGCCTCCTGGTGCTGAACTCCGCCCTCAGTGAGGGCGCGTTCCAGCTCGACGACCTCCAGCGGGAGACCAAGAACCTCACCGACGAGGAACAGGCCCTGCAGCGGGACATCGACGCCTACTCCGCCCCCGACGCCCTCCAGCGCCGCGCCCGCGAACTCGGCATGGTGCCCGGCGGCGACCCCGCCTTCCTCGGCCCCGACGGCAAGGTCAAGGGCGTACCCGGTGCCGCCTCCACGCCCTCCTCATCGACCCCCGGCAGGTGACGGAAGTGTCCGACAGGGAACCGCCCCGCCGCCGGGTCCCCGGCCCCGCCAGGCCCGCCCGCCCGGCCGCCGGACAGCGCCCGGGTCCCGGCGCCCGCCCGGCCCGCAGGCCTTCGGGACCCCGCCCCGCGCCCCCGAAGTCCATCCGGCTGGGCAGCCCCCGCCCCCGGTTGCGCCTGATCGGCGTCGCCCTGACCCTGGTGCTGCTCGCCTTCGTCGTACGCCTGTTCCAGGTGCAGGCCGTCGACGCGAGCACCTACGCCGCCAAGGCCGACCGCAACCGCTACGTCGGCCAGGTGCTGGACGCCGAGCGCGGCGGCATCACCGACCGCCACGGCGTGGCCCTGGCGACCACCGAGGACGCCTACGACATCACCGCCGACCCCACGATGTTCGCCCCGGACGAGCTGGAGATCACCGACGGTCCCGAGCAGGCCGCCGCCCTCCTCGCCCCGATCCTCGGCCAGGACCAGGACGAGCTGGTCGGGAAGCTGCGCCCGGAGAACAAGGCCCTGCGCTACGTCAGACTGGCCGGCCGCCAGACCCCGCAGACCTGGAAGCAGATCAAGGACCTGAAGGCCGCGCTCGCCAAGAAGGCCGAGACCGACGAGTCCACCGCCAACGTCCTGGCCGGCGTCTTCTCCGTGCCCACCAGCAAGCGGGTGTACCCCAACAAGGAACTCGCCGCCGGGGTACTGGGCTGGGTCAACGCCGAGGGCAAGGGCGGCGGCGGCATCGAGCTCCAGCTGGACGAGCGGCTGGCCGGCGAGGACGGCAAGATCCGCTACGCCCAGTCCGGCGGCCGTCTCGTCCCGACCGCGGGCTCCACCGAGACCCCGGCGGTGCCCGGCGACGACGTCGAGCTCACCATCGACCGCGACATCCAGTGGGCCGCGCAGAACGCCATCAGCGAGCAGGTGAGGAAGTCCGCGGCCGACCGAGGCTACGTCATCGTCCAGGACACCCGCACCGGCGAGGTCCTCGCGATGGCCAACGCGCCCGGCTTCGACCCGGGCGACCTCTCCGAGGCCGACCCGGACGCGCTCGGCAACGCGGCCGTCCAGGACGCCTTCGAACCCGGCTCCACCGCCAAGGTGCTCTCCATGGCGGCGGTCCTCGAGGAGAACGCCGCCACCCCCGGCACCCACGTCGTCGTGCCCAACCGGCTGCACCGCGGCGACCGGCTCTTCAAGGACGACATCGATCACCCGACCTGGTACCTGACGCTCAACGGCGTACTCGCCAAGTCCAGCAACATCGGTACCATCCTCGCCACCGGCCAGCTCGGCAGGACCCAGGCCCAGGCCAACAAGGTCCTCTACGAGTACCTGCGCAAGTTCGGCCTCGGCAGCCACAGCGGGCTCGGCTTCCCCGGCGAGACCAAGGGCATCCTCGCCCCGCCGGACGCGTGGTCCACCTCGCAGCAGTACACGATTCCTTTCGGCCAGGGCGTCTCCGTGAACGCCATGCAGGCCGCGTCCGTCTACTCGACCATCGCCAACGGCGGCGTCCGCGTCGAGCCCACCCTCGTCCGCGGCTCCACGGGCCCCGACGGACGCTTCACCCCCGCCCCGGAGCCCGAGAAAACCAGGGTCGTCAGCGAGAAGACGGCGAAGACGCTCGCCCGGATGCTGGAGTCGGTCGTCGACGACGAGGAGGGCACCGGCACCAAGGCACGCATCCCGGGCTACCGGGTCGCGGGGAAGACGGGTACGGCGAACCGCGTGGATCCGGCCACCGGCAGATACCACGGCTACACCTCGTCCTTCGCCGGCTTCGCCCCCGCCGACAAGCCCAGGATCACCGTCTACTGCGCCATCCAGAACGCCACCGAGGGCAGCTACTTCGGCGGCCAGATCTGCGGACCCGTGTACAAGCAGGTCATGGAGTTCGCCCTGAAGACCCTGCAGGTGCCGCCGACCGGCGCCGACCCCGCCGACCTCCCGGTCACCTTCACACCCTGACCCGAACCGAGCACCGAGCCACCAGGAACCACCCCGTGACGACGATCACCCCCGACCCCGGGAACCAGGACGCCTCCGGCCCCTCACTTGGCCCCCCAACCGGTGCGCCGGGTACGCTCACCGCCGTGCCACACGCCGATCAGTCCCAAACCGCCCAGAAGGGCCACCCCGTGACATATCCGGGACCGCCCCGTCCGGTTCAGGTCTCCGCCACACCCCTCGCGGAACTCGCCGGTCAGCTGGGTGCCCCCGCGCCGGAACGGGCCGCCGACGTCACGGGCATCACCCATGACTCGCGCGCCGTCCGCCCCGGCGACCTGTACGCCGCCCTCCCGGGCGCCCGCGCCCACGGCGCCGACTTCGTCACCCAGGCCGCCGGCCTCGGCGCGGTCGCCGTGCTGACCGACCCGTCCGGCGCCGAGCGCGTCGCCGCGGCCGGACTGCCGGCGCTGGTGGTCGACGACCCGCGCGCGCGGATGGGCGAGCTGGCGGCCACCATCTACGGCCGTCCGGGCCGCGAGCTGCTCCAGATCGGCATCACCGGCACCTCGGGCAAGACCACCACCGCCTACCTGGTCGAGGGTGGCCTGAAAACAGCCCACCGCACGGGGCTCATCGGCACGGTCGAGACGCGCATCGGCGACGAGCGCATCAAGTCCGAGCGCACCACCCCCGAGGCCACCGACCTCCAGGCCCTGTTCGCCGTCATGCGCGAGCGCGGCACCGACGCGGTGGCCATGGAGGTCTCCAGCCACGCCCTGGTCCTCGGCCGGGTCGACGGCTGCGTCTTCGACATCGCCGTCTTCACCAACCTCAGCCCGGAACACATGGAGTTCCACTCCGGCATGGAGGACTACTTCCGGGCCAAGGCGCAGCTGTTCACACCGGAACGCAGCAGACTCGGCGTGGTCAACGTGGACGACGAGTACGGCCGCCGCCTCGCCAAGGAGGCCGGCGTCCCGGTCGTCACCTACTCCGCCGAGGGCCACCCCGACGCCGACTGGCGCGCCGAGGACGTCGAGGTCGGCCCGATGGACTCGACGTTCACCGTGATCGGCCCCGAGGACGAGCGGATCACCGCCCGCTCGCCGCTGCCGGGTCCGTTCAACGTGGCGAACACCCTCGCCGCGATCGTCGCCCTCGCCGCCGCCGGACTCGACCCGCAGGCCGCCGCCGACGGCGTCGCCGCCGTACCGGGCGTGCCGGGCCGGCTGGAGCGCGTGGACGCCGGACAGCCGTACCTCGCGGTGGTGGACTACGCCCACAAGACCGACGCCGTGGAATCGGTGCTGCGCGCCCTGCGCAAGGTCACCGAGGGCCGGGTGCACGTCGTGCTCGGCTGCGGCGGCGACCGCGACCGGACCAAGCGGGAGCCCATGGGCGCCGCCGCCGCGCGGCTCGCCGACACCGCCGTACTGACCTCCGACAACCCCCGCTCCGAGGACCCCCTCGCGATCCTCGCCGCCATGCTCCGGGGCGCGGCCTCCGTGCCCGCCCACGAGCGCGGAGAGGTGCAGGTCTTCGAGGACCGGGCCGCCGCGATCGCCGCCGCCGTCGCACGGGCCGAACCCGGCGACACCGTGCTGGTCGCGGGCAAGGGCCACGAGCAGGGGCAGGACATCGCCGGGGTGGTGCGTCCCTTCGACGACCGCCAGGTGCTTCGGGAAGCCATCAAGAAAACCCAGGGATGAACTTGTGATCGCCCTCTCCCTCGCCGAGATCGCAGAAGTCGTCGGCGGGCAGACGCACGACATACCGGACCCGTCCGTCCGGGTCACCGGACCGGTCGTCCGGGACTCGCGGGAGGCGGGTCCGGGCAGCCTGTTCGTCGCCTTCGCCGGCGAGCGCGTGGACGGCCACGACTTCGCGGCGCAGGTCGTCGAGGCGGGCGCGGCCGCCGTGCTTGCCTCCCGGCCCGTCGGGGTTCCCGCGATCGTCGTGGCGGACGTCCAGGCGGCCCTCGGCGCCCTCGCCCGGCACGTCGTCGGCCGGCTCGGCACCACCCTCGTCGCGCTCACCGGCTCGGCCGGCAAGACCAGTACCAAGGACCTCATCGCCCAGGTCCTGCGGCGCAAGGCGCCGACCGTCTTCACCCCCGGCTCGCTCAACAACGAGATCGGCCTGCCGCTCACCGCGCTCACCGCCACCGAGGAGACGAAGTTCCTCGTGCTGGAGATGGGAGCGCGCGGAATCGGCCACATCCGGTACCTCACCGGTCTGACGCCCCCGAAGGTCGGACTGGTCCTGAACGTCGGTTCCGCCCACATCGGCGAGTTCGGCGGCCGGGAGCAGATCGCCCAGGCCAAGGGCGAGCTGGTGGAGGCCCTGCCCCCGGCCGAGGAGGGCGGCGCCGCGATCCTCAACGCGGACGACCCCCTCGTACGGGCCATGGCCTCCCGTACGAAGGCGAAGGTGATCCTTTTCGGAGAGTCCGACGAAGCGGACGTTCGGGCCGAGAACGTGCGACTCACGGACAGCGGACAGCCTTCCTTCAGGCTTCACACACCCTCCGGTGCATCCGATGTGACCATGCGCCTGTACGGTGAGCATCACGTGTCGAACGCGCTCGCCGCGGCCGCCGTCGCCCACGAGTTGGGCATGTCCGCAGACGAGATCGCCACCGCGCTCTCCGAGGCGGGCTCCCTCTCCCGCTGGCGGATGGAGGTCACCGAGCGCCCGGACGGCGTGACGGTCGTCAACGACGCCTACAACGCGAACCCCGAGTCCATGAAGGCAGCGCTGCGCGCGCTGGCGGCCATGGGCAAGGGACGCCGTACGTGGGCGGTGCTCGGCAAGATGGCCGAGCTCGGGGACGAGGCGCTCGCCGAGCACGACGCGGTCGGACGGCTCGCCGTCCGGCTCAACGTCAGCAAGCTCGTCGCAGTCGGGGGCAGGGAAGCCGCCTGGCTGCAACTGGGCGCATATAACGAGGGTTCGTGGGGTGAGGAGTCGGTGCACGTGTCCGACGCACAGGCGGCGGTCGACCTGTTGCGCAGCGAATTGCGCCCGGGGGATGTCGTACTCGTGAAGGCGTCCCGTTCGGTCGGGCTCGAGAGCGTGGCGCAGGCGCTGCTCGAGACCGGTGCCGAGGGTGAGGTCTCCGCCCGATGATGAATCAGATCCTGTTCGCAGGAGTCATTGGCCTCTTCCTGACGCTGATCGGCACCCCGTTGCTGATCAAGCTGCTCGCGCGCAAGGGGTACGGGCAGTACATCCGTGACGACGGCCCGCGCGAGCACGCCAGCAAGCGCGGTACGCCGACGATGGGCGGTATCGCCTTCATCCTGGCGACGGTCGCCGCGTACTTCCTCAGCAAGGTGATCAGCGGCGAGCCCCCGAGGTACTCGGGCGTGCTGGTGCTGGGCCTGATGGTCGGCATGGGGCTGGTCGGCTTCCTGGACGACTACATCAAGATCGTCAAGCGGCGTTCGCTGGGTCTGCGGGCCAAGGCGAAGATGGCCGGCCAGCTCATCGTCGGTATCGCCTTCGCGGTGCTCTCGCTGCAGTTCGCGGACTCCCGCGGACAGACCCCGGCCTCCACGAAGCTGTCGTTCATCACGGACTTCGGCTGGACCATCGGCCCGGTGCTGTTCGTCGTCTGGGCGCTGTTCATGATCCTCGCGATGTCGAACGGCGTGAACCTGACCGACGGTCTGGACGGTCTCGCCACCGGCGCCTCCGTGCTCGTCTTCGGCGCCTACACCTTCATCGGCGTCTGGCAGTTCCAGGAGTCCTGCGCCAACGGCGAGACGCTGACCAACCCGGGCGCCTGCTACGAGGTGCGCGACCCGCTGGACCTCGCGGTCGTCGCCTCCGCGCTGATGGGTTCCTGCCTGGGCTTCCTGTGGTGGAACACCTCGCCGGCCAAGATCTTCATGGGCGACACCGGTTCGCTGGCGCTCGGCGGTGTGCTCGCGGGTCTCGCGATCTGCTCCCGCACCGAGCTGCTGCTGGCCATCCTGGGCGGTCTGTTCGTCCTCATCACCATGTCGGTGGTCATCCAGGTCGGCTCGTTCAAGCTCACCGGGAAGCGGGTCTTCCGGATGGCGCCGCTCCAGCATCACTTCGAACTCAAGGGCTGGTCCGAAGTCCTCGTGGTGGTCCGCTTCTGGATCATCCAGGGCATCTGTGTGATCGTCGGACTGGGCCTCTTCTACGCGGGATGGGCAGCGGACAAGTGACCGACTGGCAGGGGAAGAACGTCACCGTCGCCGGACTCGGCGTCTCCGGCGTCCCGGCGGCCAAGGTGCTGCACGGGCTCGGCGCGAAGGTCACCGTCGTCAACGACGGGGACGATCCGCGCGCGCGTGAGCAGGCCGCCGAACTGGAGGCGCTCGGCGTCACCGTGCGCCTCGGTGACGGGGCCACCCTGCCGGAGGGCACCGAGCTGATCGTCACGGCCCCCGGCTGGAAGCCGGACAAGCCGCTGTTCGCGGCGGCGGACGCGGCCGGGGTGCCGGTGTGGGGCGACGTCGAACTCGCCTGGCGGCTCAGGAAGCCCGGCGCGGCCGACTGGCTCGCGGTCACCGGCACCAACGGCAAGACCACGACCGTCCAGATGCTCGCCTCCATCCTGAAGGCGGCGGGCCTGCGCACCGCCGCCGTCGGCAACATCGGCGTCTCCCTCCTGGACGCCGTGCTCGGCGAGGAGGAGTACGACGTGCTCGCCGTGGAGCTGTCCAGCTACCAGCTCCACTGGGCGCCCTCCCCGCGCGCCCACTCGGCGGCCGTACTGAACCTCGCCCCGGACCACCTCGACTGGCACGGCTCCATGGAGGCGTACGCCAGGGACAAGGGCCGTATCTACGAGGGCAACCGCGTCGCCTGCGTCTACAACGTGGCCGACAAGGCCACCGAGGACCTGGTCCGCGAGGCCGACGTCGAGGAGGGCTGCCGCGCCGTCGGCTTCACCCTCGGTACGCCCGGCCCCTCCCAACTCGGCGTCGTGGAGGGCATCCTGGTCGACCGCGCCTTCGTCGAGAACCGGCAGAGGAACGCCCAGGAACTCGCCGAGGTCTCCGACGTCACCCCGCCCGCCCCGCACAACATCGCCAACGCCCTTGCCGCGGCGGCCCTCGCGCGGGCCTACGGGGTGCCCGCGAGCGCCGTACGGGACGGCCTGCGGGCCTTCACCCCGGACGCCCACCGCATCGCGCACGTCGCCGACGTGGACGGGGTCGCGTACATCGACGACTCCAAGGCCACCAACACGCATGCCGCCGAAGCCTCGTTGGCGGCCTACGAGTCGATCGTGTGGATCGCCGGCGGGCTCGCCAAGGGCGCCACCTTCGACGAACTGGTCGCCGGCGCGGCGAAGCGGCTGCGCGGTGCCGTACTGATCGGCCGGGACCGCGCCCTGATCCGCGAAGCCCTCGCGCGACACGCCCCGGAAGTACCCGTCGTCGACCTCGACCGGACCGACACTGGGGCGATGCTCCGGGCCGTCCAGGAGGCGCGGCGGCTCGCCCGGCCCGGCGACACGGTGCTGCTGGCCCCGGCCTGCGCCTCGATGGACATGTTCACCAACTACAACAAGCGCGGTGACGCGTTCGCACAGGCGGTGCGCGAGCTCGGCGCCTGACCCCGGCCCGCCTGGCGCCGGGCGACCTTGGGAGGGACGCGTGGGACCGTCGACGGCGTACAGCGGAGGCCCGGATGACCGGTAGCAGCCGTACCGGCCGCCCGCCCGTACGGCGGGCCGTGCGCGGATCCGTCGTACCCGGGCCCCCGCGCGAGAACCCCGTCCGCACCCTGGTCACCCGGGCGCGCAGGGCCTGGGACCGGCCGCTGACCGCGTACTACCTGATCCTCGGCGGCAGCGCGCTGATCACCGTGCTGGGCCTGGTGATGGTCTACTCGGCCTCCCAGATCACGGCGCTGCAGATGTCGCTGCCGGGCTCGTACTTCTTCCGCAAGCAGTTGCTGGCCGCCGGGATCGGCTGCGTACTGCTGCTGGCGGCCTCCAGGATGCCGGTGAAGCTGCACCGCGCCCTGGCCTACCCGATCCTCGCGGGCGCCGTCGTCCTGATGGCCCTGGTGCAGGTGCCGGGGGTCGGGGTCGCGGTCAACGGCAACCAGAACTGGATCGCCCTCGGCGGCTCCTTCCAGCTCCAGCCCAGCGAGTTCGGCAAGCTCGCGCTGGTGCTGTGGGGCGCCGATCTGCTCGCCCGCAAGCAGGACAAGCGGCTGCTGTACCAGTGGAAGCACATGCTGGTGCCGCTCGTCCCGGCCGCCTTCATGCTGCTCGGACTGATCATGCTCGGCGGCGACATGGGCACGGCGATCATCCTGACGGCGATCCTTTTCGGCCTGTTGTGGCTGGCGGGGGCGCCGACCCGGCTCTTCGTCGGCGTGCTGTCGATCGCCGCGCTGCTCGGCGCGATCCTCATCCGCACCAGCCCCAACCGCATGGCCCGGCTCACCTGCCTCGGTGCCACCGAGCCCCAGACGGGACCGGTCGACTGCTGGCAGGCGGTGCACGGGATCTACGCCCTCGCCTCTGGCGGAATTTTCGGTTCCGGACTCGGCGCGAGTGTGGAGAAATGGGGCCAACTTCCCGAAGCGCACACGGACTTCATCTTTGCCATCACCGGTGAGGAACTGGGTCTGGCGGGGACACTGTCGGTACTCGCCCTGTTCGCGGCTCTAGGCTATGCGGGTATCCGCGTGGCCGGACGCACGGAGGACCCCTTCGTCAGGTATGCCGCGGGAGGCGTGACCACCTGGATCACGGCCCAGGCCGTGATCAACATCGGTGCGGTGCTCGGTCTGCTGCCGATCGCCGGAGTCCCGCTCCCGCTGTTCTCCTACGGGGGATCCGCCCTGCTGCCGACCATGTTCGCCATCGGGCTGCTGATCGCCTTCGCGCGTGAGGACCCCGCTGCACGGATGGCGCTTGCCATGCGGCAACCCCGCTTTGGTAGAAAGCGGGGCGGGGATCCACAGCGGCCCCGGAGATGGAACACGATGCGACGGCGTGCCCCGGTGGCGCGTTCGTCCGGAGAGCGGTGAATTTCGGTGCATGTCGTACTCGCCGGCGGAGGAACCGCGGGCCACATCGAGCCCGCGCTCGCCCTCGCGGACGCCCTGCGCAGGCAGGATCCGACCGTGGGCATCACGGCCCTGGGCACGGAACGCGGCCTGGAGACCCGTCTCGTACCCGAGCGCGGGTACGAACTGGCGCTGATCCCCGCCGTGCCGCTGCCGCGCAAGCCCACCCCCGAGCTGATCACCGTTCCGGGCCGGTTGCGCGGCACCATCAAGGCGGCCGAGCAGATCCTGGAGCGCACCAAGGCGGACGCCGTGGTCGGCTTCGGCGGCTACGTCGCCCTGCCCGGCTACCTCGCGGCCAAACGGCTCGGCGTGCCGATCGTGATCCACGAGGCCAACGCCCGGCCCGGACTGGCCAACAAGATCGGCTCCCGGTACGCCGCCCAGGTCGCCGTCTCCACGCCCGACAGCAAGCTGCGGGGCGCCCGCTACATCGGCATCCCGCTGCGCCGCTCCATCTCCACCCTGGACCGGGCCGCTGTACGCCCCGAGGCCCGCGCCGCGTTCGGCCTCGACCCCAATCTGCCCACGCTGCTGGTCTCCGGCGGCTCGCAGGGCGCCCGGCGGCTCAACGAGGTGGTCCAGCAGGTCGCTCCGTGGCTCCAGCAGGCCGGGATCCAGATCCTGCACGCGGTCGGCCCGAAGAACGAACTGCCGCAGGTGCACCAGATGCCGGGCATGCCCCCCTACATCCCGGTAAGTTACCTGGACCGGATGGACCTCGCGTACGCCGCGGCCGACATGATGCTCTGCCGCGCGGGCGCGATGACCGTCGCCGAACTCTCCGCCGTCGGGCTCCCGGCCGCCTACGTCCCGCTGCCCATCGGCAACGGCGAACAGCGGCTCAACGCCCAGCCGGTGGTCAAGGCCGGCGGTGGACTGCTGGTCGACGACGCGGAGCTGACGCCCGACTGGGTGCAGCAGAACGTGCTGCCCGTGCTCGCCGACCCGCACCGGCTGTACGAGATGTCCCGCGCCGCCGCCGAGTTCGGCCGCCGGGACGCCGACGACCTGCTCGTCGGCATGGTGTACGAGGCGATCGCCGCCCGTGCGCACCGCTAGAGGCGTATGACGGAGGGCAGGCAGCATGGCCGGATCGACCACCGCCGAGCGGGGTGAA
This sequence comes from Streptomyces sp. NPDC014676, assembly GCF_043084105.1. Lineage (NCBI taxonomy): Bacteria > Bacillati > Actinomycetota > Actinomycetes > Kitasatosporales > Streptomycetaceae > Streptomyces > Streptomyces sp. NPDC014676. The sequence continues at coordinate 350,704 of NZ_JBIBZI010000008.1, read as the reverse complement.
CGCAAGCGGGAGTCGTCCGGCCCGCCGCCGCCCGTCCGGCGGTTCGGGCGACGACAGGTTCGTCGGATCATCGTCCTGGCCGTCGTCCTGGTGTTCCTCGGCAGTGGGGCGTTCTGGCTGCTGTACGGGTCGGACCTGGTGCGCGTGGAGCGCGTGACGGTGTCGGGGACCCGGGTCCTGACGCCCGCGGAGGTGCGCGAGGCCGCCGACGTCCCCCTCGGGGAACAACTGGTCTCCGTCGACACCGACGCGATCGAGGCGCGGCTTTCCGAGGCGTTGCCCCGGATCGGCACGGTTGAGGTGGTTCGTTCCTGGCCGAGTGGGATCACGCTGAAAGTGACGGAACGCACCGCTGTCCTCCTTGTTCGCAAAGGCAGGAAATTCATCGAAGTGGACGAGGAAGGTGTCCGGTTCGCCATGGTTTCTCAGGCCCCGAAGGGGGTACCGGCGCTGAAAATGACTGTCTCCAGGAGCGGTTCCGCGGCGGCGAGCCTGCGCCGCTTCGACGAGGACCGGCTGACCCGGGAGGCGGTGCGGGTGGCCGGCGCGGTCCCGGCCCCCGTGGCGCACGCCACCCGCAGCGTCAAGGTCCGTTCCTACGACGACATCTCGCTGGAACTGGCGGACGGCCGGACGGTCGACTGGGGAAGCAGTGAGAAGGGAGCCGAGAAGGGCCGTATTCTCACCGCACTGATGAAAGCGGAGCCCGGCGCGCGGCACTTCGACGTCAGCGTGCCCACGGCCCCGGCGTCAGCGGGGAGTTGACGCACATCAGCGCAGGCCAGCACCCTGATTGGGCAGCGCTACGGCTGATCACATAGGGTGAAAAGAAAAACGGGAGGTTCGGCGTGTTCGTTGAACGGGCGCCGCTTGTCGACTTAGTGTCCTGTTCAGAAGACTCCAGGGAACGGACACACTGGTAACCCTAAACTTCAACGTTAGGGTTCGGGTCGGCGCTACGGACCGTCCCATTCGGCATCAGTCGTCGGGTCGCGAGGGCATCAGTGCTTCAGCGGTCGGGCGACACGTAACTCGAGGCGAGAGGCCTTCGACGTGGCAGCACCGCAGAACTACCTCGCAGTCATCAAAGTCATCGGTGTCGGCGGCGGTGGTGTCAATGCCATCAACCGGATGATCGAGGTCGGTCTCAAGGGCGTCGAGTTCATCGCCATCAACACCGACGCGCAAGCCCTGTTGATGAGCGACGCCGACGTCAAGCTCGACGTCGGCCGTGAACTCACCCGCGGACTCGGCGCCGGAGCCAACCCGGCCGTCGGCCGCAAGGCCGCGGAGGACCACCGCGAGGAGATCGAGGAGGTCCTCAAGGGGGCCGACATGGTCTTCGTGACGGCCGGCGAGGGCGGCGGCACCGGCACCGGTGGCGCGCCCGTCGTGGCCAACATCGCCCGCTCGCTCGGTGCCCTCACCATCGGCGTGGTCACCCGCCCGTTCACCTTCGAGGGGCGGCGCCGCGCGAACCAGGCGGAGGACGGCATCGCCGAGCTCCGCGAAGAGGTCGACACCCTCATCGTGATCCCGAACGACCGGCTGCTGTCCATCTCGGACCGCCAGGTGTCGGTTCTCGACGCCTTCAAGTCGGCGGACCAGGTGCTGCTCTCCGGTGTCCAGGGCATCACCGACCTCATCACCACGCCCGGCCTGATCAACCTGGACTTCGCGGACGTCAAGTCGGTCATGTCCGAGGCCGGTTCGGCCCTCATGGGCATCGGCTCGGCCCGCGGCGACGACCGCGCGGTGGCCGCCGCCGAGATGGCCATCTCCTCGCCACTGCTCGAAGCCTCCATCGACGGCGCCCGCGGCGTGCTGCTCTCCATCTCCGGCGGATCCGACCTCGGTCTGTTCGAGATCAACGAGGCCGCCCAGCTGGTCAGCGAGGCCGCCCACCCCGAGGCCAACATCATCTTCGGTGCGGTGATCGACGACGCCCTCGGCGACGAGGTCCGGGTCACCGTGATCGCGGCCGGCTTCGACGGCGGCCAGCCGCCCGCCAAGCGGGACAACGTCCTCGGCTCGTCCTCGGCCAAGCGCGAGGAGCCCGCCCCGGCGCGGCAGCCGGAGAGCCGTCCGTCCTTCGGCTCGCTCGGCAGCGTCACGCCGAAGGAGGACCCGGAGCCGCCGGCGCCGGAGCCGGTGCGCGACATCCCGGTCGTCCAGCCGCCGGTCCCGCCGTCGCGGACCTACGACAGCCCGGTCGAGGAACTGGACGTACCGGACTTCCTGAAGTGATAGGACGGCGCGAGAGCGTGAGCGGCGCGCACTTCGCCTTCACCGACCGGTGGGGCGGGGTGAGCGCCGCTCCGTATGAGGAGCTCAACCTCGGCGGTGCGGTCGGTGACGACCCCGCGGCCGTGCGCGTCAATCGCGAACTGGCCGCCAAGTCGCTCGGCGTGGACCCGGCCCGGGTGGTCTGGATGAACCAGGTGCACGGGGCCGATGCGGCCGTGGTCGACGGACCCTGGGGCGAGCGCCCGGTCCCCGAGGTCGACGCGATCGTCACCGTGCGGCGCGGGCTCGCCCTCGCGGTGCTCACCGCCGACTGCGTACCGGTCCTGCTGGCCGACCCGGTCGCCGGCGTCGTCGCCGCGGCCCACGCGGGCCGGCCCGGCATGACCGCCGGGATCGTCCCCGCCGCCGTACGGGCCATGACGGAACTCGGCGCCGAACCCGCGCGGATCGTCGCCCGCACCGGACCCGCCGTCTGCGGCCGGTGCTACGAGGTGCCGGAGGCGATGCGCGACGAGGTGGCCTCCGTCGAACCGGCGGCGCACGCCGTCACGAGCCGGGGAACGCCGGCGGTCGACGTGGCCGCGGGCGTGCACGCGCAGCTCGAACGGCTCGGGGTGCGTGACCGGGAGCAGTCACCGGTGTGCACGCTGGAGTCGGCTGATCACTTCTCGTACCGCCGCGACCGCACCACCGGGCGGCTCGCGGGCTATGTGTGGCTGGACTGATGGGGCATGACGGACCGTAGGGACGAACTCGCCGCGAACCTGGCGAAAGTGGAAGAGCGGATCGTCGCCGCGTGCGCCGCCGCCGGACGTGGGCGGGACGAGGTGACCCTGATCGTGGTCACCAAGACCTATCCCGCGGACGATGTGCGGATCCTGTCCGGACTCGGGGTGCGTCATGTGGCCGAGAACCGGGACCAGGACGCCGCCCCCAAGGCGGCCGCATGTACGGATCTGCCCCTTACCTGGCACTTCGTCGGTCAACTTCAGACCAACAAGGTGCGTTCCGTGGTGGGTTACGCCGATTTCGTGCAGTCCGTCGACCGTTCCCGGTTGGTGACGGCCCTCTCCAGGGAGGCCGTGCGGGCCGGGCGCGAGATCGGCTGTCTGATCCAGGTGGCACTCGACGCCGACGCGAGCGGCCGGGGGGAGCGCGGGGGCGTGGCGCCCGCCGGTGTCGCGGAGTTGGCCGACCTGGTCGCGCGGTCCGAGGGGCTGCGGCTCGGCGGACTGATGACCGTCGCCCCGCTCGCCGGGGAGTACGCGGGACGCGAACGGGCGGCCTTCGAGCGGTTGATGGATTTGTCGACCGACCTGCGCAGGGACCATCCGACTGCGAACATGGTCTCGGCAGGGATGAGTGCGGACCTCGAACAGGCCGTGGCCGCCGGAGCGACACATGTGCGCGTCGGCAGTGCGGTACTCGGAGTCCGCCCCGGGCTCGGGTAACGTCGCCAAGAAGTCGGACCACAGCAGAAAATATGGTCAGTTCCGCCGAACAGCGGACGTAAAGACCCAGTGGATCGCGGGCACTTGGCGGTCGTCAGCGGATCCACCACAGAGCGGAGGACTAGGAGCATGGCCGGCGCGATGCGCAAGATGGCGGTCTACCTCGGCCTCGTGGAGGACGATGGGTACGACGGCCGCGGATTCGACCCAGACGACGACTTCGAACCCGAACTCGACCCGGAGCCCGAGCGGGACCACCGGCGGCACGAGCCGTCGCACCAGCCCCACGTCTCACACCAGCCCCAAAGGGACGAAGAGGTGCGAATCGCCCATCCTCCCGCGCCGCGCGAACCGATCGCCCGATCCGCTTCGCTCCCCGCGGAATCGCCACGCCCGGCGCGGATCGCGCCCGTGGCATCCATCACACAAGAACGTGCCAGCCTGGAGAAGAACGCACCGGTGATCATGCCCAAGGTCGTGTCCGAACGAGAGCCTTACCGGATCACCACGCTTCACCCCCGGACCTACAACGAGGCCCGTACCATCGGGGAACACTTCCGTGAGGGCACGCCGGTGATCATGAACTTGACTGAGATGGACGACACAGATGCGAAGCGACTTGTCGACTTTGCGGCCGGTTTGGTGTTTGGTCTTCACGGCAGCATCGAGCGGGTGACGCAGAAGGTGTTCTTGTTGTCGCCTGCTAACGTCGATGTCACGGCGGAGGACAAGGCCCGCATCGCAGAGGGCGGGTTCTTCAACCAGAGCTGAGACGCAGGACCGGACGAAGAGCGGTACAGGGGAGAGGGAAAAGCAGGCCATGAGCGTGTTCGCGCAGGTGATCTACATCGCGCTGATGGTGTTCCTCATCGTGCTGATCTTCCGTTTGGTCATGGATTACGTGTTCCAGTTCGCCCGCTCATGGCAACCCGGCAAGGCGATGGTGGTCGTCCTGGAGGCCACTTACACTGTCACCGATCCACCGCTGAAGCTTCTGCGGCGGTTCATCCCGCCGCTGCGTCTCGGGGGCGTGGCGCTAGACCTGTCCTTCTTCGTCCTGATGATCATCGTCTGGATCCTCATTTCCGTCGCACAGAGGTTTGTGTGATGAGGATGGACGATACGGTCTTGCCGACTGCCGCTGACTACGTTGAGGTGAAGAGATGCCGTTGACCCCCGAGGACGTGCGGAACAAACAGTTCACGACCGTCCGCCTCCGAGAAGGCTATGACGAGGACGAGGTCGATGCCTTCCTCGACGAGGTCGAAGCCGAACTGACGCGCCTGCTCCGCGAGAACGAGGACCTGCGCGCCAAGCTGGCCGCGGCCACGCGTGCCGCTGCCCAGAACCAGCAGAACATGCGCAAGCCTCCTGAGCCACAGGACCAGCAGCAACAGCAGGGGCCGCCCCAGGGCATGCCCCAGCAGGGCATGCGAGGTCCCGGCGCTCCGGTGCCCGCCGGCATATCGGGCCCGCCGCAGCAGCAGATGGGTGGCCCCATGGGTGGCCCGCCCCAGCTGCCGAGCGGTGCTCCTCAGCTGCCCGCCGGCCCCGGCGGACAGGGCGGCCCGCAGGGTCCCGGCCCCATGGGTCAGGGTCCCGGTCCGATGGGCCAGGGTCCCGGTCCGATGGGTCAGGGCCCCATGGGCCAGGGTCCCATGGGTCAGGGTCCCGGGCCGATGGGCCAGGGCGGCCCGATGCAGGGGCAGATGGGTCCTGGTGGCCCGATGGGCGGCCCCATGGGCGGTCCCGGTATGCCCGGTCAGGGCGGCCCGGGTATGCCCGGTCAGGGCGGTCCCGGTGGCGACAGCGCCGCGCGTGTCCTGTCGCTGGCCCAGCAGACCGCGGACCAGGCGATCGCGGAGGCCCGTTCCGAGGCCAACAAGATCGTGGGCGAGGCGCGTTCGCGTGCCGAGGGTCTCGAGCGGGACGCACGCGCCAAGGCGGACGCCCTGGAGCGGGACGCGCAGGAGAAGCACCGCGTCGCGATGGGCTCCCTGGAGTCCGCCCGCGCCACGCTGGAGCGCAAGGTCGAGGACCTGCGCGGCTTCGAGCGCGAGTACCGCACGCGGCTGAAGTCCTACCTGGAGTCGCAGCTGCGCCAGCTGGAGACCCAGGCGGACGACTCGCTCGCCCCGCCGCGCCAGCCCGCGAGCTCCGCGCCGTCGCTGCCGCCGTCCCCGGCGCCCTCGATGGCTCCCGCCGGAGCCGGTGCGCCGTCCTACGGCGGCAACCAGACGATGGGTGGCCCTCCCGGCGGTCAGGGTGGTCCCTCCTACGGTGGCGGTCAGCAGCAGATGCAGCCGGCGATGACCCAGCCGATGGCGCCGGTGCGTCCGCAGGGCCCGTCGCCGATGGGTCAGGCTCCCTCGCCGATGCGCGGCTTCCTGATCGACGAGGACGACAACTGACGGCCCTGTGTCCATGAGTACGGCGTAGTGGTCGGCAGCGTTCAGGGGCGGGGCCCCGGGTTCACGAACCCGGGGCCCCGCCCCTTCGCTACGCTTGTTCACGCAGGTTTGCGGTGTTTGTTCGGGTCCGGGTGCCCTGTCCGACGTACGCAACGCCGAAGGCCGGGGCCCACCGGAAATCCTGGTGGGCCCCGGCCTTCGGCGTTCGTGCCCTGCCGTCCGCGGATCGTGTGTGGCTGATCGCGCGGTTCCCCGCGCCCCTCGGGGCGCGGGGCTCACCGGCGCTTCACGCCTTGCGCAGGCGGAACGTCAGGGACAGGCCCTCGTCGGTGAACGGCGTGCCGTAGGTGTCGTCCGCCTCACCCTGCGCGAAGTCCGTCGCGAGGACCTCGTCCGCGATCAGTCCCGCGTGCTCCGCCAGCGCGGCGACCGTCGCCGGCTCCGTCGCCGTCCAGCGCAGGGCGATCCGGTCGGCCACGTCGAGGCCGCTGTTCTTGCGGGCCTCCTGGATCAGCCGGATCGCGTCCCGCGCGAGCCCCGCGCGGCGCAGCTCCTCGGTGATCTCCAGGTCGAGGGCGACCGTGGCACCGGCGTCGGACGCCACCGACCAGCCCTCGCGCGGGGTCTCCGTGATGATCACCTCGTCCGGGGCCAGGGTGATCGTCTCACCGTCGACCTCCACCGAGGCCGTGCCCTCGCGCAGCGCCAGGGAGAGCGCGGCGGCGTCCGCGTTCGCGACCGCCTTGGCCACGTCCTGGACCCGCTTGCCGAACCGCTTGCCCAGCGCACGGAAGTTGGCCTTCGCCGTGGTGTCCACCAGCGAGCCGCCCACCTCGGACAGGGACGCCAGGGACTCGACGTTCAGCTCCTCGGTGATCTGCGTGTGCAGCTCCGGGTCGAGGTCCGCGAAGCCGCCCGCCGCGATCAGCGCGCGCTTCAGCGGCTGGCGGGTCTTCACGCCCGACTCCGCGCGGGTGGCCCGGCCCAGCTCCACGAGCCGGCGCACCAGCACCATCTGCTTCGACAGCCCGGGGTCGATGGCGGACAGGTCCGCCTCCGGCCACGCGGACAGGTGCACCGACTCCGGGGCGCCCGGGGTGACGGGGACGATCAGGTCCTGCCAGACCCGCTCGGTGATGAACGGGGTCAGCGGGGCCATCAGCTTGGTGACCGTCTCCACGACCTCGTGCAGCGTGCGCAGCGCGGCCTTGTCGCCCTGCCAGAAGCGGCGCCGGGAGCGGCGGACGTACCAGTTGGACAGGTCGTCGACGAACGCGGAGAGCAGCTTGCCGGCGCGCTGGGTGTCGTACCCCTCCAGCGCCTGGGTCACCTGGTCGGTGAGCGCGTGCAGTTCGGAGAGCAGCCAGCGGTCCAGGACCGGGCGGTCGGCCGGAGCCGGGTCGGCCGCCGACGGCGCCCAGCCCGACGTGCGGGCGTACAGGGCCTGGAAGGCGACCGTGTTCCAGTACGTCAGCAGCGTCTTGCGGACGACCTCCTGGATGGTGCCGTGGCCCACCCGGCGGGCCGCCCACGGCGAACCGCCGGCCGCCATGAACCAGCGGACCGCGTCGGCGCCGTGCTGCTCCATCAACGGGATCGGCTGCAGGATGTTGCCCAGGTGCTTGGACATCTTGCGGCCGTCCTCGGCGAGGATGTGACCGAGGCAGACGACGTTCTCGTACGACGACTTGTCGAAGACCAGGGTGCCGATCGCCATCAGCGTGTAGAACCAGCCGCGGGTCTGGTCGGTGGCCTCGCTGATGAACTGCGCCGGGTAGCGGGCCTCGAACAGCTCCTTGTTCTTGTACGGGTAGCCCCACTGCGCGAACGGCATGGACCCCGAGTCGTACCAGGCGTCGATGACCTCCGGCACGCGCGTGGCCGTCTTCCCGCAGCCGTCGTGGCGGCAGCCGAAGGTGACCTCGTCGATGTACGGGCGGTGCGGGTCGAGGCCCGACTGGTCGGTGCCGGTCAGCTCGGTGAGCTCCGCGCGGGAGCCGACGACCGTGAGGTGGTCGTCCTCGCAGCGCCAGATCGGCAGCGGGGTGCCCCAGTAGCGGTTGCGGGAGAGGGCCCAGTCGATGTTGTTGTTCAGCCAGTCGCCGTAGCGGCCGTGCTTGACCGTGTCCGGGAACCAGTTGGTGTTCTCGTTCTCCTGGAGCAGCCGGTCCTTGATGGCGGTGGTGCGGATGTACCAGGACGGCTGCGCGTAGTAGAGCAGCGCGGTGTGGCAGCGCCAGCAGTGCGGGTAGCTGTGCTCGTACGGGATGTGCTTGAAGAGCAGGCCGCGCTCGTCGAGGTCGGCGGTGAGCTTCTCGTCGGCCTTCTTGAAGAAGACGCCGCCGACCAGCGGGAGGTCCTCCTCGAAGGTGCCGTCGGGGCGGACCGGGTTGACCACGGGCAGGCCGTAGGAGCGGCAGACCTTGAGGTCGTCCTCACCGAAGGCGGGGGACTGGTGGACGAGGCCGGTGCCGTCCTCGGTGGTGACGTACTCGGCGTTCACCACGTAGTGGGCGGGCTCCGGGAAGTCCACGAGCTCGAAGGGGCGCCGGTAGGTCCAGCGCTCCATCTCGGCGCCGGTGAAGGACTGCCCGGTGGTCTCCCAGCCCTCGCCGAGGGCCTTGGTGAGCAGGGGCTCGGCGACGACGAGCTTCTCCTCGCCGTTCGTGGCGACGACGTAGGTGACCTCGGGGTGCGCGGCGACGGCCGTGTTGGAGACCAGGGTCCACGGGGTCGTCGTCCAGACGACCAGCGCGGCCTCGCCGGCCAGCGGTCCCGAGGTGAGCGGGAAGCGGACGTAGACGGACGGGTCGACGACCGTCTCGTAGCCCTGCGCCAGCTCGTGGTCGGACAGGCCGGTGCCGCAGCGGGGGCACCAGGGGGCGACGCGGTGGTCCTGGACCAGCAGGCCCTTGTCGAAAATCTTCTTCAGTGACCACCAGACGGACTCGACGTACTCCGGGTCCATGGTGCGGTAGGCGTCGTCGAGGTCGACCCAGTAGCCCATGCGGGTCGTCAGCTCGGTGAAGGCGTCGGTGTGCCGGGTCACCGACTCGCGGCACCTGGCGTTGAACTCGGCGATGCCGTACGCCTCGATGTCCTGCTTGCCGGAGAAGCCGAGCTCCTTCTCGACGGCCAGCTCCACCGGGAGGCCGTGGCAGTCCCAGCCCGCCTTGCGGGCCACGTGGTAGCCGCGCATGGTGCGGAAGCGGGGGAAGACGTCCTTGAAGACGCGGGCCTCGATGTGGTGGGCGCCGGGCATGCCGTTGGCGGTGGGCGGACCCTCGTAGAACACCCATTCGGGGCGTCCCTCGGACTGCTCCAGGCTCTTGGCGAAGATCTTCTGTTCGCGCCAGAACTCGAGCACCGCGTGCTCGAGGGCGGGCAGGTCGACCTGGGCGGGTACCTGGCGGTACGTCGGCGTTGTCATCAGCGGGCTTCCTCCGGCGGACTTGCTGCCTTCCGTCCGGAGGGACGAGAGCTGTGTCGATCCCTGCGCCGCCGTCGGCGCGCTCCCGCGGTACCACCCTCCTTGGCCCCCCGGTGCGTCGTGTGCTCCGGTGAGCCCCCTCATTGGGGTCGCGATGCCGGTTCTACCGCCCCGTACAGGGGTTTCTTCCGGCGGCTCCGGGGTGATCTTCACGTCGCGCTCGCCCCCGGGCTCACACCGTCCCCGGGTCGCTCTGGGCTGCGTACGCCGCTACTCGTCCCCATCCACGCTTTTCGCTCCGCCCAGTGTACGGCGCGGCGGGGGCGGCGGCCGACCGGATTTCCGCCCGCCGTACGACCCGGCGTACTTCGAATGGCGAAGCGCGCCCGTCCGGATCCCGGGACGTCCATGTCGGTGGCATACCCGGCGGGGAGCTGGGCACAACGCATGCAGGTTCGCCGCGCGGCGTCCGCGGGGCGCGGGAACCGGGCGGTGCGCCCCGTTGCCGCGGGACTCGAGTCGATTTATCGTCCCAGCACGATTCGCGTGCGAGATCACAATATGTGAAGGGGCCGCGGCCATGGTGGCGAAGAAGACCGCCGTACAGCAGCCGGCACCGTCCGGCAGATCCGGGGCCACCGCCGGCGGCGGGGCCGGAAGGGCGGGCGGGACGGCCGGAGCCGCGGCGACGGCGCGGACGCCCACGCGGACCACGGCGGCGACGGAGAAGCAGTCACCCGCCGGAAGGACGGCGGCGCGGGCGGCGCACGACGGTGTCCCGGTGGCGTCGAAGCCATCCGCCGGAACACCCGCGAAGAAGGTGACGGGCAGGGTGGCGGCAGGGAAGACGGCGCACGACGGTGAGCCGGTGGCGTCGAAGCCGCCCGCCGGAACACCCGCGAAGAAGGCCGCGGCGGGGAAGGCGCCCGCGAAAAGGACCACCCCGCGGAAGCCGTCCGCCGGGAAGGCCGCGGCGAAGAAGCCGGCCGTCGAGGGGGCGTCCGCCGGGAAGGCCGTGGCGAAGAAACCGTCTCCCGAGGGGAAGGCCGCGGTGAAGAAGCCGGCCGGGGCGGGGAAGCGGGCCGCCGGAAAGGCGGCCGCCGGGGCGGTGGTGCCTGGTGGGGGCGCGGCGGGGAAGAAGGTGCCGGGGAAGGGCGCCGTCCGGGAGGCGGCTCCCGCGGGCCCCCGGGAGGCCGGCCTCCCGGAGAGCGGGGCCGGCGGGCCCGTACAGGATGTGGCCGGGCACAGCACGGCCGATGACGCGGGCGCGGTGGATGCCGCGACGCAGACGGGAGTGACGACGGTGGGTGCGAAGAAGACTCCTGGCACGGCCACGGCGGCGAAGAGCCCCGTACCCAAGGCCCGGATCGGCGTGGTGGAGCCGGGCGACCTCGCGGTGCGCCCGGGGGAGGAGCCCTGGACTCCGGAAGAGGTCGAGGAGGCGCGGGCCGAGCTGACGTCCGAGGTGCTGCGGCTGCGCGAGGAGATCACCTCCTCCGAGCAGTCGCTGGCCGGCCTGATGCGGGACTCCGGCGACGGCGCGGGCGACGACGACGCCGACACCGGCACCAAGAACATCACGCGCGAGCACGAACTCGCGCTCGCCGCGAACGCGCGCGACATGCTCACCCAGTTCGAGCGCGCCCTCCAGCGCCTCGACGCCGGTACCTACGGCCTCTGCGAGAACTGCGGCAAACCCATCGGAAAGGCCCGTATGCAGGCCTTTCCCCGGGCCACCCTGTGCGTCGAGTGCAAGCAGAAGCAGGAGCGACGGTACTGATCGGCGGGCGCGCGGGGCGTGCCGTACCCTCGTCCTTCAGTCAGGTACCTAGGTTTCGAGGGACTCACGTGGCAGAGGCGGAGCGCATCATCGGTACGCCGGACACCCCGGACGCGGACCGGGAGGACCAGGAACGGGCCGGCACCGGGGCGACGGCGGCGGAGGCCGAGCGGCCCCGCGGCAAGCGGCGGATCGCCGTGCTGTTCGCCGTCGCCGTGTTCGCGTACGCCCTCGATCTGATCAGCAAGATGATCGTGGTCGCCAAGCTGGAGCACCACGAGCCCATCGAGATCGTCGGGGACTGGCTGCGCTTCGAGGCGATCCGCAACGCGGGCGCGGCCTTCGGCTTCGGCGAGGCCTTCACCGTGATCTTCACGGTGATCGCGGCAGCCGTGATCGTGGTGATCATCCGCCTCGCCCGCAAGCTCTACAGCCTGCCCTGGGCGATCGCGCTGGGCCTGCTGCTCGGCGGCGCCCTCGGCAACCTCACCGACCGGATCTTCCGCTCGCCGGGCGTCTTCGAGGGCGCGGTGGTCGACTTCATCGCGCCCAAGCACTTCGCCGTGTTCAACCTGGCGGACTCGGCGATCGTGTGCGGCGGCATCCTGATCGTGCTGCTGTCGTTCCGCGGTCTCGACCCGGACGGCACCGTCCACAAGGACTGAACGCGCCTGCGGGGTTGTCGGACCCGTCCGGCATACTCGACGGGTGAGCACGATTCCCGAGATCCGTACCCTGCCCGTGCCCGACGGCCTGGAGGGCGAGCGCGTCGACGCCGCCATCTCCCGCATGTTCGGCTTCTCCCGTACCAAGGCGGCCGAGCTCGCCGCCGCGGGGAAGGTCACGGTCGACGGGTCGGTGGTCGGCAAGTCGGAGCGGGTCAGCGGCGGCGCCTGGCTGGAGGTGGAGATGCCGCAGGCGCCCGCGCCGGTCCAGGTCGTCGCCGAGCCGGTCGAGGGCATGGAGATCGTGCACGACGACGACGACGTGGTCGTGATCGTCAAGCCCGTCGGCGTCGCCGCCCACCCCTCGCCGGGCTGGACCGGCCCGACGGTGATCGGCGGCCTCGCCGCCGCCGGGTACCGCATCTCGACCTCCGGCGCCGCCGAGCGCCAGGGCATCGTGCACCGCCTCGACGTGGGCACCTCCGGTCTGATGGTGGTCGCCAAGTCGGAGTACGCGTACACGTCGCTGAAGCGCCAGTTCAAGGAGCGCACGGTCGACAAGCGCTACCACACGCTCGTCCAGGGCCACCCCGACCCCACCAGCGGCACCATCGACGCCCCCATCGGCCGCCACCCGCAGCACGACTACAAGTGGGCGGTCACCGCCGAGGGCAAGCCGTCCGTCACGCACTACGACCTCATCGAGGCCTTCCGAGCCGCCTCCCTCCTCGACGTCAAGCTGGAGACCGGCCGCACCCACCAGATCCGCGTCCACATGGCCGCCCACCGGCACCCCTGCGTCGGCGACCTCACCTACGGCGCCGACCCCACGCTCGCCAAGCGGCTCCGCCTGACCCGCCAGTGGCTGCACGCCGTACGCCTGGGCTTCGAGCACCCCGGCGACGGACAGTGGGTGGAGTTCTCCTGCGACTACCCCGACGACCTTCAGCAGGCGCTGGACCAGGTCCGCGAGGAGACCTACGCATGAGCGCCGCCTTCGTGGTCCGCGTGGCGGAGGAGTCCGCCGACCGTGAGGCGTGCTTCGCGGTCCGCAAGGAGGTCTTCGTCGCCGAGCAGGGCGTCCCCGAGGACATCGAGTACGACGCCTACGACGCCGGCGCCGTCCACGTGCTGGCGGTCGCGCAGGACGGCACACCCCTCGGCACCGGACGCCTGCTGCACGGCGAGGCCGCCGCGGCGAAGAACGGCGGCGACCCGGCGGTCGGCTCGCTGGGCCGGCTCGCGGTGACGCGCCGGGCGCGGGGACTCGGCGTCGGCGCGGCGCTGGTGCGGGCCATCGAGGAGGCGGCCCGCGACCGGGGCCTCACCGCCGTCGACCTGCACGCGCAGACGCACGCCCTCGGTTTCTACGAGCGGCTGGACTACGAGGCCTACGGCCCCGAGTTCCCGGACGCCGGGATACCGCACCGGGCCATGCGGCGCGTCCTGTAGCCGGGGCCGCGAACAGCCGGGTGGGGAGCGTCGGCGTGGCAGGGTGGAGATCCGCCCGCCGATCGTCGATCCGCCCGGAGCCGTGACCGTGGACCAGTTGACCCTGCTGTTCGCCCTGCTGCTCGGGGCCGTGGTGAGTGTCCCGGTCGGGGAGCGGCTGGGGCTGCCGGCGCCGGTGCTGATGACGGTCCTCGGGGCGGTCCTGGCCCTGCTGGAGTTCGTACCGAACGTCGACATCCCGCCCGACCTGATCCTCCCGTTGCTGCTGCCGCCCCTGCTGTACGCCGCCGTACGGCGGACCTCCTGGCGGCAGTTCGCGGCGAACGTCAGACCGATCCTGCTGCTCGCGGTGGCGCTGGTCCTCGTCACCATGCTGTGCGTGGCCACCGTCGCCCACGCGATCGTGCCGGGACTGCCGCTCGCCGCCGCCTTCGCCCTCGGCGCGCTGGTCGCGCCGCCCGACCCGGTCGCGGCGACCGCCGTCGCCGGGAAGCTGGGGCTGCCGCGCCGGCTGGTGTCGATCCTGGAGGGCGAGGGGCTCTTCAACGACGTCACGGCGATCGTCCTCTACAACGTGGCGATCGCCGCCGCCGTCAGCGGCGGCTTCTCCGCCTGGGAGGCCGGGCTCGACCTGGTGCTGTCGGCCGTGGTGGCGGTGGCGGTCGGGCTCGCCCTGGGCTGGGGCGCCAACAGGCTGATGGATCTCCTCGGGGACGCGACGCTGCAGATCGGGCTGAGCCTGCTCGTGCCGTACGCCTCCTACGTCGCGGCCGAGGAGCTGCACGGCTCGGGCGTGCTCGCCGTGCTCACCACCGCGCTGTTCCTCGTCGAGTACGCCACCGACGCCGACGACGTCATGACCCGGCTGGCCGGGCACACCTTCTGGGACATCGTCGACACCCTGGTCACCGGGGTCGCGTTCGGGCTGGTCGGGCTCGAACTGCACAACGCGGTGCGGACCGCGTCCGGCCACTGGGGCGAGCTGCTCGGCTGGGCGGCGGTGATCGTGGGCGTGGTCGTCCTGGTCCGGCTGCTGTGGCTGCTGCCGGCGACCTGGCTGACGAAACGGCTGCACGCCGCGCGGGACACCGCCGAGGAGATCCCGGTGAGCTGGCGCGAGACCGTGGTGATGTGGTGGTCCGGGATGCGCGGGGTGGCCTCCGTCGCGCTGGCGCTGGCGATTCCGCTGGAGACCGACGCCGGGGGCGACTTTCCCGGCCGGGACGAGATCATCTTCATCGCGTTCGGCGTGATCATGGCGACCCTGCTGGTGCAGGGGCTGAGCCTGCCGTGGCTGGTGGGGCGGCTGGGAGTGCGGGCCGACACCGGGCGGGAGAAGCAGCTCGAGCACGACCTGGCGGTCCGGGCGGCGAAGGCGGCGAAGCGGAGGCTGCGCGAGATCGAGGAGGTCGAGGAGCTGCCGGAGGAGCTGTCCGAGCAGATGCTGCGCAGCGCGTTCGACATCGGGGTGCGGATCAGCCCCGACCTCGCGGACGACGAGCGGAGGGAGGCGCACCGGCAGCGGGCGCGGCGGCTGAAGCGGGTGCGGGGGATCCAGCGGGAGATGCTGAGCGCGGCCCGGCACGAAGTGCTGGCCGCGCGGAGTGAGGCGGGGGCGGATCCGGAGGTGGTGGACCGGGTGCTGCGGCATCTGGACATGCGCAGCCTGCGCTGACGCTTCGGAGCCCTCACCCGCGCACCGCCCGTTTCGGCTGGTCGGGAAGTGGGCGTTTCCCATAGGAATCTGGCACCTTTGGCGGCTTTTCGTTCGTAAGGTGCCGTTATGACGCGGAATGTTGTGATCAGTGGAGGTGGCACCGGGATCGGGCTCGCCGCCGCGCGGGTGTTCGCCGCCGACGGGGACCGGGTGCTGCTGCTCGGGCGGCGGGGGGACGTGCTGGAGCGGGCCGGGGTGCCGGGTGCCCTGACGTACGCCGCCGATCTCGCCGACCCCGAGGCCGTGCGCGGTGTCGCCGGCTTCGTGGGCCGGGAGTTCGGGGCCGTGGACGTGCTGGTCCACAGCGCCGGAGGCAACGGGCTCCTCGAACCCCCGGCCGACGGCGACGACCCGCTGGTCGCCGTCGCCCGCTCCTGGACGGTCAACTTCCGGCTCAACCTGCTGACCGCCGCACTGCTCACCGAGGCCCTGCGCGACCGGCTCGCCGAACCCGGCGGGCGCGTGCTGTTCATCGGCTCCATCGCCGCCTACCGGGGCCACGGACAGGTGGCGTACGGGGCGGCCAAGGCCGGCCTGCACCCGTACGCCCATGACCTCGCCCGGAGACTGGGCCCGCACGGCATCACCGTGAACGTGGTCGCCCCCGGCTACATCGAGGACACCGCCTTCTTCGGTGACGGCATCGACGAGGAACTGCGCGCCTGGCTGGTGGAGGAGACCCTGGACGGGCGCGCCGGAACGCCCGGGGACGTCGCCGCGACCCTGCACTGGCTCGCCTCCCCGGGCGCCGCACACATCACCTCGCAGATCATCCAGGTCAACGGCGGCGCCGAACGTGGCCACTGAGGCCCGGTCAGCGCTCCCTCGGATGGATGTGCGCGCGGCGGGCCGCCGGTACGCCGTCGGCGGAGCGGTGATCGCGCCGGCCGGGCGGCAGCACCGCGTCGGCCGTGTTGACCCGGGGCAGGGCATAGGGGTGTTCCTCGCCCAGCCAGCGGATCACCCTCTCGCGGACCTCGACCCGTACCGTCCAGATGTCGTCCGCGTCCTTGGCCGTCACCAGGGCGCGCACCTCCATGGTGCTGGGTGTGCTGTCGGTCACGTTCAGGTTGAAGGCGCGGCCGTCCCAGGCCGGGCACTCCCTCAGGATGTCCCGGAGCTTCTCGCGCATCGCGTCCAGCGGGGCCGAGTGGTCGAGGTGCCAGAAGACGGTGCCCGTCATCTGCGGCGTCCCGCGCGACCAGTTCTCGAACGGCTGGGACGTGAAGTACGACACCGGCATGGTGATCCGGCGTTCGTCCCAGGTACGCACGGTCAGGAAGGTCAGCGTGATCTCCTCGACCGTGCCCCACTCGCCGTCCACGACCACCGTGTCGCCGATGCGCACCATGTCGCCGAAGGCGATCTGCAGCCCGGCGAACATGTTGCTCAGAGTGGACTGGGCGGCCACACCGGCGACGATGCCGAGGATTCCGGCCGAGGCCAGCAGCGAGGCCCCGGCCGCCCGCATCGCGGGAAAGGTCAGCAGCATCGCGGCCACCGCCACCACACCGACGATCGCGGAGACCACCCGCCGGATCAGCGTCACCTGGGTGCGCACCCGGCGGACCCGCGCCGGGTCGCGCTCGCGGTGGGTGCTGGCGTACCGCGTGTACGTGGTCTCGACGACCGCGGCCGCGATCCGGATCGCCAGCCAGGCGGCCGACCCGATCAGCACCAGGGTCAGGGTCCGGCCGACGGCGGCCTCGTGGTCCGGCAGCAGTTCCGCCCGGTCGTACGACCCTCTCAGCAGGGCCGCGCACAGCAGCAGCTGGTAGGGGATCCGGCCGCGGCGCAGCAGCCCCCACAGCGGAGTCTCGGGGTGGCGTTCGTCGGCCTTGCGCAGCAGCAGGTCGGTGGCCCAGCCGAGCAGCAGGGTGAGCACGACCGAGCCGCCGACCACGATCAATGGGCGGAGCACGTCATCCATGCCTCCGAACCTAACCGGCCCGCGCGGGCATGAACATGTGACTTCCGCGCGATCGCGGGTAGGGCCGTGATCCGGCGTCGTCACACCGGGCTGGCACCATGGACCGCATGAACATCATGCTCTTTCACTCGACCTACGGCCTGCGGCCCGCGGTGCGCCGGGCCGCGGACCGGCTGCGCGCGGCCGGACACGAGGTGTGGACGCCCGACCTCTTCGAGGGCAGCACGTTCGACACGGTCGAGGACGGCATGGCGTACAAGGAGGGGATCGGCAAGGACGAGCTGCTGAAGCGGGCCGTGCTGGCCGCCGCGCCCTACTCCGAGCGGGGGCTGGTGTACGCGGGCTTCTCCTTCGGCGCCTCCGTCGCCCAGACGCTGGCCCTCGGTGACGACAAGGCGCGCGGACTGCTGCTCCTGCACGGCACGTCGGACATCGCGGAGAACGCCTCGGTGGACGAACTGCCGGTGCAGCTGCACGTCGCCGAGCCGGACCCGTTCGAGACGGACGACTGGCTCACCGCCTGGTACCTGCGGATGGGCCGGGCCGGCGCCGACGTCGAGGTGTACCGGTACGCGGGCGCGGGGCACCTCTACACCGACTCCGAGCTGCCGGACTACGACGAGGAGGCCGCCGAGGCCACCTGGCGGGTGGCGCTCGGCTTCCTCGACTCCCTGGAGGGCTGAGTCAGCGGGGCGTCACACCGGGTCGTGGACGCGCTCGGCCTTCTGCGTGCCGCTGCGGGTGCGGTAGGAGCGGGCCCACTCGGACGTGGCGTCCGCCGCCGTGCGGTCGGAGAGCACGTAGTAGTCCATCTGCGCCCGCTCGGCGGTGATGTCCAGTACGCCGTAGCCGTGCCGGTCGGTGTCGACCCAGTGGACGTGCCGGTTGGCCGCCCGGATCAGCGGTGCGGCGAGCGCGGAGACGGTGCCCTCGGGGACCTTCACGATGTCGTCGAGGTTGTCGGAGGTGACCGAGGTGACCACGAACTCCGTGGCGGCCGACGCCGACAGCGGATAGGTACCGGCGTTCACCGGTACGTCGTTGGCCCACGCCATGTGGATGTCGCCGGTGAGGAAGACCGTGTTGCGGACGGCGTTCGCCCGCAGATGGGCGAGGAGTTCGCGGCGGTCGTCGGTGTAGCCGTCCCACTGGTCGGTGTTGAGGGCGAGCCCCTCCTGCGGCAGGCCCAGCAGCTTCGCGAGCGGCTTGAGGAGGCTCGCGGGGAGGGAGCCGAGGGAGAACGGCGAGATCATCACCGAGGTGCCGACCAGCCGCCAGGTGGTGTCGGACGCCGTCAGACCCGCTTTCAGCCAGTCCAGTTGGGCGCGTCCGGTGAGCGTGCGGTCCGGGTCGTCGACCTCGCCGTCGCCCAGGGAGACCTGCTGGGAGCGGAAGGAGCGCAGGTCGAGCAGGGACAGATCGGCGAGTTTGCCGAAGCGGAGCCGGCGGTAGGTGGTGCCGGCGAGCGCGGGCCGTACCGGCATCCACTCGAAGTAGGCCTGCTTGGCGGCGGCCTGGCGGGCCGCCCAGGCGCCCTCCGCGCCCTCGGTGTGGTTCTCGGCGCCGCCCGACCAGGTGTCGTTGGCGAACTCGTGGTCGTCCCAGATCGCGACGACCGGTGCCGTGGCGTGCAGGGCCTGGAGGTCCGGGTCGGTCTTGTACGTGGCGTGCCGGAGCCGGTAGTCGGCGAGGGTGACGATCTCGTGGGCGGGGGTGTGCGGCCGTACGACCTCGTCGCGGGCGCCGTACTCGCCGGTGCCGTACTCGTAGATGTAGTCGCCCAGGTGCAGCCAGGCGTCCAGGTCGCCGCGGGCCGCGAGGTGGCGGTACGCGGCGAAGTGGCCGGCCTCCCAGTTGGCGCAGGAGACCACGCCGAAGCGCAGCCCGGTCACGGCGGCGTCGGCGGCCGGGGCGGTGCGGGTGCGGGCGGTGGGCGAGTCGGTGCCACCGGCGGAGAAGCGGAACCAGTAGTCGGTGGCCGGACGCAGGCCGCGGATGTCCGCCTTGACGGTGTGGTCGGAGGCGGCGGTGGCGAGGGTCGAACCCTTCGCGACGACGTCGGTGAACGCCTTGTCGCGTGCGACGGTCCAGCTCACCTCGGTGTCCGGGCCGAGCCCGGAGCCGGGTATCGCCTCCGGGGTCGGTGTCACGCGGGTCCACAGCAGGATGCCGTCGGGCAGCGGGTCGCCGGAGGCGACGCCGTGCAGGAAGGCGGGTGCCTGTGCGGTCGTGGCACGTGCGGGGAGGGCGGCGGTGAGCGGTCCGGCCAGTACCGCGGTGGCGGCGGCTGCCCTGACGACCGTACGACGGCGCGGGGACGGGAAGCCGGTGTCCGCGGTGGCGGAGACGGCGCTCTCGGATGATCTGTGTCGACTGGTCACAGCCGATCAGGTTACTGACAGGTACACGCAAGAGCGGGCGAACTCGCGAAAGTTCGCCCGCTCTTCGGCGTGCCGTCGGCCGGGGGTCAGGCCTTGAGCGCCTTGTCGACGGCCGTGTTGAACTCGTCCACCGTCATGGGCGCGTTCTGCCCGTCGGAGCCGGTGAGCTTCTTGCCGTCCATCATCAGCGTCGGCGTGCCCTGGACGCCCTCGGTGTTGTCGAACACGTCGGACATCTCCAGCGCCCACTTGTCGTAGGTGCCGTCCTTCACGTCCGCCTGGAACTCCTTGTTGTTCTTCAGGGCGTCGACCGTGTTGGCGATCTTGATCAGGTACGCGTCGTCCGCGAACTTGTCGTCCGACTCCTCGGGGTGGTACTCGGCCGAGTAGAGCGCGCTCTTGTAGGCGAGGAACGCGTCGGGGCCGACGTTCAGCGCGGCGCCCAGGGCGCTCAGGGCGTTCTTGGAGCCCTCACCGGTCAGGCCGCGGTCGAGGAACGAGGCGCCTATGAAGCGGATCTTGTACTTGCCGTCCTCGACGTCCTTCTCGATGGTCTTGCCGACCGTCTGCTCGAAGGAGGCGCAGACCGGGCAGCGCGGGTCCTCGTACAGCTCCAGGGTCTTCTTCGCGCCGGACTCGCCGATGACGACGGTCGTGCCGTTCTCGCCGCTGGTGTTGGCCGGCTTGACGAGCTTGGCGTCCTTCGCGGACTCCCAGTGGTCGGGCTGGTTGGCCTGGACGACCGCGTAGCCGATGCCGCCGGCCGCGGCCAGCACGCCGACCACCGAGGCGGCGACGATGAGCTGCCGCCTGACCTTCGCCTTCTTCGCCTGGCGCTCGCGCTCCACGCGCAGCCGCTCCCGGGCCGCCGACTTCGCCGCCTGGCTGTTCCGCTTGCTCATGGTGATGTCTCCACGGGGGACGCACACGGTCGTGCCGTGTGCGGGATACGTAGGGGGATGCTGGTGCTCGGAGGGTTCGCCGGAGGCGGGGCCGCCTCAGGCGAAGGTGACGGAGCACGGCGGTCCGCGCCGTCCCAGGGAGTGCGCGAGGAGCAGGGCGCGGGCCGCGGCGGTACGGCGGACCGGGCGGGCCGGACGACGGGCCTCCGGGGCCCGGCGCACGGTCACCGCGGCGACCGCGAGCAGCAGCGGCCGGAAGGTCGTGGCCGCCACCGCGCCCAGCAGCCGGGCCAGCGCCCGCTCGCCGCGGCGCAGCCAGGCGGCGGCGAACAGACCGACCCCGATGTGCGCGCCGAGCAGCGCCCAGGCGGTCGCCGGGTCGGCCTGGGCGATCAGGGCCGCCAGCCGGTCGCCGCCCTCGGCGGCGTGCCCGGTGGCCCGGACGAGCGGTGTGCCCACGCCGGTGCCGTCGCCGCACAGCACGTCGAAGCCGACGGAGCGCAGCGGGCCCGCGACGGGCCCGCCCATCCGGCCGTAGCAGACGTGCTGGCCGGTGGTGAAGACGGTGTCGGCGGCCAGCTCCAGCGGGATCAGCAGAGCGGCGATCCGCCCGAAGGAACGCTCCCGCCCCGCCAGGGCGTACGCCAGCCCGAACACGGCGGCGGCGATCGCGGCCACCGTGCTCAGCGGCAGCGGGACCCCGGACAGCAGCACGTGCGACGCGGCGCTGAGCGTCACGACGACTGCCGTGAACAGTGCCGCGCGTACGGCTCTGAGCTGGGTTCCGGATATGTCCATGGCGGGAACGAGTGTGTCACGTGCTCCGGTAAAGGATCCCTAAAGGGTTCCTGTGGATGTACGGATGGTCACAGGCCCGGAATCCGGCCGTTGCGGAACAGGTCCAGGAAGATCTGGTGGTCGTTGCGCGCACGGGCGCCGTAGGCGTGCGCGAACTCGACCAGGAGGGGGACCAGGGAGTCCTCGTCGGCGGCGATCGCCGCGTCGATGGCGCGCTCGGTGGAGAACGGCACCAGGGACTCGCCGGAGGTGTCGTCCGCCGCCGCGTGCATCGTCGCCGTGGCCCGGCCGAGGTCGGCGACGACCAGGGCGATCTCTTCCGGGTCGTCGATGTCGCCCCAGTCCAGGTCCACGGCGTACGGGGAGACCTCGGCGACGAGCTGCCCCGCGCCGTCCAGCTCGGTCCAGCCCAGCCACGGGTCGGCGTGCGCCTGGAGGGCGCGCTGGGAGATCACCGTGCGGTGCCCCTCGTGCTGGAAGTAGTCCTTGATCGCCTGGTCCGTGACGTGCCGGGAGACGGCCGGGGTCTGGGCCTGCTTGATGTAGATCACCACATCGTTCTCCAGGGCATCGCTGTGACCCTCCAGGAGGATGTTGTACGACGGCAGCCCGGCCGAGCCGATGCCGATGCCGCGGCGGCCCACGACGTCCTTCACGCGGTAGGAGTCCGGGCGGGCCAGCGAGGAGTCCGGCAGCGTCTCCAGATAGCCGTCGAAGGCCGCGAGCACCTTGTAGCGGGTGGCGGCGTCCAGCTCGACCGCGCCACCGCCGGAGGCGAAGCGGCGCTCGAAGTCACGGATCTCGGTCATCGAGTCCAGCAGCCCGAACCGGGTCAGCGAGCGGGCGTCGCGCAGCGCGTCGAGCAGCGGCCCCTGGGCGGTGTCCAGCGTGAACGGCGGCACCTCGTCGCTCTTCGCGCCGGTGGCCAGCGCGTGGATCCGCTCCCGGTACGCGGCCGCGTAGGTCGTGACCAGCTCGGTGATCTGCTCGTCGCTGAGCGCCTTCGCGTAGCCGATCAGCGCCACGGAGGCCGCGAGGCGCTTGAGGTCCCAGGTGAAGGGGCCGACGTAGGCCTCGTCGAAGTCGTTGACGTTGAAGACCAGGCGGCCGTTGGAGTCCATGTACGTGCCGAAGTTCTCCGCGTGGAGATCGCCGTGGATCCACACCCGCGAGGTGCGGTCGTCCAGGTACGGGCCGCCCCGCTTCGACCCGAACTGAGCAGACACGGTCAGATCGTGGTAGAAGAGGCACGCCGTCCCGCGGTAGAAGGCGAACGCCGAGGCCGCCATCTTGCGGAACTTCACCCGGAACGCGGCCGGGTCGGCGGCCAGAAGCTCGCCGAAGGCGGTGTCGAGGACGGCGAGGATCTCCTCACCGCGGTGCTCGTCGTTGAGCTGCGGTACCGACATCGCTGTGTGCCTCCAGGTGCGGGATGTTCCGGGACGGCTGGTCCGTCCCCCGTCCAACGTGCGACGGCGCGCGGGAGTGCCCGCGCCCCGTTCGAAGGTACGTCGTGGCGGCCTCCGCGTGTCAGCCTCGGGGCATAGACTTCGACGCTGTCCCCCACTCCGTCCGCCTGCTCGTCACAGGCTGTTTTCCTTGGAGGCCGCACCGTGTCAAAGCCGCCGTTCACGCACCTGCACGTCCACACCCAGTACTCGCTGCTGGACGGTGCCGCGCGGCTGAAGGACATGTTCAACGCCTGCAATGAAATGGGCATGACGCACATCGCCATGTCCGACCACGGCAACCTGCACGGGGCGTACGACTTCTTCCACTCCGCGCAGAAGGCCGGAGTCACCCCGATCATCGGGATCGAGGCGTATGTCGCGCCCGAGTCACGGCGCAACAAGCGCAAGATCCAGTGGGGCCAGCCGCACCAGAAGCGGGACGACGTCTCCGGTTCCGGTGGTTACACCCACAAGACGATGTGGGCCGTGAACAGCACCGGCCTGCACAACCTCTTCAAGCTCTCCTCCGACGCGTACGCCGAGGGCTGGCTGCAGAAGTGGCCCCGGATGGACAAGGAGACCATCAGCCAGTGGTCCGAGGGCATCGTGGCCTCCACCGGCTGCCCCTCCGGCGAGGTGCAGACCCGGCTGCGCCTCGGCCACTTCGACGAGGCCCTCAAGGCCGCCGCCGACTACCAGGACATCTTCGGCAAGGACCGCTACTTCCTGGAGCTGATGGACCACGGCATCGAGATCGAGCACCGGGTCCGCGACGGCCTCCTGGAGATCGGCAAGAAGCTCGGCATCCCCCCGCTGGTCACCAACGACTCGCACTACACGTACGCGCACGAGGCGACCGCCCACGACGCGCTGCTGTGCATCCAGACCGGCAAGAACCTCTCCGACCCCGACCGCTTCAAGTTCGACGGCACCGGCTACTACCTCAAGTCCACCGACGAGATGTACGCCATCGACTCCTCGGACGCCTGGCAGCAGGGCTGCGCCAACACCAGGCTGATCGCCGAGATGGTCGACACCACGGGCATGTTCGTCAAGCGCGACCTGATGCCCAAGTTCGACATCCCGGAGGGGTACACCGAGGTCAGCTGGTTCAAGGAGGAGGTCCGTCGCGGCATGGAGCGCCGCTTCCCCGGCGGCATCCCCGAGGACCGCCAGAAGCAGGCCGACTACGAGATGGACGTCATCATCCAGATGGGGTTCCCGGGGTACTTCCTCGTCGTCGCCGACTTCATCATGTGGGCCAAGAACAACGGCATCGCGGTCGGCCCCGGCCGTGGCTCCGCGGCCGGCTCGATCGTCGCCTACGCCATGGGCATCACCGACCTCGACCCGATCCCGCACGGACTGATCTTCGAGCGGTTCCTCAACCCCGAGCGCGTCTCCATGCCCGACGTCGACATCGACTTCGACGAGCGTCGGCGCGTCGAGGTGATCCGGTACGTGACGGAGAAGTACGGCGCCGACAAGGTCGCCATGATCGGCACCTACGGCAAGATCAAGGCGAAGAACGCCATCAAGGACTCCGCGCGCGTGCTGGGCTACCCGTACGCGATGGGCGACCGCCTCACCAAGGCGATGCCCGCCGACGTCCTCGGCAAGGGCATCGACCTGAACGGCATCACCGACCCCTCGCACCCCCGCTACAGCGAGGCCGGCGAGATCCGGTCGATGTACGAGAACGAACCGGACGTGAAGAAGGTCATCGACACCGCCAAGGGCGTCGAGGGCCTGGTCCGGCAGATGGGCGTGCACGCCGCCGGCGTGATCATGTCCAGCGAGCCCATCGTCGACCACGCCCCCATCTGGGTGCGGCACACCGACGGCGTGACCATCACGCAGTGGGACTACCCCCAGTGCGAGTCGCTGGGCCTGCTGAAGATGGACTTCCTCGGCCTGCGCAACCTGACCATCATGGACGACGCCGTCAAGATGGTGAAGGCCAACAAGGGCGTCGACCTGGACCTGCTGAGCCTGCCGCTCGACGATCCGAAGACCTTCGAACTCCTCCAGCGCGGCGACACCCTCGGCGTCTTCCAGTTCGACGGCGGACCGATGCGCTCGCTGCTGCGGCTGATGAAGCCGGACAACTTCGAGGACATCTCCGCCGTCTCCGCGCTCTACCGTCCCGGCCCGATGGGCATGGACTCGCACACCAACTACGCGCTGCGCAAGAACAAGCTCCAGGAGATCACCCCGATCCACAAGGAGCTGGAGGAGCCGCTCGAAGAGGTCCTCGCGGTCACCTACGGCCTGATCGTCTACCAGGAGCAGGTGCAGAAGGCCGCCCAGATCATCGCCGGCTACTCGCTCGGCGAGGCCGACATCCTCCGCCGCGTGATGGGCAAGAAGAAGCCCGAGGAACTGGCGAAGAACTTCACCATCTTCCAGGCCGGCGCCCGCAAGAACGGCTACAGCGACGAGGCCATCCAGGCCCTGTGGGACGTGCTGGTGCCCTTCGCCGGCTACGCCTTCAACAAGGCGCACTCCGCCGCGTACGGACTGGTGTCCTACTGGACCGCCTACCTCAAGGCGAACTACCCGGCCGAGTACATGGCCGCGCTGCTCACCTCGGTGAAGGACGACAAGGACAAGTCGGCGATCTACCTCAACGAGTGCCGCCGCATGGGCATCAAGGTGCTCCCGCCGAACGTCAACGAGTCGGTGCACAACTTCGCCGCCCAGGGCGACGACGTGATCCTCTTCGGCCTGGAGGCCGTGCGCAACGTCGGCACCAACGTGGTCGAGTCGATCATCAAGTGCCGCAAGGCCAAGGGGAAGTACACCTCCTTCCCCGACTACCTCGACAAGGTCGACGCGATCGTCTGCAACAAGCGCACCACGGAGTCGCTGATCAAGGCCGGCGCCTTCGACGAGCTGGGGCACACCCGCAAGAGCCTCACCGCCCACTACGAGCCGATGATCGACAACGTGGTCGCGGTCAAGCGCAAGGAGGCCGAGGGGCAGTTCGACCTCTTCGGCGGCATGGGCGAGGAGGAGACCAGCGAGCCCGGCTTCGGCCTCGACGTCACCTTCACCGACGACGAGTGGGACAAGACCTACCTGCTCGCCCAGGAGCGCGAGATGCTCGGGCTCTACGTCTCCGACCACCCGCTGTTCGGCCTGGAGCACGTGCTGTCCGACAAGGCCGACGCGGGCATCTCCCAGCTCACCGGCGGCGACTTCGGCGACGGCGCGGTGGTCACCATCGGCGGCATCATCTCGGGCCTCCAGCGCAAGATGACCAAGCAGGGCAACGCCTGGGCGATCGCCACCGTGGAGGACCTCGCGGGCTCCATCGAGTGCATGTTCTTCCCGGCGACGTACCAGCTCGTCTCGACGCAACTCGTCGAGGACGCCGTGGTGTTCGTCAAGGGCCGGCTCGACAAGCGGGAGGACGTGCCGCGGCTGGTCGCGATGGAGCTGATGGTCCCCGACCTGTCCAACGCCGGCACCAACGCGCCCGTGGTGCTCACCATCCCGGCCACCCGCGTGACCCCGCCGATGGTCAGCCGGCTCGGCGAGATCCTCACCCACCACAAGGGCGACAGCGAGGTGCGGATCAAGCTCCAGGGGCCGACGAAGACGACGGTGCTGCGCCTGGACCGGCACCGGGTGAAGCCGGACCCGGCCCTGTTCGGTGATCTGAAGGTCCTTCTCGGACCGTCCTGCCTGGCGGGGTAGCGGGCACGTCCGGCCGGCGCGCGTGAGGGGCGCACCCTGTGGTGGGTGCGCCCCTCTTCATGTGCCTGGGCCTTCATGCGCCCGGTCTTCATGTCCCGGGCCGCGACGGGCCGTGGTGAGGACGTCAGTTGTGGCCGAAGCGCTTCTGCCGGCCCTTGCCCCGGCCGACCTCGCCGGGCACGGCCTGTGTGGTGCGCTGTTCGTCCGGCGTCTCCATCGTGGACGCCTGTGCCGCCCGCTGGGCGCGTTCGGCCTGCGGCTGCTTACGGTCACGGTTCTTGTTCTTGGCCATGGTGATGCCTCCTGTGGGGGACTAGGGGCCAGGGCCGGGACCAGATTCACACAGCCTGATAACAGACGCATGTTGGACAATGACCGTGTGTGACCGGGGTGATCGGGGAGGAAGTGTGGAAACGCCACGCCGAAGATCGAGTTCGGGCCGTTAACCCCGGCGTGGTCGGGCAGACTCGAAGCAAGCCCGAAGCAAACCTCCCGGAAAGAGGGTGGATCGCGTGGACCGCTGCATCGTCCTGGTGGACGCCGGGTATCTGCTGGGGGCCGCCGCCAGTCTCCTCGCCGGGGAACCGTCGCGGTCCCGCATCACCGTCGATCACGCGGCCCTCATCCAAGGGCTGCGGGAGCGCGCCGAGTCCGACACGCGTCAGCCGCTGCTGCGCATCTACTGGTTCGACGGCGCCCCCGACCGCGTCCCGCAGCCCGAGCACCGCAGGCTGCGCGTGATGCCCCGGGTCACCGTCCGGCTCGGCGCGCTGACCCGCAGCGACGGCCGCTGGGCGCAGAAGGGCGTCGACGCCGCGATGCACGCCGAGCTGACCGAACTGGCCCGCAACCGGGCCTGTTCCGACATCGTCCTGGTCACCGGGGACGGTGACCTGCTGCCCGGCATGATGGCCGCCAAGGAACACGGCGTCGCCGTGCACCTGTGGGCCGTGCAGGCCGCCGACGGCGACTACAACCAGTCCGAGGACCTGGTCGCCGAGGCCGACGAGCGCCGGGTGCTGGACCGGGCGTGGATCACCCGGGCCGTACGGGCCAAGGAGCACACCGGGGTGTGCGCCCCGCCGCCCGTGCCGCGGCCCGAGATCGCCGCGATCCTCTCCGCCCCGCTGCCGGAGTCCGCGCCCGGCGCGACGGCCGCGCGGACCGTCGAGGAGCCGCGGCACCCGGCCGCCGCCGGGCACAACGGGACCGCCGAACGGGCGGCCACGGCCAAGGGCGTACCCACCCCCAAGGACCTGGCCGCGCTGCGCGGCCCCGGTTCGAACCCGCCCCAGCAGCCCGCCTCCGCGACCCTGCGCTGGTCCTCCGACAAGGGCTGGGTCGACCGGCCGGCCGCCGAGCCGCCGGACGCGGCCTCCCTGCCGACGCTCGCCCAGCTGACCACGGCGGAGCAGCGGTGGGCCGACCGGGAGGAGGACATCACCACCGTCGGCGGGGACCCCTTCGAGGTGGGGCAGGTGTTCGCCCGGCGCTGGGTGGAGCGGCTCGGGGACCAGGGACACATCCAGAAGCTGTCCGGGATGTATCCCCGGATTCCGCACCGTGTCGACGGGGAGCTGTTGCGGTACGCGGCGCGTTTCGGGCTGCTCGCGCACAAGGACGATCAGATCGACGAGCGTGATCGTTACGCCATTAGGGCGGGGTTCTGGCGTGAGCTGGATCTCCGTACCGGTACGGAAAGGGCTCCCGCCGGGGAGTAGGCGGGGGGTGCCCCCGTGCCTCGTACACGGGGGTGCCCCCGCACCCCCGCCAGAGGGCTCCCGCCCCCTGGACCCCCGGCCTGTGCCCACCCACCACCCGACTCGGTGGGCTGGAAGGCGGGCCACGGTCTCGGCGCGAACGGGCGTTGTCCTGGCTCGGTGGGCTGATGTGCGGGGCGTGACCCCGGCGTGGGCGGGTGCCGGCTCGGTGGGCCGGGGTGGGCTGTGGCCTTGGTGCGGGCGGGTGTCGGTCCGGTGGGCCGGGAGGCGGGCCACGGTCTCGGTGCGGGCGGGTGTCGGCCCGGTGGGCCGGGAGGCGGGCCACGGTCTCGGTGCGGGCGGGTGCCGGCTCGGTGGGCCGGGGGTGGGGCACGGTCTCGGTGTGGGTGGGCGTTGTTCCGGGGCATTGGGTGGTTGGGGTGGGTTTGTGGCTGGGTGGGGTGACCCGAGGGCGGGGCGGGGTTCGAGACCCCGTAGGCTCGTGCCTTGTGAGTACGCGCGCGGCACAGGGATTCCGGCACGGCGGTGATGTCGTGTGTGCGGTGCGCGGGCTGACCAAGACCTATCCGGCGGTGCGCGGCCGGCGCGGGGTCCCCGCCACGCCCGAGGTCCGGGCCACCGACGACGTGGGACTCGACATCCGGCGCGGTGAGATCTTCGGCCTGCTGGGGCCGAACGGCGCCGGCAAGTCCACCCTCGTACGCCAGCTCACCGGGCTGATGCGGCCCGACCGCGGCAGCGTCGAGATCCTCGGCCACGACATCGTGCGCCATCCCGAGCGCGCCGCGCGCATCCTCGCCTACCTCGGCCAGGAGTCCAGCGCCCTCGACGAACTGACCGTGTCCCTCGCCGCCGAGACCACCGGCCGGCTGCGCGGGCTCGACGCACGGCGGGCACGGGCCGAGCGGGACGACGTGCTGGACGAACTGGGGCTCACCCCGATCGCCGGGCGCCCGCTGAAGAAACTCTCCGGCGGCCAGCGCCGGCTGGCCTGCTTCGCCGCCGCGCTGGTGGGGGAGCGGCCCCTGCTCGTCCTGGACGAGCCCACCACCGGCATGGACCCGGTGGCCCGGCGTGCCGTGTGGTCCGCCGTCGACCGGCGCCGCGCCGGACACGGCACCACCGTGCTGCTGGTCACCCACAACGTGATCGAGGCCGAGACCGTCCTCGACCGGGTCGCCGTGCTCGACCGCGGCCGGGTCATCGCCTGCGACAGCCCGTCCGGGCTCAAGGAGCGGGTCGCCGGCGAGGTCCGGGTCGACCTGGTGTGGCGCGAGGCGGCCCCCCTGCACGTGCCCGAGGTCGCCGCGCTGCGGGACCGGGCCGTCGAGTCGGGCCGCCGCTGGACCCTGCGGCTCGCGCCCGAGGAGGCCCGTACGGTCGTCGCCACCGTCACCGGCGGGGCCGCCTTCGCCGCGCTGGACGACTTCACGCTGGCCACGCCCAGCCTGGAGGACGTCTACCTGGCGCTGGGCGGCGCCGTACGACAGGGACTGGTGAAGGCGTGAGCACACGGGCCGCGTCATCCGTACGGAACAGGGCGACCGCCGCAGCGGATCCGGGCGGACCTCCGACCGAAGGGGAGCAGCACGACGTGAGTGTCGTACCCGCCGATATCGTGCCGGGCGGCGTCCTGGCCGTGGAGGAGGCCGTGCCGCAGCCGGCCGGACTCGGCCCCCGCGCGCGGCTGTGGCCGTCGATGGCCGCCGTGTACCGGGCACAGCTCTCCCGGGCCCGGGTCGCGCGGATACCGCTGCTGTTCGTGGCGACCTTCCAGTCGGTCGGCATCATGATCCTCATGCGCGGCGTCGTGGACGGCGGCGGCGAGGCGCAGGCGGTGGTCGCCGGCTCGGCGGTCCTGGTCGTCGCCTTCGTCGCGCTGAACCTGCTCGCCCAGTACTTCGGGCAGCTACGGGCCAGCGGCGGGCTCGACCACTACGCGACCCTGCCGGTGCCGCCGGCGGCGGTGGTGCTGGGCGCGGCGGGCGCGTACGCCTCGTTCACCGTGCCGGGGACCGTGGTGACCGCCGTCTTCGGATGCGTGCTGTTCGGGCTGCCGCTGGCGAACCTGTGGGTGCTGGCCGCCGTGATCCCGCTCGCCGGGGCCGCGCTCGCCGGACTCGGCGCGGCGCTCGGGCTGCTCGCGCCCCGCGCGGAGCTGGCCACGCTGCTGGGGCAGCTCGGCATGTCGGCCGCGTTGCTGCTCGGTGTGCTGCCGGCGGAGCGGATGCCTGAGGCGGTGCGCCTCGCCCGGGACCTGCTGCCGTCGACGTACGGCGTCGAGGCCTTCGCGCGGACCTTCGGACCGCACCCCGACTGGGCGCGGGTGCTCGGTGACCTCGCCGTGTGCGGAGTCGTCGGTGTCCTCTCGCTGGCCGTCGCGACCTGGGCGTACCGCAGGGCGGCCGTCCGGTGACGCGCCGCACAGCCGGGCCTGGCACGATGGCAGGGTGAGCGCACCTCTGACACCACCACCGCCTCCGCACGACCATGAGCAGGCCACCGCCTCGTATCCGTACGGGAAGGCCGGCGACGTCGCGTATCCACGGCACGGCTGGTGGGACGAACAGGACGGCCCCGGGATGAAGGCGGAGATACGTGAGGCCGCCGTGACCACGGTGGCGGTGGCGCTCGGCGGGGTGCTGCTCGGGGTGCTGTGGTGGTGGCTGGCGCCGCACGTGCCGCTGGTGGGCGACGT
The DNA here is from genome assembly GCF_043084105.1 of Streptomyces sp. NPDC014676. Taxonomy (NCBI): domain Bacteria; kingdom Bacillati; phylum Actinomycetota; class Actinomycetes; order Kitasatosporales; family Streptomycetaceae; genus Streptomyces; species Streptomyces sp. NPDC014676. The sequence goes on along the minus strand of NZ_JBIBZI010000008.1, from coordinate 319,968 downwards.
GGCGGGCGACAACTGGGCCGTGTACCTGAAGGACTCCGAGGGCGAGCAGGGCATCGGGGTGGACGGGACGTTCTCGCTGCTCGCGCTGGGGTTCGGGGCGGTGAGCGCGCTGGTCGTGTTCCTGGTGCGGCGGCGCGGGGGTGTGCCGTTGGTGGTGGCGCTGGCGGTCGGTGGGCTGCTGGGGTCGTTGCTGGCTTGGCGGGTGGGGGTGTGGCTCGGTCCCGCGCAGGATGTGATCGCGCATGCTCGGAGTGTCGGCAAGGGGGTCACGTTCGACGCGCCGTTGAAGCTGAGCGCGAAGGGGGCGTTGCTGGCGTGGCCGTTCGCGGCGCTGGTGTTGCATCTGGGGCTGACGGGGTTGTTCGGCCCGCGGGATCCGGAGCAGTTTCCGCCGGCTGAGCCGTACGTGTCGCCGGGGGCGTAGGTTTCCGGGTGCCCCGCGTGGGTGTGGGCCGGGGGTGTTTGCGCAGCCCGGCGCTTGTGGGGTGTCTCCCCGGAGGGGGTACCCCCAGCCCACCCTCCCCCGCTTTCGGCTGCGCTCGAGCGGGGGGACCCCCATCGCCCTGGGGGTATCTCCCAGGCCCTTGAGGCACTGGGGGAGGCGCGATTGCCCGCGGGAACGGGCGGGGGCACGACTGCCCGCGGTTGCGAGGCTATGTGCGGCCGATCGGGGCCAGGGCCGCCGAGGTCAGGGTGGTCAGGTCGGTCGGGGTGAGTTCCACCTCCAGGCCGCGGCGGCCTGCCGAGACGCAGATCGTTTCGTGCCGGGTGGCCGACTCGTCCAGGACCGTGGGGAGTCTCTTGCGCTGGCCCAGCGGGGAGATGCCGCCCCGGACGTAACCCGTGGTGCGTTCCGCCAGGGCCGGGTCGGCCATCGTGGCCCGCTTGCCGCCCACCGCCGACGCCAGGGCCTTCAGGTCCAGTTGGCCCGCCACCGGCACCACCGCCACCGTCAGCGTGCCGTCGACGTCCGCCACCAGCGTCTTGAAGACCCGGTCCGGCGAGACCCCCATCGCCTCGGCCGCCTCCTCGCCGTACGACGGGTGGGCCGGGTCGTGCTCGTAGGAGTGCACCGTGAACGGCACCCCGGCCGCGGTGAGCGCCACCGTCGCGGGCGTGCCTCCCGGCTGCTGCTTCTTGGACTTCTTCGCCATCCCCGCCTGTACCCCGGTTGATTTCGTACGTCAGTTGAGACTCGTCGGACCGCGCGTCAGCTCGGCGGCCGGCAGCGACGGCAGATGACGGATGACGGCCGTCTCCGCGCGCAGCAGTCGCAGCTCGTCACGGAGCCGGGACGCGGTGTCCGGCGCCTGGAGCAGCCGCTGCTTCGTCGGCGTGTCCAGCATCATTGCGGCGGCGACCAGGTAGGAGACGACACCCGGCTCGTCCGGCAGTTCCGCGCCGGTCGTCAGCGACCGCTCCCGCGCCCCCGCCAGCCGCTTCTGGTACTGGCGGAAGGACCGCAGCACCCCCTCGGCCAGCGCCCCCGCCTCGTCGCCGGGATCCTCGGCCAGCGGTTCCGCCTCGGCCGTCAGATACGGCCCCGAGGCGTCGACGGACAGCAGCCGCACCCGGGTCGTACCGGTCGCCAGCACCTCGAAGGTGCCGTCGGCCCGCTCCCGGACCGTCGCCGCGTCCGCGACACAGGCCACCTTGTGGAAGGCGCGCAGCGGATCGGTGCCGAAGCCCGCCGCCGGACCGCGCGCGGGCACGGCCGTCGGATCGGGCATGCCGGGCGCGCTCGGCGCCACCTCGTGCCCGTCGCGGATCGCCACGACGGCGAACCGACGCGGCTCGTCCTCCGGGGTCTTCAGCAGCTCGCGCATCATGGCGCGATAGCGCTCCTCGAAGACGTTGAGCGGAAGCACGAGCCCCGGGAACAGCACCGTGTTCAGGGGGAAGAGCGGGAGCCGGACGGTGGTCACGGGTCAAGAGCCTAATGGTCGCCGGAGCGGAGCCGGCCGCCCTGTTCACTCCTCGGTCGGTCCAAGGCCGCTGCCGGGGAGCAGGATCCCGGCTAGGGACAGCCGGACGCGACCGCCGCGCGCACGTTCTGACGGACCTCAAGGAACCGGCCGAGGGGGTCGTCCGCCTCCCGGTCCCAGGGGAAGGACGTGGCGTACGGGCCGGTCAGCCGCAGCTGCTCCAGGGCGTCTCGCCGGCGTTCCAGCCGGACCAGGACGTACGTCAGCAGATTGCGCAGCTCGGCCGGCCAGGACTGGCCCGCCGGCAGCCGGCCGGACAGGGCGACGGCGCGGTCGGCCGCCGCTTCCAGCCGGGCGCGCGGCACCTCGGGACCGCAGCGGTCGGTCAGGTAGCCGAACGCCGCCCGCAGCGGCAGCGCCTGCGTGAGCGAGTCCTCCGGCGCGTCCTGCGCGGCCAGGTCCGCGAAGGTGAAGCACTCGTGGTGCGAACCGTGCCAGGAGGAGGCCAGGTAGCGCAGGGCCGCCACATGGCAGCCGTGGTGGTGCGGGGCCCGCCGGACCGCGGCCTCCCACAGCTCCTCGAAGTAGGTGTGCCCGGCGCGCGCGCCGCGGGCGTGGTCCAGGGCGAGCCGCCAGGGCACCGGGTCGCGGTTGTCCGCCCGGGCGGCGGCCGTGATCAGCGGGCTCACCTCGCGCAGCAGCTCGGCACGGGCCGGTGAGGCCCAGGCGCGGTCCACCGCCCGCTGGGCGTCCACCAGCAGCCCGTCGGGGTCGCGCGGGTCGCGGGCGCGCCAGGTGTCCAGCCACTCGGGGCGCGAACGCGCGAAGGCGGCCAGCCGCCGCACATACCGGTCGCGGTGCTCCCAGGCGCCGCCGCGCCGGGTGGCGGCGAGCAGTCCGGCGACGGGTGCGGGGTCACCGCCCGCGGCCCCGACCAGCGCCGGGCCCAGGAGATCGTCGGGTGCGTCGAGCAGCACCTGGTCGTCGGCGGGCAGCACGACGGCGACGGGGGACGTCGCGCCCGTCGTCTTTCCTCGCACCCGGGATGTACGGGTGAACCCGTGCAGCAGAGCCATGGTGTCGACCATTGAAAGACCGCAGGTCACAGGCGCGCCAGAGGCGACACGGAAGTCATGGAAGGTTGTACGGGGCTCGGTCAAGGCCCGGCAAAAAGCAGAGCGCTTTTCCTTTCGCGTGAGCCTTTCGCGCCCCCGGTTACCAGCGGGACGCCGTGGACGGATCCGTCGGACGGCCGACGGGCACTCGTCAGGCACCCGCCCCGGCACCACGCCGGGAGGAACGCTCCCCTCGCCGAACGGTGGCGGGACGCGCCGACGGCGTCACCGGCGGCGGGGCCCCTACGTACGGCGCAGCGTCCGCGTCGCCCCCGCCGCCACCGTCGTCGCCAGGATCCAGCCCAGCAGGACGAACGCGGCCGACAGCCACTGCCAGCCGCCGCGCAGCTGCCAGAAGCCGACCTGGCCGAGGTCGATCACCGGCAGCAGCAGGTCCAGGGTGAACAGGGGCGGGTTCCACGCCGGGTGCTCACCGCTCTTCAGGGGCGGGGCGTCGGCCCGCGCGAAGGCCAGCGAACCGGCCGCCCACAGCACCGCCATCCACACCGCCGCCCGGCCCGGACGGTATCCGTAGGCGACCGTCCAGTCCTGCGCGTAACCCCACAGCTTGGCCGCGACCGGCAGGCTCTCGCGGCGCCGGCGCTGCTTGGCGAGCAGCACCTCGCGGGCGTCCTCGTCCTCCCCGCCCTCCCGCAGTACGGCGGCCAGCCGCTCGTACGGCTCCGGGTTGTACTCGGCGCTCGCCGCGTCCACCCAGCGCAGCCGCAGCGCCAGCGGGAACGGCCCGCGCGGCACCAGGTTCTCGTAGGTGAAGCCGCCCATGTGCAGCCGGCCCGGTCCGGGCCAGCTGTCCGCCCTGTCCATCAGGTTGACCACCTTCGCCCCCGACAGCACGACCCTGCCGCGCACCGGCCGCTCCCCGAGAAAACGCAGCTCCGGCGTCTGCACCCGGCGCAGCGACAGCTCCTGCTCGTCGGTGAAGGTGAACCGGGCCCCCTCGAAGTCGACCGCGTCCCCGAACCGCCCGTCGTCCAGCCGCACCCCGCCCTGGCACTCGAAGCGCTGGATCCGCGTCCCGCGCGCCGGTGTCATCCCACTGCGTGCCTGGGCACCCACCCCCGCCGGGGTCAGGTACAGCGAGCGCTCCACGGTCAGCTGCGGCGCGTTCAGCGCGAGCCGGGTGTACGGGTTGACCAGCCGGGCCCCGCGCAGGCTCAGCGACACGCCGATCGTCGCGCTGCGCAGGCTCAGCTCGCCGTGCGACTCCAGCATCTCCGCCTGGAGGTCCTGGCCCACGTTCATCCCGTCGGCGGCTATCGAGCGGCCGCTGCGGTCCCGGTGCACGATCGCCTGGTTGAGCAGCAGATCCGTGCCGATCCGCGCGTCGGTGAGCCGTATGCCGCCCGGGAACCGGCAGCGCGGCAGATGCAGATCGCCCTCGGTGTGCAGCCGGGCCGCCTCCAGGCGCGGTATCGAGCAGTCCACCATCCGCACGGTCGTGAAGCGGGCCTCCGGCAGCAGCACGTCCCGCTCGAAGCGGCAGGCCCGCATCTCCAGGTACGGCACCACCGTGCCGCCCGCCAGGTCCAGCGCGCCGCTGATCCGCACCCCGACCAGCTTCAGTGACGAGACCCGGCCGGCCAGGGCGGGCGGCCCGTCCAGCAGCAGCCAGCACACGACACGGGCCCGGACCGTCCGCTCGGGGCCCCACGGATGTCCTCCGTGCGGATCGTCGACGACCGTGTCCCCGCTGCTCAGGTCGTACACGCTGCCGTTACGGAAGGCCTGCCACATCCCGGCCTCCGTGGCGGTCAGGTCGTCCGGCGGCTCTCCGCCGCCCGGTCCCACCCCCTCGGTCACGGAACTCCCCTCCTCCCCATCTACTCGCCGGTTCGTCCCTTCGTACAACCGTTCATGCCCGGTGCGGTGACGCGTTGAACACGGAAAGTGAAGAGGATCTCGGAAATGTGCGCGCACCGTCACCGAGGGCGTGACGTATCAGCCATTGGAACGGGCGGACGGCCCGCCGTGCGGGTCTGAGAGAATTGAGCACGTGATCTCCCGAATCGATCTGCGCGGCGACGCCCTCCCCGAGGGCCCCGCCCTGCGCGACCTGCTGCCCCGAGCCGACTTCGACGTCGCGGCCGCCCTGGAGAAGGTGCGGCCCATCTGCGAGGACGTGCATCATCGGGGCGACGCGGCGCTGATCGACTTCGCCGAGCGGTTCGACGGCGTCCGGCTCGACCAGGTGCGGGTCCCGGCCGCCGCCCTCGAGCGCGCGCTGGAGGAACTCGACCCGGCCGTGCGCGCGGCCCTGGAGGAGTCCATCCGCCGCGCCCGGCTCGTCCACCGCGCGCAGCGCCGCACCACCCACACCACCCAGGTCGTGCCCGGCGGCACGGTCACCGAGAAGTGGGTCCCGGTCGACCGCGTGGGCCTGTACGCGCCCGGCGGCCGGTCCGTCTACCCGTCCTCCGTGATCATGAACGCCGTGCCCGCACAGGAGGCCGGTGTCCCGTCCGTCGCGCTCGCCTCCCCGGCCCAGGCGGAGTTCGGCGGACTGCCGCACCCGACCATCCTCGCCGCCTGCGCCCTGCTCGGCGTCGACGAGGTCTACGCGGCCGGCGGCGCCACCGCCGTCGCGATGTTCGCCCACGGCACCGAGTCCTGCCCGCCCGCCAACATGGTCACCGGCCCCGGCAACATCTGGGTCGCCGCCGCCAAGCGCTACTTCACCGGCATGATCGGCATCGACGCCGAGGCCGGCCCGACCGAGATCGCGATCCTCGCGGACTCCACGGCCGACCCGGTGCACGTCGCCTCCGACCTGATCAGCCAGGCCGAGCACGACCCGCTGGCCGCCGCCGTCCTGGTCACCGACTCCGCCGACCTCGCGGACGCGGTGGAGAAGGAGCTGGAGCCGCAGGTCAGGGCCAGCAGGCACATCGACGACCGGATCGTCCCGGCCCTGTCCGGCCGCCAGTCCGCCATCGTCCTGGTCGACGGCCTCGACGAGGGCCTGCGGGTCGTCGACGCCTACGGCGCCGAGCACCTGGAGATCCAGACCGCCGACGCCGCCGCGGTCGCCGACCGGGTGCGCAACGCGGGCGCGGTCTTCGTCGGCCCCTGGTCCCCGGTCTCCCTCGGCGACTACGCGGCCGGCTCCAACCACGTGCTGCCCACCGGCGGCTGCGCCTGCCACTCCTCGGGCCTGTCCGTCCAGTCCTTCCTGCGCGGCATCCACATCGTCGACTACACCGAGGACGCGCTGGCCGAGGTCGCGCACCACGTGGTCACGCTGGCGGAGGCGGAGGACCTGCCCGCGCACGGCGCGGCGATCAAGGCGAGGTTCGGCTGGAAGGTGCCTGAGAACAAGTGAGCTTCGGAATCGACGACCTCCCCGTACGGGACGAGCTGCGCGGCAAGTCCCCCTACGGCGCCCCGCAGTTGGACGTCCCCGTACGGCTGAACACCAACGAGAACCCCTACCCGCTGCCCGAACCGCTGGTCGAGCGGATCACCGAGCGGGTCCGCGAGGCCGCCCGGCACCTCAACCGCTACCCCGACCGGGACGCGGTCGAACTGCGCACCAGGCTGGCCGAATACCTGACGAAGACGGCCGGACACCCGGTCGGCGTCGAGAACGTGTGGGCCGCCAACGGCTCCAACGAGGTCATCCAGCAGCTGCTGCAGACCTTCGGCGGACCGGGCCGCACCGCCATCGGCTTCGAACCGTCGTACTCGATGCACGGCCTGATCGCGCGCGGCACCGGCACCGGCTGGATCTCCGGGCCCCGCAGCGAGGACTTCACGATCGACCTCGGCGCCGCCGAGAAGGCGATCGCCGAGCACCGGCCCGACGTCGTCTTCGTCACCACCCCCAACAACCCCACCGGCAACGCGGTCCCGGCGGAGACGGTCCTCGCGCTGTACGAGGCCGCCCAGGCGGCCAAGCCGTCGATGGTGGTCGTCGACGAGGCGTACATCGAGTTCAGCCACGGCGACTCGCTGCTGCGGCTGCTCGACGGGCGCCCGAACCTCGTCGTCTCCCGCACCATGTCGAAGGCGTTCGGTGCGGCGGGCCTGCGCCTGGGCTACCTCGCCGCGCACCCGGCGGTCGTCGACGCCGTCCAGCTCGTCCGGCTGCCGTACCACCTCTCCGCGATCACCCAGGCGACCGCGCTGGCCGCCCTGGAGCACACCGACACGCTGCTCGGCTACGTCGAGCAGCTCAAGGCCGAGCGCGACCGGCTGGTCGCCGGACTGCGCGCCCTCGGCTACGAGGTGACCGAGTCCGACGCCAACTTCGTCCAGTTCGGACGGTTCGAGGACTCCCACGCCACCTGGCGGAAGATCCTCGACCGGGGCGTCCTGGTCCGGGACAACGGCGTACCGGGATGGCTGCGGGTCACCGCGGGCACCCCCGCCGAGAACGACGCGTTCCTCGACGCGGTCCGTGACATCAAGAAGGAGCAGAGCGCATGAGCCGCGTAGGACGCGTGGAACGCACCACCAAGGAGACGTCCGTCCTCGTCGAGATCGACCTCGACGGCACCGGGAGGACCGAGATCTCCACCGGGGTCGGCTTCTACGACCACATGCTCGACCAGCTCGGCCGGCACGGTCTGTTCGACCTGACCGTGAAGACCGAGGGCGACCTGCACATCGACTCGCACCACACCATCGAGGACACCGCCCTCGCGCTCGGCGCCGCCTTCAAGCAGGCGCTCGGCGACAAGGTGGGCATCTACCGCTTCGGCAACTGCACGGTCCCGCTGGACGAGTCCCTCGCCCAGGTCACCGTCGACCTCTCCGGCCGCCCCTACCTCGTGCACACCGAGCCCGAGAACATGGCGCCGATGATCGGCGAGTACGACGTGACGATGACCCGGCACATCCTGGAGTCCTTCGTCGCCCAGGCCCAGATCGCGCTGCACGTGCACGTGCCCTACGGGCGCAACGCGCACCACATCGTGGAGTGCCAGTTCAAAGCCCTCGCCCGCGCCCTGCGCTACGCCTCCGAACGCGACCCCCGCGCCGTCGGCATCCTGCCCTCCACGAAGGGCGCGCTGTAAGCCATGAACGGTCTGTCCACCGTCCTGATCGTCGTCGGCCTGTTCTTCGTCGGCGGGATCATCTCCTTCGCCAAGCAGAAGATGCCCACGAGCCTCATCGTGCTGCTCTCCATCGGCGCCGTGATGTGCCTCGGCACGGGGCTCCTGAGGCTGGAGGTGTGAACCCTTGAGCACCACCAAGAAGGTCGTGGTCTTCGACTACGGCTTCGGCAACGTCCGTTCCGCCGAGCGCGCCCTCGCCCGCGCGGGAGCCGACGTCCAGATCACCCGCGACTTCGACGCGGCCATGAACGCCGACGGGCTGCTGGTGCCCGGCGTCGGCGCCTTCGCCGCCTGCATGAAGGGCCTCAAGGAGGCACGCGGCGACTGGATCGTCGACCGCAGGCTCTCCGGCGGCCGCCCGGTGATGGGCATCTGCGTCGGCATGCAGATCCTCTTCGCGCGGGGCATCGAACACGGCGTGGAGTCCGAGGGCCTCGACGAGTGGCCCGGCTCCGTCGAGCCGCTCCAGGCCGACATCGTGCCCCACATGGGCTGGAACACCGTGGACGCCCCGGCCGGCTCCGAACTGTTCGCCGGCCTCGACGCGGACGCCCGCTTCTACTTCGTGCACTCCTACGCCGTCCACGACTGGACCCTTCAGACCGCCAACCCGGCGATGCGCGCCCCGCTGGTCACCTGGTCCACCCACGGCAAGCCCTTCGTGGCGGCCGTGGAGAACGGCGCCCTGTGGGCCACCCAGTTCCACCCCGAGAAGTCCGGCGACGCCGGTGCCCAGCTCCTCACCAACTGGATCGGAACCCTGTAGAGACATGGCCAAGCTCGAACTCCTCCCCGCCGTCGACGTCCGCGACGGCCAGGCCGTCCGCCTCGTGCACGGCGAGTCCGGGACGGAAACCTCGTACGGCTCCCCCCTGGAGGCCGCCCTCGCCTGGCAGCGCTCGGGTGCCGAGTGGCTGCACCTGGTCGACCTGGACGCCGCGTTCGGCACCGGTGACAACCGCGCGCTGATCGCCGAGGTCGCCGGAGCCATGGACATCAAGGTGGAGCTGTCCGGCGGCATCCGCGACGACGACACCCTCGCCGCCGCCCTCGCCACCGGCTGCACCCGCGTCAACCTCGGCACCGCCGCCCTGGAGACCCCCGAATGGGTCGCCAAGGTCATCGCCGAGCACGGCGACAGGATCGCCGTCGGCCTCGACGTCCGCGGCACCACCCTGCGCGGCCGCGGCTGGACCCGCGACGGCGGCGACCTCTACGAGACGCTGGACCGCCTGAACAAGGAGGGCTGCGCCCGCTACGTCGTCACCGACATCGCCAAGGACGGCACCCTCCAGGGCCCCAACCTGGAGCTCCTGAAGAACGTCTGCGCCGCCACCGACCGCCCCGTGGTCGCCTCCGGCGGCGTCTCCTCCCTGGACGACCTGCGCGCCATCGCCGGCCTCGTGCCGCTCGGTGTCGAGGGCGCCATCGTCGGGAAGGCCCTGTACGCCAAGGCGTTCACCCTGGAAGAGGCACTGGAGGCTGTGTCGCGATGACGTCCGATGCCGTACGGCGTGTGCAGGGCACGAATCCCTGGGAGGAGACCCTCGGCTCTGCACGTGCCGTGGCGGCGGGCGACCGCGTCCTGGTGGCGGGCACGACCGCGTTCCGGGGCGATGTGCTGTACGGGGAGGGCGACCCGTACGAACAGGCCAAGGTGGCCTTCACCAGCGCGCTGGAGGCGATCGGCGCGTTCGGGCTCGGCATCGAGTCCGTGATCCGCACGCGCCTCCACCTCGCCCACGCGCGGGACGTCGACGCGGCCGGACGCGCCCACAAGGAGCTGTTCGACGCGGTGCGCCCGGTCACCACCCTCCTGGTGGTCGAGGGCTTCGTCGACTCGCGCGTCCTGGTCTCAGTGGAACTCGAAGCATTCAGAGGAGCCGTGGATTCATGACCCTGGCGGTCCGAGTCATCCCCTGCCTGGACGTGGACAACGGCCGGGTCGTCAAGGGCGTCAACTTCCAGAACCTGCGCGACGCGGGCGACCCCGTCGAGATGGCCAAGGTGTACGACGCCGAGGGCGCCGACGAGCTGACGTTCCTGGACATCACCGCCTCGTCGGGCAACCGCGAGACGACCTACGACGTGGTGCGCCGCACCGCCGAGCAGGTGTTCATCCCGCTCACCGTGGGCGGCGGCGTCCGCACCACCGAGGACGTGGACAGGCTGCTCCGCGCGGGCGCCGACAAGGTGGGCGTCAACACGGCGGCCATCGCCCGGCCCGACCTCATCCGCGAGATCGCGGAACGCTTCGGCCGGCAGGTGCTCGTCCTCTCGGTCGACGCCCGGCGCACCGACTCCGGCTCCTTCGAGGTCACCACGCACGGCGGCCGTCGCGGCACCGGCATCGACGCCGTCGAGTGGGCGCACCGCGCCGCCGAACTGGGCGCGGGCGAGATCCTGCTCAACTCCATGGACGCCGACGGCACCAAGGACGGCTACGACCTGGAGATGATCGCCGCCGTCCGCGAGCACGTCACCGTCCCCGTGATCGCCTCCGGCGGCGCCGGCAGGCTCGCCGACTTCCCGCCGGCGGTCGCGGCGGGCGCGGACGCGGTGCTGGCCGCCTCCGTCTTCCACTTCGGCGACCTGCGCATCGGCCAGGTCAAGGAGACGCTGCGGGGAGCCGGTCACCCGGTGCGGTGAGGCTCAGCCGGTCGGCTGGGCCAGCTGGACGAGATTGCCGACCGTGTCGTCCAGGACGGCGGCGATCACCGGACCCCGCTCCTGCGGGTCCTGGACGAAGTGGACACCCTCCCCGCGGAGCCGTTCGAACTCCGCGCGGAGGTCGTCCACGGAGAACACGATCGCGGGCAGCCCCGCCTCGCGCACCGCCCTGCGGTACGGCTCCGCTATAGGGCCCTGCCCCGGCTCCAGCAGCAGCTCCAGGTCCCGCTGGGCGCCGTCCTTCGCGCCCACGGTGACGAACAGCGTGCCGTCGCCCAGATCCATGTGGGTGCGGGTCTCGAAGCCGAGGACATCGGTGTAGAAGGCGTGCGCCTTCGCCACGTCGTCGACGTACACGCTGGTCATGGCCACTTTGATCACGAGCTGTGCCTTTCGTGCGGATCAGATGCCGAGCTGTTTGGTCTCGCGCAGCTTCGCGATCGCGTTCTCGTCGCCGTCCAGCTCGACCTTGGCGGCGCTCTGCCGGCCGTAGGCGAACAGCACCAGCTCGGACGGCTCCCCGGTCACCGTGACCACCGGAGTGCCGCGGTGCGCCACCACCGTCCGGCCGTCCGGACGGCGCATCACCAGGCCCGTCGGCGCCCCGCGTCCCATCAACCGTGCGGAGCGCTCCAGACGCGACCACAGGACGTCCTGGAACACCGGGTCGAGCTCACGCGGCGTCCAGTCGGGCTGGGCGCGGCGCACGTCCTCCGTGTGGACGTAGAACTCGACGATGTTCGACAGCTCGTCGACCTGCTTGAGCGAGAAGGGCGAGAAGCGCGGCGGACCCGTCCGGATCAGCTGGATCAGCTCCTCGTACGGCTTGGCGGCGAACTCCGCCGTCACCCGCTCCAGACGCGCCGCCAGCTGCTTGACCAGCATGCCGCCGGCCGCGTCGGGCCGGCGCTCGCGCACCACCACGTGGGCGGCGAGGTCCCGGGCCGTCCAGCCCTCGCACAGGGTCGGGGCCTCGGGACCCGCGGTCTCCAGCAGATCGGCCAGGAGAAGTCGTTCACGCTTGGCATGGGTCGACATGCATGCCAGCCTACGGCCGGGCGGGAAGTCCGCACAGTGGACATCGTCAAGGCCCGGTGACCGGGGCGCGGCACAATGGTCGGCATGACCAGCAGCACGTCCCGGCCCAGCCGCCTCGACCCGGAGATCGCCGCGCGGCTCAAGCGCAGCCCCGACGGCCTCCTGCCCGCCATCGCCCAGCAGTACGACACCGGAGAGGTGCTGATGCTGGGCTGGATGGACGACGAGGCGCTGCACCGCACGCTCACCACCGGCCGCTGCACCTACTGGTCGCGCAGCCGCCAGGAGTACTGGGTCAAGGGTGACACCTCCGGCCACTTCCAGTGGGTCAAGTCGGTCGCCCTGGACTGCGACGCCGACACCGTGCTGGTCAAGGTCGACCAGGTGGGCGCCGCCTGCCACACCGGCGCCCGCACCTGCTTCGACGCCGACGTGCTGCCGGCGCACACCCCCGCCCCGGATCAGTAAGGTCTGCCGCCATGGACCTCGAGACGTTCCGCAAGCTCGCCACCGACCGCCGGGTCATCCCGGTCACCCGCAAGCTCCTCGCCGACGGCGACACCCCGGTCGCGCTCTACCGCAAACTCGCCGCCGAGCGCACCGGCACCTTCCTGCTGGAGTCCGCCGAGAACGGCCGCTCCTGGTCCCGCTACTCCTTCGTCGGCGTCCGCAGCGCCGCCACCCTCACCGAGCGCGCCGGACAGGCGCACTGGGAGGGCACCCCGCCCGTCGGCGTCCCCGTGGACGGCGACCCGCTCGCCGCGCTGCGCACGACCCTCCGGACCCTGCACACCCCGCGCGACCTCGCCCACGACCTGGGCCTGCCGCCCTTCACCGGCGGCCTGGTCGGCTACCTCGGCTACGACATCGTGCGCCGCCTGGAGAAGGTCGGCCCCGGCGAGCGGGACGACCTGAGGCTGCCCGAGCTGACCATGCTGCTCACCAGCGACCTCGCCGTCATGGACCACTGGGAGGGCGCCGTCTGGCTGATCGCCAACGCGATCAACCACAACGACCTGGAGACCGGCGTCGACGAGGCGTACGCCGACGCCGTGGCCCGGCTCGACACCATGGAGGCCGACCTCACCCGCGCGGTCGCCCAGCCGCCCGCCGTGCTGCCGCCCTCCGAACTGCCCGAGTACACCGCGCGGTGGGGCGGCCCCGACTTCCGGCAGGCCGTGGAGGACATCAAGGAACGCATCCGCGCGGGGGAGGCCTTCCAGGTCGTCCCCTCCCAGCGGTTCGAGACGCCGTGCACGGCGAGCGCCCTCGACGTCTACCGGGTACTGCGGGCCACCAACCCGTCCCCGTACATGTACCTGTTCCGTTTCGACGGCTTCGACGTGGTCGGCTCGTCCCCCGAGGCGCTGGTGAAGGTCGAGGACGGGCACGCCATGGTCCACCCCATCGCCGGCACCCGGCACCGTGGCGCCACCCCGCAGGAGGACCAGGCCCTCGCCGACGAACTCCTCGCCGACCCCAAGGAACGCGCCGAGCACCTCATGCTCGTCGACCTGGGCCGCAACGACCTCGGACGGGTCTGCGAACCCGGCTCCGTCGAGGTCGTCGACTTCATGTCCGTCGAGCGGTACTCGCACGTCATGCACATCGTCTCGACGGTCACCGGCCGGGTCGGCGCCGGCCGCACCGCGTTCGACGTGCTCACCGCCTGCTTCCCGGCCGGCACGCTCTCCGGGGCGCCCAAGCCCCGCGCGCTGCAGATCATCGACGAACTCGAACCGTCCCGGCGCGGGCTGTACGGCGGCTGCGTCGGCTACCTCGACTTCGCCGGCGACTCCGACACCGCGATCGCGATCCGTACCGCCCTGCTGCGGGACGGCACCGCGTACGTGCAGGCCGGAGCGGGGATCGTGGCCGACTCCGACCCGGTCGCGGAGGACACCGAGTGCCGCAACAAGGCGGCGGCGGTGCTGCGCGCGGTGCACACCGCGAACCGGCTGGGAACGGCCTGAGAGGCGTCCGAGGCGAACCCCGGGTGTCGGTTCATCCGGGGTTCAGGCGATAGTGGAGGGCGTGACTGCTGTACCTACCCCCCGTTCCGAGGCCGCCGGCTCCGCCCGCGGTGGCCGCCTCAGCCTCGCCGTCGCCCTGCTGAGCGGTGCCCTGGGCGCGGCCGTGGCCCTGCTCGCCACCCGGCAGCAGTGGTCGGAGGGCACCGCCACGGTGGCCGGCGGCGCGTTCCCGCTCACCGCGAAGGGCAGCGACGTGACGGGCGTGCCCGCCGCCCTGGCCGTCGTGGGACTGGCGGCGCTGGTCGCGGTGTTCGCCGTGCGCCGGGCCGGCCGCCTCGCCGTCGCGGCGCTGCTGGCGCTGTCGGGGGCGGGCACGGTGGCGGCCGCACTGTTCGGGGCGTCGGACAGCGGGGCGCTCGACGAGAAGGCGGCTCAGGCGTCGGGTGACACGTCCGCGACCGTGGAGGCCCTGAGCCACACGGCGTGGCCGTACGTGGCCGCCGTGGGCGGTGTCCTGCTGCTGCTGGCCGGCCTGCTCGCCCTGCGCTACGGCCGTCTCTGGCCGGCCATGTCCGGCCGCTACGAACGGGGCGGCACCCCCCGCCCACGCCGCAAGCCCGCCTCCGTCGACCCCGACCGCCCGGAGGACCTCTGGAAGGCCCTGGACAGGGGCGAGGACCCGACCAGCGCGTAACACGCCCCCTGACCACGGACAGCCACCCGCCGGGCCGACGCCCACCCCTGTAGCCGCGGGCAGTCCTGCCACCCTGCGGCACGACTGCCCGCGGTTCGGCGCGGTACCCCCGCTCACCCTCGGCGCGTGCGTGCGGGACAATGAGGGCGAGCGTCTGCTCAGACAGGTACACAGCAACGAGGAGCAAGCAATGGCGGGCAGCAGCCACGGTCACACCCCGGCCGCCTGGACCGGTGTCATCATCGCCTTCATCGGCTTCTGCGCCGGTGGCGCGTTCATGGTGATGGACCAGCCCGTGGGCTTCTGGGCGAGCATGGGCGTCGTACTCCTCGGCGGTGTCGTCGGCGCCGTCATGCGCTCGATGGGCATGGGCCAGCCGAAGAGCAACCACCCCGTGCACCAGGTCACCGGCGACCGCGCGCCGGCCCGCGCCCAGGGCTGAGCACGGCGGAGCACTCCGCACGGGGGCGGGCCCGGCACGACGCCGGAACCGCCCCTGAGCCGTGTCCGGGGCACAATGCACAGCGTGAACGCTCCCACCCCCGGAGCGCCTCCCGGCAGAGCGGCCCGACTGGCCGTCCCCGCGGGGCTGCTCGCCGCCGTCGCCGGGGCCTTCGCCTACGTCGGGGCCGTGGACCCCAACGAGCCCGGCCACTACCCCGCCTGCCCGCTGCTGCGCCTCACCGGCCTGTACTGCCCCGGCTGCGGCGGGCTGCGCAGCGCGCACGCCGTCGTCCACGGCGACCTCCCGGCCGCCCTCCAGGCCAACGCGCCCGCCGTCCTCGGCTACGCCGTCTGCGCCGTGCTGTGGACCGTCTGGGTGGTCCGCGCGGCGCGCGGCGGGCCGCCGCCGCGGATCGATCCGCCGCCGGTGCTCCTGTGGTCCCTGGGAGCACTGCTCCTGGTGTTCGCGATTGTCCGGAACCTGCCGTTCGGTGGCTGGCTGCATCCTTGATCGACCAGCGAAAGTCCAGGTAGGGAGAGGGGCGTCAACCTGGATGCGGGGCATCCGCCCCGCTGCGGATACCATCGCAGTGACCAGTGAAGACCGACCGTAGGGAAGGGGGCCGCTCGCGTGAGTGTGCTCGACGAGATCATCGACGGAGTCCGTGCCGACCTCGCGGAGCGGCAGGCGCGCGTCAGCCTCGACGAGCTCAAGGAGCGTGCGGCGAAGGCTCCCGCGGCCAAGGACGGCGTGGCCGCCCTGCGCGGTGACGGCGTCAAGGTGATCTGCGAGGTCAAGCGCTCCAGCCCGTCCAAGGGCGCGCTGGCCGCGATCGCCGACCCGGCGGGACTCGCCGCCGACTACGAGGCGGGCGGCGCCGCCGTCATCTCCGTCCTCACCGAACAGCGCCGCTTCGGCGGCTCGCTGGCCGACCTGGAGGCCGTCCGCGCGCGCGTGGACGTCCCCGTCCTGCGCAAGGACTTCATCGTCACGTCGTACCAGCTCTGGGAGGCCCGCGCGTACGGCGCCGACCTCGCCCTGCTGATCGTCGCGGCCCTCGACCAGCCGGCCCTGGAGTCGCTGATCGAGCGCGCCCAGTCCATCGGTCTCACCCCGCTCGTCGAGGTGCACGACGAGGACGAGGTCGAGCGCGCGGTCGACGCGGGCGCCAAGGTCATCGGCGTCAACGCGCGCAACCTGAAGACGCTGAAGGTCGACCGCGGCACGTTCGAGCGGGTCGCCCCGGAGATCCCCGCGCACATCGTCAAGGTCGCCGAGTCCGGCGTCCGCGGCCCGCACGACCTCATCGCCTACGCCAACGCCGGCGCCGACGCCGTCCTGGTGGGCGAGTCCCTGGTCACCGGCAAGGACCCGAGGACGGCCGTCTCCGACCTGGTGGCGGCGGGCGAACACCCCGCACTGCGGCACGGGCGGGGCTGACACCCCGGTAGGCTGCCCCCGATGACACCCGCACTCCCTCCGACCCCACGGGACCCGTACGCCCGCCTCGCGCGCGGCTGTCGGCCCCGGGGCTGCCGCGCTCCCGCGCGCAGGGTGCACGGCCGCCGGGTGCGGTACGTCATCGGCGACGAACCCGGGCAGGTCAACGGCATGCGATGGCACCAGCCGACCTAGGGGCGCGGGACTGTGCCGAACATGCGACTTTCGTCGCGTGAGCGCGACCAGCCACACACGGCCTGAAGCCGGCCGACAACCCCCGCCCCACGGCGAAACGTGCCCGACACACACTCACCGTGAGGTACACGCATGCCCAGCACCTTCTTCATCCCCGACCCGGAGGGCCGGACCCCGAGCCCCGAAGGCTACTTCGGCGCCTTCGGCGGCAAGTTCATCCCCGAGGCCCTCGTCGCCGCGGTCGACGAGGTCGCCGTCGAGTACGACAAGGCCAAGCACGACCCCGAGTTCGCCCGTGAACTCGACGACCTCCTGGCCCACTACACCGGCCGCCCGAGCGCGCTCACCGAGGTCCCCCGCTTCGCCGAACACGCCGGCGGAGCCCGGATCTTCCTCAAGCGCGAGGACCTGAACCACACCGGCTCCCACAAGATCAACAACGTGCTCGGCCAGGCCCTCCTCACCAAGCGCATGGGCAAGACCCGCGTCATCGCCGAGACCGGCGCCGGCCAGCACGGCGTGGCCACCGCCACCGCCTGCGCCCTCTTCGGCCTCGACTGCACGATCTACATGGGCGAGATCGACACCCAGCGCCAGGCCCTCAACGTGGCCCGGATGCGGATGCTCGGCGCCGAGGTCATCGCCGTGAAGTCCGGCAGCCGCACCCTGAAGGACGCCATCAACGAGGCGTTCCGCGACTGGGTCGCCAACGTCGACCGCACCCACTACCTCTTCGGCACCGTCGCGGGACCGCACCCCTTCCCGGCGATGGTCCGCGACTTCCACCGCGTCATCGGCGTCGAGGCCCGCCGCCAGCTCCTGGAACGCGCCGGACGCCTGCCCGACGCCGCGATCGCCTGCGTCGGCGGCGGCTCCAACGCCATCGGCCTCTTCCACGCCTTCATCCCGGACACCGGCGTACGTCTCATCGGCTGCGAGCCCGCCGGACACGGCATCGACAGCGGCGAGCACGCGGCCACCCTCACCGCGGGCGAGCCCGGCATCCTGCACGGCTCCCGGTCCTACGTCCTCCAGGACGACGAGGGCCAGATCACCGAGCCGTACTCGATCTCGGCCGGCCTGGACTACCCGGGCATCGGGCCCGAGCACTCCTACCTCAAGGACAGCGGCCGCGGCGAGTACCGCGCGGTCACCGACGACGCCGCCATGCAGGCCCTGCGCCTGCTGTCGCGCACCGAGGGCATCATCCCGGCCATCGAGAGCGCCCACGCCCTCGCCGGCGCCCTGGAGGTCGGCAGGGAGCTGGGCGAGGACGCGCTGATCGTCGTCAACCTGTCGGGCCGCGGCGACAAGGACATGGACACCGCCGCCCGCTACTTCGGGCTGTACGACACCGACGCCGAGGTCGCCGCCGACGAGGCCGGCACCGCCGAGATCGAGGGGGACGCCAAGTGAGCGGGAACGTGCGGCTGCTGAACGACACCCTCGCCGCGGCGAAGGCCGAGGGCCGCTCCGCCCTCATCGCCTACCTCCCGGCCGGGTTCCCCACCGTGGACGGCGGCATCGAGGCCGTCAAGGCCGCCCTGGACGGCGGCGCCGACGTCGTGGAGGTGGGTCTGCCGCACAGCGACCCCGTCCTCGACGGCCCGGTCATCCAGACCGCCGACGACATCGCCCTGCGCGGCGGCGTGAGGATCGCCGACGTGATGCGCACGGTCCGCGAGGCCCACGCGGCCACCGGCAAACCGATCCTCGTCATGACCTACTGGAACCCCATCGACCGCTACGGCGTGGAGCGGTTCACCGCCGAGCTGGCCGAGGCGGGCGGCGCCGGGTGCATCCTGCCCGACCTGCCCGTCCAGGAGTCGGCGCTGTGGCGGGAGCACGCGGAGAAGCACGGGCTCGCCACGGTCTTCGTGGTCGCGCCCAGCAGCAAGGACGAGCGGCTCGCCGAGATCACCGCGGCCGGCAGCGGCTTCGTCTACGCCGCCTCCCTGATGGGCGTCACCGGCACCCGTGAGTCGGTCGGCGCGCAGGCCGAGGACCTGGTGCGGCGCACCCGCGCCACCACCGACCTCCCGGTCTGCGTCGGACTCGGCGTCTCCAACCCCGCCCAGGCCGCCGAGGTCGCCCGCTTCGCCGACGGCGTGATCGTCGGCTCGGCCTTCGTCAAGCGGATGCTGGACGCCCCCGACGCCGCCGCCGGCGTCGAGGCCGTCCGCGCACTCGCCGGTGACCTGGCCGAGGGCGTACGCCGGCAGGCGTGAACGGCAGGGGGATCCGCGGATAGTCGTACGGGTCCCTCGTACGAGTGGTCCTGGGACCGGGGAGGCGCTGTGCGCCTCCCCGGTTCGTTCTGCGGGTGTGAGCGAGAAGAACCGTGAGGGAAAGCGCACCGCCCGGGAGCGGATGGCGGACGAGCGAGAGAAGCGGAAGAAGACGGAGAAGCGACGCCGTGCCCTGATCGTGGGCGCGAGCGTGCTCTGTGTCCTGGGGCTCGCGGCGGTGATCGGTGTCATCGCCGCCAATTCGGGCGGGGACGACGAGAGCGAGGCGTCCGGCCCCGTCGTGGCGCCCTCCGGTGCCCTGGGCAAGGACGGCCTCGCCATCCCGGTCGGCAAGGAGAGCGCCAAGGCCACCCTCACCGTGTGGGAGGACTTCCGCTGCCCGGCCTGCAAGGTCTTCGAGCAGAACTACAGCCCCACCATCCACGAGCTGACCGGATCCGGTCAGCTGAAGGTGGAGTACCACCTGGTCACACTGATCGACAACGGCCTGGGCGGCGCCGGCTCCCGCGACGCGGCCAACGCCGCCGCCTGCGCCCAGGACGCCGGGAAGTTCGCCGCGTACCACGACGTGCTGTTCGAGAACCAGCCGCCGGAGAGCGACGACGCCTTCGCCGACAACGGCAAGCTGATCGAGCTGGCCGGCAAGGTCGACGGACTCGACACCCCCGCCTTCCGCGCCTGCGTCGAGGACGGCACGCACAACAGCTGGGTCGCCAAGTCCCACGAGGCGTTCCAGAAGGGCGGCTTCAGCGGCACGCCGACGGTGCTGTACGAGGGCAGGAACATCAACCAGGACCGCTCGATGACCCCCGAGAAGTTCAAGCGGATGGTCGAGGAGGCCAACAAGGGACAGTGACGCCCCGGACCGACGATCCGACGGTCCTGTTATGGAGCCGTAGCCGGGCTGCCTGCCGTGCGGCCGGTCCGGCACGGTAGCGTCGACCCTGCCATGGAACTTGCCTACATTCCCAGCCCGTCGAGCGGGGTGCTGTACCTCGGCCCCGTTCCGCTGCGCGGCTACGCGTTCTGCATCATCATCGGCGTCTTCGTTGCCGTCTGGCTCGGCAACAAGCGTTGGATCGCCCGGGGCGGGCGGGCCGGCACGGTGGCCGACATCGCTGTCTGGGCCGTGCCCTTCGGCCTGATCGGCGGCCGGCTCTACCACGTGATCACGGACTACCAGCTGTATTTCAGCGAGGGCCGTGACTGGGTGGACGCCTTCAAGATCTGGGAGGGCGGCCTCGGCATCTGGGGCGCGATCGCCCTCGGTGCGCTGGGCGCCTGGATCGGCTGCCGGCGCCGTGGCATCCCGCTGCCCGCCTACGCCGACGCCATCGCGCCGGGCATCGCCTTCGCCCAGGCGATCGGACGCTGGGGCAACTGGTTCAACCAGGAGCTGTACGGGCGGCCCACCGATGTGCCGTGGGCCGTGGAGATCACCTCGTCCGCCGACGGACGGGACCCGGGGACGTACCACCCGACGTTCCTGTACGAGTCCCTGTGGTG
The DNA here is from genome assembly GCF_043084105.1 of Streptomyces sp. NPDC014676. Lineage (NCBI taxonomy): Bacteria > Bacillati > Actinomycetota > Actinomycetes > Kitasatosporales > Streptomycetaceae > Streptomyces > Streptomyces sp. NPDC014676. The sequence continues at coordinate 299,640 of NZ_JBIBZI010000008.1, read as the reverse complement.
CGTCGGTGTGGCGCTGCTGGTGATCTGGGCGGACCGGCGGTTCAAGCTCGGGCACGGGCGGGCGTTCGCGCTGTACGTCGCCGGGTACTGCGTGGGGCGGTTCTGGATCGAGTACATGCGTGTCGACGAGGCGCACCACATCCTCGGCCTGCGGCTGAACAACTGGACGGCGCTCCTGGTGTTCCTGCTGGCGGTGCTGTACATCGTGCTGTCGGCGCGGAAGCGGCCGGGGCGGGAGGACGTGGTGGAGCCGGGAGTCTCCGGCGGTGAGGGCGCCTCCGGTTCCGAGGCCGATTCCGATGAGGGTGAGGCTGTGGAGAAGGACGAGGAGGGTGCTCCTTCCGAGAAGGAGGAGTCCTCGGAGGCCGAGACGTCCAAGGACGGGGCCGGATCGGCGAAGAAGAGCTGACGGTCTGCTGTACGACACTGAGGGCGTCCGGGGTTTTCCGGGCGCCCTCGGCGTGTGTGGGGCGGGGGTGGTTCGCGCAGCCCGGCGCCTACGGGGTGCCTCCTCCGGAGGGGGTACCCCCAGCCCACCCGTGCCGCCCTGGGGGTACCTCCCAGGCCCTTGAGGCACTGGGGGAGGCACGACTGCCCGCGGTGGGTGGCAGGGTTGTCCGCGGTGGGCGGCACGGACTGCCCGCGCGGAATCGGTCAGGTTCTGTGGGCCAGGGACAGGGTTCTCTGGGCTGCGAGTACCACCGCTGTGTCGATGAAGGTGCCGTCGGGGAGGGCCTGGGCGCCCTGGGTCATGGCCGCTGCCTTGACGACCGTTTCCGCCTGTTCGATCTCCTCCTCCGTGGGGAGGTAGGCGCGCTCGATGACCGGGAGTTGGCGGGGGTGGATGGCGGCGCGGCCCAGGAAGCCCAGGGCGCGGCCGTGGGCGCAGGAGGCGGCCAGGCCGTCCAGGTCGCGGATGTCGGGGTGGACGGACTGGGTGGGCGGGGCGAGGCCCGCCGCACGCGCGGCGACGACCACCCGGGAGCGGGACCAGTCGAGGCCCGCGTCGTCGCGTACGCCCAGGTCGGCCCGTAGGTCCGCCTCACCGATGGCGATACCGCGCAGGGACGGGTGGGCGGTGGCCACGGCATGGGCGCGTTCGACGCCGAGGGCCGTCTCCAGGAGGGCGTACAGGGGCAGTGCGCCGCCGTGGGCGGACACGGTGCGCCGGGCGACGCGTACGACGTCGGACGGGGACGACACCTTGGGCAGGCGCAGACCGGACAGGCCGGGGGCGTGCGCGACGGCCGCGAGGTCGGCGCGGCCCCAGGGGCCGGACAGGGCGTTGACGCGGACATGGACCGGGACCGGCTGGGGGTCGCGCAGCAGCTCGGCGGTGGCGGAGCGGGCGTAGGCCTTGCGGTCGGGGGCGACCGCGTCCTCCAGGTCGACCACCACCACGTCGGCGCCGGAGGTGAGCGCCTTCGCCACCACGGGAGGACGGTCGCCGGGGGCGTACAGCCAGGTCAGCGGGAAGCCCGTCACAGGGCGCCCTCCGCGCGGAGCTCCGCGAGGTCGTCGAGCGTGAGGCCCAGCCCGGTCAGGACCTCCTCGGTGTCCGCGCCGTGCGGGCGGCCCGCCCAGCGGATCGCGCCCGGGGTGCCGGAGAGCCGGAAGAGGACGTTCTGCATGCGCAGCGGGCCCAGCTCCGGATCGTCGACCGTGGTGATCGTGTCCAGGGCCTGGTACTGCGGGTCCGCCATGACGTCCCGTACGTCCTGGATGGGGGCGACGGCCGCCTCCGCCTTCTCGAAGGCCGCCAGCACGTCGGTGCGGGTGTGCCGGGCGATCCAGCCGCCGACCGCCTCGTCCAGCACGTCCGCGTGCCGGGCCCGGTCCTCGCCGGTGGCGAACCAGGGCTCGTCGATCAGGTCAGGCCGGCCCACCAGCACCATCACGCGCTCGGCGATCGACTGGGCCGAGGTGGAGACGGCGACCCAGGTGCCGTCGGCGGTGCGGTAGGTGCCGCGCGGGGCGTTGTTCTGGGAGCGGTTGCCGGTACGGGGCTGGACGTGGCCGAGCTGGTCGTACCAGGTGGGCTGGGGGCCGAGCGCGGTGAGGATCGGCTCGATCAGCGCCATGTCGACGACCTGGCCCTCTCCCGTGCGGTCCCGGCCGGCGAGCGCGGTCATGACGGCGTACGCCGTGGTCAGGCCCGCGATGGAGTCCGCCAGGCCGAACGGGGGGAGGGTGGGCGGTGCGTCCGGTTCGCCGGTGATCGCGGCGAAGCCACTCATCGCCTCGGCGAGGGTGCCGAAGCCGGGACGGTGCGCGTACGGGCCGAACTGGCCGAAGCCGGTGACCCGGACCAGGATCAGCCGGGGGTTGACGGCGGACAGCTCGGGCCAGCCCAGGTCCCACTTCTCCAGGGTGCCGGGGCGGAAGTTCTCGATGATCACGTCGGCGGTCCCGGCGAGGCGCAGCAGGGTGGCCTGTCCGCCGCGCGTGGACAGGTCGAGGGTGATGGTGCGCTTGTTGCGGCCGAGCATCTTCCACCACAGGCCGATGCCGTTCTTCGACGGGCCGTGGCCGCGGGAGGGGTCCGGTTTCCTCGGGTGCTCGACCTTGACGACCTCCGCGCCGAAGTCGCCGAGCAGGGTCGCGGCGAGGGGGCCGGCGAAGAGGGTGGCGAGGTCCAGGACGCGCAGTCCGGTCAGCGGGGGGCCGGTCGGGGCGGGGGCGGGGTCGTCGTACGGCGTCATGGGCGGGTGGCCTCCAAGTGGGTCAGACGGGCCAGGGTGTCGAAGCCGGTGCCGTGGAAGTCGCCGACGGAGGTGGCCAGGCGGTTCTTCAGCGGGGCCGTCCAGCGTTCGGGGAGGGCGCGGCGCGAACCGGCGAGAAGAGCGGCGATGCTGCCGGCCGTCGCGCCGTTGGAGTCGGTGTCCCAGCCGCCGGACACCGCGCGGCAGATCGAGCCGGTGAAGTCGCCGTCGGCGTGGGTGAGGGCGGCGGCGATCAGGGCGGTGTTGGGGACGGCGTGCACCCAGTGGTGGGTGGCGGCGTAGGCGCCGTGCAGGAGATCGACGACGGTGTCGAAGTCGGTGTGTTCGTGCGCGAGCCGAATGGCCTGGTGGACGGCCCGGGCGAGGCGGGAGCGGGGCGGGACGACGGTGAGGCCGGCGCGCAGACAGGCGTGGACGTCGTGGTCTCCGGTGGCGGCGGTGGCGATGACGGCCGCCGTGAACATCGCCGCGTAGACGCCGTTGGCGGTGTGGGTGAGGGTGGCGTCGCGGTGGGCCTGCTCGGCGGCGGCGGCCGGGTCGCCGGGGTTGGTCCAGCCGTGCACGTCGGCGCGGATCAGGGCGCCGATCCACTCGCGGAAGGGGTTGTGGTGGCGGGCGGTCAGTGGCGGTTCCAGGCCGCTGAGGAGGTTGCGGTAGGCGACGCGTTCGGCGGTGAAGGTGCGGCCGGCGGGGAGTTCGTCCAGCCAGACGCGGGCCACGTCGGTGGGGGTGAAGGCGCGGCCGTGGCGTTGGAGGACGAGGAGGTTCAGGAGGGGGTAGTTGAGGTCGTCGTCCTCGGGCATGCCGTCGATGTTCTCGGCGAGGGAGGTCGTCGCGGAGCGGCGGTTCCAGGGGTACCTGGTCAGGAGGTCCTCGGGGACGCCGTGGGCGGTGAAGTAGGTGGTCAGGGGCCAGTTGCCGGTGGCTCGGGCGAGTTGGCGGATGCCGGTGAGGGGGAGTTTCTCCACCGGTTTGCCCAGGAGGCAGCCGGCTGCTCTGCCGAGCCAGGCGGCTTCCAGGTGCGCGGGGTGTGCTGATCGGGGGGTGGTCGCGCGGCCCGGCGTTTGCGGGGTGCCTCCCCCAGTGCCTGAACGACCTGGGAGGTGCCCCCATCGCCCGCCCTCCCCCGCTCTCGGCTCCTCCCCCGCTCTCGGCTCCTCCCCCACTCTCGGCTTCGCTCGAGCGGGGGGACCCCCATGAGCGGGGGGACCCCCATGAGCGGGGGGACCCCCGTCGCCCCTGGGGGTACCTCCCAGGCCCTTAAGGCACTGGGGGAGGCACGACTGCCCGCGGGAACGCCCCAGCGGCCAGTCGGGGCACAGGGACTTGATTCTGGTCAGGTCGGTCGGTTCGTCGTCCGCCAAGACGCTGGGAAGATCGGCGAGTTCGTCCAGGAGGTCGGTGGCCAGGAGACGGAGGTAGGGGGAGGCCGGTCTGGGGGACGCACCCGCGTGGGCCGGGGCCTCGGGGCCGCCCGCCGCGTGCCAGCGGGCGGCGACGGCGGAGGGTTCGCGGCCGTCCTGGGACGCCTGGCGCAGCTCGTGGCCGATCAGGTCCTCCGGCTGGACCCAGGTCAGTCGGAGCATCCGGGGCCTCCCAGGTCCGCGAACGCCCGCTCGTGGGCACGGCGGCGCTGGACGTCGCGTACGAAGATCTCGCGCGTCACGGCGGTGAGGGTGGCCGCCGGTTCCCACAGGTCGAGGCGGCTGGCCTCCGCCACCGTCTTGGCCCAGCCCTCGGGAACCGGTGAGCCGAGCGCGCCGGCCACCGCGCCGGCCATCGTGGCGATGGAGTCGCAGTCGCGGCCGTAGTTCACCGCGCCGAGGACCGCGTGGTGGAAGTCGCCGCCGGCCACCACCAGCATGCCGAGTGCCACCGGGAGCTCCTCGACGGCGTGCAGCCGCGACGGGCGGCGGGCGCCCAGGGAGGGGGAGCGGTAGTCGGGGCCGACCGTGTCGTACGGCGCCACCGCCTCCCGCAGCGGACCCAGCGCCGACTCGAAGTCCGTGTACCGCGAGGCGACGTCGCAGACCTTCTCGATCGCCGCCCGCGTGCCGTCCTTCGCCGACGACAGACACGCGGCGACCACCGAGTCCGCCGTCGCGCCCGGCGCGCACGCCGCCGCCACGGCCGCCGCGAAGACACCGGCCGCCTCCCTGCCGTACGACGACTGGTGCGCGCCCGCGACATCCAGCGCCTCGGCGTAGGCGGCGGCCGGGTGGGCGGCGTTGACCAGGCCGACCGGGGCCATGTACATCGCGGCACCGCAGTTGACGATGTTGCCGGTGCCGGCCTCGCGCGGGTCGACGTGGCCGTAGTGCAGGCGGGCCACGAGCCACTTCTCGGCGAGGAAGATCCGCTGCAGCGGGAGCGCCTCCGCCTCCAGCTCCGGGATCCAGCGCGGGTTCGTCATCAGGTCCGGGACCAGGTGGTCGGCGACGGCGTAGGCGTCCAGGTGGTCGCGGACCGTCGCGTACACCCGGATCAGCGCGTGCGTCATCAGGGTGTCGTCGGTGACGTGGCCGTCGCCCTTGTGGTACGGCGCGATGGGGCGGGCGGTGCGCCACGCGTCGCCGTTCCACGGGCCGACGACGCCGTGCACGCGCCCGCCGTGGCGCTCGACGATCTGTTCGGGGGAGTACCCCTCGACCGGCCCGCCGAGGGCGTCGCCGACGGCCGCTCCGACGAGGGCACCGGTGATCCGCTCGTCCAGGGGCGGGCCCTGGTCACTCTTTTCCGCCTTTTCGCGCGTCATGACCGAATCATCCCCCCGTCGGGGCCGGTTGTGCGGCTTCCAGGAGTCCGGCGAGTTCCACCAGGTCCGTGCCGGTGAGCCGGGGGAGTACGCAGCCGGAGAGGGTGCGGCAGCTCTCCCGCCACGTCCCCGGGATCGCGGCCCCGCCGCCCAGCGCGCCGGTGAGGGCGCCGACGAGCGCCGGGGCGGAGTCCGCGACCCGGGACAGACAGGCCGCCGCGGGGACCGCCTCCGCGATCCGGCCGTGGGCGGCGGTGGCGAGGGCGAGGGCGACGGGGACGGTCTCGGCGGCGGCGACGCCGTAGCTGTAGACGTGGTCGACGATCTGGTGCTCCAGCGGTGGTACGAGGGCGAAGGCGCTGTCGGCGTCCGCCGCGAGCTTCAGGGCGTACCGGGCGTTGCGGCCGATCTCCGTGTCCTCGGGCAGTTCGGCGCAGGCCGCCGCCACACAGGTGTGCGGGTCCGCGCCGGTGAGGGCCAGGGAGACGGCGGCGGCCATGGCGCGGGCGCCGTGCACGCCGTCGCCGTCCTGGGTGTAGCGGGCGTCGAACTCCGCGAGGTCGGCGGCGGCCCGTGGGTCGCCCGGGTGGGCCACGGCCAGCACGCAGGCGCGTACGCAGGCGGCGTCGTCGAAGTAGTGGGGATTGTCGTGGCCGGTGGCGGGTGGGCGCAGGCCGGTGGCGAGGTTTCCGAGGCCGGCCCGGACGGAGATGCGGGCGCGCAGGGGGAGTACGGCGGACTCCGTCTCGGGGGCGCGGTCCGCCGCCGCGGCGATCTCGCCGGCGACGGTGTTCCAGGTCAGGTCGATCGCCGCGCGGGTGCGGCGTTCCCGGCTCAGGTCGCCGAAGGCGGTGTCGTCTCCGGCGCGGAGGACGGCTTCCGCGGCGAAGGCCGCCCATTCGGCGTCGTCGGAGGGGCCCAGGCGCAGGGGTTCGGAGGGCTGGTTGAGGGCGATGGGGACGGGGAGGGTGGTCGTCGCGTTCTGCTCCGCGAAGGTGTCCAGTTCGCGGGTGAGGCGTCTGGTCCACTCGGGCATCCGTGCCGCCCGGTGGCGGGCGGCGGGCCAGCCGGCGGCGTCGCCTGCGGCGAGGCCGAGGAGGAGGCCCTCGATTCTCGCCCGCGGCGCGGTTTCGACGGCCTCGGTCTGTGCCTGCGGCGGTCGGGTGGGGCTTTCGGCCTCGGCTCCGCCTTCGGCCCGGATGTTCCCGCCCGCACCACCCGTGCGGCATTCGTCGTCGGGTGCGGGTGGCCCCTGTGGGGTCGTCTCGCCGTCGGCGGCCGCGGGTGGGGTGCTCTCCGTGGTGGCGGGTTGTGTCTCGGTCAGAGGGATCATCTGGGCGCCTCCGGCGTCAGCAGGTCCGCGATGTCCAGGATGTGGTGGCCCGCCATGGTCGGGAGGCAGGTGCCGCGGGCCGGGGTGATGGCGGACGACCAGGCCGGCGGGATCGCCGCGGCGCCCCGGGTCGCGCCCGCCAGGGCGCCGGCCACCGCCGCCGTGGTGTCCGCGTCGCGGCCCATGTTGACGGCCGTCAGCACCGCCTGTTCGAAGTCGCCGTCGGCCGCCGCGTACGCGCCGAAGGCGAGGGCGACTGCCTCGGGGGCCAGGTCCGTCCACGGGTAGCCGCCGATCACCACCGCCGCGCGGACCGCGCGTTCGCCCAGGTGGGCGGCGGTCACGGCACGGCGCAGTGAGCGGGCGGTCCAGGAGTCGTCCGGTACGACCGCCAGGGCCGAGGCCACGACCGCGACCACCGGCGCCCCGGCCATCGCCGCCGCGACACCCGCCGCGACCGCCTGGCCGCCGTAGATGCCCTCGCCGTCGTGGCTGACCGAACCGTCGATCGCCGCCAGCCGGGCCGCCTCGTCGGGACGGCCGGCCGCGAACACCCCGTGGGGCGCCGCCCGCATCGCCAGCCCGTCGCTCCAGGCGTGCCGGTGCTGGGCGGAGATCGGCGCCGCCAGCCCCCGGCGCAGGTTCTCCAGCGTGCCGCGCTCGCTGAAGCCGGCGCCCCGGAAAGGGCCCTCCGCGCGGTCCGCGATCCACTCGTGCCAGGCCGCCTCGACGTGCGCCGGGGTGAGCGCGGAGCCGTGCCGGGCCAGCAGCAGACCGGAGAAGATCGCGTACTCGGTGTCGTCCGTGCCCGCCGGGTGCTCCGTCACGTACCCCGTGATGCGGCCCCACCGCGCGCGGATCTCGGAGGGCTTCATGTTCTCGGCCGGGGCGCCCAGCGCGTCGCCGACGGCCAGGCCGAGCAGCGCGCCGCGTGCCCGCTCACGGCGCCCGAGGGTGTCCCCGGGCACCGGGCCGGCCGAAACAGCCGGGACAGAGGGGATGCGGGCGGTCGATGCCATACGCGGCTCTCCTCTCAGGTGCGCCCCGAGAGGCGCGGAGCCCTTTGCGCATCTGTCCCCGGCTCGGTGCCCGGCGCAGCCTCACCGGCCCCAGCGTCACCCGGTCGACATCTGCGCACCCATCCACGCAAACGAGCGAAACATGCAAAACCGCAGGTTAGTCCAGCCTTTCCTTGCTGGCGGGACGGAATGAGGAGGCGTACGTTGGGTGTTGTCGAAGAATGGAACTTGTCCAAAGAGGAACTGTGGGGGACACAGGCATGGCCATCATCGAGACCGAGGCGACGCTGCACGAGGCGCACCGCGACAACCACACGCACCGGGACGTGAACGGCGGCTGGCTGCGCCCCGCGGTCTTCGGCGCGATGGACGGACTGGTCTCCAACCTCGCCCTGATGACCGGTGTCGCCGGAGGAGCGGTCGGTCAGCAGACCGTCGTGCTCACCGGCCTCGCCGGCCTGGCAGCCGGCGCCTTCTCCATGGCGGCCGGCGAGTACACCTCCGTCGCCTCCCAGCGCGAGCTGGTCGAGGCCGAACTCGACGTCGAGCGGCGTGAGCTGCGCAAGCACCCCAAGGACGAGGAGGCCGAGCTCGCCGCGCTCTACGAGTCGCGCGGTGTCGAGCCCGGGCTGGCCCGCGAGGTCGCCCGGCAGCTCTCCCGGGACCCCGAGCAGGCGCTGGAGATCCACGCCCGCGAGGAACTCGGCATCGACCCCTCCGACCTGCCCTCGCCCACCGTCGCCGCCGTGTCCAGCTTCGGCTCCTTCGCGCTGGGCGCCCTGCTGCCCGTACTGCCGTATCTGCTCGGCGCGAGCAGCCTGTGGCCCGCCGTGCTGCTGGCGCTGCTCGGGCTCTTCCTGTGCGGTGCGGTGGTGGCCAGGGTGACGGCGCGGACCTGGTGGTACAGCGGCCTGCGGCAGCTCGCCCTCGGTGGCGCGGCGGCCGGTGTGACGTACGCCCTGGGCACACTGTTCGGAACGGCCGTAGGATAATGCGACTCGCACTTATGCGTTGGGCCGCATAAGTAGTCGTAACGTGCTGGTTTCGGTCGCATGGCCACTGGGCATGAGCCGTAAGCGCTGTGGGCAAAGAGGCCGACGGCGTGCCCCGCGGGTCGGGCGAAGGAGCCTTTTCCCGCCATCGGACCGCGATGGACATCGATCTGTCCGACCAGTCCCCATGGCTTCCACCACCAGGCGCGGAACCTCACCGCGACCCATGTGGTGTCCGCATGCTGGAACGGATTATCCCGGTTTCCGAGAACCGCTCCATCATGTAACCTGCACGAAATTTCGCACCACGCAGAGGGCCAACGTCGTCCCTCGGCACCTTGCACATGCCACATGACGACGACGGGAGAGCCGATGCGTACGCCGCGCCAGCCGTCCCAGCATTCCACGAACGACCGTCTGAACTGGTCTTTCATGGATGCTCGCCCTGCTGCGCAGGGTATGTACGACCCCCGCAACGAGCACGACGCCTGCGGCGTCGGCTTCGTCGCCACCCTCACCGGCGAGGCGTCCCACACCCTGGTGGACCAGGCCCTCACGGTCCTGCGCAACCTCGAACACCGCGGTGCCACCGGTTCCGAGCCGGACTCCGGCGACGGCGCCGGAATCCTCTCCCAGGTCCCGGACACCTTCTTCCGCGAGGTGGCCGGATTCGACCTGCCCGAGGCCGGCGGCTACGCCGTCGGCATCGCCTTCCTCCCGGAGGACGGCGCCGACGCCGCCGTCGCCCGCATCGAGGAGATCGCCGCCGACGAGGGCCTGACCGTCCTCGGCTGGCGCGAGGTGCCGGTCGCGCCCGAACTGCTCGGTGCCACCGCCCGCTCGACGATGCCGCTCTTCCGGCAGATCTTCGTCACCGCCGGTGAACTCAAGGGCATCGACCTCGACCGCAAGGCGTTCGTCCTGCGCAAGCGCGCCGAGCGCGAGGTGGGCATCTACTTCCCGTCGCTCTCCGCGCGGACCATCGTCTACAAGGGCATGCTGACCACCGGCCAGCTCGAGCCCTTCTTCCCGGACCTGTCCGACCGCCGCTTCGGCTCCGCGATCGCGCTGGTGCACTCCCGGTTCTCCACGAACACCTTCCCGTCGTGGCCGCTCGCACACCCGTACCGCTTCGTCGCGCACAACGGTGAGATCAACACCGTCAAGGGCAACCGCAACTGGATGCGCGCCCGCGAGTCCCAGCTCGTCTCCGACCTGTTCGGCACCGGCAAGGAACTCGAGCGCGTCTTCCCGGTCTGTACGCCCGACGCCTCGGACTCCGCCTCCTTCGACGAGGTCCTCGAACTGCTGCACCTGGGCGGGCGTTCGCTGCCGCACTCCGTGCTGATGATGATCCCGGAGGCGTGGGAGAACCACGACTCCATGGACCCGGCCCGGCGCGCCTTCTACCAGTACCACTCCACGATGATGGAGCCCTGGGACGGCCCCGCCTGCGTCACCTTCACCGACGGCACCCAGGTCGGCGCCGTACTCGACCGCAACGGCCTGCGCCCCGGCCGCTACTGGGTCACCGACGACGGTCTGGTCGTCCTCGGCTCCGAGGTCGGCGTCCTCGACATCGACCCGGCGAAGGTCGTCCGCAAGGGCCGCCTCCAGCCCGGCCGGATGTTCCTGGTGGACACCGCCGAGCACCGCATCATCGAGGACGACGAGATCAAGGACGGGCTCGCCGCCGAGCACCCCTACGCCGAGTGGCTCGAGGCCGGCGAGATCGAGCTGCCCGACCTGCCCGAGCGCGAGCACATCGTGCACACCCACGCCTCGGTCACCCGCCGCCAGCAGACCTTCGGCTACACCGAGGAGGAGCTGCGGGTCCTGATCGCGCCGATGGCCAAGGCCGGCGCCGAGCCGATCGGCTCGATGGGCACCGACTCGCCCATCGCCGCGCTGAGCGAGCGCCCGCGCCTGCTCTTCGACTACTTCACCCAGCTCTTCGCCCAGGTCACCAACCCGCCGCTGGACGCGATCCGCGAGGAACTGGTCACCTCCCTGCGCTCCCCGCTGGGCCCGTCGGGCAACCTGCTGGAGCCGACCGCGGCCTCCTGCCGCAGCGTCGTCCTGCCCTTCCCGGTGATCGACAACGACGAGCTGGCCAAGCTCATCCACATCAACGCCGACGGCGACATGCCCGGCTTCAAGGCCGCGACCCTCTCCGGCCTGTACCGGGTCTCCGGCGGCGGTGACGCGCTCGCGACACGCATCGAGGACATCTGCGCCGAGGCCGACGCCGCCATAGAGAACGGCGCCCGCCTCATCGTCCTGTCCGACCGGCACTCCGACGCCGAGCACGCGCCGATCCCGTCGCTGCTGCTCACCGCGGCCGTCCACCACCACCTCATCCGCACCAAGCAGCGCACCCAGGTGGGCCTGCTGGTCGAGGCCGGTGACGTCCGCGAGGTCCACCACGTCGCCCTGCTCATCGGCTACGGCGCCGCCGCCGTCAACCCGTACCTGGCGATGGAGTCCGTCGAGGACCTGGTCCGCGCGGGCACCTTCCTGCCGGGCATCGAGCCCGAGAAGGCCATCCGCAACCTGATCTACGCCCTCGGCAAGGGCGTCCTGAAGGTCATGTCCAAGATGGGCATCTCCACGGTCGCCTCCTACCGCGGCGCCCAGGTCTTCGAGGCCGTCGGCCTCGAGGACGCCTTCGTGGAGAAGTACTTCAACGGCACCGCCACCAAGATCGGCGGCGTCGGCATCGACGTCGTCGCCCAGGAGGTCGCCGCCCGCCACGCCAAGGCCTACCCCGCTTCCGGCATCGCCCCCGCGCACCGCGCGCTGGAGATCGGCGGCGAGTACCAGTGGCGCCGCGAGGGCGAGCCGCACCTGTTCGACCCGGAGACGGTCTTCCGCCTCCAGCACTCCACGCGCTCCGGCCGCTACGACATCTTCAAGAAGTACACCGAGCGGGTGAACGAGCAGTCCGAGCGCCTGATGACGCTCCGCGGCCTGTTCGGCTTCACGTCCGACCGGCAGCCGATCCCGGTCGACGAGGTCGAGCCGGTCTCCGAGATCGTCAAGCGGTTCTCCACCGGCGCCATGTCGTACGGCTCCATCTCCCGCGAGGCGCACGAGACGCTCGCCATCGCCATGAACCAGCTCGGCGGCAAGTCCAACACCGGTGAGGGCGGCGAGGACCCGGAGCGGCTGTACGACCCGGCCCGCCGCTCCTCCATCAAGCAGGTCGCCTCCGGCCGCTTCGGCGTGACCTCCGAGTACCTGGTCAACTCCGACGACATCCAGATCAAGATGGCCCAGGGCGCCAAGCCCGGCGAGGGCGGCCAGCTCCCCGGCCACAAGGTCTACCCGTGGGTGGCGAAGACGCGTCATTCGACGCCGGGCGTGGGCCTCATCTCCCCGCCGCCGCACCACGACATCTACTCCATCGAGGACCTCGCCCAGCTCATCCACGACCTGAAGAACGCCAACCCGAAGGCGCGCATCCACGTCAAGCTGGTCTCCGAGGTCGGCGTCGGCACCGTCGCCGCGGGTGTCTCCAAGGCGCACGCGGACGTGGTGCTGATCTCCGGTCACGACGGCGGTACGGGCGCCTCCCCGCTGACGTCGCTGAAGCACGCCGGCGGCCCCTGGGAGCTCGGCCTCGCCGAGACCCAGCAGACCCTGCTGCTGAACGGCCTGCGCGACCGGATCGTCGTCCAGACCGACGGCCAGCTCAAGACCGGCCGTGACGTGGTCATCGCCGCGCTGCTCGGCGCCGAGGAGTTCGGCTTCGCCACCGCCCCGCTGGTCGTCTCCGGCTGCGTGATGATGCGCGTCTGCCACCTGGACACCTGCCCGGTCGGCATCGCCACCCAGAACCCCGTCCTGCGGGACCGGTTCTCCGGCAAGGCCGAGTACATCGTGAACTTCTTCCGGTTCATCGCCGAGGAGGTCCGTGAGCTCCTCGCCGAGCTGGGCTTCCGCTCCATCGAGGAGGCCGTCGGCCACGCCGAGGTGCTCGACGTGACCCGCGCGGTGAACCACTGGAAGGCGCAGGGCCTGGAGCTGGCCCCGCTGTTCCACGTGCCCGAGCTGCCCGAGGGCGCCGTCCGCCACCAGGTCGTCGCCCAGGACCACGGCCTGGAGAAGGCGCTCGACAACGAGCTGATCAAGCTCGCCGCCGACGCCCTCGCCGCGTCCGGTGCCGAGGACGTCCAGCCGGTGCGCGCCCAGGTCGCCATCCGCAACATCAACCGCACGGTCGGCACCATGCTCGGCCACGAGGTGACGAAGAAGTTCGGCGGTGCGGGCCTGCCCGACGACACCATCGACATCACCTTCACCGGCTCCGCGGGCCAGTCCTTCGGCGCCTTCATTCCGCGCGGTGTCACGCTGCGCCTGGAGGGCGACGCCAACGACTACGTCGGCAAGGGCCTGTCCGGCGGCCGGATCGTGGTCCGCCCGGACCGCGCGGCCGACCACCTCGCCGAGTACTCGACCATCGCGGGCAACACGATCGCGTACGGCGCGACCGGCGGCGAGCTGTTCCTGCGCGGCCGGACCGGTGAGCGGTTCTGCGTCCGCAACTCCGGCGCGACGGTCGTCTCCGAGGGGGTGGGCGACCACGGCTGCGAGTACATGACCGGCGGACACGCGGTCGTCCTCGGCGAGACGGGGCGCAACTTCGCGGCCGGCATGTCCGGCGGCATCGCCTACGTCATCGACCTCGACCGCGACAACGTCAACGCAGGCAACCTGGACGCCGTGGGTCCCCTGGACGACGCCGACAAGCAGTGGCTGCACGACGTCGTCCGCCGCCACCAGGAGGAGACGGGCTCCACCGTCGCCGAGAAGCTGCTCGCCGAGTGGGACACCGCCGTGGAGCGCTTCAGCAAGATCATCCCCAGCACGTACAAGGCAGTGCTCGCCGCCAAGGACGCCGCCGAGCGAGCCGGTCTGACCGAGACCGAGATCACCGAGAAGATGATGGAGGCGGCGATCAATGGCTGACCCGAAGGGCTTTCTGAACCACGGCCGCGAGGTCGCCAGGTCCCGTCCGGTCGAGGAGCGGAAGAAGGACTGGAACGAGGTCTACGTCCCCGGCTCCCTGCTGCCGATCATCAGCAAGCAGGCCAGCCGGTGCATGGACTGCGGCATCCCGTTCTGCCACAACGGCTGTCCGCTGGGGAACCTCATCCCCGAGTGGAACGACTACGCCTACCGCGAGGACTGGGGCGCCGCCTCCGAGCGGCTGCACGCCACCAACAACTTCCCGGAGTTCACCGGCCGCCTGTGCCCGGCTCCGTGCGAGTCGGCGTGCGTGCTCGGCATCAACCAGCCGCCGGTCACCATCAAGAACGTCGAGGTCTCGATCATCGACAAGGCGTGGGAGACCGGCGACGTCGCCCCGCAGATCCCCGAGCGCCTGTCCGGCAAGACCGTCGCGGTCGTCGGCTCCGGCCCCGCGGGCCTGGCCGCCGCCCAGCAGCTCACCCGGGCCGGCCACACGGTCGCGGTGTACGAGCGCGCCGACCGCATCGGCGGCCTGCTGCGCTACGGCATCCCCGAGTTCAAGATGGAGAAGCGGCACATCAACCGCCGTATCGAGCAGATGCGCGCGGAGGGCACCAAGTTCCGCACCGGCGTGGAGATCGGCCGCGACATGCCGGCCACCGCGCTGCGCAAGCGGTACGACGCCGTGGTCCTCGCCGTCGGCGCGACGACCGCCCGCGACCTGCCGGTGCCGGGCCGCGAGCTCAAGGGCATCCACCAGGCCATGGAGTACCTGCCGCTGGCCAACAAGGTGCAGGAGGGCGACTACGTCGCCCCGCCGATCTCGGCCGAGGGCAAGCACGTCGTGGTGATCGGCGGCGGTGACACCGGCGCCGACTGCGTGGGTACCGCCCACCGTCAGGGCGCGGCCTCCGTCACCCAGCTGGAGATCATGCCCCGCCCGAACGAGGAGCGGGACCCGGTCTCCCAGCCGTGGCCGACCTTCCCCATGCTGTACAAGGTCACGTCCGCGCACGAGGAGGGCGGTGAGCGGGTCTACTCCGTCTCCACCACCCACTTCGAGGGCGACGAGGACGGCAACGTCCAGTGGCTGCACCTGAGCGAGGTCGAGTTCGTCGACGGCAGGCTCACCCCGAAGCCGGGCACCGAGCGCAAGATCCCGGCCCAGCTCGTCACCCTCGCCATGGGCTTCACCGGCACCGACCGGGACAACGGCCTGGTCGAGCAGTTCGGCCTGGACCTCGACGAACGCGGTAACATCGCCCGTGACGCCGACTTCCAGACCAACGTGCCGGGTGTGTTCGTCGCCGGTGACGCCGGCCGCGGCCAGTCGCTCATCGTGTGGGCGATCGCGGAGGGCCGCTCGGCCGCCCGCGGCTGCGACCGCTTCCTCACCGGGGCGAGCGAGCTGCCGGCCCCGATCCGCCCGACGGACCGCTCGCTGACGGTCTGACGA
This sequence comes from Streptomyces sp. NPDC014676, assembly GCF_043084105.1. Lineage (NCBI taxonomy): Bacteria > Bacillati > Actinomycetota > Actinomycetes > Kitasatosporales > Streptomycetaceae > Streptomyces > Streptomyces sp. NPDC014676. Next base: position 284,388 of record NZ_JBIBZI010000008.1, on the reverse strand, counting down.
GCGGTGCACAAGATGACCTGACGGTCCCTCACATGCGTCCCGTACAACGGCGTACGGAACACCTGGTGGCGCCTGCCCGCCAGTCCCCGACCGGACGACTGGGCAGGCGCCTCCGCATGTTCAGGGGAGCCGGTAGTGGTCCCCGTACATCTCCCACACCAGCGGGGTGTCCAGGCCCAGGTTCCCGGCCTCCAGGAACCGGCGCTGGGCCGTGTCGACGCGGGAGGTGTCGCCGTCCGGGTACCGGGTGAGCATGGCCTCGCGACGGATGTCGAGGAAGGCGTTCAGGTACTTCTTCTCGGAACCGCCCGCGGCGGGCGTCTCCGCCTGCTTCAGGGTGCGCTCGCGCAGGGCGTAGAAGCCGTCCGCGTCGGTGTCGGGGCCGTGGAAGACCATCGCGTCGAAGTAGACGAACTGGCCCAGCGTGCCGAGGCCGTCCAGCTTGGCGAGCCGGACCGCCGGCTCGAAGTAGAGGCGGTCCCGTGCCGCCTCCTGCGCCTTCCGGAAGGCGGGCACCTCCGCCTCCGCCTCCCAGGCGGCCGGGAAGCCGGGGTCCAGGCCCTCGTGGGAGTCCGAGCCGTCGACCTCGCGCAGGGCGGGCAGATAGGACGCCAGCCCGTTGTCCGGGTGGTCCCCGGTGTAGCTCTCGACCAGCATGAGCAGGTCGTGGGTGCCGGTGCAGAAGCCGATGATGCCCGCCGTGTAGCCGCAGCCGTCGCCCTCGTCCTCGACGGCGCCGTAGGTGGTGCGCCAGTCGGTGGTGGAGTGCTCGGCGCTCGCCACCAGCCGCTGGGCCAGCTCCTTCTTCGCGGGGGCGGCCAGCCCGGCCGGCAGACCGGCGATGACCGCGTCGTCCTCGGTCCGCTCCTCCTCGGCCCGGTCCTTGGCGTCCTCACGGGCCGACTGGGCGGTGGCGGCGGGCGGCGCGGACGCCGGGGCGTCCGCCGAGTCCGTCGGCATGACGAAGTACACCCCCGTGACGATCACAGGAACGGCCGCGAGGAGCAGCACACCGGAACGTTTCACTGAGGGATACCTCCACCTGTCAGTTCGGACACCTTGACCACCGCGGCCACCCCCAGCACCACCACCAGCGCCACGCACACTCCCACCTGGACCACCGGCTGCCACCCGTTCCTGGGGGCGTACGCGAACGCCACCGCCACCGTGCCGCCGGCCAGCAGCCCGCCGAGGTGCCCCTCCCAGGACGTGACGAACGCGGAGAGCACCAGCCACAGCAGCAGCCCCGCCATGAACCGGTTGACCCGGCTCATGTCGGCCCCGACACGCCGGGCCATCACGTAGTACGCGGCCCCCACCCCGAAGATCGCGCCGGACGCGCCGACCACGGAGTCCTCGGGCGCGATCAGCAGCACCAGCACCGAACCGCCCAGCGCCGACAGCAGGTACAGGGCGAGGTAGTGCACCCGGCCCAGCATCGGCTCGACCAGCCGGCCCAGGTTCCACAGCGCCAGCATGTTCATCACGACGTGGGCGATCCCGAACGTGCCCTCGGTGGCCGGCAGGTGCAGGAACGCGCCGGTCAGCAACCGGTACCACTCCCCGCCCACCAGCCCCTCCGGACTGAAGCCCGCGGGGTACGGGTCCATCCACAGGAAGTGCCCGCCGTCCGGCCCGGCCAGCCCCGCGCCCACCATCGCGAACCGGTCCACGATCTCCGGCCGCGCCAGCTCAGCCAGGTACACCAGCACATTGAGGACGATCAGTACGTACGTCACGACGGGCACCGCCGAGACCCGGCCGCCCACCAGGGTGCGGGCCTGCCGCATCGACCGCGCGCCCTCCTTCACGCACTCGGGGCACTGGTGGCCCACGGCCGCCTCACGCATGCAGTCCGGGCAGATGTACCGCTCGCAGCGGGTGCAGCGGACGTAGCACTCCACCGTGGGATGGCGGTAGCAGGTGGTGACGGTGGACTCGGAATCCACGGACCGGCTCCTCGGGAGGGACGGGACGGAAGTGAGCCGGTGGGGACGGCGGCGAACAAAATATCGAACGCCAGTGGAATGAGCGAATGATGGGGTGGTGGCGTGCCGTACCCTCGGGGCCAGTTCCGTGACGAGGGGGAGCCATATGGCCGCGATCGGTCTCAGCAGGATCGAGGAGACGGCGCCCGCGCTGGTCAGCCTCTACAAGACCGCCGGGGTGTCCCTCGCCAAGCACGGACTGGACGGGCTGCGCGCCGCGGTCTACCTGGTGGTCGACTATTCCGGCTCGATGAAGCCGTACTACAAGGACGGCAGCGTGCAGGCGCTCGCCGACCGGGTGCTGGGCCTGTCGGCCCACCTCGACGACGACGGCACCGTGCCGGTCGTCTTCTTCTCCACCGACGTCGACGCCGTCACCGACATCGCCCTGGCCGACCACCGGGGCCGGATCGAACGGATCGTCTCCGGCCTCGGCCACATGGGCAGGACCAGCTACCACCTGGCGATGGACGCCGTCATCGACCACTACCTGGACAGCGGCTCCACGGCCCCCGCCCTGGTGATCTTCCAGACCGACGGCGGCCCCATCAACAAACTCGCCGCGGAGAAATACCTCTGCAAGGCCTCCCGCCTCCCCTTGTTCTGGCAGTTCATCGGCTTCGGCGACCCGCACAGCAAACAGTTCGACTACCTGCGAAAGCTGGACGACCTGGCAGTCCCGACGAAGCGCGTGATCGACAACGCCGGCTTCTTCCACGCGGGCGAGAACCCGAACAAGGTCACGGACGCGGACCTCTACGACCGCTTGGTGGGCGAGTTCCCGCATTGGCTGGCGGCAGCACGGTCACAGGGAATCGTGGGGCAGGGGTAGCGCTCCCGCGGGGACGCGGGACCGTACCGATGTGCGGTTGCCGCGTGGACGCGGCCAACCCCCACGCACCCGCACCCGGCACCGCTAGGTGTCACACTCCAGCACCGTCCGGCACAACCCGCACCGCGCCCGCACACGCCCCCGCACCGGCACACGGATCCGCTGGTGACACGTGGGGCACGGAAACGCCACCCGCAGGGAGCCGTGCTCCGCCGGAGTGAAGCTGTACGGAACATCCGGCCGCCCCGCGGACACCCGGTGATCCTGCGCGTGCCGCCGGTCCCGCGCGTACCGCCTGCGGCCGGCCCACCCGGCGGAGACCAGCGGAGGCTGTTGCCCGTCCCGGCGCGCCAGCGCCAGCCCCTCCGTGTACGCCGTATACGCCTGCGCACTGGTGAACCACACCGACGGATCCTCCTCGAACGCCAGCGCCCGCTTCGCCAGCACGTACCCGAACTCCTCCGGAGTGAGATACCCCAGCTTCTGCGACGACGCCCCGTCCTGACGGAACGCGTCCAGCAGCAGCCACCCCGCCCCCAGGTACGTCGCCACCGTGTCCGTCAGGATCTCGTTCTCCCGCGTCCCAGGGAACGACAGGTCCAGCCGGTGCAGGTACACATGCGCCACCTCGTGCGCCAGGGCCGCCCCGATGTCCCGCCGATGCGTCCGGAACCGGTCGTTCAGCTCGACGAAGTACTCCGGCCCGGCCGCCAGCTCCACGTTCGCCGCATGCGTCATCTCACGGAACCCGACGATCAGCCGCGCGTCCGGCAGCCGGTAGTGCCGCACCAGCTCGCGCGCCACCCGCTGCGCCCCCAGATGAAGATCGTCCGTGTCGCAGAACGCCACATCGGCCGGCGCCACGCTCACCGAGAACGTGCGGACCGTGTCGCACGACAGCCGCCGGTACAGCGCGGTGACGGCCGCCCGCACCGTCTCCAGATGCGGATAACCGTGCTCGACCGGCCCGCCGTTCGCCACGTCTCACCCCCGGACGCCCTGAACCCGGTTCCACCTTACGGGCCCGCCCCGGCCGGGGCGGGCCCGTAAGGTGACCCACCATGACCACCAGCAACACCACCACCGACGACGCCGCCCCCGCCGTCCGCGAGGAGCTCGCCCGGCTGCGCGACAGCATCGACAACATCGACGCGGCCGTCGTCCACATGCTCGCCGAACGCTTCAAGTGCACCCAGCAGGTCGGCCGCCTCAAAGCCGAGCACCGGCTGCCGCCCGCCGACCCGGGCCGCGAGGCCCGCCAGATCACCCGGCTGCGCGCCCTCGCCGAGAACGCCAAACTCGACCCGGCCTTCGCGGAGAAGTTCCTGAACTTCATCATCGCCGAGGTGATCCGCCACCACGAACGCATCGCCGAGGACACCGCGGGCGGCGCCACGCCCTCAGCGAACCGCACCACGACACCCTCCCTTGGGGAGTGACAGAACCGCCCGCGCGGAGCATGCTGCCCTGTGCACTCCTTGTCGGCCGGCGAGCACCACCCGCCGGCCCCCGGACAGCCATCCGGTCCCTTGCGAGGAGGGACGCGCCGCATGCCGCCGAACGCCCGCATCCTCATCGTCGACGACCACGAGGACACCCTGTACGCCCTGGAGAGCGCCCTGGCCCCGCTCGGCCACCTGCTGGGCCGGGCCACCAGCGGCGACGAGGCCCTCAAACAGCTGCTGCGCCACAACGTCGGCCTGCTGCTCCTCGACGTCCACCCGCCGGGCACCGGCGGACTCGACGTCGTGCGCTACATGCGCCGCCTGGAACAGACCCAGCTCATCCCCGTCGTCCTGCTCACCGGCTTCACCCGCGACCCCCAGCTCGGCGCCGCCGCGTACGCCCTCGGCGTAGCCGATCTCGTCACCAAACCGGTCGACCCGTGGGCGCTGCGTACCAAGATCCGTCATCTCTACGACGCGCACCAGCGCCGGCTCGCCCTGGAACGCGAGATCCGCGCCCTGCGCGCCCGGCTCGAGGAACGCACCCCCACCCCCGGACATCCCGCCCTGCCCCATCCGCACGCGCACACGCCGCCCGGAGGGCCCGCCGGGGCGCACACCGGGGAGCTCGAACGAGACCGGACATAGGGTGCGTACCCGATCCGCCCCTGTGGTTCGGCGACCGCATCAGGCAGCATGGCCCGCATGTCCGTACTGACGCGCGACGAAGCGCAGAACCGAGCACAACTCCTCGACGTCCACCGTTACACGATCGAACTCGATCTGACCACCGGTGACGAGACGTTCGACTCCCGCACCCTGATCAGGTTCAGCGCCCGTACGGACGCGGACACCTTCGTCGAGCTCAAGCCCGCCGAGCTGCGCTCCGCCACCCTCGACGGACAGCCCCTGGACGCCGGCACCCTCGACGGCAACCGGCTGCCGCTGAAGAACCTCACCGCCGGCGAGCACGAACTGCGCGTCGACGCCAGCATGCGCTACTCCCGCACCGGCGAGGGCATGCACCGCTTCACCGACCCCACCGACGGCGAGACCTACGTCTACACCCAGCTCTTCCTCGACGACGTGCAGCGCGTCTTCGCCGCCTTCGACCAGCCCGACCTCAAGGCCGTCTTCGAGCTGACCGTCACCGCCCCGCGGCACTGGACCGTCCTCGCCAACGGCGTCACCGAGCACACCGGCGACGGCGTGTGGCGGGCCGCCCCCACCCCGCTGATCTCCACCTACCTCGTCGCCGTCGCCGCCGGCCCCTGGCACTCCGTGCGCACCGAACACCGCGGACTGCCCTTCGGCCTCCACTGCCGCCGCTCGCTCGCCCCGTACCTCGACGCGGACGCCGACGAACTCCTCGACATCACCCGCGCCTGCTTCGACCGCTACCACGAGAAGTTCGAGGAGCCCTACCCCTTCGACTCCTACGACCAGGCCTTCGTGCCCGAGTTCAACGCGGGCGCCATGGAGAACCCCGGCCTGGTCACCTTCCGCGACGAGTTCGTCTACCGCTCCGCCGTCACCGACACCGAACGCCAGACCCGCGCCATGGTCATCGCCCACGAGATGGCCCACATGTGGTTCGGCGACCTCGTCACCCTCCGCTGGTGGGACGACATCTGGCTCAACGAGTCCTTCGCCGAGTACATGGGCTACCAGACCCTCACCGAGGCCACCCTCGGGGGGTCTGGGGGGACTCCCCCCAGAAAGTGGGGCACCGACACCTGGACCGACTTCGGCGTCACCCGCAAGCCCTGGGGCTACGACGCCGATCAGCGGCCCTCCACCCACCCCGTCGCGCCGAAGGACGTCGAGGACACCGCCTCCGCCCTGCTCAACTTCGACGGCATCTCCTACGCCAAGGGCGCCTCCGCCCTGCGCCAGCTCGTCGTCTGGCTCGGCGAGAAGGACTTCCTCGCCGGCATCAACACCCACTTCGCCCGGCACAGGTTCGCCAACGCCACGCTCGCCGACTTCATCGAGTCCCTCGCCTCCGCCACCGAACGCGACGTCCACGCCTGGGCCGACGCCTGGCTGCGCACCACCGGCGTCGACACCCTCACCGCGTCCGTCGGATCCCGCCCCGGCCAGTGGACCCTCGCCCTCGACCGCACCGGCGAACGCCCCCACCGGGTCACCGTCGGCGTGTACGACCGTGACCTCCACGACGGCCGCCGCCTCCTGCTGCGCGAGCGCTACGAGACCGACGTGCCCCAGGAAGCGGCCCCCGAGCCGCGCACCGGCACCCGCCCCGCCCTGGTCGTCCCCAACGACCTGGACCTCACCTACGCCAAGATCCGCCTCGACGACACCTCCCTGGAGACCGTCCTGCGCGGCCTGTCCGGCATCCCCGACACGCTCACCCGCGCCGTCATGTGGAACACGCTGCGCGACATGGTCCGCGACGGCGAACTCGCCCCCGCCGACTACCTCGCGACCGCCGCCGCCCACCTGCCCGAGGAGACCGACCTCGCCCTCGTCCAGGGCGTCCTCGCCTTCGCCTCCGACCACATCGCCGGCCGCTACCTCACCCCCGACCGGCGCCCGGCCGCGCTGGCCACCCTCACCGAGCTGTGCCGCGACCTCATCCGCCGTACCGAGGACGGCGACCACCCCGGCCTGCGCCTGATCGCCGTACGGCACCGCATCGACACCGCCGCCCACCCCGACACCATCGCCGCCTGGCTCGCCGACGGCACCGTCCCCGGCGGTCCCGAACTCGACCCCGAACTGCGCTGGCGGGTCCTCGCCCGGCTCGCCGTGCTCGGCGCCACCGACGAGGCCGCCATCGCCGCCGAACTCGCCCGCGACCCCAGCGCCACCGGCCAGGAGGGCGCCGCCCGTTGCCGCGCCGCCCTGCCCGACGAGGACGCCAAGGCCCGCGCCTGGGACGCCATGTTCGGCTCCGACGACCTGTCCAACTACCTGTTCACCGCCACCGCCCAGGGCTTCTGGCAGCCCGAACAGGCCGACCTCGTACGGCCCTACGTGTCCCGCTACTTCAAGGCCGCTGTCGCCGTCGCCGCCCGCCGCGGCCCCGCCATCGCCGAGGCCGCCGGAAGCTGGGCCTTCCCCGCCCACGCCGTCGACGCCGAAACCCTCAAGCTCGGCGAGAAGTGCCTGCGCAAGGCCGGCCCGATCCCCGCCCTGCGCCGCAAACTCGTCGACCAGCTCGACGACCTGGCCCGCGCCCTGCGCGTGCGGGAGGCGTAGCCGGCGCGCCGGGCCCCACCCCCGTCCGCCCGGTGGGCACGGACGGGGGTGGGGCCCGGCCTGTCCGGAGCCCGCCCCGCCCGGAGCCCGGGCCCCGACGCGCGCCGGTCACCGCTCACCGCCGGGCGAGGACCGCGGTCAGGCCGTGTTCGAAGCGCTCGTCGAAGGCCTCCGGGGCGAGATGGCCGAGCACGCGGTGGAGGGCGGGATGGGCCGTCTTCGAGACCGCGTCCGCCAGGGCGGCGCCCGGCGCCCGGTGCCCGGCCGCCTGTTCCTCCTGGGCGAGACCGAGGGTGAAGTAGACGGCCGTCCACGAGGTCCAGGCGGCCTCGCGCTCGTCCCGGCCGCCCTCCAGGAGCGCGCCGACCAGGGCGTCGGCGAAACGCAGGGTGTGCGGTTCGGCGGCATAGGTGCCGACGACGAGCGCGGCGCCGTCGCGGTGGGCGAGCAGGGCGCGGCGGTAGCGGCGCAGCAGTTCGCGGGCGCGCTCGTCCGGCGCGGCCGGCAGCCCGTCCAGCGGGATCTCGCCGAGCACGGCGTCCGCCATCAGCTCCAGCATCCGGGCCTTGGTCTTCACGTGCCACAGCACGGTGTTCATCCGCACGCCGAGCCGGTCGGCGACCGCACGCGTGGACAGCGCGTCGAGGCCCTTCTCGTCCAGGAGGTCCAGCGCGGCACGGGTCACGGTGCCCGGATCGAGCCGGCCACCCGCTTGCCTATTGGTCATTGACCTAGTTTACTGCGTCCCCAAGGAATTGGTCACTGACCAAGGAGAGTGGGTTCATGGAACAGCAGCAGGTGGTCATCGCCGGAGGGGGCCCCGTCGGACTCTGGCTCGCCGCCGAACTACGGCTGGGCGGGATCTCCGTCACCGTCGTCGAGGAACGCGCCGGGATCGACGGACGCTCCAAGGCGCTCACCGTCCACCCTCGCACCATCGAGGTGCTGGCCTCGCGCGGGGCGCACCGGCCGTTCCTCGACGAGGGCCTGCCGATCCCGGGCGGTCACTTCGCGATGCTCGACGACCGGCTCGACTTCCAGGCACTGGACACCCCGTTCCCGTACACCCTCGCCCTGCCCCAGGCACGTACCGAGGAACTGCTCCAGGAGCGCGCGCTGGCCCTGGGCGCGCGGATCGTACGGGGCCACCGCCTCACCGGATTCACCGAGCACCCGGACGCGGTGACCGTACAAGTGACCGGCCCCGAGGGACCGTACGAGATCCGGGCCTCGTACGTCGTCGGCTGCGACGGCACCCGCAGCACCGTGCGCACCGCCGCCGGCATCGACTTCCCCGGCACGCCGTCCACCGTCCTCGGCTGGCTCGGCGACGTCACCCTGGACCGCCCGCCACGGCCCGGCTTCAGCGCCTTCACGCTCCGCGGCGGGGTGATGGTCGCGCCGCTGCCCGGCGACCGGTTCCGCGTCGTCGGCGTCAGCCCCGACAGCCTCACCACCCAGCGCCCCGGCGACCTCACCCTGGACGAACTGCGGCAGAAGACCCTCGCCGTCACCGGGGACGACTTCGGCATGCGCGACCCCTCGTGGCTCTCCCGCTTCGGCAACGCCACCCGACTGGCCGCCACATACCGGCGCGGACGCGTCCTGCTCGCCGGCGACGCCGCCCACCAGCACTTCCCCGCCGGAGGAGTCGGCATGAACGTCGGCATCCAGGACGCGCACAACCTCGGCTGGAAACTGGCCGCGACACTGAACGGCTGGGCCCCGGACGGCCTGCTGGACACCTACCACCGCGAACGCCACCCGGTCGGAGCCCAATTGACGGAGCACAGCCGCGCCCAGACCGCCCTGATGACCACCTTCACACCCGAGGGCCTCGACCTGCGAGCCGTACTGAACCAACTGATCGCCACACTCCCCGAGCTCAACCGCGCACTGGCCGAGCGGCTCACCGCCCTCGCGGTCACCTTCCCCCACCCCGACCCGACGGCCCACCCGCTCACCGGCACCCGCGCCACCGACCTCGCCTTCACCGGCACGGACGACACCCTGTTCACCCTGCTGCCCCCGGACGCCCACCTCCTGCTCGACCTCACGGCCGACCGCACCCTCGACGACCGCGCGCTGCGAGGGCTCACCGTCCGCACCGGCACCCTGGAAGAACCCCCGGACGCCTGGACCGGGGTACGCGCCGCCCTGATCCGCCCCGACGGGCACATCGCCTGGGCCGGCACCGACCGGGACGACACCACACTGCGCGCGGCCGCGGACAGGGCCATCGCCACCGTGCACCGAGCCACACCCCGTCAGCGGACGACGGACAGCCCCGCACCGGACGGCCGGTAGACACGACGGCCCCGGAAGACGCGCCCTCTCCCGCCCGGCGCCCGGCCTACCCGCCGCACACCGACCGGACCTCCGCCGGCAGCACCGCACAGTGCTCGCCGTACGTACCCACCGCGTCCAGAGCCGCCCCGAGCGGATCGGACCCGGCGGCGGCGAGCACGGCGGGAAGGGCGAAGCTCGGCTGCGACATCCGCGAGGGTTCACGCGGGCGACCGGAGACCGGCAGGCCGGTGACCACAGCCACCGGACCCACCCCGCGCCCCAGGAAACCGCCCCCGGCGGAAGAGAAGACAGGGAACACCCCGCACACACCTCACCATTGCGGACGTACCCCCTTTCGGGTCTGATTCCCGAACCTTCCGGGCGCGTCGCCCTCACGCGCCCACAAGCTGGGACCCCGCCACCCGCCCCGGCGACCTCGCAGGCCCCCTCACCCCCGCCCACCGGGCCCACGCGGAAGGACCCCGATGACCCCCACACCCCCCGACACACCCCACGACCTCGTCGGCATCGGCATCGGCCCCTTCAACCTCTCCCTCGCCGCCCTCGCCCACCCCCTCCCCGCCCTGAGCACCGCCTTCTACGACCGCAGCCCCCGCTTCACCTGGCACCCCGGCCTCCTCCTCGACGACGCCACCGTCCAAGTCCCCTTCCTCGCCGACCTCGTCACCCTCGCCGACCCCACCAGCCCCTGGACCTTCCTCAACCACCTCAAGGACCGCGAACGCCTCTACCCGTTCTACTTCGCCGAGCAGTTCCACATCCGACGCACCGAGTACGACGCCTACTGCCGCTGGGTCGCCGACCGCCTCCCCGCACTCCACTTCGGCCACCGCGTCGACACCGTCCGCTGGGACCCCCGACGCGCCCTGTTCCACGTCGACCTCACCCGGCTCGACCCGGACGGACAGGCCGCCTCGGCAGGCCGCGTCCACGCCCGCCACCTCGTCCTCGGCATCGGCACCGAGCCCCGGGTGCCCGAACCGCTGCGACCCCTCACCGACGCCCCCGACGTCCCCGTGATCCACTCCGACGACTACCTCACCCACCGCGACACCCTCCTCGCCGCCGGCCACATCACCGTCGTCGGCACCGGACAGTCCGGCGCGGAGGTCTTCCTCGACCTGCTGCGCCACCGGCCCGCCGGACGAGAACGCCTCCACTGGATCGGCCGCACCGGCGCGTTCGCCCCCATGGAGTACTCCAGACTCGGCCTCGAGCACTTCACCCCCGACCACACCCGCTACTTCCACGCCCTGCCCGAACCCGTCCGCGACCGGCTCGTCCCCGCCCAATGGCAGCTCCACAAGGCCATCGACGCCGGCACCATCGCCGCCATCCACGACGAGCTCTACCGGCGCACCCTCCACGGCGGCTGGCCCGACACCGTCCTCACCCCCGCCGTCCACGTCCGCACCGCCGGACGCCTCGGACCCGGCCGCATCGAGCTCCACCTCGAACACACCGTGCAGCACACCCGCACCCGCCTCACCACCGACGCCGTCGTCCTCGCCACCGGCCACCGCCCACGCCCCCTCGACCACCTCCTCGCGCCCCTCGACCCCCACCTGCGCCGCGACCACGCCGGCCGGCCCCGCGTCGACGCCCACTTCCGCCTCGACCTGGACCCCGCCGTCACCGGCAACGTCTACGTCCAGAACGCCGAACCCCACACCCACGGCGTCGGCACCCCCGACCTCGGACTCGCCGCCTGGCGCAGCGCCACGATCCTCAACCACCTCACCGGCCGCCAGACCTACCCCCAGCCCGCCCGCACCGCCTTCACCACCTTCGGCCTCCACCCCCACACACCACAGATCCCGCCCGCCCGGCGAGCCGTACGGCTCACCCCACTGGCGGACGGGACCTGACCATCACCCGTACGGAGGAACGGGGATCAGAACACCGGCGTACCGTCCCGCGTCAGCCTCCAGTCGACGGACGCGAAGTCCCTCGGATCCAGCACACCCTTCGCCGTCACCCACTCCGCGATCCGGGTCCGGATCTCCGTCGACTCCGCCCACAGCTCCTTCGCCGACGCCACGTGCGGGAACGCGCCGCCGCCGTTGGCCCGGTAGTTGTTCACCGCGAACACGAACCGCGCCGCGTCGTCCAGCGGAGCGCCGCCGAACGTGACGTTCCTGATGCGCGAACCCGCCGGCTGCGCGATGTCGATGTCGTAGGAGAGCCCCGAGACGTAGTCGTAGTTGTAGTCCGGACGGCCGCCCGCGTTCGTCAGCTTCGCCACGTCCACCGCCGCACCGGCAGCCGTCCGCACGAAGTACTCCGCCGAGTACTCCAGGTACGCCCGCACCTGCGCGCCCGTCATCAGCTTCGCCACCAGCGTGTTGTCGTACACGTACAGGCTCGACAGGTCCCGGATCGTCACCTCGCCCGCCGGGATCTGAGAGGTCCGCGAGAACGGCGACGCCTGCGACAGCACCGGCAGCGACGCGTACTCGGTGCCCGCGAGGGCCGCCCTGACCACGTCCTCCTGCACCTTGCCGATCAGGTCGATGATCGGCACGTCCTTGTAGCGCGCCTCCACCGTCGTCAGCGTCTCGGTCGCCGACCCCACCACCTGATTGACGTACTCCACGACCCGCGCGTGCTCGTCGCGCAGCAGCCGGGTGATCCTCGGGTCGTCCTCCACCGTCGCCGCGTCCCGCAGCGACGCCTTCACGGACTCCACCCGCCAGCGGCCCCGCTCGAAGGCCAGCTCGAAGTCGAACAGCGTCAGCCGCTCCGCGTAGCACAGCGGCTCCGACAGCACGACCTCCCTGCCGGTCTCCTCGTTGGCGACCCGCAGCTCCGCGATCTCCTGGTGCGCGTGCCCCACCAGGATCGCGTCGATCCCCGGCACCTGCCGCGCCACGTTCGCCGCCGCGTTCTCCACGTACGGCAGCTGGTCACCGTACGACGACGTGCCCGAGGACCCCGAGTGCGCCGACACCACCACCACGTCCGCGCCCATCGACCGCAGCCTCGGCACCCACTTCGCCGCCTGCTCCTCAAGACCCGGGAACGTCAACTTGCCCTGCACATACGCCTTGTCCCAGATCGCGATACCGGGGTTGGTCAGCCCGAGGACCGCCACCTTCACCGGGGGAGCGCCCTTCACGTGGAACTTCTTGATGAAGTACGGCGGGAAGGCCGGCTTCAGCGTCTTCGCGTCCAGCGCGTTGGCGCCCAGCAGCGGGAAGTCGCACTGCTCCTCGAACTTCCGCAGCGTCTCGATACCGTAGTTGAACTCGTGGTTGCCGAGCGCCACCGCGTCGTACCCGATGGCGTTCATCGCCTGCGCCATCGGATGCACCGGACCGCCCTCGGCGGTGATCGGGTCGACCTTCGCGAAGTAGTACGTCAGCGGGGTGCCCTGGATGGTGTCGCCCGCGTCCAGCAGCAGCGTGTTGCGCCGGCCCTTCTCCTCGCGCACCTGGTCCACCAGCGTCGACACCCGCGCCAGGCCCTGCGCGTTGCCGGCCGCGTCCGTGTACTCGGCGTCCTTGAAGTAGTCCCAGTTGAAGACGTGGCCGTGCAGGTCGGTCGTGCCCATCACGGTCAGCGCGTACCGCTTCACCGGCTTCCTCCCCCGCCCCGCCTCGGCCGCCTCGGCCGCGGGGGCCGCCGCCGTACCAGCCAGCGCCACCCCCGCCCCCGTCACGGCGGACCTCTTCAAGAACTTCCGGCGGTTCAACGGCATGTCAGGCTCTCCTCGGACAACAACGGAACAACGCGCGTAGATTCGCCCGATGATTCTGACCTGAACACGCCCACGCGGAACAGACCCCCCAGGTTGCGATCCGGTGTCCCGCACCCTCCCCGCACCCGTACGACCGGTGACACAGTGGGACACATGACCACCCCTCACCCGTACGGCACACCCGGCGCCCCCCATCTCGCCGTCCGCGGCGAGGCCCACCTCGAAACCGCCCCCGACCTCGCCCGCATCACCGTCACCCGCACCGCCCGCGGCCGCGACCGGCGCACCACCCTCGACGACCTCACCCGCCGCACCACGGAAACCCACGACCTGCTCAAGTCCTACGGCGACACCGTCGAACACCTCGAGACCGGCGCCCTCACCGTCACCCCGGAACTCAGCCCCCACGGCCGCGGCGAACGCGTCCGCGCCCACCACGGCACCGTCCGGCTCACCGCCGACCTGCGCGACTTCACCGCCCTCGGCGCACTCATCACCCGTCTGGCCGACCTCGACCTCACCCGTGTCGACGGCCCCTGGTGGACCCTCCGCCCGGATTCCCCCGCCCACCGCGAAGCACGGCGACTGGCGGTGCACGACGCCGTCCGGCGCGCCCGCGAATACGCCGAGGCACTCGGCACCACCCTCGCCGCCCTCATCGAACTCACCGACACCTCGACGGGACCCGAACCCTTCCCCCGGACCCGCTCCATGGCGTTCACCGCGGCCACCGAGGACACCCCGCCCCCACCCCTCGACCTCGAACCCCAGCGGCAGCACGTCCACGCCGAGGTCGACGCCCGTTTCACCCTCCAGCCACCCCGCCTGTAGAACCGGCATTCGGGAACAAGAAGTGCGCATGCTCATCGGAGCGACCCGGCGCACAATTCAACACTTCTTGTCAACAACCCTTCATTCACTGGCCGTTGAGTCGTCACACGCCACCACGTCGCTACCGGTCGGTAAGCCCTAGGCTCGAAACATGCGCCGAGCGAAAATCGTCTGCACCCTGGGCCCCGCCACCGACGGCTACGACCAGATCAAAGCCCTGGTCGACGCCGGAATGGACGTCGCCCGACTCAACCTCAGCCACGGCGAACACGCCGAACACGAGGAGCGCTACCGACGGGTCCGCAAAGCCGCCGACGAGACCGGCCGCAGCGTCGGCCTCCTCGCCGACCTTCAAGGCCCGAAAATCCGCCTCGGCCGCTTCACCGAAGGCCCTGTACTCCTCGAACGCGGAGACACCTTCACCATCACCGTCGAAGAGGGCGCCGAAGGCGACCGCGACATCTGCGGCACCACCTACGCCGGCCTCGCCACCGACGTCACCACCGGCGAACGCATCCTCGTCGACGACGGCAAGGTCACCCTCGAAGTCACCGCCGTCGACGGCCCCCGCGTCCACACCACCGTCCTCGAAGGCGGCATGGTCTCCGACCACAAGGGCCTCAACCTCCCCGGCGTCGCCCTCTCCGTCCCCGCCCTCTCCAAGAAGGACGAGGACGACCTCCGCTGGGCACTGCGCACCGGCTTCGACGTCATCGCCCTCTCCTTCGTCCGCAGCGGACGCGACATCAAGGACGTCCACCGCATCATGGACGAGGAGGGCCGCCGCCTCCCCGTCATCGCCAAGATCGAAAAACCCCAGGCCGTCGAGAACATCGACGACATCGTCGCCGCCTTCGACGGCATCATGGTCGCCCGCGGCGACCTCGGCGTCGAGATGCCCCTCGAACAGGTGCCGATCGTCCAGAAGCGCGCCATCAAACTCGCCAAGCGCAACGCCAAACCGGTCATCGTCGCCACCCAGATGCTCGACTCCATGATCGACAACGCCCGCCCCACCCGCGCGGAGGCCTCCGACGTCGCCAACGCCGTCATCGACGGCACCGACGCCGTCATGCTCTCCGGCGAGACCAGCGTCGGCAAACACGCCATCGAGACCGCACGCACCATGGCCCGCATCGTCGAAGCCGCCGAGGAGGACATCCTCGCCAAGGGCCTCCCGCCCCTCACCGAACGCAACAAGCCCCGCACCCAGGGCGGCGCGGTCGCCCGCGCGGCGGCGGAGATGGGCGACTTCCTCGGCGCCAAGTTCCTCGTCGCCTTCACCCAGTCCGGCGACACCGCCCGCCGCCTCTCCCGCTACCGCAGCCCCATCCCCCTCCTCGCCTTCACCCCCGACCCCGCCACCCGCTCCCAGCTCAGCCTCACCTGGGGCGTGGAGACCTTCCTCGGCCCCCACGTCAACACGACGGACGCGATGGTCGACCAGGTCGACGAACTACTGTTGAAGTACGCCCGCTGCGCGAAGGGCGACACGGTCGTCATCACGGCCGGCTCCCCTCCGGGCGTCCCCGGCTCGACGAACATGGTCCGCGTCCACCACATCGGCGAGGACGACAGCCCCAAGTAGCAGGGCCGGGCCCCGGGGCGGTCAGTACTTGGGGCCCACGTGGAGGTCCACGAGGGCTACGGAGGCTTTGCGGGCGATGGAGATGTTGAAGGGGTCGCTGCCACGGGCCAGCGTCGTCCACTCGACGCCGACCTTGTCCAGCGTGTCCGTGAAAAGTTTCCTGATGTCGTCCGACTTGTTGCTGAAGAAGTACCGCGGATACTCATAGCGCTTGCGCTCGCCGGCGACCATGCGGGTCGTCCAGTTGGTGATCCGGCAGCCGTCCGAATGGATGAGCCCGCGGATGAACTCCCAGGGATGCTCGTCGACGATGTCCTGCTGCCAGGGCTCAAGGGCGATGAGGCGGTCGTGCTTCTTGCCGGGGCCGTGTTGGGGGAACATGCACGTCCAGTGTTTGGTGTACGACTTCAGTTCGATGCAGCCGGGCTTGTGGTTGCGTCCGATGCTGGGTGAGGGCATCACCTTGCGAATCGCGTCTTCGGCGGCCGCGATCAGACCAGTTTGTTCGGCGTTGCAGAAGATCGACAGGTGATGCTGCTTCGGCTTCGAGACGATGTGGCCGTCACCGAGGTAGAGACCCAGCAGATACGAGTACGCCACTCTGTCGAAGCCGCGGCCTGTGCACTTCGGGCAATCCGTTGGCTGCCGGTACACCTCACCGCGTAGTTTGCGGTCCTCGCAGCGCCACCAGCCGATGGTGCCTCGCGGGATGTTCAGTTGGTCCGCCACCACACGGTTGGGAACGCCCTGTCGCATGAGTGCGACAGCATGTGCGCGGATCGAAGGGCTGTGCTGTTCCATGCGGCCACTGTGCGTGAGCGGTCGTGACGCCACGCAGCAAAAAGTGGAGGATCACGCGAACGTGATCCTCCACTTCAGGAGTGCCGGGTGCGGGACTCGAACCCGCAAGCCCTCTCAGGCAGATGTGTTTGAGACATCCGTGTATGCCATTCCACCAACCCGGCAGGACTGGCACAGGGAATCATACCGGGTCACCCTTGGTCGCCGCCTCTAGGTACGCTCTTGTCAGCAGTACCGGCCTGCCCCGCACCAAGGAGCCCACGTGAGCGCCCCCGAGTCGCCCCAGCCCGCAGACGTGCCCGACGACGACAAGTCGCACGTGCCTCCGATGACGACCCGTGTCGTGATCGCCGAGGACGAGGCACTGATCCGGCTCGACCTCAAAGAGATGCTGGAGGAGGAGGGGTACTCCGTCGTCGGTGAGGCCGGTGACGGTGAGCAGGCCGTGGAGCTGGCGCGTGAGCACCGGCCCGATCTGGTGATCCTCGATGTGAAGATGCCGAAGCTGGACGGCATCTCGGCGGCGGAGAAGATCGCCGAGGAGAGCATCGCCCCGGTGCTGATGCTGACCGCGTTCTCGCAGCGTGACCTGGTGGAGCGGGCGCGGGACGCGGGCGCGATGGCGTACCTGGTGAAGCCGTTCAGCAAGAGCGACGTGGTGCCGGCGATCGAGATGGCGGTGTCGCGGTTCACGGAGCTGAAGGAGCTGGAGCGTGAGGTCGCGGACCTGAGTCTGCGGCTGGAGACGCGGAAGCTGGTGGACCGGGCGAAGTCGGTGCTGCAGACGCAGTACGGGCTGACGGAGCCGGCGGCGTTCCGGTGGATCCAGAAGACGTCGATGGACCGGCGGATGTCGATGCAGCAGGTGGCGCAGGCGGTCATCGACGACGCGGAGGAGAAGAAGGCGTCGAAGGGCTGAGGCCCCGCGGTACGGCGAGAGGCCCGCGCTCCCTGCTCGGCAGGGGGCGCGGGCCTCGTCGTGTGTTTCAGTCCTCGCCGAGGTAGGCCTTGCGGACGGATTCGTCGTGGAGGAGGTCCTGTCCGGTACCGGAGAGGACGATGTTGCCGGTTTCCATGACGTGACCGTGGTCGGCCAGGGAGAGGGCGGCCTGGGCGTTCTGCTCGACGAGCAGGATGGTGGTGCCCTGGGACTTCAGCTCGGTGATGGTCGCCATGATCTTCTGCATCATGATCGGTGAGAGGCCCATGGAGGGTTCGTCGAGCATGAGGAGCTGGGGCTGGGACATCAGCGCCCTGCCCATGGCGAGCATCTGCTGCTCTCCGCCGGAGAGGGTTCCGGCGGCCTGCTTGCGGCGTTCCCCGAGGATGGGGAAGAGGTCGTAGGCGCGCTGGATGTCCTTCTCGATGCCCGCCCTGTCGCTGCGGAGGAAGGCGCCGAGGCGGAGGTTGTCCTCGATCGTCATGCGGGGGAAGATGTGCCGCCCTTCGGGGGAGTGTGCGAGCCCGAGGGAGACGATCTTGTGGGCGGGGATCTTCTTGAGCGACTTGCCGTTGAACTTGATCTGGCCGCCGACGGGCTTGAGGAGTCCGGAGAGCGTGCGCAGGGTGGTGGTCTTGCCGGCGCCGTTGGTGCCGATGAGGGTGACCACTTCGCCGGCGTCGACGCTGAAGGAGATGCCTTTGACGGCCTGGATCTTGCCGTAGGCGACTTTGAGGTCCTCGACTTCGAGGAGTGCGGTCATCGGTCGTTCTCCTTGCCGGGCGCGGCGTCCGTGGCGGCTTCGGCCTGGGCCTCGGCCGCGGCTTCGGCGGCCTCGACTTCGGCGGCTTCGGCGGCGCCGGGGTCGTTCTCCATGGGTTCACCGATGTAGGCGGCGATGACGCGTTCGTCGCCCTGGACGGTGGCCGGGTCGCCCTCGACGAGCTTCTGGCCCTGGACGAGGACGGCGACGCGGTCGCAGAGGTTGAAGATGAACCGCATGTCGTGCTCGATCACGAGGACGGCGATGCCCTGGTCGCGGATGGCGAAGATGAGCTCCTCGGCCGCCCGGGTCTCCTGGGGGTTCATGCCGGCGGTGGGCTCGTCGAGGAGCAGCAGGCCGGGTTCGCTGGCGAGGGCGCGGGCGATCTCGAGCTTGCGCTGTTCGCCGTAGGGGAGGTTGCGCGCGAGGTGGTCGGCTTTGGCGTCGAGGCCGACGAACTCCAGGAGTTCCATGGCCCGTTCGCGGGAGGCTGCCTCGGCCTTGTGGAAGCCGGGTCCGCGCAGGACGGCCGACCAGAAGCCTTCCTTGGTCCGGGTGTGGCGGCCGACGAGGACGTTCTCCAGGACGGTCATGTTGGCGAAGAGCCGGATGTTCTGGAAGGTCCGGGCGATGCCGGCGGCGGTGACCTTGAAGGACTTGGGCGGCAGGACCTTGCCCTTGTAGCGGACTTCGCCCTCGGTGGGGATGTAGAGGCCGGTCAGGCAGTTGAAGAAGGTGGTCTTGCCGGCGCCGTTGGGGCCGATGAGGCCGACGATCTCGCCGCTGCTGACGGTGAGGTCGACGTCGCGGACGGCGGTGAGTCCGCCGAAGCGCATGGTGACGCCGCGTGCGTCGAGGACGGTCTCGCCGGGGGCGGGTGCGCCCGGGGTGGTGTCCTTGGTGGTGGTGTCGGTGGTCATGGTGGTCAGGCCCCTGTCTTGCTCAGGACTGCGGGCGCGTCGTCCTCTTCGTGGAACTCCAGTTGGCGGCGGCGGTTGGGGATGAGGCCCTCGGGGCGGAAGCGCATCAGCAGGACGAGTGCGAGTCCGAAGGCGAGGAGCTGGTAGTCGCCGAGGAACTGGAGTTTGTTGGGGATCAGGAAGAGCAGCGCGGCTCCGATGAGGGGTCCGGCGATGGTGCCCATGCCGCCGAGGACGACTGCGGCGAGCAGGAAGGCGGAGTTGGGCGGGGTGGTGCCGGCGAACAGGTACTGCTCGGGGGTCACGGTGTAGGTGACGTGTGCCTGGACGGTTCCGGCGAGGCCGGCGAGGGTGGCGCCGACGGCGAAGGCGATGAGTTTGACCCGGAAGCCGTTGATGCCCATGGCGAGTGCCGCGGTCTCGTCCTCGCGGATGGCGACCCAGGCGCGGCCGATGCGGGAGTCGCCGCTGCGTCGGAAGACGAGGACGACGACGGCCGTGATGAGCAGCATCAGGAAGAAGTAGTTGGCGAACCGGCCGATGGTGAAGCCGGCGATGTCGTGCTGGGTGCCGAGGTCGAAGCCGAGGATCTTCAGGTCCGGGATGGAGGCGATGCCGTTGGAGCCGTTGGTGAGGTCCGGGCCGGAGGTGCCGTCGGTGTTGTTGGCCGCGATGCGGAAGATCTCACCGAAGCCGAGGGTGACGATGGCGAGGTAGTCGCCGCGCAGTCGCAGCGTCGGGGCGCCGATGAGGACGCCGAAGACGAGGGAGGCGAGGGCTCCGACGAGTACGGCGGCCCAGAAGGGGAAGTGGACGCCGAAGGGTGAGCTGGGGGAGCCGGAGACGAGTGCGGCGGCGTAGGCGCCGACGCCGAGGAAGGCGACGTATCCGAGGTCGAGCAGGCCGGCGAGGCCGACGACGATGTTCAGGCCGAGGGCGACCGTGGCGAAGATGAGGATGTAGACGCCGAGGGTGGCGTACTGGTCGTCGGTCTGGGTGAAGGGGAAGCAGGCGGCCGCGACGAAGGCGCCGCAGACGGTGATGTTGGTGTGCCGTGCGGTGATCTGTGAGGCGTGGGCGATCAGGCCGGAGCGGTTGAGGGCGGCGAATCCGAAGCCGGCGGTGATGAGGAAGCCGACGAAGAGTTCGTCGTACTCGGTGCCGATGCCGTAGGTGAAGACGATCAGGGCGAGTGCCAGGACCGCGACGATGATGAGGATCTCGGCGTAGGACGGCAGGGCGCGCACGGGGCGCGGGCTGTCGGAGGCGAAGGCCGCCCGGAGGACGGCCATGTTGTGGCCGGTCCTGTGCTTGAACTGCTCCCAGCCGGTGTCGTCGGGGTCGAAGGGGTCGGGTTCGGGCCGTTCGAAGGGGAGGGCGAGGGCGCCGAGGAGGGCGGTCAGCGTGGCGACGGCGACGACGTAGCCGCCGGGTTCGAGGTTGACGAGGCCGCCGAGCTGGAAGCTGATGGCGAGGATCGTGTACCAGGCGGTGGCGAAGGTGCCGAGTGCGGCGTACTTGAGGGCCGCGTCGGCGCCGGCCGGGGTGAGCCAGCCCAGTCCCTTGACGCCGTAGGAGGCGAGTCCGAACAGGGTGGTGAGTGCGCCGCCGATGAGGACGAGGACCTGGAGTCCGCCGGGGTAGCCGTAGAAGGTGAGGTCGCCGGGGAATTCGGCGGTCCAGGTCCAGGCGAGGAAGGTGGAGACGACGGTGAGGACGCTGCCGCCGGTGGCGAGGGCCCGGCCGGTGTGCGGGGGTATGCCGATGAGGCCGGTGGAGGTGTTCGCGGTGGGGGTGGCCGCGGTGGTCGAAGCGGTGGTCTGTGTGGTCATCGGTGTCACGCCCTGTCCGCGACGCGCTCGCCGAGCAGGCCCTGTGGCCTGAACAGGAGTACGAGGATGAGGAGGATGAAGGCCCAGACGTCGGCCCAGGACTGGCTGCCGAACTTGTCGAGTCCGGGGATGTCGGCGATGTAGGCGGTGGCGAGGGTTTCGGCGACGCCGAGGACCACGCCGCCGATCATGGCGCCGTAGATGTTGCCGATGCCGCCGAGGACTGCCGCGGTGAAGGCTTTGAGACCGAGGATGAAGCCCATCTTGAAGTCGATCTGGCCGTACTTGAGGCCGTTGGCGACGCCTCCGATGGCGGCGAAGACGGCGCCGAGGGCGAAGGCGACCACGATGATGCGGTCGGTGTTGACGCCCATGAGTTTGGCCGTGTCCGGGTCCTGGGCGGTGGCCTGCATGCCGCGTCCGGTGCGGGTGCGCATCACGAAGTAGGCGAGGAAGGCCATGCTGATGGGGGCGGCGACGAGGAGGAAGATGTCACCGGTCTGGAGTGTGGCGCCGCCGATGGTGAAGGGGCCGCCTTCGATCTGGGGGAAGGGCAGCTTGGACTTCGCCTCGGGGTAGAAGGCCCAGATGGCCTGCTGGAGTGCGAGGGAGAGTCCGATGGCGGTGATGAGGGGGGCCAGGCGGGGCGCGTTGCGCAGGGGGCGGTAGGCGAACCGTTCCGCTCCGATGGCGACCAGGACCGCGACGATCACGGCGCCGAGCAGCATCAGGGGCAGTGCGACCCAGATGGAGGTGCCGTCGGGCAAGATGTACAGATGTACGGTGAGCGCGCCGAAGGCGCCGACCATGAAGATCTCGCCGTGGGCGAAGTTGATGAGCTGGACAATGCCGTAGACCATTGTGTAGCCGATGGCGACCAGGCCGTACATGGATCCCAGTAGCAGGCCGTTGACCAGCTGCTGCGGCAGTTCGTTCACCGCATGTCCTCCGAGACTTTCGGAATGTTCGACGGATGGGGCCGGATGCGAGTCCGCGCGGGGCGCCTGTGGAACAGCGCCCCGCGCGGCTCGTGGGCTGTGGTGCGGGGTCGGTCAGCCGGTGTAGGTGCCGGACTTGACGTCGTTGAAGGATCCGTTTTCGACGGAGTAGACGGTGAGCTGCTTGTTGGTCGCGTCGCCGAACTCGTCGAAGGAGACCTTGCCGGTCACACCGTCGAAGGAGACGTTCTGCATGGCCTCGGTGACCTTGGCGCGGGCGTCGTCGGGGAGCTTGCCGTCGTTGTCCTCGACGACCTTCTTGACGGCTTCGATGATGGCCCAGGCGGAGTCGTAGGAGTAGCCGCCGTAGGCCGCGTAGTCCTCCTTGTAGCCGGCCGCCTTGTAGTCGGCCACGAACTTCTTGGCCGAGGGGAGTTCTTCGACGGGCGAGCCGACGGAGGTGGCGAGGTCGCCGTCGGCGGCGGTGCCGGCCAGCTTGATGAAGGTGTCGTCCTTGATGCCGTCGCCGCCGACCAGCGGGATCTTGGCGCCGGCTTCCTTGATCTGCTTGCTCAGCGGGCCGGCCTGAGGGTACTCGCCGCCGTAGTAGACGACGTCGGCGCCGGAGTTCTTGACCTTGGTGGCGACGGCGCTGAAGTCCTTGCTGTCGGGGTTGATGTGCTCGGTGCCGACGACCTTGCCGCCGAGCTTCTTGAACTCCTCGGTGAAGGTGGCGGCGAGGCCGGCGCCGTAGGTCTTCTTGTCGTCGATGACGAAGACCTTCTTCTTCTTGGCGTCGTTGTAGACGTACTGCGCGGCGAACGGGCCCTGGACGGCGTCCGTGGTCGCGGTGCGGAAGTACGACTTGTACGGCCGGACCTGCTTGGTCTGCCAGTCCACGCCCTGGGTGAGGGCGGGGTTGGTGTTGGCGGGGGAGACCTCGACCAGCTGCGCGGTGTCGAAGACCTTCTGCATGGCCTCGCCGACGGAGGAGTTCAGCGGGCCGACGACGCCGAGGACGTCGTCGTCGGCGACGAGCTTGGTGGCGTTCTGCTGGCCGACGGAGGCCTGGCCCTGGTCGTCTAGGGCTTCGATCTTGAAGGTGATGCCCTCGACGTACTTCTCCTTGTTGGCGGTCTTGGCCGCGAGGTCCACGGAGTTCTTGATGCCGAGGCCCAGCGCGGACAGGTCGCCGGTCATCGGCGCGTCGACGCCGATGACCACGGTGGTGCCACCGTTGCCGGAGTCCGAGCTGCCGCCGCCGTTCTCGTCGCGTGAGCCGCAGGCGGTGAGGGTGAGTGCTCCCGCCGCCAGGGCGGCGGTGATGGCGATGAGCGAACGTTGACGCACGATCCAGTCCTTTCCCCTGACGGCCGCTTCCCGGTGGAAACGGCCGAGTCGAGCGCTGGGCCGACGTGTGAATCGGACGGCGCGGTGACTGGCCGTGACTCTAAGCGGGGGTGGGGAATGCGGAGGAGACTCTGGCCAAGGCTGTGACGCTCTTGTTATGACACGACGTATTGCAGAGCGGTACTGAGTGGGGGGAACGGCGGAATTCTCGCCGTTTTGCCCTGTCCGGATGGTGAGAAACCGCAGGACCCGGCCGGGTCGGTTCAGGTGTATCAGGCGTTTTGGTGATTACCTGAAGTCGTTGCTGCAGGCTACTTGCAGGGCGTGGGAGAGGTCCTGTGCGTACCGTGGCCCGAGGATGAAGCTGTGCTTCTGTATTGCGCGCGCATTACGCAAAGTTACGTCCAGGAAAGGGAGTCCGACGTTCCGTGGCACTTTTCCGCATTCCGTCACCCATGCGGTGATCGTGATCTTGCGGGGTGATCCTGTTTTTGTCCGAAAAGGTGTGCGCGGGCTGGATGACATGGAGAGTCCCGCGTACGGCTGCGCTATCCGGGTGACGGTAACCGGATGATCGGATTCCGCGGTCACCTCCACGTCGAAGGAGAAAATCCGCGGATCGGCCGCGGCGCCCGCGGCCCGCGGGTCCAGGTACTCGACGGTGGTCACCTGACTCGGGTACGGCGGTGGAGGCGGCGGCTCCGGCCGGGGCCGGGTGACGTAGAGGAAGCCGCTGCCCGCGAGCACGGCGGTGGTGAGGAGCGCACCCAGCGCGGCCCTGCGGTGCCGCTCGAAGTGCTGTGCCACGAGCCCGCGTTGAGTCCGGGGCGTGGAGAGAACGGTCCGGGCGTGAGTGCCCTCGCCCGGTTCCACCGGACCGACCCCGCTCACCCCCAGGGCCCCTTGCCCGGCCCGCCGGCGCGGTACCACTCGGCGCACCCCTCGCGCGCCTCACGGTCGATCGACCGACCGGGATCCGCCGCCCCTCGGCGTTCGGCGGCCCGGGCGGAATCGACCACCTCGCGCAGGATGTCGTACTGTCCGCCGGACAGCCCCATGGACTGATAGTCGCCGTAGGTGCGGCCGTTGAGTACCTGGCGCGCCCAGTGGCCGACGAGCTTCGCGCACAGGTCCTCGTCGGACGTCACTCGCGGTGACGGTGACGTCGTGCGCCCGCCGTCCGCCCCGGCCGGGGACGCCCGGCCCGCGGTGCCGGAATCCGTCGCGCCGCAGCCGGTCACCGTCGAGCCCGCCAGGAGCGCCGCCGCGAAGGACACGGCCCATGTCCGAGAGGTGCCTCCCCGTCCCATGCCCGCACCGTAGGGCGGCCGCCGCCCCACGGCAACGGGGGTGCGGAGCCGCGGACGCCCTCCGCACCCCAGGCGGCCGTCAGTCCGCCGCCTGCTCCCCGTCGCCGGGCCGGACGTCCCGCAGCAGGCAGGTCAGCCGCGCGGTGCACACCCGCTTGTCCGCCTCGTCGGTGATGACGATCTCGTACGTCGCCGTGGACCGCCCCCGGTGCACCGGAGTGGCGACCCCGGTGACCAGGCCGGAGCGGACGCCGCGGTGGTGCGTGCAGTTGAGGTCGACACCCACGGCGATCTTGGAGCTGCCGCCGTGCAGCATCGACCCCACCGACCCCAGCGTCTCGGCCAGCACGGCCGAGGCGCCGCCGTGCAGCAGCCCGTACGGCTGGGTGTTGCCCTCCACCGGCATCGTCCCGACGACCCGCTCCGCCGACGCCTCCAGGATCTGCACGCCCATGCGCGTGCCCAGGTGGCCCGCCGAGAACAGTGCCGGCAGGTCCACACCGAGCGCGGCGTACTCGTCGATGACCTCTTGCGGGAACTTCACCTGCTGCTGCTCTCCCATGGGCTCGGCTCCTTACGTCGTGCGTCGGTACGGCTGTCTGCTGAGCGAACGCTCAGTCGGTCGCCGATTGTTCCAGACGCACCACCACGGACTTGCTGGCCGGGGTGTTGCTGGTGTCCGCGGTGGCGTCCAGCGGCACCAGGACGTTGGTCTCCGGGTAGTACGCCGCCGCGCAGCCCCGCGCCGTCGGATAGTGCACGACGCGGAACCCGGGCGCCCTGCGCTCCACGCCGTCCTTCCACTCGCCGACCAGATCGACGTAATCACCGTCCGCCAGCCGCAGTTCCCGCGCGTCCTCCGGGTTGACCAGCACCACGCGGCGGCCGTTCCTGATGCCCCGGTAGCGGTCGTCCAGGCCGTAGATCGTGGTGTTGTACTGGTCGTGCGAGCGCAGCGTCTGCAACAGCAGCCGGCCCTTCGGCAGCTCGGGGTACTCCACCGGCGCGGCGGTGAAGTTGGCCTTGCCGGTGGCGGTGGGGAAGCGGCGCTCGTCGCGCGGGGCGTGCGGCAGCGCGAAGCCCCCGGGACGCGCCACGCGCGCGTTGAAGTCCTCGAAGCCGGGGATCACCCGTGCGATGCGGTCGCGGATCGTCGCGTAGTCCTTCTCGAACTCCTCCCACGGCACCGTGTCGTCCTCGCCGAGGACGCGGCGGGCCAGCCGGCACACGATGGCCGGCTCGGACAGCAGGTGCCCGCTCGCCGGTTCGAGGCGCCCGCGCGAGGCGTGCACCATGCCCATCGAGTCCTCGACCGTCACGAACTGCTCGCCACCACCCCGGACATCGCGTTCGGTGCGGCCCAGCGTCGGCAGGATCAGGGCCCGCGCGCCCGTGACGGTGTGCGAGCGGTTCAGCTTGGTCGACACGTGCACCGTCAGCCGCGCCCGGCGCATCGCGGCCTCGGTGACCTCCGTGTCCGGGGAGGCGGAGACGAAGTTGCCGCCCATGGCGAAGAAGACCTTCGCCTTCCCGTCGCGCAGCGCCCGGATGGCCCGTACGACGTCGAATCCGTGCTCGCGCGGGGGTGCGAAGCCGAACTCCTTCTCCAGGGCGTCCAGGAACGCGGGCGCGGGCCGCTCGAAGATGCCCATGGTGCGGTCGCCCTGCACGTTGGAGTGACCGCGCACCGGGCAGACTCCCGCACCCGGGCGGCCGATGTTGCCGCGCAGCAGGAGGAAGTTGACGACCTCGCGGATGATCGGCACCGAGTGCTTGTGCTGGGTGAGCCCCATCGCCCAGCACACGATGACGCGCTTCGATTCGAGGACCATCCGCAGACACCGCTCGATGTCCCCGCGTGTGAGACCGGTCGCGGTGAGCGTCCCGTCCCAGTCGGCGGCGCGCGCGGCCTCGGCGAACTCCTCGTAGCCGTGCGTGTGTTCCCGCACGAACTCCTCGTCGACCGCGCCCGGCGTCTCCAGGATCAGCTTGTTGAGGAGGCGGAAGAGGGCCTGGTCGCCGCCGATGCGGATCTGCAGGAACAGGTCGGTCAGGGCGGCTCCGGTGGTGAGCCCCTTGGGGGTCTGCGGGTTCTTGAAGCGCTCCAGGCCCGCCTCGGGCAGCGGGTTGACGCTGACGATCCGCGCGCCGTTCGCCTTGGCCTTCTCCAGGGCGGACAGCATGCGCGGATGGTTGGTGCCGGGGTTCTGGCCGGCGACGATGATCAGGTCGGCCTTGTGGAGGTCCTCCAGCAGGACGCTGCCCTTGCCGACGCCGATCGTCTCCGACAGGGCCGAGCCGGACGACTCGTGGCACATGTTGGAGCAGTCCGGCAGGTTGTTGGTGCCGAGCCGGCGGGCGAAGAGCTGGTAGAGGAAGGCGGCCTCGTTGCTGGTGCGCCCGGAGGTGTAGAAGACGGCCTCGTCCGGGGAGGAGAGGGCGGCGATCTCCTCGGCGACGATGTCGAAGGCCCGCTCCCAGGTGACCGGCTCGTAGTGCTCGCCGCCCTCGGGCAGGTACATGGGGTGCGTCAGCCGCCCCTGCTGCCCCAGCCAGTAGCCGCTGCGGCCGGACAGGTCGGCGACGGAGTGCGCGGCGAAGAACTCCGGGGTGACCCGGCGCAGGGTGGCCTCCTCGGCCACGGCCTTCGCCCCGTTCTCGCAGAACTCCGCGCGGTGCCGGTGCTCCGGCTCCGGCCAGGCGCACCCCGGGCAGTCGAAGCCGTCCTTCTGGTTCACGCTGAGCAGCGTCAGCGCGGTCCGCTTCACACCCATCTGCCGCTGGGCCATCCGCAGGGTGTGCCCGATCGCCGGCAGCCCCGCGGCCGCGTGCTGCGGTCCGGCGACCTGCGGCGCGTCCTGAACCGGATCACTCTTGGGCGGCTTCGCTGCCATCGCGCACTCCTGTTCCACATACACGTATGAGGTGGACCCCCGATCCTGCCACGCCCTTCCTGCCCGCCCGGCGTTCGAGCACGAGGCGGTCACCCCCAGCCCGCCCGGCGTTTGAGGACGGGGCCCGTCCAGGGCCGAAAGGGGGGTCCGGGGGGCACTGCCCCCGGGGACGGGACGGGAAGGGGCGGAGGGGGCGAATCAACCCCACGGCACACGCCCGCCCCCCACTGTCAGTCCCACGTGGCAGGATCGGACACGTGGCAGACACAGCATCGAAGAAGACCGACCAGCCCCCCACCGGCCCCCGCCCCCGCCTGATGCTCATGGACGGGCACTCCCTCGCGTACCGCGCGTACTTCGCGCTGCCCGCGGAGAACTTCACCACCGCGACGGGCCAGCCGACCAACGCGATCTACGGCTTCGCGTCGATGCTGGCCAACACGCTCCGTGACGAGGCCCCCACCCACTTCGCCGTCGCCTTCGACGTCTCCCGCAAGACATGGCGCTCGGAGGAGTTCACCGAGTACAAGGCGAACCGCTCCAAGACCCCGGACGAGTTCAAGGGCCAGGTCGAACTCATCGGCGAGCTCCTCGACGCGATGCACGCCGACCGCTTCGCCGTCGAGGGCTTCGAGGCGGACGACATCATCGCCACCCTCGCCACCCAGGCCGAGGCCGAGGGCTTCGAGGTGCTGATCGTCACCGGCGACCGCGACTCCTTCCAGCTCGTCTCCGAGCACACCACGGTGCTGTACCCGACGAAGGGCGTCTCCGAGCTGACCCGGTTCACCCCGGAGAAGGTCGTCGAGAAGTACGGCCTGACCCCCGCCCAGTACCCCGACTTCGCGGCGCTGCGCGGCGACCCGTCGGACAACCTGCCCGGCATCCCCGGCGTCGGCGAGAAGACGGCCGCCAAGTGGATCAACCAGTTCGGTTCCTTCGCCGAGCTGGTCGAGCGCGTCGACGAGGTCAAGGGCAAGGCCGGGCAGAACCTGCGCGACCACCTGGAGGCGGTCAAGCTCAACCGCCGCCTCACCGAGCTGGAGCGCGCCGTCGAGCTGCCCAAGGGCGTCCTCGACCTGGCGCGGACCGCCTACGACCGCAAGGCCGTGGCGATGATCCTGGACACCCTGGAGATCAGGAACCCGTCTCTGCGGGAGCGGCTGTTCGCCGTCGACCCGGGCGCGGAGGAGGCCGAGGCCGCCCCGGTCGTCGCGGAGGGCGTGGAGCTGGACGGCACGCTGCTGGGCACCGGCGAGCTGACCGGCTGGCTCACCGAGCACGGCACCGGCCCGCTCGGCGTCGCCACGGTCGACACCTGGGCGCTCGGCACCGGCTCGGTCGCCGAGGTCGCGCTGGCCACGGCCGCCGGACCGGCCGCCTGGTTCGACCCGTCCGAGCTGGACGAGGCCGACGAGCGGGCGTTCTCGGCCTGGCTCGCCGACGCGGACCGGCCCAAGGTGTTCCACAACGCCAAGGGCGCGATGCGGGTCTTCGCCGAGCACGGCTGGACCATCGAGGGCGTCACCATGGACACCGCGCTCGCCGCGTACCTGGTGAAGCCGGGCCGCCGCTCCTTCGACCTGGACGCGCTGTCCCTGGAGTACCTGCACCGCGAGCTGGCGCCCGCCACCGCGCCCGACGGCCAGCTCGCCTTCGGCGCGGACGACGGAGCGGAGGCCGAGGCGCTGATGGTGCAGGCCCGCGCCGTCCTCGACCTGGGCGGGGCCTTCGAGGGCCGCCTGGCGGAAGTGGGCGCGGCGGACCTGCTCCGCGACATGGAGCTGCCCACGTCCGCGCTGCTCGCCCGCATGGAGCGGCACGGCATCGCGGCCGACCGGGACCACCTCCAGGCGATGGAGCAGATGTTCGCGGGCGCCGTGCAGCAGGCGGTGAAGGAGGCGCACGCGGCGGCGGGGCACGAGTTCAACCTGGGCTCGCCCAAGCAGCTTCAGGAGGTCCTCTTCGGCGAGCTGGCCCTGCCGAAGACGAAGCGGACGAAGACCGGCTACACCACGGACGCCGACGCCCTGGCCTGGCTCGCCACACAGACCGACAACGAACTGCCGGTGATCATGCTCCGCCACCGTGAGCAGGCGAAGCTGCGCGTCACCGTCGAGGGCCTGATCAAGACGATCGCCGCGGACGGCCGGATCCACACCACGTTCAACCAGACCGTCGCCGCGACGGGCCGGCTGTCCTCGACGGACCCCAACCTCCAGAACATCCCGGTCCGCACGGACGAGGGCCGCGCGATCCGCCGCGGTTTCGTGGTCGGCGAGGGCTTCGAGTCGCTCCTGACCGCCGACTACAGCCAGATCGAACTGCGCGTGATGGCCCACCTCTCCGAGGACGCCGGCCTGATCGAGGCGTTCACCTCGGGCGAGGACCTGCACACCACGGCGGCGGCCCAGGTGTTCTCGGTCGAGCGGTCCGCGGTCGACGCGGAGATGCGCCGCAAGATCAAGGCGATGTCGTACGGGCTGGCGTACGGGCTGTCGGCCTTCGGCCTCTCCCAGCAGTTGAACATCGAGGCGGCGGAGGCGCGCGCCCTGATGGACGCGTACTTCGAGCGCTTCGGCGGCGTACGGGACTATCTGCGCCGAGTCGTCGACGAGGCGCGGGCGACCGGCTACACGGCGACGCTCTTCGGCCGCCGCCGCTACCTGCCCGACCTCAACAGCGACAACCGCCAGCGCCGCGAGGCCGCGGAGCGCATGGCGCTGAACGCGCCGATCCAGGGCACGGCGGCGGACATCGTCAAGATCGCGATGCTGAACGTGGACCGCGCGCTGCGCGAGGCGGATCTGCGCTCCCGCATGCTCCTCCAGGTCCACGACGAAATCGTCCTGGAACTGGCCCCCGGCGAGCGCGCCGAGGTGGAGGACCTGGTCCGCCGCGAAATGGCGTCCGCGGTCGAGCTCCGGGTCCCCTTGGGCGTCTCGGTGGGCGCGGGCCCGGACTGGGAGTCGGCGGCGCACTAGCCCTTCCGGGGGCGCAGCCCCTGTGCCCCCGTTCCTCACGCGCCGGGCGGGCCGAATCCCGGCCCGCCCGGCGCGTGAGGACGAGGCCCGTCGTCTCAGCCCGCCTGGCGCTTGAGGACAAGGCCCGTCCAGGCCGGAGGGGGCCCCGGGGCGCAGCCCCCAGGACCAGGAGTCTTCACTCGCGTGGCCCCTGCGGGAAAGCCCCCGCCCGCAGGGCCGGACACCATGCCATGCATGGGTATACGCATGCTTCACCGCGCAGCGGCAGGCAACGCACCCCCGCGCCCCGGCGGACGCGCACCGTATCCGCCGGTCCCGGTCTTCGCGGCCTCCGCAAGTACCGTCCGCATCCCCGCCACCCTCGCGACCGCGCTGCGCAGCGTCACGGCGGACCTCGGCCGCCGTATCGCCGACGGCCGCCGGGGAACCGCCCGCACCCCCGTCGCCGGGGTCCTCACGGTCGAGCAGCCGCCGTGGCGGCTGTGGGCCGAGCTGGCCCGCGCCTACCTCACCCTCGTGCTCACCCTGCTGCCCCGCCCCCGCCCGGTCCGCACCGTCACCGTGTTCGTCGCGGCGAGCGACACCCTCAGCGTGCGCCCGTACGGTCCGGCCGCCGCGTACCGGCGCGCGCAGGGACCCCCGTGGCCGGACGCCACACCCTGACGGCCACCGCGTACAGCGGCAGCGCCAGGACCAGCCCCGCGCCCGCCCCGAAGCACACCGTCGGAATCAGTTCCCAGGGCTTCGCGGCCGAGCCCCAGTGGGCCCACCACCGCGAGGCCCGCTGCACCGCCCCCGCGACCGCGCACCCGCCGAGCAGCGCGACGGCCCACCACCGGTCCCCGGCGGACAGCACGGGCACCCCCACCGGCTCGCCCCCAGAGGCCGTCCGCCGCAGTGCCCGCGCCACGAACAGCGCGACGACGACCGCGGCCACCGCCGAACCGCCGTACTGCAGGTACCAGTACAGCGGCGACCCCGCCACCTTCTCGCCCAGCACGGGAAACATCCGCGTCCCCCACCGGTCGAGATGCGTGAACGCGTCCCAGACCACATGCGTCAACGCCCCCACCACGGCCGAGAGGTACCAGCGCGCCACCAGCGACGGCCGTATCCGCGCACGCGGCGCCCCGCAGCGCAGCAGCGCCGCCGCCCGCCCCTGACGGGCCCGCGGCACCAGCGCCACCAGCGGTTCGCGCACCAGCAGCCACAGCCCCACCAGCGCCCAGGCGATGAGCACGTCGACCGTGAACACACCCCGGAACGCGTGGGTGACGTCACCGAACTCCATCGCCCCGGACAGGACACTCGCCGCGTAATAGGTCATGTCGGGAGCGAAGCTGCCCGCGACCAGTACGGCGGGAATCAGGGGGCCCCGCCCGCTTCCGTCGGTGCGCACGGCGGGCAGCACCGCCGCCGCATGGCTCAGCGTGAACGGCAACGCGGCTCCTCATGGCAGTGGCTGACCGGGCCCGCGGGCCCACCTGATCGGCAGGCCCCAGTATGCGGGAAGCCACGCGGCGACTCCCGCCCCACGGGAACGTGGTGAACCGGTGAATATCGGGCATGAACAGGTGTCCGGGCAAAGGAAGTTGCCGTAGGGTCGCGAGGGCCGTCATGCCGGATGTCCCCTGGAGGGCAACCAGTGGGGCGGGTAGATCGTCACAACAGGACGAACACAACACAGGTTGACGGACGTCACGGCGTTCAGGGGAGGGGCTCACTCTATGGCGGCGCAATTCGGCAGGAGGCTGCGCAAGGGAGTGACGACCACCGCCGTCGCCGCGGCGGCGGTGGCGGCCCTGGCCGCGTCCCAGGCCCCCGGCGCGACGACCGACGGTCAGGGAGGGCAGACCACCTCGGACACCACGCCCTCGCCCGAGGAGGCCGTCGGCGCGACCGGCAACTCGCCGTACTACACGGACCTGCCGCCGCTCAACAGCCCCAACCCCGCCCCGTCCGCGAGCACCGGGACGGACACGTCGGGCGTGACCGAGGCCGGCATACCCGCGACGGTCCTCGACGCCTACAAGCGGGCCGAGGCGACGCTGCGCGAGAAGAAGCCCGGCTGCAACCTGCCCTGGCAACTCCTCGCCGCCATCGGCAAGGTGGAGTCCGGTCAGGCCCGCGGCGGACGCGTCGACGCCGACGGCACCACCCTCTCGCCCATCCTCGGCCCCCAGCTCGACGGCAACGGCTTCGCCCTCATCAAGGACACCGACAACGGTGCCTACGACGGCAACAGCTCCTACGACCAGGCCGTCGGCCCCATGCAGTTCATCCCCTCCACCTGGGCGTGGGCGGGCCGCGACGGCAACGGCGACGGCCGTGAGGACCCCAACAACATCTACGACGCAGCCCTCGCCGCCGGCCACTACCTGTGCCGCAACGGCTGGGACCTGTCCGACCAGCGGGACCTCGACAGGGCGATCCTCAGCTACAACCAGTCGACGGAGTACCTGAACACCGTCATGTCGTGGCTGGAGTACTACCGCAGGGGCACCCACGAGATCCCCGACGGCACCGGCACGCTGCCCAGGGACCGCAGCGACAGCACCGTCACGGTGCCTCCCTCCCCGAGGGTGCCGAGCGCGCCGCCGTCGCCGAGGCCCAGCCCGAAGCCGGACAAGCCTGCCGACTCCGGCAGCCCGAACACGCCGCCGCCCACCACTCCGCCCACCACCCCGTCCACCCCCACCGACACGGTGGACCACCTGGAGAACGCCGGTACCGCGCGGTTCACCGCGATGGCGGGCGACGCGTTCACCGAGCGGATGAGCGCCCGCGCGGAGACGGACGCCGGCAAGGCCGTGGCCAAGGTGCGGATCCGGTTCACCATCGTCGGTGACACCGACACCACCTTCACCGGCGGCGAGAGCGTGGCCACCGTCGTCACCAACGGCTCGGGCGTCGCCGTGGCGCCCGCGCTCCAGGCGGGCGAGAAGACCGGCTCCGTCACCGTCCGGGCCACCGTGGTCGGCCGTACGGTCAAGGGCGTCACCTACCGGGCGACCGTCACCGAGCGCGCCGCCGACACCCTCGTCCGCACCGGCACGAAGGAGCTGACCTGCACGCCGGGCGGCGAGTTCGCGGACGCGGTCGAGCTGAAGGCCACCTACAAGGGCGCGGTCGCCGACAAGGTCGCCGCCACCGCGACACTCGTCACGTCCGCCCAGGACCCGACCGAGAACGACAAGGGCCCCTACTTCAAGGACGCCGAGGGCAAGGCCGTACGCACCCTGAGCGGCCTGACGACGGACGCGGACGGCCTGCTGAGGCTGCCTCAGCTGTACGCGGACGACACCCAGGGCACGTTCCTGCTCCGCGTCACCACCGCGGGCGGGGCGACCCTCACGGTCGAGCTGACCGTGGCGGCGCCGCCGGCCGAGACGGAACCCCCGGCCGAGACGGAGACCCCGGCCCCGTCGGAGAGCCCGTCCACCAGCCCGTCGGCGAGCCCCGCCACCTGACGGAACCGGAACGAGACGGACGGATCACCGCCGGAGCCGCGCGTTGGTGTGCCGGGTCGGCTCGGCGGTGGCCGGATCCTCCGGCCAGGGGTGCTTGGGGTAGCGCCCGCGCAGTTCGGCCCGTACGCCGTTGTAGCCGTCCCGCCAGAACGAGGCGAGGTCGGCGGTCACGGCGGCGGGCCGCCCGGCCGGGGACAGCAGGTGCACCAGCAGCGGCACCCCGGCCACCCGCGGTGACTCCTGGAGCCCGAACATCTCCTGCAGCTTCACGGCGAGCACCGGCCGCTCCGGGTCGGAGTAGTCGATCCGGATCCCGGACCCACTGGGTACGGTGATCCGCTCGGGGGCGAGCTCGTCGAGCCGTACGGCCTCGCCGGAGGCCCAGGGCAGCAGCCGCGCGAGCGCCTGCCCGGCGTCGATCCGCCCCAGGTCGGCCCGTCGCCGCGCCCGGCTCAGTTCCGGCTCCAGCCACTCCGCCACGCGCGCGTGCAGCGCCTCGTCGGAGACATCGGGCCACGGCGCACCGAGCCGGCCGTGCAGGAACGCCAGCCGCTGCCGCAGTACGACGGCCCCGGCCGGCCACCGCAGCAGCCCGAACCCCTCCCGCCGCAGCCCGTCCAGCAGCGCGTCCCGGACGAGCGAGGGGCCGGCGTCGGCATACGCCCGCACGGCCACCTCCACCGCCCCGAGCCGCTCGACCCGCCGCGCGACGACGTCCCCGTCGGCCCAGCCCACTTCCTCCCGGTGCTCCAGCAACGCCCCCGCCGCGGCCCGCGCGACCCCCTCGTCGACGACGCCCCCGAGCCGCACGCGCGCGTGCCCCCGACCCACAGGCCGGTCGGCCACGGCGACGGCGATCCACTCGGCCCCCCGCAGCCGCGACCCGGCCCCCACCTCGGCCCGCGTCCCGCCCACCATCAGGTACGACCCGCCCTCCACCCGGGCGACCCGCTCGGGGAAAGCCAGCGCGACGACGAACCCGACCCGCCCGTCCTCATCGCCCCCGGCCCCGGGCGGGAAGCCGGCTCCGTCCGTCCACGGGGGCCGGGAGCCCTCAGCCGCCCGCGACGCCACCGGCCCGGCGCTCCCGTCGCCGGGCCCCCGCGGGGTGCCCGGGGCGGACGTGTCCGCGCCGCCGACGCGGTCGGCCGTCGGCCGTGGGGGACCCGGCGCGGGCGTGTCCGGTGCGCCGACGGCCCGGGTGTCGCCCCGGTCCGCCGGTGCCGGCGGGGAGGTCCGTGCGGGCTCCGAGACGAGAGCGCGGAGGCGGGCGGCCTCCTTGCGCCACCGCGCGGTGTACGCGTCGCCGCCGCGTCGGGCGGCGTGCAGCGCGGCGGTGAGGTCGTCGCCGTACTCACGCGGTGGTTCCTCGCCGATCAGGGCGACCACCTCGGCCGCGAGGTCCGGGCCCACCACCGGTGCCGCGTCCAGCAGGGCGCGGCCCAGACGCGGGTGCAGGCCCAGGCGGGCCAGCCGCGCCCCGCGCTCGCCGGCCCGTCCGTCGGGGCCCACCGCCCCGATCGCCGTCAGGACGGAGCGGGCCGCCGCCATCGCCCCGGCCGGCGGGGGATCGAGCAGCGCCAGACCCGAGGCGTCCGGATCGCCCCAGCAGGCCGCCTGGAGCGCGAACGCGGTCAGGTCGGCCACCTTGATCTCGGGGGAGGGGAACCGCGGCAGACGGGCGTCCTCCGCCTCCGCCCAGCACCGGTACACCGTCCCCGGCGCCTCACGCCCGGCCCGGCCCGCCCGCTGGAGCCCCGCCGCGCGGGAGGCCCGTACCGTCGTCAGCGCGCTCAGCCCCCGCGCGTGGTCCACGCGCGGCTCGCGCGCCAGCCCGGAGTCCACGACCACCCGCACCCCGGGAACCGTCAGCGACGACTCCGCGACCGAGGTCGCCAGCACCACCCGGCGCCGTTCCCCGGCGGACAGCACCGCGTCCTGCACGGCGGCCGGCGCCCGCCCGTGCACCTGGAGCACGTCGACGTCCCCGAGGTCCCCGAGCCGCCCGGCCACCCGGGCGATCTCGCCGACCCCCGGCAGGAACACCAGCACATCCCCCTCCCGCTCCGCCAGCGCCCGCCGCACCACCGACGCCACGTGCGTCAGCAGCGCCGGATCGACCCGCGTCCCGTGCGGCGGCCGTACCGCACGCGCGGGAGGCGCCCACACCACGTCCACCGGGAACGCGGCACCGCGCGCCCGGACCACCGGCGCGTCCCCCAGCAGCCGGGCCCAGCCCTCCGCGTCCGTCGTCGCCGACGCGGCCACCAGCCGCAGCTCCGGGCGCAGCGCCTCGCGCACGTCCCACAGGAACGCCGCCGCCGTGTCCGCGTCCAGGTGCCGCTCGTGGCACTCGTCGAGCACCACCACGTCCACCCCGGACAGCTCCTGGTCGCGCTGGAGGCGCTGGAGGAGCACACCGGTCGTGACGACCTCCACGCGCGTGTGCCGCCCCACCGCCCGCTCCCCGCGCACGGTGAAACCGACCGACCCGCCGACCCGCTCACCCAGCAGCCACGCCATCCGCCGCGCCGCCGCGCGGGCCGCGATCCGCCGCGGCTCGGCGACCACCACCCGCCGTGCGGGCCCGTCTTCGAGCAGCCCCGCCAGCGCCAACGGCACCAGTGTCGTCTTGCCGGTTCCGGGCGGTGCCACCAGGACGGCGGTGCCGTGCGCGTCGAGCGCGCCGGTCAGCCCCGGCAGGGCCTCGCGCACGGGAAGGGCGTCCAGGGCGTCGTAACGGATCACGCACTCAGTCCCGTACGCACACGAAGATCGCCGTCCCCGGGATCAGGTTCCCGCGCAGCGGCGACCAGCCGCCCCACTCGGCGGTGTTCCAGGCCGGCCACTCCGGCTCCACCAGGTCCACCAGCCGGAACCCCGAGGAGACGACGTCACGGACGCGGTCCCCGAGCGTCCTGTGGTGCTCCACGTACACCGCGCGGCCCCCCTCGTCCTGCTCGACGTAGGGCGTGCGGTCGAAGTACGACGCGGACACGCTCAGCCCTTCCGGACCGGGCTCGTCGGGGAACGCCCAGCGGATCGGGTGCGTGACCGAGAAGACCAGTCGGCCGCCGGGCCGCAGCACCCGCCGCACCTCGCGCAGCACCAACCGCGGATCGGCGACGAAGGGCAGCGCCCCGTACGCCGAGCAGGCCAGGTCGAAGGAGCCGTCCGCGAACGGCAGCGCCCCCGCGTCGGCGCACACCAGCGGGACCGGCCCGCCGATCCGCAGCGCGTGCTGCAACTGCCGGTGCGAGATGTCCAGCGCCACCGGCCGCGCCCCCTGCGCGGCCAGCCAGCGCGAGCACTGCGCCGCGCCGGCGCCCAGCTCCAGGACGTCCCGCCCCTTCAGTTCCTCCGGCGGGCCGAGCAGCTCCGCCTCCACCTCGTCCAGACCCTCGGGCCCCCACACGAAGCGGTCGTCGCCGAGGAACGTGCCGTGCTCGATCTGGTACTCGTCCGCGTTGCGGTCCCACCATCCCCGGTTGGCTCGGGAGCTCTCCGTGACACCGGCCTGCCGCCGGGTCGCCTCCGGTTCGGGCGCTTCGGGCTCTTGGATGATCGGCTCCCTCGTCGTACTCTTCCGTCCAGCCGGCCGGTCCCCGGCGTGTCGCAGAAGGGGTCTCATCACCCCTGCGTGGCCTCGCGAGACCGTAATTGTGCCGGTTATGCGGCGATCCGCCCCGGGTGGGCGGCTTCGCGCATTGACCATGCCCGGCAGCCCCCGTATGCTACAAGTTGCGCTGCGAGCCTGCGCACCTCAGACGTAGCAGGCTGCGCTCGCATCTGTTGTATGTCCCCTCGGTTCTCGAGGTGTCATCACTGGTCAACGGTGAGGCGCTTCCTTGGCTGTCCGGCTTCTGCAGAGCGAAACGGGCTCCGGCGTAGCAGTACCTACGACTTCAATGTCCGTACCGGAGCCCTTTCCCACATGACGAGCAGCACCGAGACCACCGCCACCACCCCGCAGGTTGCGGTCAACGACATCGGTAACGAGGAAGCGTTCCTCGCCGCGATCGACGAGACGATCAAGTACTTCAACGACGGCGACATCGTCGACGGCGTCATCGTGAAGGTCGACCGGGACGAGGTCCTGCTCGACATCGGTTACAAGACCGAAGGTGTCATCCCGAGCCGCGAGCTCTCGATCAAGCACGACGTCGACCCGAACGAGGTCGTCAAGGTCGGCGACGAGATCGAGGCCCTTGTTCTCCAGAAGGAGGACAAGGAAGGCCGCCTGATCCTCTCGAAGAAGCGTGCCCAGTACGAGCGGGCCTGGGGCACCATCGAGAAGATCAAGGAAGAGGACGGCATCGTCACCGGCACCGTCATCGAGGTCGTCAAGGGTGGTCTCATCCTCGACATCGGCCTCCGTGGCTTCCTGCCGGCCTCCCTCGTCGAGATGCGTCGTGTCCGCGACCTCCAGCCCTACGTGGGCAAGGAGCTCGAGGCCAAGATCATCGAGCTGGACAAGAACCGCAACAACGTGGTCCTGTCCCGCCGTGCCTGGCTGGAGCAGACCCAGTCCGAGGTCCGCCAGACGTTCCTCACGACCCTCCAGAAGGGTCAGGTCCGTTCCGGCGTCGTCTCCTCGATCGTCAACTTCGGTGCCTTCGTGGACCTGGGTGGCGTCGACGGTCTGGTGCACGTCTCCGAGCTGTCCTGGAAGCACATCGACCACCCCTCCGAGGTCGTCGAGGTCGGCCAGGAGGTCACGGTCGAGGTCCTCGACGTCGACATGGACCGCGAGCGCGTCTCCCTGTCGCTGAAGGCGACCCAGGAAGACCCGTGGCAGCAGTTCGCCCGCACCCACCAGATCGGCCAGGTCGTGCCCGGCAAGGTCACGAAGCTGGTTCCGTTCGGTGCGTTCGTCCGCGTGGACGAGGGCATCGAGGGTCTGGTCCACATCTCCGAGCTGGCCGAGCGCCACGTGGAGATTCCGGAGCAGGTCGTCCAGGTCAACGACGAGATCTTCGTCAAGGTCATCGACATCGACCTCGAGCGCCGTCGCATCAGCCTCTCGCTGAAGCAGGCCAACGAGGCCTTCGGTGCCGACCCGTCGGCGGTCGAGTTCGACCCGACCCTGTACGGCATGGCCGCGTCCTACGACGACCAGGGCAACTACATCTACCCCGAGGGCTTCGACCCCGAGACCAACGACTGGCTCGAGGGCTACGAGACCCAGCGCGAGGCGTGGGAGACCCAGTACGCCGAGGCGCAGCAGCGCTTCGAGCAGCACCAGGCGCAGGTCATCAAGTCCCGCGAGGCGGACGAGAAGGCCGCTGCCGAGGGTGGCGAGGACGTCGCCCCGGCCGCGTCCGGCGGCGGCTCGTACTCCTCCGAGGGTGGCGACCAGTCCGGCGCGCTGGCTTCGGACGAGGCGCTGGCCGCGCTGCGCGAGAAGCTGGCGGGCGGGCAGAGCTGACGCTCTCCACTGACGCCTAGCTGTTGACTGAGGGGCCGCACCTTTTCCGGGGTGCGGCCCCTCGGTGCTGTGTTCCGGGCTGCGTCCGGTGGGGTTTTCGCGCCCGGGCGGCGGAGCCGCATACCGATACAGCCCCGCGCCCCCGAGAGAGATCTCCGTGCCCGCGCCCTCAGGGGAGTTGCCGGCGGCCCCGATGAGGAGATCCACGCGATCCCCGGGAGTTGTCCTTGTCGGGGAATGTCAGTGGTGCGTGCCATGTTGTGGTGTACGGACATGAGGAGGAGCGGTCACTGTGCTTGATCCGCAGGGTTTGTACGCGTGGGAGCCGAAGGGGCTCGGTGTCGTCGACGTGGCACTGGCCCAGGAGTCGGCCGGACTTGTCATGCTCTACCACTTCGACGGATACATCGACGCGGGGGAGACCGGGGACCAGATCGTCAGCCGGCTGCTCGACTCGCTGCCCCACCAGGTCGTCGCCCGGTTCGACCACGACCGGCTCGTCGACTACCGCGCCCGCCGTCCGCTGCTGACCTTCACCCGCGACCGGTGGAGCGACTACGAGGTGCCCGCCATCGAGGTGCGCCTCGTCCAGGACGCCACGGGAGCGCCCTTCCTGCTGCTCTCCGGGCCCGAGCCGGACGTGGAGTGGGAGCGCTTCGCCGCCGCCGTCCAGCAGATCGTGGAGCGGCTCGGCGTGCGTCTGTCGGTGAACTTCCACGGCATCCCCATGGGCGTCCCGCACACCCGGCCCGTCGGCCTCACCCCGCACGGCAACCGCGCCGACCTCGTCCCGGTGGCCGGCAGCGTCTTCGACGAGGCACAGGTGCCGGGCAGCGCCGAGGCGCTCGTCGAGTACCGGCTCATGCAGGCCGGACACGACGTCCTGGGCGTCGCCGCGCACGTGCCGCACTACATCGCCCGTTCCCCGTACCCGGACGCGGCACTGACCGCCCTGGAGGCGATCACCGCCGCGACGGGACTGGTCCTGCCCGGCGTCGCGCACGCGCTGCGCACCGACGCCCACCGCACCCAGACGGAGATCGACCGCCAGATCCGGGAAGGGGACGACGAACTCACCGCCCTCGTCCAGGGCCTGGAGCACCAGTACGACGCGGCGGCGGGCGCGGAGAGCCGGGGCAACATGCTCGCCGAGCCGGTGGACATCCCGTCGGCGGACGAGATCGGCCGCGAGTTCGAGCGCTTCCTGGCGGAGCGCGAGGGCGACGGCTGACGCCCTAGGCTGTCCCCCATGCTGACAGTGGGGCTGACCGGCGGGATCGGTGCCGGCAAGAGTGAGGTGTCGCGGCTGCTCGTCGAGTGCGGGGCCGTGCTGATCGACGCGGACCGGATCGCGCGCGAGGTCGTCGAGCCGGGCACGCCCGGTCTCGCGGCGGTCGTGGACGCCTTCGGCGCGGAGATCCTCACCGAGGACGGCAGGCTCGACCGGCCCAAGCTGGGCTCCGTCGTCTTCGCCGACCCCGGGAGGCTGGCCGTCCTCAACTCGATCGTCCATCCCCTGGTGGGCGCCCGCTCCCGTGAGCTGGAGGAGGCCGCAGCCGAGGACGCCGTCGTGATCCACGACGTCCCGCTCCTCACGGAGAACGGCCTGGCCTCCCTCTACGACCTCGTGATCGTCGTCGACGCGAGCCCGGAGACCCAGCTCGACCGGCTCGTCGGCCGGCGCGGCATGACGGTGGAGGACGCACGCGCGCGGATGGCCGCCCAGGCGACCCGCGAGCAGCGCCGGGAGATCGCCGACATCGTCATCGACAACGACGTCCCCCTCGACGAACTGCACCGGCGCGTCAAGGAGGTGTGGGCCGACCTCGTCCACCGGGAGCGGGCCTCCCACCCGGAATAGCGGGTGCCGGGCGGGGCGTTGAACCCGTTCAGCGAGGGAAGGATTCCGCCGTGCCCGAGACCAGCGGTTCGACCGGACGTACGCCGGAAACGCATGTCATCGACTTCCGTGCCGCCGAGCACCTGCTCGCCTCCCGGGACCCCAGGGGCGCGGTGAAGCTGCTCGACGGTGTCATAGACGTCCACCCGGAGAACACCGCCGCGCGGCTGCTGCGTGCCCGTGCCTTCTTCGCGGCGGCCCAGCTGCGCCCCGCCGAGCTGGAGTTCTCCCTCGTGCTGGAGCGCGAGCCGGACAACGCCTTCGCCCACTTCGCGCTCGCCCGCACCTACCAGCGGCAGGGCCGCCCGCACCCGGCCAAGCGCCACTTCCGGCTGGCGGCCGCGCTGGACCCGAACCCGGAGTACCTGAAGGCGGCCCGCTTCGACGAGTGAGGG
This sequence comes from Streptomyces sp. NPDC014676, assembly GCF_043084105.1. Classification (NCBI taxonomy): domain Bacteria; kingdom Bacillati; phylum Actinomycetota; class Actinomycetes; order Kitasatosporales; family Streptomycetaceae; genus Streptomyces; species Streptomyces sp. NPDC014676. The sequence continues at coordinate 242,544 of NZ_JBIBZI010000008.1, read as the reverse complement.
GCGGCCGGCGCTACGGGCGGTCCCCCGGCGGCCGGTACGGGGGCACATCGCGCCCCGGCTGGTAGTGCGGGCCCTGGCGGATGTGCCGCAGGACGACGGCGAGGTCGACCGTGACGGCCAGCCACAGCAGCCCGCAGGCGAGCGCCCAGCCCGGGTGCCCCGCGAGCGCGAACGCCACGGTCCCGGACACCGTCCAGACCACGCCCCACACGCTCAGCCAGAACCGCATCCGCAGAGCACTGCGGGCGGTCGTCGGCTCACTGCCCGTACGCATCCCGATCACCACCTCGTCCACGCCGCTCCCGCGTGTTCCGGGTTCCCCGAACCGCCTCCAGGACCGCGTGTCACTCGGTCGGGTGAACCGACGAGGGAGGGGAACGGGCGTGCGGACGCCGGCCGTTTCACGGGCATGGAACTGAGAATGCGTGAGGGCCATGAGGGGACGGGTCCCGGGGCGATCACCCCGGACGGCTGCGCGGTGGAGCTGTACGCGCGACTGCCCGTCGGGGACGAGCCGGACATCATCGCCGCCGCGGTGCCGGCGGGGGCGCGGATCCTGGAGCTGGGCAGCGGCGTCGGGCGGATGACCCACGCGCTGCTGGAGCGCGGCTTCGAGGTCACGGCGGTGGACGAGTCCGCTCGGATGCTGGAGCGGGTGCGCGGGGCACGGACGATATGCGGCCCCATAGAGAGACTCGACCTCGGTGAGACGTTCGACGTGGTGCTGCTCGCGTCGTTCCTGGTGCACGCGGGGGACGTGGAGGTGCGGCGGGGCCTGCTGCGCACCTGTGCGCGGCATCTGGCGAAGGGCGGGTGCGTGCTGATCCAGCGGGAGGGCGAGGACTACCACACCGATGTGCCGCGCGAGCGGGTCGACCCGGCCGGCTTCACCGTGCGGATCGTGTCGGCGGAGCCGGTGGGCGACGGCGTCGACTCGGTCCACGCGGAGTACGTGTTCCCGGACGCGACCTGGACCCAGACGTTCCGCGCCCGCCCCCTGACGAGGGAGCAGTTCGAGGAGGCGCTGGCGGAGACGGGCCTGACGGTGGACCGGTACCTGACGGAGGACAGGATGTGGGTGAGGGCGGTGCCGATGTCCGACATCTGATCACGCGCCCCGCGCTCACGGCCGTGCCGCGCCCCCGGCCCCCCTGCCGCGGGCCTTGCGTCCACCGGCTGTCTCACGTCCGGCGGATCCACCACGCCCTCTGCCGGTTCCACCGGACGCGGCGCCCGGGTCACCGCTGCCGCCCGGCTCGCCCGGTCCCGCGTGTCCGCCGAACGGGGCGGGGCCGCCCAGGCCGCGCAGCCGTTCCATCTCCCGGCGGTCGCGCTTGGTGGGGCGGCCGGTGCCGCGGTCGCGGATGCCGGCGGGGGCGACGGCCTCGCGGGGCGGGGGCGGCGGGGAGTTGTCGATGTAGCACTGGACGGCCACCGGGGCGCCGACCCGCTTGCGGATCAGCCGCTTGACGACGACGATCCGCTCCCGGGTCTCGGCCCGCAGCCGCACCTCGTCACCGACACGGAGGGAGTGGGAGGGCTTCACACGCTCGCCGTTCACCCGGACGTGTCCGCCCTTGCAGGCGGCGGCTCCGAGGGAGCGTGTCTTGACCAGCCGCACCGACCAGATCCAGCTGTCGATCCGTACGGACTCACCACTCGGCGGGCCGGCCGCCTCGGCGGCGGCCACGGCGGCGGCGACCTTGGGGTCCTCGGCACTCTCAGAAGCCATGGTCCCGACCCTAACTCTTGGCCCCGGCCGGTGGTGCGGGGTTTTCGCCCGCCCCGAACACCTACGGTGGAACCATGGACCCCCATGGCCTCGACCGGCTCGACCAGCGCATCGCCGGCTGTCGTGCCTGCCCCCGGCTGGTCGACTGGCGGGAGGAGGTCGCCCGGACCAAGCGGGCCGCGTTCGCGGACTGGACGTACTGGGGGAGGCCGGTGCCCGGATTCGGGCCGGCGGACGCCCGGCTGCTGATCGTCGGCCTGGCGCCCGCCGCGCACGGCGGCAACCGCACCGGGCGGATGTTCACCGGGGACCGCTCCGGGGACGTGCTGTACCAGGCGCTGTACGACGTGGGGCTCGCCTCGCAGCCGGACTCCACCCACGCCGGGGACGGCCTGGAGCTGTACGGCGTGCGCGTCACCTCGCCCGTGCACTGCGCCCCGCCCGCCAACAAGCCCACCCCCGAGGAGCGGGACACCTGCCGGCCCTGGCTGGTGCGGGAGCTGCGCCTGCTGCGGCCGACGGTACGGGCCGCGCTCGTGCTGGGGGCCTTCGGCTGGCAGGCCGCGCTGCCCGCGTTCGCCGAGGCCGGCTGGACCGTGCCCCGGCCCCGGCCCGCCTTCGCGCACGGCGCCCGCGTCGCCCTGGACGCCCCCGACGGCCCCGGCCTCGACCTCTTCGGCTGTTTCCACGTCAGCCAGCGCAACACCTTCACCGGCCGCCTCACCCCCGAGATGCTCCGGGAGGTGCTGCGCACGGCGGCCGGGGCGGCGGGACTGGGTACACCGGGAAGGGGATGAGCGGTCCCGGCCGACGCCGGTACGGTGCTCCGACGAGCCGGTACCCATGGACCGGACCCGTACGACGACGCGCCGGCGACGACGGACCGGTACGCCCGGTCCCGCGCCTGACACCTCACGGCCGTCACACGTACCGCGCGTCCGGCTTCCGCTCTTCGTTCCCGGGCCCGTCCGTCCATTCCACGGCTGTGAAGCCGTGCCGCTCGGAGAAGCGGTGCGCGGGTGTGCTGACCGGAAGGTCCACAGCGCGAGCCCTTCGGGGCCGCACTTCCCGGCCAGGGGACGGGCCGGCCGCCGGTTCCGTGCCCGCGCCACTCGGGGTGAGGCGGAACCGGTCCGCCTCCTCGCCCTCCAGTGCCAGCACGTCGACCGCCTTCCGGCCCGCCATTCGGACCGCCCCCGCACACGCATGGCTCCCGCGGCGCCGGGGCTACGGGCGCAGCACCACCTTCGTGTAGCCCTCGATGCGCTTGTCGAACTTGTCGTAGGCCGACGGCGCCTGGTCCAGGGGCAGTTCGTGGGAGACGACGAAGCTGGGCTTCGCCCTGCCCTCGATGATCATGTCGCGCAGTTGCCGGTTGTAGCGCTTCACGTTGCACTGCCCCGTGCCCAGCCGCAGGCCCTTCTCGAAGAGCTTGCCGACCGCGACGAGGAGCATGCCCTGCTTGGACTGCTCGTCCGGGGCTCCGGGGTCGGACGGCACGTAGAGCCCGGGAACGCCGAGCATTCCGGTGGCGCGCACCGTGCGGATGAGCGAGTTCAGGACGGTCGCCGGTTCCTCGCGGTCCGTGCCGCCCGCCGTGGCCTGGTAGCCGACCGCGTCGACGCCCTTGTCGGTGCCCATGCCCTCGGTCTGCTCGTGGATCTGCTCCACCGGGTCGCCCTCGGCGAAGTTGACCGGGACCGCGCCGATCTCCTCGGCCTTCTGCAGCCGCTCGGGGACCCGGTCCACGACGAAGACCTTCTTCGCGCCGCGCAGCAGCGCCGAGTAGGCGGCCATGAGACCGACCGGTCCGGCGCCGTACACGGTGACGCTCTCGCCGGGGCGGACCTGGGCGAGTTCACAGCCGTGGTAGCCGGTGGGGAAGATGTCGGCGAGCAGCACGAAGTCGTTCTCGTGCTCCTTTCCCGGCGGCAGTTTCAGGCAGTTGAAGTCGGCGTAGGGAACGCGCAGGTATTCCGCCTGGCCGCCCTTCCACGGTCCCATCGCGACATAGCCGTAGGCGCCACCGGGGAAACCGGGATTGACGGTCAGGCAGTATCCGGTGAATCCCTCGGCGCAGTTCCGGCAGAATCCGCAGGCGACGTTGAAGGGCATGACCACACGGTCGCCCTCCTTGAGCGAGGTGACCCCCGGGCCGGTCTCCGTGATGATGCCCATGTTCTCGTGACCGAAGGTGATACCGGGCTCGGCGGCGGTACGACCCTCGTACATGTGCAGGTCGGAACCGCAGATCGCGGTCGAGGTGACCTTGACGATCACGTCGTTCGGATGCTGGACGGTGGGGTTGTCGACTTCTTCGACGGCGACCTCGAACGGTCCCTTGTACACGACGGCCTTCATGGCTACGACCTCCACTCGGTGGCGTACGGGTCCGGTGGCGCGCCTCTCCCGATGGTTCCGCGTGACCGATTTCTCATGGTTCTCCGGTCTGGCCGACGAGGCAAGCCGGTAATATCCGGACGCACATCGTCCGACGTTCCGCGGACGACGCATGCCGTAACCGAGAACGGAAAGAGGCCGCCATGGCAGCGCAGCGGCTGGGAACCCTGCTCGTCGCGGTGCCCGGACTGTCCGGCACCACCTACCCCCCGGGCACGACGGTGACGGTCCGTGGCCGTGGGGCCACTGTCGACGGGTTCGTGAACGGCGACTGGCTTCCACTGTCGTGGTGGGAGTTCTCCGACGGCCTCCGCGAGGACATCGCCGACCGCTGACCGCGGCGCCCGTCACCCGCCGGCCGGTACGCCACCCCGCCGGCCGGTACGCCACCCCGCCGACCGGTACGCCACCCCGCCGACCGGTGTCAGTCGTCACTGACCTTGACCCAGTCCAGGGTCCGCTCCACCGCCCGCTTCCAGTCCTGGTAGCCCTCCTGGCGCCGCTCCTCGCTCCACTGCGGGGTCCAGCGCTTCGACTCCTGCCAGTGGGTGCGCAGCTCGTCGGTGTCGCGCCAGAAGCCCACGGCGAGCCCGGCGGCGTAGGCGGCGCCCAGCGCGGTGGTCTCGGCCACCACGGGACGGCTGACCGGTACGCCCAGCACATCGGCCTGGATCTGCATGCACAGATCGTTCGCGGTGACGCCGCCGTCGACCTTGAGCACGTCCATGCGCACACCGGAGTCCCGCTCCATGGCCTCGACCACGTCGCGGCTCTGGTAGCAGATGGCCTCCAGTGTGGCCCGCGCGATGTGGCCGCCGGTGTTGTACCGGGCCAGCCCCACCATGGCGCCGCGTGCGTCGGAGCGCCAGTAGGGGGCGAAGAGACCGGAGAACGCCGGGACGAAGTACATCCCGCCGTTGTCCTCCACCGAACGCGCCAGCTGCTCGCTGTCCGAGGCGCTCCCGATGATCTTCAACTGGTCGCGCAGCCACTGCACGGCCGCGCCGGTGACGGCGATGGAGCCCTCCAGGGCGTAGACCGCGGGGCTTCCCGCGAACCGGTACGCCACCGTCGTCAGCAGCCCGCTGCGTGAACGCACCAGCTCCGTACCCGTGTTGAGCACGAGGAAGTTGCCGGTGCCATAGGTGTTCTTGGCCTCACCGGGGGAGAAGCAGACCTGGCCCACGGTCGCCGCGTGCTGGTCGCCGAGTACACCGGTGATCGGGACGGCGGCGCCCAGCGGCCGGGAGGTGCGGGCCCGGCCGAACGCCTCGGGGTCGGACGAGGCGTGGATGTCCGGCAGCATCGTGCGCGGGACGCCGAAGATGTCCAGCAGCTCGTCGTCCCAGTCCAGGGTCTCGAGGTTCATCAGCATGGTGCGGCTGGCGTTGGTCACGTCCGTGGCGTGCACACCGCCGCTGGGCCCGCCGGTGAGGTTCCACAGCACCCAGGCGTCGGTGTTGCCGAACAGGGCGTGGCCCGCCTCGGCGGCCTCGCGCAGCCCGTCCACGTTCTCCAGCAGCCACTTGATCTTGCCGCCGGAGAAGTAGGTGGCCGGCGGCAGACCGGCCTTGTGGCGGATGGTGTCGCCGTGACCGTCACGCTCGAGAGCGGCGGCGATGCGGTCGGTACGGGTGTCCTGCCAGACGATGGCGTTGTAGTACGGGCGGCCGGTGCGCGGGTCCCAGACCACCGTCGTCTCGCGCTGGTTGGTGATGCCGATGGCCCGCAGGTCGGTGGCGGTCAGGCCACCGTCGCGCAGGGCGTTCTGGATCACCGTATTGGTGCGTTCCCAGATCTCCACCGGGTCGTGCTCGACCCAGCCGGACCGGGGCAGGATCTGCTGGTGTTCGAGCTGGTGCCTGGCCACCTCGTTCCCCGCGTGGTCGAAGATCATGAAGCGGGTGCTGGTGGTCCCCTGGTCCACCGCGCCGACGAATTCGGGCATCGCTGACACCTCCTGGTTGACGACAGGGTCCTGACGGCAGGGTCCGGGGACCTACGGTTCCTCGGTGGCCGGGCCTTTCTCCTGCTCCGCCAGCGCTCTCGCCCTGGCGGTGATCACCGGTTTGATGAGCAGGTCGTACACGCCGACACCGACGATCCCGCCGATCAGCGGGCCGACGACGGGGATCCACCAGTAGCCGCTGAACCATCCGAAGGTGCCGGGCAGGGCGATGTCGCCCCAGCCTGCGAAGAAGGTGAACAGCCGGGGTCCGAAATCACGCGCGGGATTGATCGCGTACCCGGCGTTGGTGCCGAAGGTCAGGCCGATCACGACGACCACCAGACCGATGATGAACGGGTGGAGATTCGCCGTCGGAGCCGTATTGCGGGTGTCGATGACGGCGCAGATGAGCAGCAGCAGAATCGCCGTTCCCACGATCTGGTCGAGCAGCGGGCCCCACCAGGAATTCCCGAAGTATTCGGCGGGGAACGTCGCGAAGATGGAGTAGGTCGCCAGCGACTCGTCCCGCGGGACTCCGGCCTTGGCGTCGGCCGCGTCGATGGCCCACCGGTAGCACGCGTAGACGAGCGCGGCGGCGGCGAAGGCGCCCACCACCTGCGCCAGCCAGTACGGCAGGACCTTCCGCCAGGGGTGGTCCCCGCGCACGGCGAAGGCCAGCGTCACCGCGGGGTTGAGGTGGGCGCCGCTGACACCGCCGGCCACGTAGACACCGAACACCACGGCGAGGCCCCAGCCCCACGCGATGATGAGCCAGTTGGCCGGACCGAATTCCACGAATTGCCGTCCCGAGCCGGGCAGACCGACGACGGCGACGGCCACCGACCCGGCGCCCAGCAGGAGCAGGACGAACGTCCCCAGGAATTCGGCGAGCATCTCGCCGCCGAGACCTTCTCGATAACCTCGACGACGTGGGCTGCTTTCAGCCTTGATGCGTTCAGCCATCGGCTCTCCTCGGCAGGAATGGCACAGGCCTTCCCCTCCCTTTACCGGCAGCGTATGCGTATCGCCGTGAGAGGGCGCCCGGAGCAGGGCGTTTCCTTCCAATGGAGCAACGCGCCGCCCGCGCGCCTTCTCCCGTCGGCAGTGGTCGAGGACCGGCACCAGGAAGGACTCGGTCTTCCCGGACCCGGTCCGCCCGGTCGGGAACGAGAGTGGTCCCCTCCGCCCCGAGGAGGGAAGGGGACCCCGAGAGGAGTCCCGACGGCTCTACACCGCCTTCTTCTCCGGGTTGACCGCGTCGAAGACGATCGACTTCCGCTTGAAGTCGGCGTAGAACGTGGCGGAGTAGCGTCCTTGCGTAACGGCGGTCACGAAGTCCTCACTCGTCTGCCACTGGACGCTTACCGGTACACGTGGACGGACGGTGCCGAGTACCACCGGCGTACCGGGCTCGTCCTGCCAGGCGTAGCCCTTGCTCAGCCTCGCCACGTCGGCGTCCGCGAGCCGGACGACCCCGGACACCCGGAAGTCCGAGGGACCAGGTACCGATGACCTGCCCTTGCCGAGGACTTCCCCTGCCCACTCCACGGCATCGAAGTCACCCAGCTCGGGGAAGTACTTCCGCACCAGGTCCTCGTCCTGCCGGATGCCGGGCTCACCGATCCCCCCGGACCGGGATTCCGGGGCCCCGGCGGCGTCCGCCGACCCGGTCCGATGACCGCACCCCACCAGTACGAGCACGGCCACGGCCGCTGCTGCGAGGCGGGAAGCCCGGCGGATCCGCAGCCGTCCTTCTTCGTCCGTCGCACCCGCGTCGAAGTCGTACCGGTCCAGTGCGTGAACCGTGACGTTCATGCTCATCCCGTCGCCGTTCCGTTTGATTGTGGCGCTGCCCCGGATCGTGGTGCCTGCTCGTCGTCCCACAGCACCGGAGACCACAGTTCAGCCGTTGTCGGTGCCCTTCCAGAAATGGATCCGACCCTCAAGAGATGTCCACAAACGTGGGCCAACCCCAGTGCGGGCTTTGCCTTATTTCGTGGATACTCGCGTGTTATGCGACCAGGTCCAGATTATCGATGCTGCCGGCGTGCTGCCGTTCGTAGTCGACCACTGAACGCGTGCGGCGATCGCTCGCAGTCGGCAGATCACCAGGCCGGCTCCTGAGATGTAAAGGGCGTTGGATGTAGCATCGTGCGCCCCTGGGCGCCTCGGTCGTTGCCCGACTACTTCTGGCGCACACCAGCATGGCGAAAGACGAATCCGTGGGTACTGAGCAAGTGCGGCCTTCCCCCGCGGCCGACAGCCCGCAGTACAGCGCCGGCGCCTGGTTGATCGGCTGGGTGGTCTTTCTGGGATCGGGGTCTGCGGCCGCGGTACTGCTGCTCAACTCCTGGGCGAACTGCCACCTCGGTCGCCATGTCCAGCCGTTCGTCTGGTTGGTGGTGGCCGTGATCGGTACGGTCGACGGCCTCGACCGTACTGTGGGCCGTGTCCGCAGGCTGACCGGTCGCCGGGGCCTGCTGGCACCCTTGGCATTGACGGTTTTTGCCACAGTGATATTGCTCGGGCTCGTGCTGGCGACTTGGTATCAGTCGCCGGGCCACCCTGACAGCCTGTGCTGATCGGGCATTAGGAACCGCTCAAGGGCGAGCCGGGCTTCCCCGTCGGTCAGCGCGTACGTCGTCGTGAGGCACTGCGTCAGACTGCCGCGGACCTGCGCGGCGGTCAGGGCGGGCCGCACGACGACTCCTTCGTCCCGGTGGTTGTCCGGGACAACCGGACAGTGCACGTCCGACACGGTCCGCCCGGTCAGGAACGAGAGCGGTTCCTCAGGTCAGCGGCTCGTAGAACGGACCGTCAGGTGCGAGATTGCGAGAACATACCGTCACGTCCTGCCCCTCGAGATAAGCCAACAGCCAATCGCCGAACGTCATCTCGTGGAGAGTCCAGGCCGGACTGTCGAACTCCTGGACCACGACGCGCCAGGGCGACGAGGGCTCGTCGGGGACACGAAGGAAAATCCATTCCCCCGTCATGGCCGATGCCACGGGCATCAGCTCACCGGGGCCCGCCCCTGCCGGAGCGGGCAGGAACTCCGCCATGTCCTCCTCGCGCCACATCTCGAGGTCCCCCTTGATGCTTTCTCCCAGACTGCGCAGGGGATGGGGGGCAGGGTGCTCCAGATACAACTGTCCGTTGATCTCGACCGAACCGTAGGCGTCCACGATCTCACGGAAGTCCGCAGGGAACCGGATGCCGAGTTCCTGCTCCAAGTCGGTCCATGGGGCCGGATCCGACCAGTTGAACCGAGGCTCTCCCAAGAGGCTTCGTATCTCAGAGAGCGTTGCCATGTCGGTGTCCCTTCTGGCCTTGGAACGGGCTCGGTGCCTGCGTTCAGGCGATCACCGTGAGTGCCGGATGGAGCAGGTGCGACGACCGTGCGGCCTCCCACCTGCGCGAGGCCCCTGCCGCCACGCTCGAACGGGTGGTGACAGGGGCCCTTGTGCTGTGAGGCGGACCAGGTTCTACCCGGATGCGTCCGGGTCAGCGATAAGCGTCGAAGAACGGACGCTCCACTTTCCTCGCGATGGAGAACGGACGGAATTCCCGATCCGTGAGAACCCGGTGGATGAACTTCGAGGTGGGAACACCGTCGAATCGGTGCCAGTCCTCCAGGGGGGAGGTCCGGGCGACGATGGGCCATTCTTCGGGATCCTTCGACGTATCGGCCAGCCAGTAGTACGAGGCTTCCGTCATCGACTGTCCCCAAAGAATGAGCCCGCTGCCCTCGAAGACCGGATAAGGGTCGAAAAGGACCTGCACCTGCGGATTGTCCCACTGATCCTTCAGTGAATTCAACCTCCCCAGCAGACTGTGCGGTTTGACACTGTCCACCGGCAGTAGTTCCAGAAAGCCGCTGAAGGCACCATGGCCGAACACTTCGCAGATCTCCTTGAAGTCACCCGGGAGGGGTGTTCCGAGCTCGCGCTCGATGTCCGCCCAGTCCACCTCGTGCCGCTCGGGCTGCCGACCGGTAAGGGAGACGAGTTCACTCACCCATTCCATGAGGTTCCCTTCCTTCCCGGTCAGCTCGATCACACGCCGCACCCACATGCGACAACCTTTCGGAACCGACCCGGTCGGGCACCGAACGTCCGCCCCGGGGCGGGGCGCCCCGTCAGAACAGTGAGTCGTCGCCCCGCAGTCGGCGTCGTAGGAACGAGGCGAAGGTCTGCTCCTCCAGGTGGGTGAGCGAGGTGCCCCCTGGCTCGATGTAGGCGACGCGCCACTCCTGCGGGTCGCCCGTCAGGGCGAGCCAGCCGAAAGCCCTGCCCTCCAGTTCGCCCCACTGCAGGAACACCGGGTCCTCGGTCAGCCAGGCGGCCTCGGCGACGGGAAACACGCGCATTCCGGCGATCACCCCGCCGGGGAACTCCCGCATGACTGTCAGGTAGTCCTCCGGGAACACGAGGTCCGGCCTCTTCGTGTTCTCCGCGGCCCCGTCGACGAGCTCCCGCGCGTACTGCCGGATGCCCGGAACACCGATGTTCCGGATCCGGGCGACGAGTTCCTCCACTGCGCCGATGTCCGGGTTCGACAGCACCGTGGCCGTCGCCCGCATGTCGTCGGCGATCTTCCAGAAGGAACCCGATTCGTATTCCTCGACGGTCTCGAACGCGGGAACCCCCTCGGGACGTCCGAGCAGCGCCCGCGCCACGAACTCCGAGGCGGAGAAGGGAAGGTCGAGCCACAGCTGGAAATCGTCGTCTGTGACGACGGTCGTCCAGTCCGCGGTGTCGTCGGAGGTGGTGTCCCACAGCAGTACGCCGTCGGTTGCGCTGCGCCCCCACGGCACCATGCCGCCGGGCTCCGGGTGGAGCGGCAGCCACAGCCGCTGGTCGCGGCTGCGAAGCGACAGCTCCATGTCCCCGATGCGCATGGAGGTGGGCCGGGTGAACTCCTCCAGGGAGCGCACGGGAAGAGCGCCGGGTCGTTCGAGCAGCACGGACCCTGCGAAGACCCCGGCCGGTACGGCCTGGACCAGGAGCTCGAAGTCCTCGGGAACGACCCGGCCGTACTCGTCCTCCGGTCGTGCCGGGGCGTCGAAGCCGAGTAGTCGGACGACGTCGAGATGATTCATGTGTTCCTCTCTGATCGGCTCTGACCGGTGTCGGTGCCGGCGGTGGGGCGGGCGATCGGCGACCGCCCGCCCCGCCGCCGGTCCGTCAGTCGTGAACTCCGCTGTTGATCAGCCGTGAGAATGTACCCGACGAACTCGACACGTACATGTGTACGCCGATCGGGGTCACCCGGTTCGGGATGTAGATCGGAATGGACTGGTAATACACCCGTTCACCCAGCTTGAGCCGTCTCTCGATCTCGTACTCCACCGACCGCATCTCCGTCTGGTTGGCGTAGGCGGTCGTCGGGATGATGTTCTTCCGGAGGTGGGTGCCTCCGAACTCCCGGGCGATCAGGTGAGCCCGGTTCCAGTCGTCTGCCTCGTCCTGCAGACTCCAGCCGACCGGATCCTGCGGTTCGCTCGTGTTCCTCGTCGCCGGAGCGGACGGGTTGAGACAGGCGAACCCACCTGTCGCCCGCCCCTGCCCGTCCACGGGCGAGTTCCAGACGGTGCTGGCGCCCGAGGAGCTCTGGCACTTCTTGTTCTCGTCGCCGGCGTTGTCGATCGCCTTGCGCTGGAACGACGTGTCCGGCTCGGAGCTGTGCGCCGAAAGGCCCTGGAAGAGCCGGACGATCATGGAGACCGCCGCTCCGGTGGCCGTACCCTTCGGACCGCTCGAACCGCCACCACCACCCGGCGGGGTGGGTGCCGGCCCGGGAGCCGGCGACGGCGTGGGCCCGGTGGCCGTCCGGCTGGACGACCCGGAGGAAGAGACGTCCTCCGCCGACGGCATCAGCTGGCCGAGGGCCATGGCCATGTCGTTCAGGTTCTGCTGCCCCGACGGTGTCGCCGCGTACAGGGCCGTGGCCAGCGCCGCACCCGCGTACCAGATCAGCGGGATGGCGAAGTGGCCGTCCAGCTCGACGAAACTGGTGGGGTTGCCACCGGCGAACGAGTAGCGGTTGCCGGTGAACGGATCCGCGCCCAGGTTCATGTCGGCCAGCGCGCCGTTGTACATGTCCCGGGTGGTGAAGCGGTTGAGCCCCGGGCTGTAGTCCCGGAACCCCATGTCGTACGTACCCGACTGGGCGTCCCAGCGCTTCGCGTTGAAGCGGTAGGGGTTGTACTCCTGCTTCGTCGGGTCGGCGGCGTCCGGCTTGTCGATGCCCGTGAACTCCGACTTGTCGTCGGAGCCGTAGGCGGTGTAGCCGTACGTCGCCTTGGTGTCGCCGTTCCTGTCGGTCAGCGTCTCGACGTCGTTGTGCGAGTTGTAGCCGTAGAAGCCGTCCTCGCTCGTGCCGTCGGTGTTGTGCTTGACCTGGGAGAGACGCTCGCCCCACGGGCTGTACTGATACGACTTGGTGAGCTGGCCGGCGACCTCCTCGCTCAGCACCTCCGTGGACAGGCCGAGGTAGCTGAACTCGGTCGTCTTGCCGTCCGCGGTCTTCGACGCGGTGCGGTCCAGCGGGTCGAAGGTGTACTTCGTCGACTTCATCGCGCCGGCGGCGTCCATCTTCTGGGACTCCACGACGTGGTCGAAGCCGTCGTACACGCTCCTCTCGATGACCTTGCCGCCCGAGGTGACCGACTCCTGGCGGCCGAACGGGTCATAGTTGTACGTGGCCGTCGTGCCGCCGGTGGTGCCCAGCAGCAGGCGGTTGCGGTCGTACTCGTAGGTGGTCGTGACGTTCTTGACCGTCTGCGAGACGACGTTGGCGTTGTCGTCGTGGACGTACTTCTCGGTGCCCGCGCCGTTGCCGGTCTTGACCGACTCGACGAGCCGGCCCACCGGGTCGTAGGTGTAGTCCGTCGTGGAGTCGAGGTACGCCGCGTGGTTGTCGGCGTTCATCTTCTTCGCGACGTCCTGCGCCTTGTTGCCGTTCAGGTCGTAGGCGTAGGTGTGTGAGGAGACGAGGTTGCCGTTGGGCTTCCGCTCCGTGGTCGACTTCAGCTCACCGCCGAGGTGGTACGTGAAATCGACGATGTTGCCGTTGGCCTTGGTCTCCTTGAGCCGCTGGCCTCGGTCCGTGAACGTGAAGGTGGTGACCTTGGGCGAGGGGTCTGTGGCGGACTTGCCGATGGAGACCGACTTGACCAGCTCGCGCGAGTCGTAGGCGTACTTGGAGAACTGGCTCGGGTGGGTGACCGTGTCCGCCTGGCCGTTCGCGTCGTAGGTGTACGACGTGACCTTCTTCTCCTGGCCCGCGAGGGCCTCGGTCACCTTCTGTACCTGGTTCAGTCCGTCGTAGACGACCGTGTACGCGTCGATCCTCGCGCCCGACGACGTGTCGTCGATCGACGTCATGTTGCCGTTGACGTCGTACGCGTAGGTGAACGTCCGCTTCTCGGCGTCCGTCTCGCCGGACGTGTCCCGCACCAGCTTGACGGCGTCGGCGACCACGATGCCCGAGCTGCTCTGTTCCAGCTTCAGCGTGGCGTCGTTGCCCTGCTTCAAGCTGTACGAACCGAGCGCCACCCAGGTGCCGGGAGCGGCCGTCTGGTCCTTGCTGACCGACGGGTGGGTCGTCGCACCCTGCGCCAGCGTGTACTTCGCCGCCGTCGCGGCGCCCGTGACCTTCGGGTACTTCGCGTACGCGGTGTACGTGCCGTCCTTCGGGACGTTCAGCGTCCAGGTGAAGGCGTCCGTGCCCGCACCGGCCGCATGGGTGCGGTGGTCGTAGCCCTGCTGACCGGCGACGTCGCCGGTCGCCCACGTGCCCGTGGCCGAGGTGTGCTGGGTGTCGGAATTCTCGACGAGCACGACCGACTTGCCCGCCGGTACGCCGTCGTCCGACTTGGACTTGAGCTTGCCGTCGGGATAGTACGACTGCGTCATCGTGCGGTCCGAGGAACCGCCCGCCGACGTGAGGGTACGGGACGTCTGCTGCCCGATCTCGTTGTAGTCGTACGTCGTGCTGATGTCCCACGGGTCGGTGGACTTCCTCGTCCAGCCGTTGTCGAAGTACTCGAAGACCGTGTCGTTGCGGACCGTCTGGCCCTCCGACGGCGGCAGCGACTGCCGCTCCACCCGGCCCAGCGCGTCGTACACGGTCTGCGTGTAGACGTTCGGGTCGTCGTGCAGGGGGTCGCTCGGGTCGTACGGCTGGTACTGCTTCACCGGACGGTTCAGCGCGTCGTACTCGGTACGCGAGGCGAAGTCGTCCACCATGGCCGTCGCGGTGCCCCGCGGTGTCGTCACCTTGGTGGTGTTGCCGACCTGGTCGTACGCGTACTTCGTGATGCGGAACGTGGTCGCGTCGTACGGGACCTTGACCTCGGCCTGCTTGCCCCGCTCGTCGTAGGTGTAGGTGGTGGTGCTGTTCTCGGGGTCCGTGGACGTGAGGACGAGGCCGTCCCGGTCATAGGTCCGCGAACTGGATTTGCCCGCCGCGTCCGTGAACGTGGTGAGCCGGTGGTTCAGGTCGTACGCCATCTTGGACGTGTGGTCCGTGGTGTCCGCGGTGGCGTTCTTCTTCGGGTCGACGACCTTGACGGGGTTGCCGACGACGTCGTACTCGTAGCTGATCCTGTCACCGGCCGCGTTGACCGCCGCGGTGAGCTGGTAGATCTCGTCGTAGTGGTTGGTGGTGACGTAGTCGGTGGTGTCCGAGGCGGTCAGCGTGCCCTTCGGCTCCGTGACGGTCCTGAGGTTGCCGACCTTGTCGTAGGTGTAGGCGGTCCGCCGCTCGGGGGACGTGGGGGTGTCCTTCGGAGCGGTGGCCGAGGTCATCTGGTCCGCGACGTCGTACACCGCGGTCGAGACCGCGCCGTTCGGCGACGTCGACTCGGTGATGTTGTCGTTGGCGTCGTAGACCGGGGCCGGCGCGGTGATGAAGACGCCCGCGGCCTGGTCCTTCGCGACCGTGCCCGACTTCGGCCGACCGAAGGCGTCGTACGTCTGCGTGGTCTTCTTGCCCAGCGTGTCGGTGACCTCGGTGACCTGGCCGCGCTCGTCGTAGACGAACGACGTCGACCCGCCCAGCGCGTCGGTGATCCTCGCCGGGTAGCCCGTCGGACCGAAGTCGCTGTTCGTCGTCGGGTTGCCGTTGGCGTCGGTCGCCCTGGTGAGCTGGCCGTGGGAGTCGTACTCGTACGACGTCGTGTAGTCGTCCGCCGTCGCCGTCGCGACGCCCTTGGGGTCGGTGACCGTCTTCAGGTTGCCGAAGGCGTCATAGCCGAACTGCCACGCGCGGCCCTCCGGGGAGGTCTTGGTGGACAGGTCGGCCGCGAAGCCGTCGGCGCGGGTCTGGTAGCTGTACCGCTGCGCGTCGGCCGGGTACGTGCCCGGAGCGCATTCCGAGGCGTCCGGGACACCGGACTTGTTGTTCTCGGCGTCGCGCGACCAGAGCGGGTAGCCGGTCTTCTGGTCGTAGCAGTAGGCCGTCTTGGCGCCGTTGGCTTCTTCCAGGTAGGTGACGTTGTTGTCCGCGTCCCAGGTCATCTTCGTGGTCTGGGACTTGGCGTTCGTCGTCTGGACCGGGCGGCCGAAGTCGTCCGCCACGTAGGAGGTGGTGTGCGACTCGGCGTCCGTCACCTCGGCGTCGGTGAACCTCGTGTTAGCCGCGTTCGCCGCGTACGTGAAGCCGGTCGTCCCGTCCAGGCGGTCGGTGATGGTCTTCGTCCACCAGTGGTACTTCGGATCGTCCCCGGCCGACGGCTCGTTGTACGCCAGCTTCGTGCCGTTGCCCCGCGGGTCGTCGACCTGGACCAGTTTGACGTTCTTGTTGCCCTGCGTGGCGTCGTAGGTGAAGGCGAACACCTTCGGCTGGGCCGAACCCGCACCGTCGGTCATCTTGGTCAGCAGGCCCTTGTCCGAGTACTCGAACGTGAGCTTGCGGCCCGAGATGTCGGTGACCGACTGGATGTGGTCCTCGATCTTCGGTGAGGTCGCCTCGGTCTTGTCGTAGTAGTCGACGGTGAGCGACTGCCGGCCGGCCGGGTCGGTGATGTACCGGAGGAACTTGGTCGGCTTGTTGTTGGACTTGCGTTCCTCGTACGTGAACGTCTGCGTGTTGCCGTTCTTGTCGACCGCGGACGTCATGTAGCCGTCGCAGCCGAAGAGGAAGCGGGTGCCGTCGGGGCGGGTGAGCGTCCAGGCGTCCGGGATCGGGTCCTTGGCCGGGGTGCAGTCCAGGCCCGGCTTCATCGACACCTGGTAGTGGACGCCCGCCGGGGCCTTCCACGTGCCGTCGTCCTGCTTGCGGAAGACGTGCGAGGTGCCGTCGCCGTCCGGGAGGCGGATCTCGGTGGGGTGCGGGTTGGGGTGGAAGTCCAGCGGCGCGCCCAGCCGGATGGGGCCCGACGCCTGGAACGACCAGCCGTGTCCGGAGACCGTGTCCGAGGTGTCCAGCGAGTTGTACGCCACCCGGAAGAACGTGGTCAGACCCCGGCCGGGGTTGGTGAACGCGTTGTACTGCCACACGCTGTTGCCGGCCGCCAGGTTGTTCATCACCGTGGAGCCGGCGCCGGTGTTCTTACCGGTGTAGGAGTAGAACTTCTCCAGGCCGAGCTGGTTGGAGGTCGGGTCCTCCACGGCCACGTGCTGGGTGAGGCCGGCGACCTCCGCCGCCGTACCGGCCGTGTCCTGGACCTCCCAGGTCAGCGTGTACTCGGTGCGCTTGTTGCCGGAGTCGGAGTTGATCGGCGTCTTGACCTGCGCGGGGATGGTGACGGAGGCACCGGGGGCGAGGTCGTGCGGCAGCGCCGTACGCACCTGGTTGCCGCCGGTCGTGGCGTCCGTGCCGTCCGGCAGGGACCACCGGTAGGTCAGCTCGTGACCGGCCGGCGTCCACTGCTGGTCGGTGGTGTTGGTGAGGGTGACGTCGACGGTGTAGGCGGAGTTGGGCGTCATCCGGGCCGGCGTGCCCGGCGCGTAGTACGTCGACTCCGGGGTCTCGTCCACGTAGGTGACGACGAGCTTGGGCCGCAGCCGCTGCTCGGGCGCCTCCGAGGACAGGAAGACCGAACGTTCCTGCGCGGCCGTCTCGTCGGCCGTCCTGATGGCGACACCGTGCGCGCCGGCCGGGTCGGTCACCCAGCCCTGGGCCAGGGAGGTGACGTCCCAGTCGTGGCGGGCCGGGTCGTTGCTCATCGCGCCGACGTCGGAGACCGCCGCGCCGAGGTCACCGCCGGGCGTGGTCCAGGCGGTGGCGGAGGTGGCCTTGTTCCAGGTCGCGCTCTCGTCGAAGTCCCGGGTGAGGGGGCACAGTTCGTAGACCGCTCCCTCGGCGCTCCGCGTCGACTGGGTGCCCCAGAGGCGGACCGTGGCCTGCAGGACGCGCGAGGACGCGGGGACCCCGAGGTCGCCGAAGTCCAGCAGGGCGCGGGTGTCGCCGTAGGTGGTGGAGTTGTTGCCGACCGTCAGCCACGGCTGCGGCCCGTACTCGTCGAACGTGTCGTGGGTGGTCGTCGGCCGCGCCGCGGACAGGCTGGTGTCCTGGCCGGCCGTGATGACCTTCGTGGTGCGGCCCGCCTTCGGCAGCCGTACGAGCTGGGTGGGCGAGCCGATGACCTGCCCGTCCTTCGTCTTCACCGCGACCATGTAGTAGTAGGCGCGGCCGAACGGGTCGGCGCTGTCCGCCGGGGTGGGCACCGCCGTGGTGTCGGTGAAGGCGTTCGCCGACCCGTCCACGGGGGCCACCAGCGTCGCCGCCGACGGCGTGAACGACTGGTAGACCGAGCGGTGGACCTGGTATTCGACCAGGTCGTCACCGGTGGAGCCGGCGTCCGGGTCCTGGTAGTCGGGCCAGTGCAGCTCCGCGCCCGTCGCGTGGATCACGGACGGGGAGTCGAGGGGCACGCCCTGCCGCCCGAAGGTCAGCACCAGGCGCGGGTAGTTGGCGCTCTCGCCGCCGTAACCGAACTCGCTGCCCTCGTAGCGGGGGCCGCCCTTGGGAGCGCCCGCGCTCTCGTCGCCGGCCTTGACCACGAAGCCGTGGTTGTCGTAGGTGCCGTCGATCCACTGCTGGACGGTCTTCGTCACCGGGAACGAGTGCCAGGTGCTCACCTCGCCCGGCTTCTTGGTGACGGTCCCGCCCTTGGTGAAGCGCACGGCGTCCGCGACGACCGCGGTGGACGTCGAGGCCGGTGCGTCACCCAGGACGATCCTGCCGGCCGTGCCCGCCTTGAACGGGTGCGAGCCGAGCGACTTCCACACCCCGCCGGTGCCGGCGCTCTGGTCGACGGTGTACTGCTTCGACCCGCCGGAGTACGTCACCGTGTACGGTGCGTTCGTCGCCCGGTCGACGGCGGGCACGCTGTGCACGTCGACCTGGTAGGTGCCGTCCTCCGGCAGGTTCGGCTGCCAGGTGTACGTGTCACCCGCCACCGCGTCCTTGTTGTACAGGTAGTCCTGGTTGACCGCGTGCTGCGTGTACGTGGTGTTCCCCGACGCCGGCCACGAGCCCACCGCCGCGGTGCGGCCCGTGTCCCCGTCGTCGACGACGACGGACGTGCCGGACAGCTCACCGGTGATGCCCTGGGCGCTGTTCCAGGTGGCCGTCGCCTCGCTCCACTCCTGGGTGGCCCGGTGCGCCTCCAGGCGCACCTCGTCACCTGAGGTGGTGTGCGTCTGGTCGTAGTACAGCTTCAGGTCCGCCGAGTCCACGCGCGTCCCGGCCGGTATCTGGGACAGCGGGAACCGCAGCAGGGCGCGCGAGGAGCCGGTGGTGGTGTTGCCGACCGACAGCCGCCAGTTGTCGTCGTAGTTCGACGCCGGGCCGTCCGAGGAGATCATCACGTCCTGCGCCGTCGTCGGTGTCGGCGCGATCTCGATCGTCGGGTCGACCGTGACGGGGTACCGGCGTTCCTTCGCGGCCAGCCACTTCGCGTCCGGCGTGACGGTCAGCGTCCAGCCGTCCCCGGCCTTGGCGAGCCGCTGCTCCACCTCGGTGCTGTACTCGGTGCCGTACGGCGACGAGGCGTCCTTCTTCGAGTCCGTCATGAACCCGGCCGGGATCACCAGCACGGGGTCGGCGGACTCGCCGAAGAAGCGGATCGAACCGTCCTCGCCCTGCTTCGGCGTCAGCCCGTCCACGTCCAGCGTGAACGTGAACTCGACCGGCCCGGAGGGCCGTTCGTCCAGGACGATGTTCTCCTTGACGCGCCCGGCACCCACCTCGTAGGCGAGGTCCGCGCCGTCGATCGCGTCCTTGTACGTGACCGTGCTGCCCTCGGCCGTCGGCTTCAACGCGTCCGCGCCGGCCAGGCCCATCGTCACCGACCGGCCGTCACCGGCCTCCACCCGCAGCAGCTTGTCGGCGTCCGAACCGAACCGGCTGTGCAGCGTGTTCGTCGTGTTCGCGAAGTCGAAGCCCTTCGTCCCCGACTCCTCGACCGACGTGTCGATCGGCTTCCACCCGGCCTTCCTGCCCGTACCGTCCCGGTAGGACGTCGGCACCGCCGACAGCTCCACCTCGGTACGGCCGTCGGACATCCGCCAGTACCGGGCGTTCGCCGTCCGCCGGCCGGTCAGCTCCTCGACCCGCTTCGCCTTCGGCGCGTTCTTTCCCTTGGGCAGTTTCTGCCGGTCCGCGATTCCACGCTCACCGTACGACGGGGGGTCGGGGTTCTTCTCGTCGTCCCCGAACCAGTCGGTGACGCTGTCGAAAAACCCCTTTTCATCGCCCTTTTCGGGCTCCGATGGCGGGGCCGCGTACGCGACCTGCGGCAAGAGCGTTCCCGCTATCGCCGCCACCACCAGACAGGAGAGATATCTCCTGTACGGCACCTTCACGTCATGACCTCTCGACATCGGCGGCCTGTCCCGCCGAACGCGAAATGGGCACGCCGAACGAGCCGTTACGGAGAATTCCGAACGGCGGCCGGATTATTGACCAGTTGAATGACGGCGTGTCAAGCGATGGGACATTTGGGGTCATTGAAGCCCCGGAACGCGGTAGTTTCGCCCCCGTTTGTCTTCTCGGTGGCGCCGCGTGTTCCGCATGATGTATAACCGCCCGGTTCCGTACCGGAAGCACGCGCGGAAATTGCGCCCGACGAAAGCCGGCCCCCATGCCAACGACCGAAAGCACGGCGGAAACAACGGAAAAGGACGCCCCGGCCGGCGAATCGACCGACAGGCGCCGGGGCGGCGACCGGGCGGGCCTCCTCACCGCCGGCGCGATCCTCGTCGCCTGCCTGGGCTTCGTCCTGTACGGCGTCCTCGGCGCCGAGGACGACCCCCTCCCGGAGCGGCCGAAGACGCCGACGGCCGCCGTGACGTACCGGGTCACCGGCGAGGGCAGCGTCGACGTCAGCTACCTCGCCCGCGGAGAGGAGGGCAGGGCGACCGTCGAGAAGGACGTCGAGCTGCCCTGGGAGAAGACCGTCCAGGTACCGCTGGGCCAGCCGCCCACCCTCGGCATCGTCCTCGACGGCAAGGGCGGACGGGCGCGCTGTGCCCTCGCCGTCCGCGGTGCCCACGTCCAGAGCGCCACCGCGTCGGGCACCTACGGCCGCGCCACCTGCGCGGGCGAACGGCTCGCGGCGCCGGAGGGGTCCTAGGAGGCCCGAGGCTTCGGGGGGCGGGTTTCCCGGACGGCCGTCACCGGGGCGCACTGCGCCCACACGGTCCTGCCGGCCGAGGCCGTGGGGCGGGCGTCGCTCCGTGCGGGTGTCCGACACCTCGATGCGCAGGGCGCCGCCCTCGGTCCCGGTGAGGCCGACGTGGAAGTCGCGGGCGGTTCGGACCGAGGAGTACGCGCGAGCGGTGTTCGCCATGTGGCAGCCGCTCCTGCACGAGGCGATCATCGAGGAGCGTGTTGCCGCGCGGCCGGCACGGCGGGAGACCTTCACCAAGCACCCTCCCCCGCCTTGGGGTCGCCGCCCGGCACACCGCGTAGGGCGAAGAGCATCGCAGGGCCCCGTGACCGCTGACGTGGTCACGGGGCACTGGCGTGCTGACGGCCGGCGGCCGGCTGCGATTCCGGCGTCCAGGCGGGCCTGGAAGTGGGCGTGCGCGGCGAGCGTCCGTATCCGCGCGGGCTGACCGCGAGCGCCCCCACCGCCCGGCCGCGGTCCCCGCTCCGTGGGAGCCGTGCGTGGGTCAGTTGCAGTTGGTGACGTTCTTGGCGACCCGGTTGATGAGGTAGGTGGAGGAGGACGACGACGACTTCATCAGGGCCGTCACCGTTCCGCAGCCTCCCGGCTTCTGCCACACGGGACCGGCGTACGAGCTGAACGTGCCCTCGTCGACGGCGCACGGGGTGGAGGTGAAGTTGTCACAGAGCTGCAGCTTCATCCACTTGGCGCTGCCCGTGTTGTTGTCGAACATGGAGCAGGTGTTCTGGTCGCTGGCGGCACCGTTGCCCCCGTAGACCCACAGTGTGCCCAGCCGGTTCGTGTCGGTGGGCAGACGCAGGGCGAGGGTGATGGTGTCGTACTCCGCCCCGCAGAGGTTGGCCATGGCCGCCACCTTCTCGGGGTGGGCCTGCGCGTAGGCCGCGGATTCGGCGTCCACGCCGGGCCCGATCCGGATGTCGTCGGCGGCGTGGGAAGAGGTCGCGAACGGGCCGGCCGCCGTGATCGCGAGGGCGATCGCGGCGGTGGTTACCGTCCTGCCCGCGGTGCGCGGCACTCTGTACATGGAAGACCCTCCTGAAGTCATTTCCGGATCATCTTGCGGCGGCGTCTTTTTACCTGCCGGAAGCATCCATGATCTAGAGTTGCCCGGTATAAACATTTTCTTGGAATGAAGATGGGTGCAGAATATCTGCCGGTGACGAATCACTCGGTGTCGGATTTTCCTGGAATGTATTCTTGTGGGTGGTGGGTTTTCCGCCAGGCAGGTGGTGGCTCATTCGCTCGACGGTGATGTGAATGGCCTGCGGGCGACCTCGCCCCGATCCATGCGTGGCAGCGTGTCGCGGTTTATCGACGAAGACCGCACAGGGGGAATTTCCCCACCTCGCTTCATGTCGGGAAGGGTCCCGCCGGCATTCGTGCCGACATCGGCGTACTGCTGGAGCGGCGACCGCTCGTCACGGACGGCACGCCCCCGCGCCCCACGGAGGCGGGGCGCACGCCGACCGCCGTCGTCGGCACGCGGACCGCCCCCGTCTCCGCCCGCATCCGGGGCGGGACACCTGCCGAGGACCGGGCCGCGTCCTCGCCCCGGTCACCGAGCGCGCCGACGCGGAACCGGCGGCACCGACCGGGTGACCGGCCACTTCCCGGCCGTCCCGCCCGCCCGGTTCACGCCGGGCCACGACCGCGTCGTACGGTGAACGACGCCGCCCGGCCGCCTACGGCCGCCACACGTACCGCACGTCCGGCTCCCGCTCCTCGTTCCCGGAGCCGTCCGTCCACTCCACGGGCGCGAAACCGTGCCGCTCGTAGAAGCGGTGCGCGGGCGCGTTGACCCGGAAGGTCCACAACGCGAGCCCTCCGGGGCTGCGTTCCTTGGCCAGCGCGACGAACCGGTCACCGATTCCGTGCCCGCGCCATTCGGGGGCGAGGTAGAGCTGGTCCAGCTCCTCGCCGTCCAGCACCATCACACCGACCACATCCCCGCCCGCCTCCGCCACCCACGTCTCCCGTACGGGTATGAGCACGTGCCGGAAGTGGTCCCGCACCTCGTCGTCGGACCGGGGCCGGACCACGCCCGGCAGCGCGGCGGCGAAGGACCGAAGCCAGACACCGGCCGCGGCCTCGGCGTCGGAGGACAGCGCCCGGCGCAGCTCCACCGTCCGGTCGCCGCCCCTCACGATCCGGCGTCGGCGTCCGGCACGACCGCCGTCGCCGTGATCTCCACGAGCTGCCCGGTATATCCGAGGCAGGCCACACCGATCAGGGTCGACGAGTGGGGCCCCGCGCTCAGCCCGGACGCCTCGACCACGTCCCACACGGAGGTCAGCACCGCGGACTCACCGCTCACGACGTACACGTCCGTCGCGACGACGTGCCCCAGGTCGGAGCCCACCGCCCGCAACTGCTCCTCCAGATTGAGGATCACCTGCCGGGCCTGCCGCACCGGATCCCCCTCGCCGACCAGCTTCCCGTCGGCGTCCAACGGGACCGATCCGGCGAGGAACGCCAGCCTCGTGCCCGCCTCGACGACGGAGGCGTGGGAGTAGGTGGGCGGCGGGAAGAGAGCGGGGACGGTGACGCGCCGGATCACGCGGACTCCGATCTACGGGGAGGACGGACAGCCCCCGATCCTGCATGACACACCGAGCCACCGCACCCGTATTTCGCTCGCCCCCTCGACCAGGCCCCCGTACCCTGCCCGATGTCTTCCGCACACCGCCGATCACCAGGAGCCCCGTGCCGTCCGCCCTTCCGGACCAAGCCTTCCTCGACCGTACGGCCGACCGCCTCGCCGACCTCCCCGGTGTCCGGGCCGTCGCCCTCGGCGGCTCGCGCGCCCAGGGCACCGAACGGCCCGGGAGCGACTGGGACATGGCGCTCTACTACCGGGGTTCCTTCGACCCGGACGATCTGCGCGCGGTCGGCTGGGAGGGCGAGGTCTTCGGCATCGGCGACTGGGGCGGCGTCTTCAACGGCGGTGCCTGGCTGACCGTCGACGGGCGCCGGGTCGACGTCCACTACCGCGACCTGGACAGCGTCGAGCACGAACTGGCGGAGGCGGAAGCGGGCCGCTTCCGCGTCGAACCGCTGATGTTCCACCTGGCCGGCATCCCGACCTACCTGATCGTCGCCGAACTCGCCGTCAACCGGGTGCTCCGGGGAGAAGCGCCCCGCCCGGACACCTACCCGCCGGCGCTCCGCGACAGCGCCCCGCCCCGCTGGTCCGGCGTGGCCACCGCCACCCTGGCCTACGCGAAGGCAGGCCACGCCCCCAAGGGCGCCCTCACCCAGGTCGCGGGCGCCATCGCCGTGGCCGCGACCTGCACCGCGCACGCGGTGACGGCGGCACGCGGGGAGTGGGTCACCAACGAGAAGGGGCTGCTCCACCGCGCGGGCCTCCAGCGCGTGGACGACATCATCGCCGGAATGCGAGCCACGCCGGAATCACTCGTCACAGCCGTCACCGACACCGAGGCGCTGCTCGAAGCGGCACCGCGTTGACTCCCGCGGCCGTCGAAACGCCGGAACCCGTCATGGACCGGGGAGAAGCGCCGGGCCGGCCACCAGGACCGGAAGAGGGCCGTGGAACACACCCGGACCGGGCCGGGACCACCTGAACCGGACGGTGCCTGCGGCCGCCACACGTACCGGACGTCCGGCTCCCGCTCCTCGTTCCCGGACCCGTCCGTCCACTCCACGGGCGCGAAACCGGGCCGCTCGTGGAAGCGGTGCGCGGACCCGTTGACCTGGAAGGTCCACAGGGAGAGCCCTCCGGGGCCGCGTTCCTTGGCCGGCGCGACGAACCGGTCACCGATCCCGCGCCCGCGCCACTCGAGGGCTGCGATCGATCCCTGTCTGCTCACGCTGGCCGTTACGGCCGGAACATCCCTGGTGGACCGCTCGTCGCCGAAGGGTGACGGGCCTGATCCCGCCGGGCGGCCGACCCCGGTCCTGCGGGGATCCGGCAGAACGAGCGCACCGGGGTGACCACCGAAAACAGTAGCCATGTACATAGTAGCTATGTAATCTATTCGGTATGAGCAAGGGTTCACCGGGCCCCACGCCCGGCTTTCTGGTGTGGAGGCTCGCCAACAGATGGCGCGTCGCGGTCGATCGCGCGGTCGCTCCGCTGGGCCTCACCCACGCGCAGTACTCACTGGTCGCGTCGCTGTACGGCATGCGGCGCACCGGCGAGCGGCCCAGCCAGCGCCGGCTCGCCGACCACACCGGTCTGGAGGCGCTGTACGTCTCGAAGCTGGCGCGCGCCCTGGAGGCGGCCGGCCTGATCGAGCGCACCCGCGACCCCCGCGACCCGCGCGCCGTGCAGCTCGCCCTCACCGAGCGGGGACAGGCCGTCACACGGCAGGCCATCGAGGTGGTCCAGGACCTGCTCCAGCAGTTGCTGGAGCCGCTCGGAGGCCTCGACGCCCCGCGGACCCGCGCGCTCACCGACGAGCTGACGACCCTGCTCGACGCACCTCTCGCTCCCTCCGTACCGAACGACGAGAGAACCAAGGGGACACCACCATGACCACCACCGCACCCGTCGCCGACACCCGCGCCCTCGGCCTGGCCCACTACGCCGCCCGTGGCGTCCTGGAACACTTCCTCGCCCGGTACGGCCTCACGTTCCAGCAGCAGATCACCCTGCGCGCCGTCGTCACCGCAGACGCCCCGTGGACGCCGGACGACCTGGTCGCCCGGGTCCGTGACGACCTCAAGGCCGACCCGGCCGACATCCGTGCCGCGCTCGGCGTACTGCTGGAGCGGCGACTGCTCGTCGCGGACGGCGCGCACCTGCGCCCCACGGAGGCGGGGCGCGAGCTGACCGCCGCCGTCCGCGCGGAGAGCGCCCCCGTCACCGCCCGCATCTGGAGCGGGATACCCGCCGAGGACCTGGCCGCCGCGGGCCGCGTCCTCGCCCTGGTCACCGAGCGCGCCGACGCGGAACTGGCGGCGCTGACCGCGTGACCGCCCGAGCGCGGCCGCCGGTCGGTGAACCGGCGGCCGCGCTCGTCGTTCATGGAGCACGTGCCCTCCGCCCGCATCGTCACCTTCCGGAAACACGAACGTTCGCCTCCCTCCAAGAACGCCGACTACCGTGGAGGGCACGTTTCCTTCCGCCCGGTCACCGTCGCCCGTGAGCCCCCGTTTCCGACGCGACGACTGGAGCCCCGTGCCCCGACCCGCCCGTGCCGTACCCCCATGGCTGGCCCACGCCCTGCGCGCCCAGCGCGGACCGGTCCCGTGGAGCGCCGTCACCCGCGGCGCGCTGGGCGGCGGGCCGCTGCTGCTCGCCGCCGTCCTCGCCGGGCGGCCCACGCTCGGCGTCGTCGCCGCCATCGGTGCCATGTTCGCCGGGATCAACGACCGGCCGGGCAGCCGTCGTGCCTCCGTCGGACGCATCGGCGGGCCCGCGCTCGCGGGGGCGACCGGGCTGGTCGTGGGGACGTACGCCGGGGACCACGTCTCCGCCGTCCTGCTGACCCTGCTGCTGACCGGGCTCGGTCTCGTCGCCGGCGCGGTCAGCGCGCTGGGGCCCGTCGGGTCCTCCGTCGGTACGCAGCTCCTGGTCGGCGCCGCCGTCGGCGCCGGGATGCCGCTGCCCGAACCGGGCTGGCAGCGGGCGCTCGCCTTCCTCGCCGGCGCGGGCTGGCTGCTCCTGCTGCGGCTGGCGCTGCCCACCCCCGGCTCGCTCGCCGGGGGCTTCCGGTTCGACGGGGAGCGGAACGCCGTCGCCGGGGTGTACGACGCCATCGCCGGCCTGCTCGACGCCACCGGGTCGGACACCGCCACCGCACGGCGGGCCGCGCTCACCGCCGCGCTCGACCACGCGCAGGACGCGCTCGCCGGCCCCCGGCTGCGGCGCTACGCCTCCTCCTCCGCCGAACGCCGGCTGCACGCCCGGTACGCCGCCGCCCTCCCGCTCGCCGAGGCCGCCACCGCGCTCGCCTGGGCCGGGGACCCCGTACCGGCCCGCGCCGCCGAAGGACCCCGGCGCCTCGCCACCGCCGTACGGGACAGCACCCCCACCGGCCCGCTGCCCGCCCCCTCCCGCACCGTCCCCGCCCTGCGCGCCCTCGACGACGCCCTCCTGCGCGCCGCCGAGGCCTTCGACCGGGGAGACGGCGGCGACCTGCACGGCCGCAACCGCTCCCGGACCGCCGCACTGCGGACCGTCCTCGGCGCCCGCGGCCGGGAGTACGGAATGCGGGTCGCCCTCTGCTTCGGGGTGAGCGCCGCCCTCGCCCAGGCCCTGTACCACACCCACTGGTACGGGCAGCACGACCACTGGTACTGGCTGCCCGCCACCGCCGTCTTCCTCGTCAAACCCGACCTCGGACCCCTCGCCTCCCGTGTCCTGTCCCGGGCCGCCGGAACCGTCCTCGGGGCGCTCCTGTTCGCCGGGCTCGCCGCCGTGCTGCCCCGCCCGGAAGGACTCGTCGCGCTGGTCACGGTCAGCGGCGCGCTGATCCCCGTCGCCGCCCGGCACTTCGCCGCGCAGACCGCCGTCGTCACCGTGCTCGTCCTCGCCCTGGTGATGGCCGGCGGCGAACCCCAGGCCTCCGTCGGCCGCATCGGTGAGACCCTGCTGGCCTGCGCCGTCGTCCTCGTCGCGGGACACCTCCCGATGCCGGGACAGCGTGGCGGCGCCGCCATCCGCGCCCGCCTCACCGAAGCGGCCGGCGCCGCCCAGGCGTACCTCGACCACGTGCTCGGCGGGTCCGACGACCGCGCCGGCCGCTGGGCGCTGCGCCGCGAGGCCTACCGCACCCTCGCCGAGGCCCGCGCCGCCATCGCCCTCGCCTCCGCCGAACTCCCCCCGCTCGCCCGGCACGCCGACGGCACCGACGAGACCGCCGCCACCCTCGAACTGCTCGTCGACACCGTCACCGCCGGCGCCGTCCACCTCGACGACACCGGCCGCCTCGACCCCCGGCACGTCCGGCGGCTGACCGAGCTCGCGGACCGCCTGGGAAGCCGGGGGGATGTCGCGGTTCGGCTCACACCGGACCGCGACCGCGTCGTACGTTGACGGGATGACGCCCGCTGCCACGGAGAGCCCGGCCGACCTCGTCATCACCGGATGCGCCGTCCTCACGCACGACGACCGGGAACGGATCGGCTTCGCGGAGGACTCGGCGATCGTCGTACGGGGTGGGGTGGTGGAGGAGGTGACCGGTGCCGGGGCGGTCACGGGGCGGACGGCCCGGGAGCGGATCGACGCCCGGGGGCAGGTCGCGCTGCCCGGTCTGATCAACTGCCACACGCACGCCCCGATGGCCGCCCTGCGCGGCATCGCCGAGGACCTGCCGACCGAGGAGTGGTTCAACGACGTCATCTGGCCGGTCGAGTCCAACCTCACCGGGCGGGACGTCGAACTGGGCGCGCTGCTCGCCTGCGCCGAGATGATCCGGGGCGGGGTCACCTGCTTCGCCGACCACTACTTCGCCATGGACGCGGTCGCCGCCGTCGTCGCCGGATGCGGGATGCGGGCGCTGCTGGGTGAGGCGTTCTTCTCCTCGCAGGGGGCCGAGGGGCGGGAGCGGTCGCTGGCGTTCGCGCTGCGGCACCGGGGGGCCGCCGACGGCCGCATCACCACCGCCCTCGCCCCGCACGCCCCCTACACCGTCGACGACGCCGACCTCGCCGCCACCGCGCGGCTGGCGCGCGAGCACGGACTGCCCGTGCACCTGCACGCCGCCGAGAACCGCGACCAGACCGAGGCCAGTCTCGCCCGGCACGGTGTCACCCCCGTCGAGGTCCTGCACCGCACCGGCGTCCTCGACACCGACGTGCTCATCGCCCACGGCACCGGTATCGTCGAGAGCGACCTGCCGCTGCTGGAGCGGGCGAGCGGCCGTACGGCCGTGGCCACCGCGCCCCGCGGCTACCTCAAGTTCGCCTGGCCCCACACCACCCCCGTACGCGCCCTGCGCGACATCGGCGTCCCGGTCGGACTCGCCACCGACGGCGCCGCCTCCAACAACTCCCTCGACGTGTGGGAGTCGATGGCGCTCACCTCCCTGATCCAGAAGTCGACCGAGAACGACCCCCGCTGGCTGACCTCCCGGCAGGCCCTGCACCACGCCACCCTGCAGAGCGCCCGCGCGGTCGGCCTCGGCGGCAGCATCGCGCCGGGCCACCGCGCCGACCTCGTCCTCGTCAACCTCACCGGGCCGCACACCCAGCCCGTGCACGACCTCGCCGCGACCCTGGTGCACAGCGCCCGCGCCGCCGACGTCCGTACGACGATCGTCGACGGCCGGATCCTCATGCGGGACCGGGAACTGCTCACGATCGACGTGCCCGAGGTGGTGCGGGAGCTGGGGGAGCGGCTGCCCGCGCTGGTCGACCGGAGCCATGGGCGGCGGATCCAGGAGTACGGCACCTGACGGCACGATCGGTGCGGCGGCCGGTACGGAGGGTGACCTTTTGGCGCGATCGGCCGAGAGCCCGGTCACACTTGGCGGTGAACGGGTGTCAACTACGTCTCAGTACCGTCACTGAGCAAGGCGTTCACCCCATGGTTGGCGTTTAACTCTACGAGTACAACGCAGCATGGAGGTGGCAGGGTGAACGGGCGAACGGTGCTCGAACGCTTTCCCGCAGGTGGACCGCGTGGCTCATGGCCGGCGGAGGAGTTCGCCCACGCGCGCCGCCTGGAGGGTCTGCCCGCCGAGGTTGTCATGGACCTCGCGACCGACATGTTCCTGGTGATCGTCCGGGGGAACGGCGGGGGTGGCGACGCCACGGCGTGACCGGGCCGGGCTGCCCGGTTACGCGGTGACGGGGCGTGACCAGGCGGGGGGCGTTCCCGTCAGGCGGCACAGGGCGAGATAGAGCGGTATCGGCGGCGTGTAGGGGAGCGTGCCGTCGGGGCGGTGGATCAGGCCGGGGAGGCCCGGGGCACCGCCGGGGGCGTCCGAGGGGGCGGGAAGGACCGCACCGGTGGCGTAGTGGGCGGGGGCCGGCCACTCCATGGCGTAGTCGGAATCGGACGGGACCAGCCACCACCAGTGCGCGTCATCGGCGTACACGCAGCCCACGCGGGGCAGCCGGGGCATCACCAGCGGGCCGAAGCGGGCGGGCACCGCCACCGCGTCGCAGCCCATGGGCGCGGTCATGCCGTCGGGGACGGGGAGCCGCCGGGGGGCGCGGGCGCCGAGGGCGTGCCGTTCGCGCTGGAACCGCACCAGTGAGTCCAGGCCCAGCACGCGGGTGCCGGGTGCGCCGCCTGTCACGCCCGGCTCCGGGGGCGGGGGGTGCGCTGGTGCGGGGGGAGTGGCGGGGTGGGGGTCTGGTTTCCGGCCGCCGGGCCGTGGGTTTCCCCCGCCGGGCCGTGGGGGCGGTCCGGTTCGTTGGCGGGATCGTCGTCCGGGGTGCCGGGCGGGCCCGGCTTCGGGCGGGCGCCCCAGCCCAGGTCGTCGGTGGGCTCCACGGGACCGTGCCCGGTGCCACCGGCGGCCGCCGTGCGGGGGAGGTCGGCCCAGACCAGCAGTCCGGGGCCGTTCTCGTGCGCGCCCCACGAATGACACAGGGCGTCGACGAGGAGCAGTCCCCTCCCGTGCTCGTCCTCCGGCTGCTGCCGGGTGTTCGCCCGGGGCTGGCCCGGCGCGCACCCCTCGTCGCGCACGGCTATGCGCACCAGCTCGCCACCGTCGTGCAGCTCGCAGACTATGTGGCTGCTCGCCGTGTGCACGATGGCGTTGGTGACCAGTTCGGAGACGACGAGAGCCGCGGTGTCACAGGTGTCCTCGCACACCGACCAGCCGGTCAGCCGTGCCCTCGTCAGGCGTCTGGCCTGAGCCGGGGAACCCGGATGAGCGGCCAGTTCGAAACGGAACCGGCGCTCGGCGGCGACCCCCGAGGGGGCGGACACCGAGGCGGCGCCGAGGCCGATGGACCCTGTGGCGGCGTCTGTTCCTAAGGGCGCGGACGGAATCACGCTTGCCACTATCGCCCCGCCGTGAACACTTGGCAAGTGTCACTCTGAAAAATGCAGAGTGCGGTGTGACGTTCTGGACGGGCGTGGCACACTGCTCGCAACAGCACCCCGCGCGGCGCCAGTTGGGATCGCCGAAGATCCGTTCGAATGTGTGTTCGGACGAGGGGATCTTCGGGCGGATCTTCGAGTGGCGCCGCCGGGCTGTCGGCTTTTGTTCGAGGGAGGTGGAGAGTGAGCGAACCCCGGTCCGCGCCGACGGTGGGACAGGTCGTCCTCGGCCGGCGCCTGCTGGACCTGCGGGAACGCGCGGGACTCAAGCGTGAGGAAGCGGCCCGCATCCTCCGTGTCGCGCCCGCCACCGTCCGCCGCATGGAGATGGCCGAGGTCGCGCTCAAGATCCCGTACCTCCAGATGCTGCTGAAGGAGTACGGCGTCTCCGAGGAGGAGGCCGAGGCCTTCGTGCAACTGGCGGAGGACGCCAACCGGCCCGGCTGGTGGCAGCGCTTCCACGACATCCTGCCCGGCTGGTTCTCGATGTACGTCAGCCTGGAGGGCGCGGCCTCCCTCATCCGCAGCTACGAACCCCACTTCGTCCCCGGACTGCTCCAGACCGAGGACTACGCACGCGGCGTGCTGCGCTCCGGGGCCATCGGGCAGACCCAGCCCGAGGAGATGGAGCGCCACGTCGACCTGCGCATGCAGCGGCAGGAACTGCTCACCCGCAAGGACGCGCCCCGGATGTGGGTCGTGATGGACGAGACCGCGCTCCGCCGCCCGGTCGGCGGCCCGGAGGTGATGCGCGCGCAGATCGACAAGTTGCTCGAGGCCACGAAGCTGCCCAATGTGACGCTGCAGATCGCCACGTTCGCCGGCGGGCCCCATCCCGGCACGTACGGGCCGTTCGTGCTGTTCCGATTCGCCATGCCCGAACTGCCGGACATGGTCTACAGCGAGTACCTGACCGGCGCCGTCTACCTGGACGCGCGCGAAGAGGTGGCGACCCACCTCGAGGTCATGGACCGCATGGCGGCGCAGGCCGCTACGGCACATCGCACGAAGGAGATCCTCCGGGATCTCCGCAAGGAGCTGTGAATGGAACTCGTGAAGTCCCTGAACCCCCTGAAGTCCCCGCCCCGCCCGCGGGCGCACACCGGAAGGATCTACAACGGCATGCCCGCGCGGGAGCTGGGCAGCGAGGGCTGGCACAAGCCGTGGAGCGGCGGCAACGGAGGGAACTGCCTGGAGGCGATGAAGCTCGAGGACGGCCGGATCGCCGTGCGCCAGTCCACCGACCCGGACGGGCCGGCGCTCATCTACACCTCCGCCGAGATGACGGCCTTCATCGAGGGAGCGAAGGCGGGAGAGGCGGATTTCCTGCTGTCCTGAACCTTGTTGTCCGCTCTACCTTTGTTCCCCCTTCCGGCTTGGCACTGACTTGATCCCTAACCGTTGCAATTGCAGGCGCAGAGACTTATGGAGTCCTTCATGACCGGGCAGCACCCCGTGGAGATCGACACGAGCAGGCCCCATCCCGCGCGGATGTACGACTGGTACCTCGGAGGCAAGGACAACTACCCGGTCGACGAGGCCATGGGGAAGCAGATGCTCGCCCTCGACCCGCGGGTGCCGGTGATGGCGCGGGTGAACCGCGCGTTCATGCAGCGGGCCACGCGCTGGCTGGCCGGGCAGGGCGTACGGCAGTTCCTCGACGTCGGCACGGGCATCCCCACCGAGCCCAACCTGCACCAGGTGGCGCAGGGGATCGCGCCCGACGCCCGTGTCGTGTACTGCGACAACGACCCCATCGTGCTGGCCCACGCGGCGGCCCTGCTGCGCGGTACGGACGAGGGGGTGACCGAGTACCTCCAGGCCGATGTGCGTGATCCGGACGTCATCCTGGAGGGTGCGCGGAAGATCCTCGACTTCGACCAGCCGATCGCGCTGTCGCTCATCGCGCTGCTGCACTTCGTCTCCGACGAGGACGGGGCGCACGAGCTGGTCGGGCGGCTGCTGGACGCGCTGCCCTCGGGCAGCTACCTGGTCGTCACCCACGCGACGTCCGACTTCACCCCGGAGGAGTCGAAGGCGGCCACGGAGAAGCTCAAGGCGGCGGGCGTCACCCTGGCGCTCCGCTCCCGCGAGGAGTTCACCCGCTTCTTCGACGGCCTGACCCTCGTGGAACCGGGCGTCCAGGTCCCCCACCACTGGCACCCCGAACTGGGCGACCCGATCCCGGGCCAGGACGACGACATCATCCCCGGCTACGGCGCGGTGGCCCACAAGCCGTAATCCCCGGAGGCGGTGGCCCGCCACCCGCAACACAGCGGGCCGCCGTCCCCGCTCTCCGCGGACGAGCCGTGCCTCCTCCAGTGGCTGAACGGCCTGGGAGGTGCCCCCAGGGTGGCACGGGTGGGCGCGACGGCCCCGCTCTCCGCGGGCAGTCGTGCCCACCCCGGTGCCTTGAGGGCCTGGGAGGTCCCCCCCAGCGGCACGGGTGGGCGATGGAGTACTTCCCGCTCATGGGGTCCCCCGCTCGAGCGAAGCCGAGAGTGAGGGAGGCACCCCGTCGCCGGGCCGCGCGAACGCCCCGCCCGCATCGACGCAGGGCACCCCGGAGCACGCCGGGCCGCGCGGCCCCGCCCCCGGCCGGCGCCGACCCCGGGCCCCCTGCACGACGCCAGGCCGGCACCCCGGCACGCACCCCGCAGGGACCGGCTCACACCGTCATCGGCCGGTCGTAGGGACCGATCGGCGCCGGCAGCCGACTCACCGCACCCGTCAGATGGCGATCGACCGCCGCGGCCACCGCCCGCCCCTCGGCGATCGCCCACACGATCAGCGACTGCCCCCGAGCCGCGTCCCCCGCCGCGAACACCCCCGGTACGTTCGTGCCGAAGCCCGCATCCCGTGTGACCGTGCCACGAGGCGACACCTCCACCCCGAGCTGGGCGAGGAGCCCATCCCCCCGCTCCGGCCCGGAAAAGCCCAGCGCGAGCAGCACGAGATCCACCGGCAGCACCCGCTCGGTCCCCGGCACGGGCCGGCGTCCGGCGTCCACCCCCACCAGGTGCAGCGCACACACCCGTCCGTCCCCGTCCCCGGAAAAACGCACCGTGGACGCCGCGAACAACCGCGCGTCAGCGCCCGCGTCCAGGCCCGCCCCCACCGTCGGCGCCATCCGCAACACCCCGGCCTCCTCATGCGCCGCGGACATCCGGTACACCCTCGGATACGTCGGCCACGGCTCGGCGCCCTCATCACGCTCGTCCCCCGGCCGGCCGTAGATGTCGAGCTGGGTGACCGACGCGGCCCCCTCCCGCACCGCCGTACCCAGACAGTCCGCACCCGTGTCACCGCCACCGACGATGACGACATGCCGTCCCGCGGCCGACAGCGGCGACGACTCCAGATCCCCCTCGCACACCCGGTTCGCGAGCGGCAGATACTCCATCGCCTGGTGAATCCCCGCCAGCTCACGCCCCGGCACGGCAAGGTCCCGCCACGCCGTGGCCCCCGTCGCGATCACCACCGCGTCGTACCGCGCCCGCAACTCCGCCGCGTCCACGTCCCGCCCGACCGTCGTGGACGTACGGAACTTCGTCCCCTCGGCCCGCATCTGCTCCACCCGCCGCTCCAGATGCCGCTTCTCCATCTTGAACTCGGGGATGCCGTACCGCATCAGCCCGCCGACCCGGTCGTCCCGCTCGTACACGGCGACCGTGTGCCCCGCCCGGGTGAGCTGCTGGGCCACGGCCAGTCCGGCCGGGCCCGAACCGATGACCGCGACCGTCCGGCCGGAGAGCCGCTCCGGCGGCGCCGGCGGGGCGAAGCCCTCCTCCCAGGCCCGGTCGGCGATGGCACACTCGACGTTCTTGATGGTGACCGCCGGCTGGTTGATGGCGAGCACACACCCCGCCTCGCAGGGCGCCGGACACAACCGGCCGGTGAACTCCGGGAAGTTGTTGGTGGCGTGCAACCGTTCCGCCGCCGCCCGCCAGTCCTCCCGCGAGACCAGCTCGTTCCACTCGGGGATGAGATTGCCGAGCGGGCAGGCCTGGTGGCAGAACGGCACACCGCAGTCCATGCAGCGGTCGGCCTGCGCACTGACGATGGGCAGCAGCGCCCCCGGCACGTACACCTCGTTCCAGTCGCGGACCCGTTCCTCGACGGGCCGGCGCGGCCACTCCTCGCGGGGCGTGGTCAGAAAACCCTTGGGATCGGCCATGGCCGTGTTCCTTGCGTGCGCGGGTGACAGGCCGTGCGTCGTCGGGCGGCACTCCTCGGGCCACGATACGTCCGCTCACCCGCCCCCGCAGAGCGCCGGGACAGCGCTTTCCCGGGGAGCCCGTCGGCCGGGCCCCTCAGACGAGGGCCAGGAGGTACGCCACCGCCGCCCCGGCCGAGGCGAGCACGCGGACGTGGTTCCACCTCGTCCACTCGCGCACATAGACCGGCCAGTACGCGGCCGCCTCCGGGCCGTCCGGTCCGAGCCGGGCCAGCGCCTCGTTGCGCGGTATGTTCGCGGCCACGGTCAGCCCGAACGAGCCGACCAGATACAGGGCACCGCCCACCAGCAGCTCGACCGTCCCCTCGCCCGGCCACAGCACGCACGTCACCACCGTGACCACCGCGCAGAGTATCGCCGTACCGAGGAACAGCAGCATGAAGGCCGGTCGCACCGCCGCCACGTTGACCGCCTGCATGGCGGCCACCCCCTGTGCCGGCGGCAGCGCCGCGAGCCCTCTCATCACGAACATGGAGAAGGCGCAGAAGACCCCGGCCGTCAGCCCGGTCCCGAGCACGCCCAGCACCGTCAGCACGAAGTACGGCCCGTCGATCATGTCGTCCCCCTGTTCCCGGCCGGGACCCCTCTCCGGCCACCACCGTTACCACCGTCATCACCAGTGAAAGCGCCCCTCGGCGCTCCGGCCATGGCCCAGGAACGCGGACGCATGCGCGAACGTCCAGGAACGTCGCCCCCGGGCGCCACCCGCGCCCTCCGGGCACCGAACCCGTACAGCCGGGAGGACCCGTATCCGTCAGGAGATCCGTACCGTCAGGATGCCCACGCGGCCGGACGGGCCGCGGGCGCATCATGGCCGTGTGCGACTTGAAGCGATCACCTGGGACCGGCTCGGCGACCTCCTCGCCGGGCGCCTGCTGGAGCTGAAGACGGCCGACGGCGGACCCTGGCCGCGGGTCGCCCTCGACGGCGCCCCCGCCGCGCGTCCGGGAGACCTCGCCGAGCGGGTCGCCGAGGCGCTGCGGATACGCGGCCGGCCCTCCCTGGTCGTCGGCACCGAGGGCTTCCTGCGGCCCGCCTCCGTCCGGCTCGAATACGGCCACCGGGACCTGGAGTCCTACTACAGCGGCTGGTACGACACCGGCGCCCTCTGGCGCGAGGTGTTCGGCCCCCTCGAACCCGGCGGGAGCGGACGCGTCCTGCCCGACCTGTGGGACCCCGTCACCGACCGTGCCACCCGCAGCCCCTATGTCCCACTACCTCCCGGAGGTGTGCTGTTGCTGCACGGCCCTCTCCTCCTGCGCCACTGGTTCCCCTTCGACCTGAGCGTCCATGTCCTCCTCTCCCCGGGCGCCCTGCGCCGCCGTACCG
The DNA here is from genome assembly GCF_043084105.1 of Streptomyces sp. NPDC014676. Taxonomy (NCBI): domain Bacteria; kingdom Bacillati; phylum Actinomycetota; class Actinomycetes; order Kitasatosporales; family Streptomycetaceae; genus Streptomyces; species Streptomyces sp. NPDC014676. The sequence continues at coordinate 206,290 of NZ_JBIBZI010000008.1, read as the reverse complement.
CCGAGGCCGAGCACTGGACCCTCCCCGCCTTCGAGCGCTACGAGCAGGAGACCGACCCCGCCGGCACGGCCGACGTACTGGTACGGGCCGACGACCCCCGCCATCCGGCCTGGCGCGGATGACCCCGCCTCCCCGCCGGGCGGTGGAGGGCAGCGGGTCTCAGAGCCAGCGGCTGCGCCGGAACGCCCGGTACAGCAGCAGGCACGCCACGGATATCACCCCGATGACCATGCCGTAGCCGTACCGCCAGTGCAGCTCCGGCATGTGGTCGAAGTTCATGCCGTACATCCCGCAGACCATCGTCGGCACCGCCACGATCGCCGCCCAAGCCGTGATCTTGCGCATGTCCTCGTTCTGCGCGACCGTGACCTGCGCCAGATGCGCCTGGAGGATGGAGTTCAGCAGCTCGTCGAAGGCCGCTATCTGCTCCTTCGCACGCAGCAGATGGTCGGAGACGTCACGGAAATACGCCTGTATCTCCGGGGGGACCACCCGGATCGGCCGGGTGGCGAGTTCCTCCAGCGGCCGGCCCAGTGGCACCACCGCCCGCTTCAGTTCGAGGAGTTCGCGCTTGAGCTGGTAGATGTGGCCCGGATCGACCCGCGCGCCGTGCTCCGCGAACACATCCGTCTCGACCTGGTCGATGTCCTCCTGGACCGAGTCGATGACGGTCAGATAGTCGTCGACCACATGGTCCGCGATCGCGTGCAGCACCGTGGACGGGCCCTGGGCGAGCTGCTCGGGGTCGGCCTCCAGCCCCTCGCGCAGCGGTCCCAGCGAGCCGTGCCGGCCGTGCCGCACCGTGACCACGAAGTCCTTGCCGAGGAACACCATGATCTCGCCGGTGTCCACCACCTCGCTGTTCGCGGTGAGTTCCTCGTGCTCGACGTAGCAGACCGTCTTGAACACGGCGAACAGCGTCTCCCCGTACCGCTCCAGCTTGGGCCGCTGGTGGGCCTCGACCGCGTCCTCCACCGCCAGCGGGTGCAGGTCGAACAGCTCCGCGATGCCGGCGAACTCCCGGGTGGTCGGCTCGTGCAGCCCCAGCCAGACGAAACCCTCGCCGCTCTTGCGCACCTGCCTCACCGCGTCCACCAGGTCCCCGGGCGCGCCGGTGCGGTGACCGTCCCGGTACGTCACGCAGTTGACCACCGAGGAACCCAGCGGGGAGCGGGCCGGATGGCTCAGGTCCACACGGGGCCGCCGCCGCGCCAGCCGTGCCACCCGGCGCAGCCCGCCGACCCTGCCGAGATTCGTGACCTTCCGCAGATTCCCTGCCATGGACATCCGCTTCTCCTTGCGTGGTTCCCCCGTGCGCCGTCCTGCGTCCCGCGCTCTGGACCGCCAGTCTGCCAGTCCCGGACGAGTCGTGTGCGAGCCTGTGGGAAGAGGGAATTCCGCTTTGTTCCCGCCTGTGGAAAAGGGAGTTCGTCCGTCGTGACACCCGTTCGTCAGACGAGTGCCGGCGGGCGGCCCCCTATGTGTTCCACCGCCTGCGCGCCCGCCCGGCAGCCCTCCCGCGCCGCCTGCTCCGGGCCGGCTCCCGCGAGCAGGGCCGCGAGGAACGCGCCCGTGAACGCGTCACCGGCACCCGTGGTGTCCCGGGGCACCGCCGGTACGGCCGGGACGCGGGCGTACACCTCCCCGGACCGCGCGAGCAACGCGCCCTCGGCACCCTGCTTGGCCACCACCAGCGGAACGTGCCGGCTCAGCCGTGCCGCGGCGTCCGCGACCTCGGACACTCCCGTGAGCAGGCACGCCTCGTCACGGCTGGGCAGCAGGACGTCCACGCCCTCGGCCAGCGACAGGAACCGGTCGACGCCCAGCCGCACGAGGAATCCCGCCGACGCCGGATCCAGACTCACCGGCACCCCACGGGCCCGCGCCGCCTTCGACGCCACCGCGGCCAAGGCCCTGCTCGGCTCGGTGAACAGCAGGTAGCCCGACAGATGCAGCCGCGCCACCCCGTCCAGCAACGCGTCCGACCAGTCACCGGGGTCCAGTCGCAGCGACGCGCCACTGTCCGTGAGGAACGTCCGCTCGGCCGCCGCGCCCCCGTCGACCAGGCAGATCACCGTCCCCGTCGGTGCCTGTCCGTCCACGACCAGCAGCGGACGGACCCCGCAGGCGGCCAGCTCCCGCTCGTGCCAGGCCGCCGCGTCCTCGCCCACCCGCCCGAGGAGCCGCACCTCCGTACCGTCCCGACGCGCCGCCCAGCAGGCCACGTTGGCGCCCGCACCGCCCGGAACCGTCCGGATCTCCGCCGCCGTGTCCGTACCCGGCGCGAGCGGACCCCGGTGCCGGGCGACCACATCCGTGATCACATCGCCGACGACCAGCAGCGCCCCGCCCCGCACGGTGTCCGTCACTCCCCGGCGGCCCAGGACGCCGCGACCCGCGCGGCCAGCCGTACGTTGCCCCGGACCGCCGCCAGGTTCGCGGCGAGGGAGGCGCCGTCGGTGTGCCGGACCAGGTGGTCGAGCAGGAAGGGCGTGACGGCCTGGCCGGTGACGCCCTCCGCCTCGCACGCGCGCAGTGCCTCGTCGAGCACCCGCGCGTGCAACCCGGGATCCAACTGCTCCTCCTCGGGAACCGGATTGGCCACGATCAGCGCCGACTCCGGTCCGCCCAGCGCGTCCTGCGCCCGCATGACCTGCGCCACCTGCGCCGGAGAGTCCAGCCGCCAGTCCACGGGGTGTCCGGAGTCGGACAGGTAGAAGCCGGGGAAGCGATCCGTGCCGTATCCGGCGACCGCCACCCCCAGTGTCTCCAGCCGCTGAAGGGTCGCGGGCACGTCCAGGACCGACTTCACGCCCGCGCACACCACGGTGATCCGCGTCCGCGCCAGCAGGCCGAGGTCGGCCGACTCGTCCTGGCTCACCGTCCACTGCCGGTGCACACCACCGAGTCCTCCGGTGGCGAACACCCGTATGCCCGCGAGCGCCGCCAGCAGGGCCGTGGCCGACACCGTGGTCGCCCCGCTCGCCCCGGCGGCCACCGCGAGCGGGAGATCCCGGTGGCCCAGCTTGTGGATGCCGTCCTCGCTCGCGACCCGCTCCAACTGCTCCTTGTCCAGGCCGACCCGGGGCCGCCCGTCCAGCACGGCGATCGTCGCCGGTACCGCGCCCTCCTGCCGTACGGCCGCCTCCAGCTCGAGAGCCACCTGGAGATTGCGCGGCCGGGGCAGTCCGTGGGCGATGATCGTGGACTCCAGGGCCACCACCGGGCGGGCCGCGGCGATCGCCTCCCGTACCTCTTCGGACACCATGAGCACCACGTGCCTGCCTCCTGTCTGCCGGTTCTCCCCTCATCTCTGGCGGGCCGGGCACCGGGCCAAACCCCCTTGCGTGCCGTCATGGGTGTCGCGGAGGCTGGGGACCATGACGGACAACACGACCCGCCTCGACCACATCGTCCTGTGGGTGAGCGATCCCATCGCCGCCGCCGGTTTCTACGAGAAGGCCCTGGGCCTGGAGCCCGTCAGACTCACCGACTACTCCGCCGGTGAGGCGCCGTTCCCCTCGGTGCGGGTCAATGAGGAGACGATCCTCGATCTCATGCCGCGGGCCAAGGCGGAAGGCATGCGGATGCTGCCCGGTGCCGCGGAGAGTTCGGGGCATCCCGTGAACCATGTCTGTCTGTCGCTGACGGCCTCGGACTTCGATGCCTTGCGCAGTCGGCTGGAGGAGGGTTCCGTGCCGGTGTCGGACGTCTCGCGTGACTCCTTCGGGGCGCGGGGGCCGGCGCGGCGCAGCTTCTACTTCCGTGATCCGGATGGCAACGTGTTCGAGGCGCGGCACTACGACTGAGCGGGGTTTTCGCTCTCTGTGCGGGTGTGGGCCGGGGTGTTCGCGCTGCCCGCCGCTTTCGGGGCGCCTGCCCCGCTCCCGGCTGCGCTCGGGCGGGGGACCCCCGTCGCCCTTGAGACGCTGGGGGAGGCGCGGCTGCCCGCGGGAACGCGGGATGCGGCTGCCTGCGGAAGCGACGGGTCAGAACAGGGGTTCGGGGAGGATGCCCTCCAGGGCCAGGAGGTGGCGTTTCGTTCTCAGGCCGCCGCCGAAGCCGCCTATACCACCGTCGCTCTCCACGACCCGGTGGCACGGTACGACCACCGGCAGCGGGTTCGCGCCCATCGCCATGCCCACGGCCTGGGCCCCGCCGGGCCGGCCCACCCGGCGGGCCAGATCGCCGTACCCGACGACCGAGCCGAACGGCACTCCGGCGGCCAGCTCCCGCAGCACCTCGCGGTTGAAGCCCGAGACCAGCGACCAGTCCAGCGGCAGCTCGAAGTCCCGCCGCTCACCCGCGAAGTACGCTTCGACCTGCCGTATCGCCTCGGCCAGCAGCGGGGAGCCGGGCTCCTCGACGGGCTCGGTGCCGAGCCGCGACGCCAGCCGCTCCAGCGCGCTGCCGCGCACCTCGTCGGTGGCGTGGAACGCAACGTTGACCAGGCCCTCACGGGTCGCGGCCAGCAGCAGCGGGCCGATGCCGGTGCCGACGACGGCCCACACCACCCGCTGCTCGCACTGCCCATGGCTGTCCATGCGCACCACCGTACGGCCCGCCACTGACAACGCCCCGGGTGGACGCCTCAGCCGCGCACCGCGTCCCGCACCACGTCGGGCGTGTCGGTGATGATCCCGTCGACCCCGAACCCGGCGACCCGCCGGGCGGCGGCCGCGTCGTTCACGGTCCAGGCGCACACCTCCAGCGGCTTGCCGCGCGCCCCCTTGAAGGCGTGCACGGCGGCGACGTAACCGGCGGAGAGGGAACCGTACGAGGGATTGATCTGGTCGGTGAAGGCCGCGTACGCGGGCAGGTCCGACACCGGCGGCGTCCCGAGGAAGCCCGTCTTCACCGCGGGCCGCAGATCGTGGACCGTCCGTACACTGTCCGCGCTGAAGCTCTGCACGACCAGCCGGTTCCGCACATGCCGGCGGTCCAGCCAGCCCTCGTTGCCCAGCACCTTGACGATCTGCCGCTCTATGCCGGGATACAGCTGAGGGTTCTTGATCTCCAGCAGCAGCTTCTGCCGGTGCCGCTCGACGCGGCGCACGAACTGCTCCAGCGTCGGCACGCGCACGCCCGCGTACGCGGAGCCGAACCAGCTTCCCGCGTCCAGCCGGGCGATCTCCGCGGCGGTGAAGTCCTTCACCTTCCACGGAGCCCGGCCGGGGAAGACCTCCTCGACGTCGGTGGTGCGCCGCAGGCTGTCGTCGTGCAGGACGACGAGCTCGCCGTCCCTGGTGCGCTGGACGTCGTTCTCCACCCAGTCGACGCCGAGCGCGGCGGCCTTGTCGACGGCCTCCAGGGTGTTCTCGGGCGCGTACGCGGACGCGCCCCGGTGGGCTATCACCAAGGGCCGCGCGGAGTTCTCCGCGGCCCGCGCGGGGGACAACGGGAGCAGGAGGGAGGCGGTGCCCAGGAGCGCGGTGGTCGAGGCGGCGACAGCGCGTGCGTGCATGCGTACTCCTCGCGTCGAACGGTCACGGTCGGTCCAACTGTGACAGCAGAGGGTCGACGTGAGGCGAGTGCGGGATGGCCGCGGATTGAACGATGCCGCCCGGACTTCGCACACTGATGCCACACACCTGGGGCAAGGACGTGTTTCTTTGCCGGAAAGTCGTTCGACCATTCCGGTGGGGTCATACTCTCTGCGTCATCCCTGGCCGCCGTCACGGCGCCAGGAGGGGGGATATCGGGACATCACGAGACACACAGGTCGGGAGGGAGGCCGCGCATGCAAGGCACGGTCGACGGATTCAGCTACGGCCTGGTCACACCGGTGGTGGCCTTCCTCATGGCCTGTCTCGGCGGCGCCCTGGGCCTGCGCTGCACCACCAGGGCGATCAGGATGTCCGGCTCCTGGCGCCCGGGCTGGCTCGCCCTGGGGGCCGCGACCATCGGCTCCGGCATATGGACGATGCACTTCGTCGCGATGACGGGCTTCACCGTCGAGGGCACGCCGATCCACTACGACCGGCTGATCACGTTCGCGAGCCTGGCCGTCGCCGTCGTCATGGTGGGCATCGGGGTCTTCATCGTCGGCTACAAGGGCGCCTCCGGGACGGCCCTGTTCACCGGGGGCACCATCACCGGCCTCGGCATCGCCTCGATGCACTACCTCGGCATGGCCGGGATGAGCCTCGACGGATACCTGGAGTACGACGTCCTCACGGTCGCCGCGTCCGTGGCCATCGCCATGGCCGCCGCCAGCGCCGCCCTGTGGGCGGCCGGACAGGTACGGGGCTTCCTGTGGAGCGTGGGCGCCAGCGTCGTCATGGGGCTCGCGGTCACCGGGATGCACTACACCGGCATGGCCGCGCTCGAGGTGCACGTCCACGGCACGGCCGAGCCCGCCACGGGGGAACCGGCGGCCGCCCTGCTCGGACCGATGATGATCGGCCCGCTGGCCTTCCTCGTCCTCGCGGGCGTCGTGGTGATCTTCGACCCGCTGATGGTCGCCGGCGGGCCCGCCGCACTCCCCGCCGAGCACAAGCCCGGCGTCCCCGCCCACTCCCCGGCCCGCCACTCCCCGGCACGCCCGCGGCTGCGGGCCCGCGGCCCCGTGGAACACCGCTCCCGGACCCCGCAGCGCCGCTGATCCGGACCCGTTGTCAGTGGGGGGCCGTACGGTGGATGGCATGCGGCCCGTTTCCCAGATCGAACGCACGGTGGCGCCCTTCGAGGTCGTCAGTCCCTACCAGCCGAGCGGTGACCAGCCGGCGGCCATCGCCGACCTCGCCCGGCGCATCGAGGCAGGTGAGAAGGATGTCGTCCTGCTCGGCGCGACCGGCACCGGCAAGTCCGCCACCACCGCGTGGATGATCGAGAAGCTCCAGCGCCCCACCCTGGTCATGGCGCCGAACAAGACCCTGGCCGCCCAGCTGGCCAACGAGTTCCGCGAGCTGCTGCCGAACAACGCGGTCGAATACTTCGTCTCGTACTACGACTACTACCAGCCCGAGGCGTACGTCCCGCAGTCGGACACCTACATCGAGAAGGACTCCTCGATCAACGAGGAGGTCGAGCGGCTGCGCCACTCCGCGACCAACTCGCTGCTCACCCGCCGCGACGTCGTCGTGGTCGCCTCCGTCTCCTGCATCTACGGCCTGGGCACCCCGCAGGAGTACGTGGACCGCATGGTCCCCCTCCGCGTCGGCGACGAGCTCGACCGGGACGAGCTGCTGCGCCGCTTCGTGGACATCCAGTACACGCGCAACGACATGGCCTTCACCCGCGGCACCTTCCGCGTCCGCGGCGACACCATCGAGATCTTCCCGGTCTACGAGGAGCTCGCCGTCCGCATCGAGATGTTCGGTGACGAGATCGAGGCGCTGTCCACGCTCCACCCGCTCACCGGCGAGATCGTCAGTGACGACCAGCAGCTGTACGTCTTCCCGGCCTCCCACTACGTCGCGGGCCCCGAGCGGCTGGAGCGCGCGGTGGGCGACATCGAGAAGGAGCTCGGCGAGCGCCTGACCGAGCTGGAGAAGCAGGGCAAGCTCCTGGAGGCCCAGCGCCTGCGCATGCGCACCACGTACGACATCGAGATGCTCCGCCAGATCGGCTCCTGCTCCGGCGTGGAGAACTACTCGATGCACTTCGACGGCCGCTCGCCCGGCTCCCCGCCGAACACCCTGCTGGACTACTTCCCGGACGACTTCCTCCTCGTCATCGACGAGTCGCACGTCACCGTCCCGCAGATCGGCGCCATGTACGAGGGCGACGCCTCCCGTAAGCGCACCCTCGTCGACCACGGCTTCCGGCTCCCCTCCGCCCTGGACAACCGGCCGCTGAAGTGGGAGGAGTTCCAGGAGCGCATCGGGCAGGCCGTCTACCTGTCGGCCACCCCCGGCCAGTACGAGCTCTCCCGCGCGAACGGCTTCGTCGAGCAGATCATCCGCCCCACCGGCCTCGTCGACCCCGAGGTCGTGGTCAAGCCCACCGAGGGCCAGATCGACGACCTGGTGCACGAGATCCGCACGCGTGTGGAGAAGGACGAACGCGTCCTGGTCACCACACTCACCAAGAAGATGGCCGAGGACCTCACCGACTACTTCCTGGAACTCGGCATCCAGGTGCGCTACCTGCACAGCGACGTCGACACCCTGCGCCGGGTCGAGCTGCTGCGGGAGCTGCGCAGCGGCGAGTACGACGTCCTCGTCGGCATCAACCTGCTGCGCGAGGGCCTCGACCTGCCCGAGGTGTCCCTGGTCGCCATCCTCGACGCCGACAAGGAGGGCTTCCTGCGTTCGGGCACCTCCCTGATCCAGACCATCGGCCGCGCGGCGCGCAACGTCTCCGGCCAGGTCCACATGTACGCCGACAAGATCACCCCGGCGATGGAGAAGGCCATCGACGAGACCAACCGCCGCCGGGAGAAGCAGGTCGCGTACAACAAGGCGAACGGCATCGATCCCCAGCCGCTCCGCAAGAAGATCAACGACATCGTCGCGCAGATCGCCCGCGAGGACATCGACACCGAGGAACTGCTCGGCTCGGGCTACCGCCAGGCCAAGAAGGAGGGCGGCGGCACCAAGGCGCCCGTGCCCTCCCTGGGCGCCAAGGCGGCCAAGGGCGCGAAGAGTGCCAAGGGCGCCAGGGGCAAGGCCGCCGAGACCGTGCCGACCGACCGCCCCGCCGCCGAACTCGCCGAGCAGATCGAGGAGCTCACCACGCGGATGCGGGCCGCCGCTGCCGACCTGCAGTTCGAGATCGCGGCCCGGCTGCGTGACGAGGTCTCCGAGATGAAGAAGGAGTTGCGGCAGATGCAGGAGGCCGGACTGTCCTGACGGCCGCGTACGCGATGTGTTGCAAGAACGACACAAAGTGCGGTCCTGGGTACGTCGCTGTCAGTGCCCCTGCGTAGGGTTCTGGTCAACCGCGATCGCGCGGTAACAGGGGAAGTTCGAGAGGGGAATCAGCGCGTGACCGTCAACATGACCAAGGGTCAGGCCATCAGTCTGCAGAAGAACGACGGTGGCAGCCTGACTGCGGTGCGCATGGGTCTCGGCTGGCAGGCGGCTCCCCGTCGCGGCCTGTTCGGCTCGCGCACCCGGGAGATCGACCTGGACGCCTCGGCCGTCCTGTTCGCGGACAAGCAGCCGGTCGACGTCGTCTTCTTCCGCCACCTGGTGAGCGACGACGGCTCCGTGCGCCACACGGGTGACAACCTCGTCGGCGGTGTCGGCCAGGGCGGCGACGACGAGGCCATCCTCGTCGACCTCTCGCGCGTCCCGGTCCACATCGACCAGATCGTCTTCACCGTGAACTCCTTCACGGGCCAGACCTTCCAGGAGGTGCAGAACGCGTTCTGCCGCCTCGTCGACGAGACCAACGGCCAGGAGCTCGCCCGCTACACGCTGGCCGGCGGCGGCGCCTACACGGCCCAGCTCATGGCGAAGGTGCACCGCACGGGCACGGGCTGGACGATGACGGCCCTCGGCAACCCGGCCAACGGCCGCACCTTCCAGGACCTGATGCCGGCGATCCTGCCGGTCCTCTAGGCACCACGGGCGATACGAGCAGCCACCACCGCGACACAGGGGGACGAAGGCGATGACGGCCGAGCTGGTGCGGGGACAGAACCACCCGCTCTCCCAGTCCCGTCTGGAGATCAGGATCTCGGCCGGCACGCCGGTCGTGGCCGCGGCCGCGCTCGGCGACGAGAACGGCCGGATCCACGGAGTGGAGTGGGTGGCCCACCCGGGCGCGCCCACTCAGCCCGGCCTGGAGGTGTCGCGTCAGGCGGCCGCCGACCACCGTCTCGCGGTGGACCTGGACGCCATGACGGACGCGGTGCACCGTGTCAGCGTGCTGCTCGCCCTGCCCGCCCCGGGCGGCGGCCCGGGACCGGCCCGGTTCGGCGCCGTGGCGGCCCCCTTCGTCGCCGTCACCGGCCTGGACGGCGACGAGATCGCCAGCTACACCATCACCGGCCTGGAGACCGAGTCGGCCGTCGTCGCGCTGGAGCTCTACCGGCGGCAGGGCGCCTGGAAGGTGCGCGCCGTCGGCCAGGGCTACGCGGGCGGCCTGGCCGGCCTCCTCACCGACCAGGGCCTGCCCGAGGCCGTACCGCTCGCGGGCACCATCAACGAGGCGGTCGCGCGGGGTCTCGCCCGCTCCGTGCAGGCGCCCCCGCCCCGTCCGGCCGACGGTGACCGCTCCCGCCAGCCGGCCGCCCCCGCCCTCGGCCCCGACCAGGGCGGCACCGCACCGCAGGGCGCCTCCGGCCCCGTACCGCCGTCGTACGGAGGGCCGGGACAGACAGGACCGCAGCCGGCGTACGGCGGAGCCGGTGCCGCGGACCCGTCCGCCGCCACCGGCGGCCCGATCGACTACAGCCACCCCGGCCGGCGGAACTCCGCCCCGCCGCCGCCCCCGCCCACCGCGCCGCCGGCGCAGCCCGGACAGCCCGCGCAGCCCGTCGCGGGGGACGCGACCGGCTGGTCCATGGAGGAGCGGCTCTACAACCAGGTCTGGGGCATGTTCGAGGACCTGGCCCGCACCACCGCCGCCTACCGCAGCGCCGTCGACTTCGCCGAGTCCCGCATGGACAAGGAGCTGGAGCAGGCCCTGTCCGACCCGCGCAGCCGGATCGGCGGTCAGGGCGACGCCGCGCGCGAGGCCGCCCGGGCCCGGTACACCCACCTCGTCGACCAGGCGCGAGAGGCCCTCGACCGGGACCTCGTCCAGCTCATCGCCGAGGCCGACGTCGTCGAACCCGCGCTGCCCCCCGCCTTCGCCCGCTGGGACAACCCCGCCTGGCACGCCTACCGGGTGCCGATGGAGATACCCATGGCACTGCGCCTGGGCGACCTGCGGCTGCCCGAGGCCGACCGGATCCGCATCCCGATGCTGCTCCGGCTGCCACTGGAGCGCGGTCTGTGGATCGACAGCGGACGGGCCGACTCGGTCGACGGGTCGTTCACCGACTCCCACGACATGCGGCGCCTCGCCATGGAGACGGCGGTGGCGCACGCGGCCCGGCTGCTCGCCGTCTACCCGGCGGGCGAGTTCACCGTGCACGTCATCGACCCGGCCGGATCCGGGGCGCAGCCGCTGACACCGCTGACGCGGACCGGTGTGCTGGCGGCCCCGCCCGCCCAGGGTGCCGCGGGGGTGACGGACGTGCTGGGCCGGCTCACGCAGCGGGTCGACCTGGTGCAGATGGCGCTGCGCGGAGGTGCCCCGGACGCGCTGCCGCCCGGCTTCGACACCTCCCAGCAGCTGCTGATCGTCAACGACTTCCCGCACGGCTTCGACGACCGGGCCGTGAACCAGTTGCGCTACCTCGCCGACGAGGGCCCGGCCGTCGGGGTCCATCTGATGATGGTCGCCGACCGCGAGGAGTCCGCGGGCTACGGTCCGCTCCTCGACCCGCTGTGGCGTTCGCTGCTGCGACTGACCCCCGTGCCCGATGACCACCTGGCCGACCCGTGGGTCGGACACGCCTGGACGTACGAGCCGCCGCTCGTGCCGCCGGGCAGCCAGGTCCTCCACCAGGTGCTCACCCAGGTCGCGGCAGCCCGCCGCTCATGGGACAGGTGACGCCCCCGCACCTTTGACCAAGCGCACGCAAAGCCCCATCACCTGGGGTTTTGCCTCTCTCTTTACCTACCCCTTTACCAATCCTTGGTAGTTGGGTACTCTTGACCGCACGGAGGGGAGTACTCCCTGTCTGTGCGGCGACCCCGTCAATACGGATCAGGCCAGATCCCGGGGCGTCGGCCCGATGGACCGTCCGGACGCACTCAAGCGCCGGAGGCCCGGGTGGAAGAGACCTCCGGCAGCGACGACGCTGACATTTGCCCTGTGACGTATCTGCCGGAGGCGTAGTGGATGTTTCCCCGACCCTGTGGGTCCTGACGATCGTGGGCCTCAGTGTCCTCATCGCGGTCGACTTCTTCATCGGCCGCAAACCGCATGACGTATCCATCAAGGAAGCCGGAATCTGGACCGTCGTCTGGATCGTCCTGGCCGCGCTCTTCGGACTCGGCCTGCTGATCTGGGGCGGAGGACAGGCCGGAGGCGAGTTCTTCGCCGGCTTCATCACCGAGAAGTCGCTGAGCGTCGACAACCTCTTCGTCTTCGTCCTGATCATGGCGAAGTTCGCGGTGCCGTCGCAGTACCAGCAGCGGGTGCTCCTCGTCGGCGTCCTCATAGCCCTGGTGCTGCGCGCGATCTTCATCGCCGCCGGCGCCGCGATCCTCGCCAGCTTCTCGTGGGTGTTCTACATCTTCGGCGCCTTCCTGATCTGGACGGCCTGGAAGCTCATCCAGGAGGCCCGGGCCGACGAGGAGGACGAGGAGTACGAGGAGAACAAGCTGCTCAAGGCCGTCGAGCGCCGCTTCGGCGTGGCCGACCGGTACCACGGCACCAAGCTGTGGATCGAGCAGAACGGCAAGCGGGTCATGACCCCGATGCTCGTCGTCATGCTCGCCATCGGCACCACGGACGTCCTGTTCGCGCTCGACTCCATCCCCGCGATCTTCGGCCTGACCCAGGACCCGTACATCGTGTTCACGGCGAACGCGTTCGCGCTGATGGGCCTGAGGCAGCTGTACTTCCTCATCGGCGGCCTGCTGAAGAAGCTGGTCCACCTGTCCTACGGCCTGTCGATCATCCTCGGCTTCATCGGCGTGAAGCTGGTCCTGCACGCACTGCACGAGTCCGGGGTGCACGTTCCCGAGATCAGCATCCCGGTCTCGCTGGGCGTCATCTGCGCGGTCCTGGTCGTCACCACGATCACCAGCCTGCGGGCCTCCCGCAAGCAGGCGGAGGCCGAAGCGGCGGCGGGCCGGGGCGAGGATCCCGTGAAGAACAACATCGACGTCTGACCCTGTCGGACACCGGGACGCCGGTACCGGGAGCGGAGGCCGGCACATCGCCGACCACCGCTCCCGGTCCTGTTCGCTCCCACTCCGCGCCGCCCGTCGGTGCCGACCGAACACGACTCGTACGAGGAGGCCATGCGTGACCATGATGACCCCGAGACGATCAGGAACACGGAGCGGAGCGGTACACCGTGCGGCGGTGACACCCCCCGCGCCCCCCACGGTCGACCGGTGGTCGGAGGGCCGCGATGAGGTGCGCCGCCCGTTCACGTCTGCGACGATCGCCCCATGACCGCTCGGCTCAGGTCACTCGCGGCACAGTGGACGACCCTGGTTCCGGTGCTCGCCGTGGTTCTGCTGGCCCTGACCTGGGGACGCGAACTGCCCGGCTGGGTCGTCGCACTGGTGACCGCGGTTCTCGCGGGATCCGTGCTGGCGGCCGTGCACCACGCCGAGGTGGTCGCGCACCGGGTCGGTGAGCCCTTCGGCTCCCTGGTCCTCGCGGTCGCCGTCACCGTCATCGAGGTGGCGCTGATCGTCACACTGATGCTCGACGGCGGGGACAAGAGCGCGACCCTCGCCAGGGACACCGTGTTCGCGGCTGTGATGATCACCGTCAACGGCATCCTCGGTCTGAGTCTCCTGGTGGGCTCACTGCGCCACGGCACGGCCGTGTTCAACTCGGAAGGCACCGGCGCGGCCCTCGCCACGGTCGCGACGCTGGCGACCCTCAGCCTCGTGCTGCCGACGTTCACCACGAGCAAGCCGGGACCGGAGTTCTCCACGGTCCAGCTCACGTTCGCGGCGGTCTCCTCACTGATCCTCTACGCCTTGTTCGTGGCGACCCAGACCGTCAGACACCGTGACTACTTCCTGCCGATCGTCAAGCAGAGCGAAACGGCGGCCTCCGAGGAGGAGCACGCCGAGGCGCCCTCCACGCGCACCGCCCTGATCAGTCTCGGGCTGCTGGGCCTGGCCCTGATCGGAGTGGTCGGGCTGGCCAAAGGGGTCTCGCCCACGATCGAGTCCGGAGTGGAGGCGGCCGGGCTGCCCCCCTCCGTCGTCGGTGTGATCATCGCCCTGCTGGTGCTGCTCCCGGAGACCATCGCCGCGGTGCGCGCCTCGCGCCGCAACCAGGTGCAGACCAGCATGAACCTCGCTCTCGGCTCGGCGATGGCCAGCATCGGCCTGACCATCCCCGCCGTCGCGCTGGCCTCCCTCTGGCTCCCCGGCCCGCTCGTCCTCGGCCTCGGCAACACCCATATGGTGCTGCTCGCCCTGACCATGGTGGTGGGCGCGCTGACCGTGGTCCCCGGGCGGGCCACACCGCTCCAGGGCGGCGTGCACCTGGTGCTGCTCGCGGCCTATCTGGAACTGGCGCTCAACCCCTGACGGGAAGCGCGTCGCCCGGCGGCGTAGGCCGTGACCGTGCTCCCCGGAGCCCGTGGGCCGCCCGGAGACCTGGTTCTCCGGGCGGCCCACGAGCAGTGCCGAAAAGCGCCCCGGACGCGGCCACGCGGTCGCCCGGTGCGGGCCGGGGCCGGGCTCAACGGCCGTGCGGCGCAGCGTGATAAACCGGGTCCGAGCAGCGGTTCCGGCGAGGACCGCCCCACCCCGACGGACCGGAGGAACCGTGCCCCGCAATCTGGCCAACGCCCCCATCATGATCCTCAACGGCCCCAACCTGAACCTGCTGGGACAGCGCCAGCCGGAGATCTACGGCTCCGACACGCTGGCCGACGTGGAGGCGATGTGCGCCGAGGCGGCGGCCGCACGGGGCGGCACGGTGGATCTGCGCCAGTCCAACCACGAGGGCCAGTTGGTGGACTGGATCCACGAGGCACGGTCGAACCACTGCGGGATCGTCATCAACCCCGGTGCCTACTCCCACACCTCCGTCGCCGTCCTGGACGCCCTCAACGCCTGCGACGGTCTGCCCGTGATGGAGGTCCACATCTCCAACATCCACCGGCGCGAGTCCTTCCGGCACCACTCCTACGTCTCCCTGCGCGCCGACGGGGTCATCGCGGGATGCGGGGTGCAGGGGTACGTGTTCGCGGTGGAGCGGATCGCCGCGCTGGCCGGCCCCGGAGTGGCGGAGGCGTAAGCCGCGTCTCACCAGCCCCGCGCGCGCCACTCCGGCAGGTGCGGGCGCTCCGCGCCCAGGGTGGTGTCGTCGCCGTGCCCGGGATAGACCCAGGTCTCGTCCGGGAGGACATCGAAGATCTTGGTCTCGACATCATGGATCAGACTGGCGAACGCCTTCGGGTCCTTGTGGGTGTTGCCCACACCGCCCGGAAACAGGCAGTCCCCGGTGAACACATGCGGATGCCCGTGGGGATCGTCGTAGACCAGGGCGATCGAGCCGGGTGTGTGGCCGACCAGACGGCGGGCGGTGAGTTCCACCCGGCCCACGCGGATGGTGTCGCCGTCGTCGACCGGCACGTCGGTCGGCACGGGGATGCCCTCGGCGTCCTCCCGGCCCGCGTGGGTGCGGGCGCCGGTGGCGGCGACGACCTCGGCGAGCGCCTGCCAGTGGTCGCCGTGCCGGTGGGTGGTGACGACGGACGCGATGCCGTCGTCACCGATCGTCCCCAGCAGGGCCCTCGCGTCGTTGGCCGCGTCGATCAGCAACTGCTCGTCGGTGGCCCGGCAACGCAGCAGATAGGCGTTGTTGTCCATGGGGCCGACCGCGACCTTGGTGATCATCAGGTCCTTGAGTTCGTGCACGTCGGCTGGGCCGCCGACCGTCACCCGACCGCTGTACGTCATGACCGCCAGCCTATAGCGGGAACCCGCGCGGGACAGGTGCTACAGCGGGGGAAGTGACGGGAGGTCGCCGCCCTTGACCGTCAGGGCGGCGCCGTCCCGGCGGCCGGCCAGCCAGCCGAGCAGGTCGGCGGCCGTCCCCTCGACCGCGACCGGGCCGCCGTCCGCCCCGCCGCCGGTCGTCCAGGTCCGGCCGTCCACGGTGGCCAGGGTGGTCGGCGGCACGTCCCGGTGGCCGGCGAACCGCGCCGCGAGGAAGTCGATCTCCCGCTCCGTGAAATCCGCCGGAAGGTCCTCCAGCTCGTAGCCGATCCCGAGGTCCACGTGGTGCAGCTCCACCTCGATCCACCGCCGGAACGGCACCCGTTCCGCCCGGTCCGTGACCCCGTTGCGCAGCTCCACCGTGCGCGACCGGTCCGCCGGGGCCGCGCCCGCCGCGCGGAAGCGCTCCCCGCTCTCCCGCAGGTCGGCGAGGTGTACGTCGAGGGTGCGCGGCGCGTCCCGCTCGATGTCGGCGTCCCGGGCCTCGCCGGAGACGTACATGGGGCGGCCCTCGAGGACGTTCACCAGGGCGTCCGCGTTGCGGGCCAGGTGGGCCAGCACATGACCGCGGGTCCAGCCGGGCAGCCGTGACGACTGGGTCACAGCCGCGTTGTCCAGTGCGGCGACCGCGGTGAGCAGCCGATCGGTCGCTGCTTGTACAGACGCCAGGTCATCAGCGTGATCAATCATGGTGCCGACCCTAGCCCCGTCACACCATCGGGTGAAGGTGGTGAAGCCGCGCCCTGAATCGAATGTACGTGCTATATGGTCGTGTTCGGCGTCGGGCATGCTGGAGAGCCGGGGTTTGTTGACAACCCGTGAATCCGAACCGGCGTTGTCAGTGGCTCCCCCTAGTCTGAGAAAGACGGGGGCCCCGCCCCTGTCACTTCTCTCAAGAAAGGTGCGGACCGGCGTGGCCGACCGTCTCATCGTCCGTGGAGCGCGCGAGCACAACCTCAAGAATGTCTCGCTCGATCTCCCGCGCGACTCGCTCATCGTCTTCACGGGCCTGTCGGGGTCGGGCAAGTCCTCGCTGGCCTTCGACACGATCTTCGCCGAGGGACAGCGGCGCTACGTGGAGTCCCTCTCCTCGTACGCCCGGCAGTTCCTCGGCCAGATGGACAAGCCGGACGTCGACTTCATCGAGGGTCTGTCCCCGGCGGTCTCCATCGACCAGAAGTCGACCTCCCGCAACCCGCGCTCCACGGTCGGCACCATCACCGAGGTCTACGACTACCTGCGCCTGCTCTTCGCGCGCATCGGCAAGCCGCACTGCCCCGAGTGCGGCCGCCCGATCGCACGCCAGTCGCCGCAGGCCATCGTCGACAAGGTCCTGGAGCTGCCCGAGGGCAGCCGCTTCCAGGTGCTCTCCCCACTGGTGCGCGAGCGCAAGGGCGAGTTCGTCGACCTGTTCGCCGACCTCCAGACCAAGGGCTACTCCCGCGCCCGGGTGGACGGCGAGACGATCCAGCTCTCCACCCCGCCCACGCTGAAGAAGCAGGAGAAGCACACCATCGAGGTGGTCGTCGACCGCCTCACCGTCAAGGACAGCGCCAAGCGCCGCCTCACCGACTCCGTCGAGACCGCCCTCGGGCTGTCCGGCGGCATGGTCGTGCTCGACTTCGTCGACCTCCCCGAGGACGACCCCGAGCGCGAGCGCATGTACTCCGAGCACCTGTACTGCGCGTACGACGACCTGTCCTTCGAGGAGCTGGAGCCCCGCTCCTTCTCCTTCAACTCGCCCTTCGGCGCCTGCCCCGAGTGCACCGGCATCGGCACGCGCATGGAGGTCGACCCCGAGCTGATCGTCCCCGACCCGGACAAGAGCCTCGACGAGGGCGCCATCCACCCGTGGTCGCACGGCCACACCAAGGACTACTTCGGCCGCCTGATCGGCGCCCTCGCGGACGCTCTGGGCTTCCGCACCGACATCCCGTTCGCCGGCCTGCCGCAGCGCGCCAAGAAGGCCCTGCTGCACGGCCACAAGACCCAGGTCGAGGTCCGCTACCGCAACCGCTACGGCCGCGAGCGCCGGTACACCACGGCCTTCGAGGGTGCCGTCCCCTTCGTCAAGCGCCGGCACAGCGAGGCCGAGAGCGACGCCAGCCGTGAGCGCTTCGAGGGCTACATGCGCGAGGTGCCCTGCCCCGCCTGCGAGGGCACCCGGCTCAAGCCGGTCGTCCTCGCCGTCACGGTCATGGGCAAGTCCATCGCCGAGGTCTCCGGGATGTCCATCAGCGACTGCGCGGACTTCCTGGGCGAACTGAAGCTCACCTCCCGCGACAAGAAGATCGCCGAGCGCGTCCTCAAGGAGGTCAACGAGCGGCTGCGGTTCCTGGTCGACGTCGGCCTGGACTACCTCTCGCTCAACCGCGCGGCGGGCACCCTCTCCGGCGGCGAGGCCCAGCGCATCCGCCTGGCCACCCAGATCGGCTCCGGACTCGTCGGCGTGCTCTACGTCCTCGACGAGCCCTCCATCGGCCTGCACCAGCGCGACAACCACCGGCTGATCGAGACCCTGGTCCGGCTGCGCGACATGGGCAACACGCTCATCGTCGTGGAGCACGACGAGGACACCATCAAGGTCGCCGACTGGATCGTCGACATCGGCCCCGGCGCCGGCGAGCACGGCGGCAAGGTCGTGCACAGCGGCTCCCTCAAGGAGCTGCTCGCCAACGCCGAGTCGCAAACCGGCCAGTACCTGTCCGGCAAGAAGGCCATCCCGCTGCCCGGCCTCCGCCGCCCGCACGACCCCTCGCGCCGGCTCACGGTGCACGGCGCCCGCGAGAACAACCTGCGGGACATCGACGTGTCCTTCCCGCTGGGCGTTTTCACCGCGGTCACCGGTGTGTCCGGCTCCGGCAAGTCCACGCTGGTCAACGACATCCTGTACACCCACCTCGCCCGCGAGCTGAACGGCGCGCGCAGCGTTCCCGGCCGGCACACGCGCGTGGACGGCGACGACCTCGTCGACAAGGTCGTCCACGTCGACCAGTCGCCCATCGGCCGCACCCCGCGCTCCAACCCGGCGACGTACACCGGCGTTTTCGACCATGTCCGCAAGCTGTTCGCCGAGACCACCGAGGCGAAGGTCCGCGGCTACATGCCGGGCCGCTTCTCCTTCAACGTCAAGGGCGGCCGCTGCGAGAACTGCGCGGGCGACGGCACGATCAAGATCGAGATGAACTTCCTCCCGGACGTGTACGTCCCGTGCGAGGTCTGCCACGGCGCCCGCTACAACCGGGAGACCCTGGAGGTCCACTACAAGGGCAAGTCCATCGCCGACGTCCTGAACATGCCGATCGAAGAGGCCATGCACTTCTTCGAGGCGGTCCCGGCCATCTCCCGCCACCTGCGGACGCTCAACGACGTCGGTCTCGGCTACGTCCGCCTCGGCCAGTCCGCGACCACCCTGTCCGGCGGTGAGGCGCAGCGCGTGAAGCTCGCCAGCGAGCTGCAGAAGCGCTCCACCGGCCGCACGGTCTACGTCCTGGACGAGCCGACCACCGGTCTGCACTTCGAGGACATCAGCAAGCTGCTGACGGTCCTGTCCGGCCTGGTCGAGAAGGGCAACACGGTCATCGTCATCGAGCACAACCTCGACGTGATCAAGACCGCCGACTGGGTCATCGACATGGGGCCCGAGGGCGGTTCCGGCGGCGGCCTGGTGGTCGCGGAGGGCACCCCGGAGCAGGTCGCCGGCGTCCCGGCCAGCCACACGGGCAAGTTCCTGCGCGACGTTCTGGGGGCGGAGCGGATCAGCGACGCCGCGCAGGCCCCGGCCCCGCGCAAGGCGGCGAAGAAGACGGTCGCGGCCAAGGCCGGCACCAGGAGGACGGCCACCAGGACGATCGACGGTACGGCCCCCGCGAAGACGCCCGCCAAGAAGACGGCCACCAAGGCCGCCGCGAAGAGGACGACGCGGGCGCCCAAGGCCTGACCGGCCCGCACCCGTACGCGCCGTGCCGCACGGAACCCCGTGCGGCACGGCGCGTACGCGCGTCAGACGGCCTTCGGCTCCAGCGGCTCCAGTTCATGGGCGTACGGCGGCTCCGCGCCCGCGCGTGAGCAGGTGACCGCCGCCGCACGCGCCGCGAAGCCGAGCAGGTCCGTCCAGCCCTCGCCGCCCAGCGCGGCCACCCCCGCGTCACTGAGCGCGTCCCGCACCGCCAGGCCGTGCAGCAGCGCCGCGTTCACCGTGTCACCGGCGCCGATCGTGTCCACCACCTCGACCCGCTCACCCGGCATGGCGTACTCGCCGCCGTCGCGGGTGAACACGGTCAGCCCGTCCCCGCCCCGGGTGACCACGACCGCCGCCGGACCGGCCGCCAGCCACTCCTTCGGGGACCCGCCGAGCCACTCGGCGTCCTCCGCGGACAGCTTCAGCAGCGACACCGACGGCAGCCAGCTCTGGAACCGGGCCCGGTAGGCGTCGGCGTCGGGGATGAGACCCGCCCGGATGTTGGGGTCCAGCGCCGTGAAGACGCCCTGCGCGCGGGCGGCGCGCATCAGCTCCTCGTACGCGCTCGCACCCGGTTCCAGCACGAGGGAGCAGGTCCCGAAGGACACCGCGCGGGTGCCGGCCGGCAAGGCGCCGGGGGCCGTGAACAGGCGGTCCGCGGTCCCCTCCACATAGAAGGTGTACGCCGCCGAGCCGTCCGTGCCGACCGTGGCGACGGCCAGCGTCGTCGGCTCGTCGCCGCGCTGCACCGACGACACGTCCACACCGGTCTCCCGCAGCCGGTCCAGCAGCGCCGTACCGAAGGCGTCGCGCGACACCCGGGAGCAGAACGCGGTGGGGGAGCCGAGGCGGCCCAGCGCCACCGCCGTGTTGAACGGGCCGCCGCCGAGCGCCGGCGTCAGCGGCGCGAGCGCGCCCGCGCCGCGCGGTACCAGATCGATCAGTGCCTCACCGGTCACGACGATCACGAGGGGTTCCCTTCTCCGAAGGTCTCCGAAGGACCGGGCTTCACGACCTGCCGGCTCCGTACAGCCGCGCACCACGTGCCGCCTCTCGGGTGGGGACCGTATCCCATTCGCCGGACGTGCGTAAACGCCTGCCGGGCCGCCTCGCGACAGCCCCCGCCCACAGTCGGAACGATCACTCCCGGTATCGTCCCCGATGTCCACCCGCGCACCGTCGTCCCACTCGTGGAGCCCTCATGCCCGCCCGCCGCCCCGCCGCGACCCGCCGCACCGTCCTGCGCGGCGCGGCCCTGACCCCCGTGGCCGGACTGGGCCTCACCGCGTGCGGAGGCACCGAGGAGGGCGCCGCCCCGCTGACCGGCCCCGTCGAGCTGGGCCCCGAGAGCGAGGTCACCGAGGACGGCGCGAAGCTGTACCGGGACCACAACGTCGTGGTCAGCCGGAGCGGGGACGGCACCCTCAAGGCGTACGACACCGTCTGCACCCACGCGGGATGCCCCATCAACAAACTCGAGGGCACGAAGCTGATCTGCCCCTGTCACGGCAGCGAGTTCGACGCCACCACCGGCAAGGTGCTGCGCGAGCCGGCCGTGGCACCCCTGAAGACGCTGGCCGTCGAGGTGAGGAACGGCACGCTGGTCGTCAGGCCGCAGACCTGACCGGGGTCACTCCCAGTCCCAGGCGATCCCCACGTGACCCGACCGCACGCGCGGTTCCACCAGGTGCACCGAGCGGTGCCGCCCGCTGAGCACCAGCTCCTGGTGGCCGCCGCGCGGTGCCGCCGCCGAGTGCTGGGTGAACCGGTGGCAGCGCACCGGGAGCGTCCCGGAGCCGAAGCTCACCTGGAGCGCGTACTGGCCGCCCGGGGGTTCCGCCCCGCGCACGTACTCGCGCGAGACGCCCGCCGTGCCGTCCTCGACGGCGTAGCGGAAGAGGAAGGTGTCACCGGCCCGCAGCCGGGTGTCGAAGAGCAGCTCGGCCGCGAGCACCCCGGTGTCGTGGTGCCGGAGCACGTGTCCGGTACGGCAGTTCTCCAGCGCCCGCACGGTCATCCGCTCCGGCACGGCCCCGGGATCGCCGTGGTGGACGGCCACATAGCGGTCGACGCCGTCCCGGTGGGCGCGCACGATGTGGTGCGACTCGCGCTCCGCCAGTTCGCGGCGCGCCCCGATCCGTATCCGTTCGTGGTGCCCCAGGGTGTGCAGCCCGCCGTCGCGCGGGGCGCCGGATTCGGCCAGCAGCCGTTCCCGTACGCCCGAGGCCTCGACCAGGGAGCGGTAGGACCGCCGGGGGGAGTGGCGGTCCGCCGTGTGCTCGTCCGGCTCGGCGAGGAGCCGGATCAGTGACTCCTCCGGCAGTTGCAGGATCTCCTCCAGCGCCCGTACGGCGCGCAGCGACTCCGGGCGCTGCGGGCGGCGGGCGCCCTGCTGCCAGTAGCTCAGACTGGTGACGCCGACCTTCACGCCGTGGCGCGACAGATGGTGCTGCACCCGCTGCAACGGCAGCCCCCGCGCGGCGATCGCCGCGCGCAGGGCGACGTGGAAGGGGCCGCCTCGCAGGGCCGAGTCCAGTTCCGCGGTGACGGGGTCCGCGTGCGGTGTGGCGTGCGGCATGCAGGGGCCTTTCTGTGAAGTCCGCGACGGCTGGTCGGGCCGTCGCGCGGGCACCCCGGAACCGTCCCCCGCCGGCGCGGCGGAGTCTTCACATCCGTACGCCGCCGTTCAGGGCCCGGAGTTCCCCCGCATTGAAGCGTGTTGACCAAGTCCCGACAACACCTGACGCCCGACAGCGGCCCACGACGGCGGCACGCGCCCTCCCTACGACGCGCCGGCCCCGTCTCCGCCCGCCGGCCGCGCCCGCAGGCGCTTCGCGCGCACGATGTCGGGATCGCGGGGGTCGAGGGAGTCGGCGAGGCCGGACGCCTCGTCCGCGTACCGGCGGGTCCGGGCCGGCCGTCGTGGTTTCTCGATCCGCGTCTGTCGCATCCGACCAGCCCTCCGACTCGTGACCGCCCTCGTGGCCGTCCGCCGATCATCCGAGGGACGGAACCCCCACCTTCCCGCTTCCCGCACGCCGTAACCCATCCGGACCCGGCCGGGCCCCGCCGTCCACAGGCCCGCCGCGGTGTCGGTCCCCGCCAGTAGGGTGTGAGACATGGCCGACCCCTCCAGCTACCGCCCCAAACCGGGTGAGATCCCCGACTCGCCGGGGGTCTACCGGTTCCGCGACGAGCACCGCCGGGTGATCTACGTCGGAAAGGCGAAGAGCCTGCGCCAGCGCCTGGCGAACTACTTCCAGGACCTGGCCGGGCTGCACCCGCGCACCCGCTCCATGGTCACCACGGCCGCGTCCGTGGAGTGGACGGTGGTGTCCACGGAGGTCGAGGCGCTCCAGCTGGAGTACTCCTGGATCAAGGAGTACGACCCCCGGTTCAACGTCAAGTACCGCGACGACAAGAGCTACCCGTACCTCGCGGTGACGATGAACGAGGAGTTCCCGCGCGTCCAGGTGATGCGCGGTCACAAGAAGAAGGGCGTACGGTACTTCGGTCCGTACACGCACGCGTGGGCGATCCGCGACACCGTGGACCTGCTGCTGCGCGTCTTCCCGGTACGCACCTGCTCGGCCGGGGTCTTCAAGAACGCCGCCCGCACCGGCCGCCCCTGTCTGCTCGGCTACATCGACAAGTGCTCGGCGCCGTGCGTGGACCGCATCTCCGCCGAGGACCACCGCGCGCTGGCCGAGGAGTTCTCCGACTTCATGGCCGGCCGCACGGGCGCCTACCTGCGCCGTCTGGAGCGGCGGATGGCGGAGGCGGCCGAGGAGATGGAGTACGAGCGGGCCGCGCGCCTGCGCGACGACATCGGGGCGTTGAAGAAGGCCATGGAGAAGAGCGCGGTCGTGCTCGCCGACGCGACCGACGCCGACCTGATCGCGGTCGCCGAGGACGAGCTGGAGGCGGCCGTCCAGATCTTCCACGTGCGCGGCGGGCGCGTGCGCGGCCAGCGCGGCTGGGTCACCGACAAGGTCGAGGAGATCACCACCGGCGCCCTCGTCGAGCACGCGCTGCAGCAGCTCTACGGCGAGGAGACCGGTGACGCGGTCCCCCGGGAGGTCCTGGTCCCCGCCCTGCCCGACCCGGTGGAGCCGGTCCAGCAGTGGCTGACGGAGCGGCGCGGCTCCGGCGTGTCCCTGCGCATCCCGCAGCGCGGCGACAAGAGGGCCCTGATGGAGACCGTGGAGCGCAACGCCCAGCAGGCGCTCGTGCTGCACAAGACCAAGCGCGCCTCCGACCTGACCACGCGCTCGCGCGCACTGGAGGAGATCACCGACGCCCTGGAGCTGGACAGCGCCCCGCTCAGGATCGAGTGCTACGACATCTCGCACCTCCAGGGCGACGACGTGGTGGCCTCCATGGTCGTCTTCGAGGACGGACTGGCCCGCAAGAGCGAGTACCGCCGCTTCCAGGTCAAGGGCTTCGCCGGTCAGGACGACGTCCGCTCCATGCACGAGGTGATCACCCGCCGCTTCCGGCGCTACCTCGCGGAGAAGGAGCGCACGGGGGAGTGGACCGACGGCGAGGACCCCGGCGCCGAAGGGCCCTCCGGCGGCCTCGCCGAGCCGCCCGGGAACACCCTCACGGAGGACGACGGCCGCCCCAGACGCTTCGCCTACCCGCCGCAGCTCGTCGTCGTCGACGGCGGCGCGCCGCAGGTCGCGGCGGCCCAGCGGGCGCTGGACGAGCTGGGCATCGACGACATCGCCGTGTGCGGCCTCGCCAAGCGGCTGGAGGAGGTCTGGCTGCCGGGCGAGACCGACCCGGTGGTGCTGCCGCGCACCAGCGAGGGCCTCTACCTGCTCCAGCGGGTCCGCGACGAGGCCCACCGGTTCGCGATCACCTACCAGCGCACCAAGCGGGCCAAGCGCTTCCGCGCCGGCCCGCTGGACGACGTGGCCGGCCTCGGCGAGACCCGCAAGCAGGCGCTGATCAAGCACTTCGGTTCGGTGAAGAGGCTGCGGTCGGCGACAATCGACCAGATCTGCGAGGTTCCGGGCATAGGCCGCAAGACGGCCGAGACGATTCTCGCGGCCCTCGCCCAGGCGGCACCCGCCGCCCCCGCCGTGAACACGGCGACGGGCGAGATCATGGATGACACGGAAGAACCCGGGCAGGCGACGGGTTCTTCCGGGGAGCCCGTCACCACGGGCGCCCCGGACGAACGACGGGGGCAGGAGCGATGACCGAGCACGAGACGGGACCCGCGCGGGACCGGACACCGCAGGAGGCGGGCGGGGGCGGCACCGACCGGACCGCCCGCCAGGACGACGGAGCACAGGTGAGTACGGGCAAGGAAAAGGCCGGGGTGCCCGAGGTGGCCATCCCCGAGCTGGTGATCATCTCCGGCATGTCCGGGGCCGGCCGCTCGACGGCCGCGAAGTGTCTGGAGGACCTCGGCTGGTTCGTCGTGGACAACCTGCCGCCCGCGCTGATCCCCACCATGGTGGAGCTCGGCGCGCGCTCCCAGGGCAACGTGGCACGGATCGCGGTCGTCGTCGACGTCCGCGGCCGGCGCTTCTTCGACAACCTCCGCGAGTCCCTCGCCGACCTCGACGGGCGGGGCGTCACCCGGCGGACCGTATTCCTGGAGTCCTCCGACGACGCCCTGGTGCGCCGCTTCGAGTCGGTGCGCCGCCCGCACCCCCTGCAGGGCGACGGCCGTATCGTCGACGGCATCGCGGCCGAACGGGAGCTGCTGCGCGAGCTGCGCGGCGACGCCGACCTGGTGATCGACACCTCCAGCCTCAACGTGCACGAGCTGCGCGCCAAGATGGACGCCCAGTTCGCCGGCGAGGAGGAGCCCGAGCTGCGGGCCACCGTCATGTCCTTCGGCTTCAAGTACGGCCTCCCGGTCGACGCCGACCTGGTCGTGGACATGCGGTTCCTGCCCAACCCGCACTGGGTCCCCGAGCTGCGCCCGTACACCGGCCTCAACGAGGAGGTGGCGTCGTACGTCTTCAACCAGCCCGGAGCCAAGGAGTTCCTCGACCGGTACGCGGAGATGCTGCGGCTGGTCGCCGCGGGCTACCGTCGTGAGGGCAAGCGCTATGTGACCATCGCGGTCGGCTGCACCGGTGGCAAGCACCGCTCGGTCGCCATGTCGGAGAAGCTCGCCGCCCGGCTCGTCGCCGAGGGCGTGGAGACGGTGGTGGTCCACCGGGACATGGGACGGGAATGACACCACGTACTCCGCGGCTGAGCCGGCTGCGCCGAGCGGTCCCTGAGGGGCGCGCGAGCCGGCCGGCCGAGACCCGTGGCGCGAGACCGCGCCGCCGGGGCACCCAGCCCAAGGTCGTCGCCCTCGGCGGCGGCATGGGTCTGTCCGCCTCGCTCGCCGCGCTGCGCCGGATCACCGGCGACCTCACCGCCGTCGTCACCGTGGCCGACGACGGCGGCTCCAGCGGGCGCCTGCGCGACGAACTGGGCGTGCTGCCGCCCGGCGACCTGCGCAAGGCCCTGGCCGCGCTGTGCGGCGACGACGACTGGGGCCAGACCTGGGCCCGCGTCATCCAGCACCGCTTCCAGTCCCAGGGCGACCTGCACGAGCACGCGGTCGGCAATCTGCTGATCGTCGCCCTGTGGGAGCAGCTCGGCGACCACGTCCAGGCCCTCGACCTGGTGGGCCGGCTGCTCGGCGCGCACGGGCGGGTGCTGCCCATGTCCGCCGTGCCGCTGGAGCTCCAGGCCCTGGTCAAGGGCCACGACCCCGAGCGGCCCGACGAGATCGGCACCGTCCGCGGCCAGGCCACCGTCGCCCTCACCCCGGGCGAGGTGCAGTCCGTGCACCTCGTGCCGAACGACCCGCCCGCCGTCCCCGAGGCGGTCGCGGCGGTCCTCGACGCCGACTGGGTGGTGCTCGGCCCCGGCTCCTGGTTCTCCTCGGTCATCCCGCACCTGCTCGTGCCGGAACTGCTGGACGCCCTCATCGAGACCAAGGCGCGCCGGGTACTCTCCCTTAACCTCGCGCCGCAGCCAGGAGAAACCGAGGGCTTCTCCCCGCAGCGTCATTTGGAGGTTTTGGGACGACACGCCCCTAAACTCGCCCTGGACGTGGTGCTGGCCGACGAGGCCGCCGTGCCCGACCGCGACTCCCTGACCGATGCCGCCGAGCGGTTCGGCGCCGCGGTCGAGCTGGCCCCGGTGGCCAGGCCCGACGGAAGCCCCCGGCACGACCCGGAGCTGTTGGCCGCCGCGTACGACCGTATTTTTCGGATGCATGGAAGGATCGGCCCATGGCGATGACGGCAGCGGTGAAGGACGAGATCTCCCGGCTCCCCGTCACCCGGACCTGCTGCAGGAAGGCGGAGGTCTCCGCCGTTCTGCGGTTCGCCGGCGGCCTCCACCTGGTGAGCGGGCGCATCGTGATCGAGGCGGAGCTGGACACCGCGATGGCGGCCCGCCGCCTCAAGCGGGACATCCTGGAGATCTTCGGCCACAGTTCCGAACTGATCGTGATGGCCCCGGGCGGACTGCGCCGCGGCTCGCGTTACGTCGTCCGGGTGGTGGCCGGCGGCGACCAGCTCGCCCGCCAGACCGGCCTGGTGGACGGCCGCGGCCGGCCGATCCGCGGCCTGCCCCCCCAGGTGGTCTCCGGCGCCACCTGTGACGCCGAGGCGGCCTGGCGCGGCGCCTTCCTGGCCCACGGCTCCCTCACCGAGCCCGGCCGCTCCTCCTCCCTGGAGGTGACCTGCCCCGGCCCCGAGGCCGCGCTCGCGCTGGTCGGTGCCGCCCGCAGGCTGTCGATCGCCGCCAAGGCGCGCGAGGTGCGCGGCGTGGACCGGGTCGTGGTCCGCGACGGCGACGCGATCGGCGCGCTGCTCACCCGGCTCGGCGCGCACGAGTCGGTGCTGGCCTGGGAGGAGCGCCGGATGCGCCGCGAGGTGCGCGCCACGGCGAACCGGCTGGCCAACTTCGACGACGCCAACCTCCGCCGCTCCGCCCGCGCGGCCGTCGCCGCCGGCGCCCGCGTCCAGCGCGCCCTGGAGATCCTCGCCGACGACGTCCCCGAGCACCTCGCCGCGGCCGGCCGGCTGCGCATGGAGCACAAGCAGGCCTCCCTGGAGGAACTGGGCGCGCTCGCCGACCCGCCGCTCACCAAGGACGCCGTGGCCGGCCGTATCCGCCGGCTGCTGGCGATGGCCGACAAGCGCGCCGCCGACCTCGGCATCCCGGGCACGGAGGCCAACCTCGGCGAGGAGCTGGACGACAAACTCATGGTCTGATCCGCCGTCAGAGGACCGGCGTCGGCGCCCACTCGGGTGACCGGCGCCGGTTTTCGCGTGTCGTGGCGGCGCCCTTGACTCGATCATGTTGTGTCATGAGCCTGGCATCTGTTCGCCACTGTGGCGGACCACTTCGAGGGGGGCTCATGAGACACAGAGCGAGATCGATCCTCGCTGTCGGCACGCTCCTGATCGGCGGAGCGAGCTTGGCGCCCATCGCCCAGGCACAGCCCGGAAACCCCGCGGCCTCCGGCACCGACGAGGTCAAGGTCTTCCGCGCCGACGTCACCAAGCGGCAGGTGTCCCTGCTGCTCGCGGCGGGGCAGGACGGTCACGAACTCGGTGAGCGGGTGCCCGACAAGGGCACGGCCACCGTGGAGGTCTACCTCACCGAGGGGCAGGCCGAAAAGCTGGAGGAACAGGGCGTCGACCTCACCGAGCACGTGCTCTCCGCCCGCGCGGAGACCCGCGTCGAGGACGCCGCCGAGGGCGTGTTCCGCCCCTACAGCGGAGCGGGCGGTCTGCGGGAGGAGATCCTGCGCACCGCGCGGGAGAACCCCGACCTCACCAAGGTCGTCTCCATCGGCAAGACGGTCAGGGGCCAGGACATCCTCGCCCTGAAGCTCACCAAGAAGGCCAGGAAGACCGAGGACGGCTCCAAGCCCTCGGTCCTCTACATGTCCAACCAGCACGCGCGCGAGTGGATCACGCCGGAGATGACCCGGCGGCTGATGCACCACTACCTGGACTCGTACCGCACGGACAAGCGGATCAAGAAGATCGTGGACACCACGGAACTGTGGTTCGTCCTCTCCGCCAACCCCGACGGCTACGACTACACCTTCGCCGACGACGACAACCGCCTCTGGCGCAAGAACCTGCGGGACGTCAACGGCGACGGTGTCATCGGCACCGGCGACGGCGTCGACCTCAACCGCAACTTCCCCTACAAGTGGGGCTACGACGACGAGGGCTCGTCCCCCAACCCCACCAGCCAGACCTACCGCGGCGCGGGTCCGGGCTCCGAGCCCGAGACCAAGGCCATCGACGCCTTCGAGAAGCGCATCGGCTTCACCTACGGCATCAACTACCACTCCGCGGCCGAACTCCTCCTCTACGGGGTCGGCTGGCAGGTGGCCACGCCGACCCCCGACGACGTCCTCTACGAGGCCCTCGCCGGCACGCCCGACAACTCCGCGATCCCCGGCTACCACCCGCAGCTCTCCTCCGAGCTGTACACCACCAACGGTGAGGCCGACGGCCACGCGGCCAACGTCAACGGCATGGCGATGTTCACCCCCGAGATGTCGACCTGCCAGACCGTCTCCGAAGCCGACCCCGACGACGAGTGGAACGCGAGCGACTGCCGGTCGGGCTTCAACTTCCCCGACGACGAGAGGCTGATCCAGCAGGAGTTCGCCAAGAACATCCCGTTCGCGCTCTCCGTCGCCGAGACCGCCGCCCACCCCGACCGGCCGTCCTCCTCGGTCGGCCTGGAGGCCGCGGACTTCACCCCGGCGGCCTTCGGCACGTCGTACGCGCGCGGCGCCGACCAGGAGGTCTCCGTCGTCGTCCGCAAGGCCGTACGCGACAAGGAGCTCAAGTACCGCGTCAACGGCGGCCGTACGCACGACGTGGACCTCAGGCCATGGAAGGGCGGGGAGCGGTACGGCGGTGAGGACAACCTCCACTTCGACGAGTACCGGGCCGAGGTGAGGCACGCGGACCCGGGCGACGAGGTCGAGGTGTGGTTCACCGGCGAGGCCCGCGGGGGCCGGAACGTCTCCAGCGAGCACTTCACCTACACCGTCGCCGAACGGCCCCGCGCGGACGTCCTCGTCGTCTCCGAGGAGGGCGCGAAGGCCACCCAGACCCAGAAGTACGTCGACGCGCTGAAGGCCAACGGCCGCCGCGCGGCGGTCTGGGACGTCGCCGAGCAGGGCGCCCCGGACGCGCTCGGCGTGCTGAGCCACTTCGACACGGTCGTCCACCACACCGGCGCCGCCACCCCGGGCATCGCCACCCAGCTCCAGCTGCGGGCCTTCCTCAACGAGGGCGGTCGGCTGGTCGAGGCGGGCGAGCAGGCCGGCGGCAGCGTCGACCTCGGCGGCGGCACGCTGTCCGACGACTTCGGCCAGTACTACCTGGGCGCCTACTCCCGCACCTCCACCCCGGGGGCCACGGCGTTCACCGGCTCCGGCGGCCTGGGCGGCTTCACCGGCCCGCTCGGCGACGCGCCCGGCAACCCGCTGGACAAGGCCGGCACCTACGGCGTCACCTCCGACGAACTGCCCGCCGACACCTACCCGCAGTTCGCGAGCGCGGGTGCCGGAGAGTTCCCCGGCACGGTCAACCCGTACGGGCCCTACGCCGGCTCCTCCATGGCCGCCGCCGTGCACACCGACGACGGCTACAAGCGCCTCACCCGCACCGTCGACCTCACCGGCACCGCCGCGGCCGACAGGCCCACCCTGCGCACCCAGCTCCTGTGGGACACCGAGCCGGGCTACGACCACGTCATCGTCGAGGCGCACACCGCCGGCGCCGACGACTGGACCACCCTGCCCGAGGCAGGCGGCGCGACCCGCACCACCGTGCCGGCCGAGTGCGCGGCCGGGTTCTACGTGGGCGAGCACCCCTGGCTGGAGCACTACCTGACGCTGGGCGACGACGGCTGCGCCGCGACCGGCACCACCGGCTCCTGGAACAGCCTCACCGGCTCCTCCGGCGGCTGGCGGCAGGTGGAGTTCGACCTGAGTGCCTACGCCGGGAAGACGGTCGAGGTCTCCCTCGCCTACGTCACCGACCCGGGCAGCGGCGGCCACGGCGTCCTCGCGGACGAGGCCGCGCTCGTGACCGGCGGCACCGCGGCCGGCACCGAGGGCTTCGAGAGCTCGCTCGGCGCCTGGACGGTCTCCGGACCGCCCGCGGGCAGCCCGGCCGTCCTGAAGGACTGGACGCGCACCGGAGCGCTGTTCCGGACCTACGGAGCGGTCACCACCGGCGACACCGTGCTGCTGGGCTTCGGCCTGGAGCACCTCACCTCCGCGGCCGACCGGACCGCGCTGCTGAGGAAGGCGCTGGCCGCCCTGGACGGGTGACACCTCACGTCAACGCACACTGACGATCCATGACGAGATCGAGTGACGACGGAGCGTCGGACGGGGCGGTCCGCACCCTACTGACGGGTACGGACCGCCCTGCCGGGTATGGGGCAACTCGATGTCACGGCCGGGGCCCCGGAGAGGTAGGGTCGGCAGTGGTCGGGGACATCCCAAATACAGCTCGCCGGCACATCGGGCCGGCGTACCAACGAGGAGATCGGTTCGTGACGATCCGCGTAGGCATCAACGGCTTTGGCCGCATCGGTCGCAACTACTTCCGCGCGCTGCTGGAGCAGGGCGCGGACATCGAGATCGTGGCTGTCAACGACCTGGGTGACACCGCGACCACCGCCCATCTGCTGAAGTACGACACCATCCTGGGCCGCCTCAAGCAGGAGGTCACCCACACCGCCGACACGATCACCGTCGACGGCAAGACGATCAAGGTGCTCTCCGAGCGCAACCCCGCCGACATCCCGTGGGGCGAGCTGGGCGTCGACATCGTCATCGAGTCGACCGGCATCTTCACCAAGAAGGAAGACGCCGAGAAGCACATCACCGGCGGCGCCAAGAAGGTCATCATCTCCGCCCCGGCGAAGAACGAGGACATCACCCTCGTCATGGGCGTCAACCACGAGCAGTACGACGCGGCCAACCACCACGTCATCTCCAACGCCTCCTGCACCACCAACTGTGTGGCGCCGATGGCGAAGGTGCTCGACGAGAACTTCGGCATCGTCAAGGGTCTGATGACCACGGTGCACGCGTACACGAACGACCAGCGCATCCTGGACTTCCCGCACAAGGACCTGCGCCGCGCCCGTGCCGCCGCCGAGAACATCATCCCGACCACCACCGGTGCCGCCAAGGCCACCGCCCTGGTGCTCCCGCAGCTCAAGGGCAAGCTGGACGGCATGGCCATGCGCGTCCCGGTCCCGACCGGCTCCGTCACCGACCTGGTCGTCGAGCTCTCCCGCGAGGTCACCAAGGAAGAGGTCAACGCCGCCTTCCAGAAGGCCGCCGAGGGCGAGCTGAAGGGCTACCTCGAGTACACCGAGGACGAGATCGTCTCCTCCGACATCGTCAACGCCCCGGCGTCCTGCACCTTCGACTCGTCCCTGACCATGGTCCAGGACGGCAAGAGCGTGAAGGTCATCGGCTGGTACGACAACGAGTGGGGCTACAGCAACCGCCTCGTCGACCTGACGGTCTTCGTGGGCAACCAGCTCTGATCGCGGAGCGGGCAGCCTGATATGAGTGCAGGGCTCGGCCGGTGCGGCAACGCGCTGTCCGAGCCCTGACGCACGTATCGGAACGGTCGCCCTCTTTCGATCACGAGCGATCACGAGCGAACACGTCGCTGAGCACATCGCTCCAGCCAGCTCTAGCCAGGGAGCCCCTATGAAGACGATCGACGAACTCCTCTCCGAAGGCGTCGCGGGCAAGCGGGTCTTCGTCCGCGCCGACCTCAACGTGCCGCTGGACGGCACCACCATCACCGACGACGGCCGCATCCGCGCCGTACTGCCCACCGTCAAGGCCCTCGCCGAGGCGGGCGCCCGCGTGGTCGTCGCCTCCCACCTGGGCCGCCCCAAGGGTGCCCCGGACCCCGCCTTCTCGCTCGCCCCGGCCGCCGCGCGCCTCGGTGAACTCCTCGGCACCGACGTCGCGTTCGCGACCGACACCGTCGGCGAGTCCGCGACCGCCACCGTCGCGGGACTGGCCGACGGACAGGTCGCGGTCATCGAGAACCTGCGCTTCAACGCCGGTGAGACCTCCAAGGACGACGCAGAGCGCGGCGTCTTCGCCGACAAGCTCGCCGCCCTCGTCGACCTGTACGTGGGCGACGGCTTCGGCGCGGTGCACCGTAAGCACGCCTCGGTCTTCGACCTCCCGGCGCGGCTGCCGCACTACGCCGGCCACCTCATCGCCACCGAGGTCGGCGTCCTGAAGAAGCTCACCGACGACGTCCGGCGGCCCTACGTCGTGGCTCTCGGCGGCGCCAAGGTCTCCGACAAGCTCGCCGTCATCGACGAGCTGCTCGGCAAGGCCGACCGCATCCTCATCGGCGGCGGCATGGCGTACACCTTCCTCAAGGCCCAGGGCCACGAGATCGGCACGTCGCTGGTGCAGGAGGACCAGATCCCGGCCGTCCTGGAGTACCTGGAGCGCGCCGAGAAGAACGGTGTGGAACTGGTGCTGCCGGTCGACACGCTGGTCGCCGCGGAGTTCCCCGACATGAAGGCCAAGGCGCCGTCCCACCCCGCCAACGTCGCCGCGGACGCCATCCCGGCCGGCCACATGGGCCTGGACATCGGTCCGGAGACCCGCAAGCTGTACGCCTCGAAGCTCGCCGACGCCGCCACCGTCTTCTGGAACGGCCCCATGGGCGTCTTCGAGCACCCCGATTACGCCGAGGGCACCAAGGCGGTCGCCCAGGCCCTCATCGACTCCCCGGGCTTCACCGTGGTCGGCGGCGGCGACTCCGCCGCGGCCGTCCGCATCCTGGGCTTCGACGAGCAGGCATTCGGCCACATCTCGACCGGCGGCGGCGCCTCCCTCGAATACCTCGAGGGCAAGACGCTCCCCGGCCTCGCCGCACTGGAGGACTGACCCCGATGACCACCCGCACGCCGCTGATGGCGGGCAACTGGAAGATGAACCTCAACCACCTCGAGGCCATCGCCCACGTCCAGAAGCTCGCCTTCGCCCTCGCCGACAAGGACTACGAGGCCGTCGACGTCGCCGTCCTGCCGCCCTTCACCGACCTGCGCTCCGTGCAGACCCTGGTCGACGGCGACAAGCTGAAGATCACGTACGGCGCCCAGGACATCTCGGCGCACGACGGCGGCGCCTACACCGGCGAGATCTCCGGTCCGATGCTGGCCAAGCTGAAGTGCACCTACGTCGCCGTCGGGCACTCGGAGCGGCGCCAGTACCACGCCGAGACCGACGAGATCGTGAACGCCAAGGTGAAGGCCGCCTACAAGCACGGCATCACCCCTATCCTCTGCGTCGGCGAGGAGCTGGAGGTCCG
This sequence comes from Streptomyces sp. NPDC014676, assembly GCF_043084105.1. Lineage (NCBI taxonomy): Bacteria > Bacillati > Actinomycetota > Actinomycetes > Kitasatosporales > Streptomycetaceae > Streptomyces > Streptomyces sp. NPDC014676. The sequence continues at coordinate 172,292 of NZ_JBIBZI010000008.1, read as the reverse complement.
CGAGGCGGGCAACCACGTCTCCCACACCCTCGCCCAGGTCGAGGGCGGTCTGAAGGACCTCCCGGCCGAGCAGGCCGAGACGGTCGTGATCGCCTACGAGCCGGTGTGGGCCATCGGCACCGGCAAGGTCTGCGGCGCCGAGGACGCCCAGGAGGTCTGCGCGGCCATCCGGGGCAAGCTCGCCGAGCTGTACGGCCAGGAGCTGGCCGACAAGGTCCGCATCCAGTACGGCGGCTCGGTCAAGTCCGGCAACGTCGCCGAGATCATGGCGCAGGCCGACATCGACGGCGCCCTGGTCGGCGGCGCCTCGTTGGACGCCGACGAGTTCGTCAAGATCGTTCGTTTCCGCGACCAGTGAGTATGCGCTAGCAGCGATCCGTCGTACCCTTGCGGGGTCCAGCACTGTGCTGGGCCCCGCGTCGTCCATCCGAATCCGAGGAAGTTGGTCCAGCCGTGGTTATGGGGTTCTCCATCGCCCTGATCGTCTTCAGCCTGCTGCTGATGCTGCTGGTGCTGATGCACAAGGGGAAGGGCGGCGGCCTCTCCGACATGTTCGGTGGTGGCATGCAGTCCTCCGTCGGCGGCTCCTCGGTCGCCGAGCGCAACCTGGACCGGATCACCCTCGTGGTCGGTCTGCTCTGGTTCGCGTGCATCGTCGTGCTCGGCATCATGATGAAGGTGAACAACTGACCCGAGGGCGCGTCACGCCCCCATTCCTCAAGCATTCCGCACGTAAGGCCCCATGTCCGGTACGCGCAGCAGAGCGCGGCCTATCATGGGGCCTGCGTCTGGATACGGGGTCGGTAACTCCCCACACTGGACGTGCGTTGGGCCTTACGTAGACTGAGGCGCTCGCAGCGAAGCGGCACGCCGACTCGCTTCGCGGCACCATCACGCAGGGAGTTACGACCGTGGCAAGTGGCAACGCGATCCGGGGAAGCCGGGTCGGGGCGGGCCCGATGGGCGAGGCCGAACGCGGCGAGTCCGCGCCCCGGCTGCGCATCTCCTTCTGGTGCTCCAACGGGCACGAGACACAGCCGAGCTTCGCGAGCGACGCGCAGGTGCCCGATACCTGGGACTGCCCCCGCTGCGGATTCCCGGCCGGGCAGGACCGCGACAACCCGCCGGACCCGCCGCGCACCGAGCCCTACAAGACGCACCTCGCCTATGTGCGGGAGCGGCGCAGCGACGCGGACGGCGAGGCGATCCTCGCGGAGGCCCTCGCGAAGCTGCGGGGCGAGATCTGAGCGCCCCGCGGGGCGGTACGGCGTCCGCGGCGCCGTCGTGGCCGGTCGCGCCCACGTGGCGGTAGCCGTACGCCGGTACGGTCCCGCGCCCCTTCGGAGCACTGCCGAACCGCTTCGGATTCCTTTCGTCTTCCTCTTCCGTTCTGTTCACCGCTGATCAATTAGGTTGGACGCAGCGGGGCCACCCAAGGAAGAAGGCTGAAGTCCGAGATGAACGCAGACGGTCGTACCAGGCTCAACCAGACGCCCGAGTGGACCGCACTGGCCAAGCACCGTGAGGAGCTCGGCAAGGTGCGGCTGCGCGAGCTGTTCGCCGCCGACCCCGGCCGCGGCACCGGGTACACGCTCCGGGTCGGTGACCTGTACATCGACTACTCCAAGCACCTGATCACCGACGACACCCTGCGGCTGCTGCGCGAGTTGGCCGTCGCCACCGACGTGTTCGGGCTGCGCGACGCCATGTTCCGCGGCGAGAAGATCAACACCACCGAGGACCGGGCCGTGCTGCACACCGCGCTGCGCGCCCCGCGGGACGCGGTGATCGAGGTCGACGGGGAGAACGTCGTCCCGGCCGTGCACGCCGTGCTCGACAGGATGGCCGACTTCGCCGGCCGGGTCCGCTCCGGCGCGTGGACGGGTCACACCGGCAAGCGCATCCGCAACGTCGTCAACGTCGGCATCGGCGGCTCCGACCTGGGCCCCGCCATGGCGTACGAGGCGCTGCGTGCCTTCACCGACCGCGACCTCACCGTCCGCTTCGTGTCCAACGTGGACGGCGCCGACCTGCACGAGGCGACCCGCGACCTGGACCCGGCCGAGACGCTGTTCATCATCGCGTCCAAGACCTTCACCACCATCGAGACGGTCACCAACGCCACCTCCGCGCGGACCTGGCTGCTGAACGCCCTCAAGGACGAGGCCGCCGTCGCCCGGCACTTCGTCGCCCTGTCGACGAACGCCGAGAAGGTCGCCGACTTCGGCATCGACACGGCGAACATGTTCGAGTTCTGGGACTGGGTCGGGGGACGCTACTCCTACGACTCCGCGATCGGCCTGTCGCTGATGATCGCCATCGGCCCGGACCGCTTCCGGGAGATGCTCGACGGGTTCCGGATCGTCGACGAGCACTTCCGCACCGCCCCGGCCGAGTCCAACGTGCCGCTGCTGATGGGCCTGCTGGGCGTCTGGTACGGCAACTTCCACGACGCGCAGTCGCACGCGGTGCTGCCGTACTCGCACTACCTGTCGAAGTTCACCGCCTACCTCCAGCAGCTCGACATGGAGTCCAACGGCAAGTACGTCGGCCGGGACGGGCGCGAGGTCGGCTGGCAGACGGGACCGGTGGTGTGGGGCACGCCCGGCACCAACGGGCAGCACGCCTACTACCAGTTGATCCACCAGGGTACGAAGCTGATCCCGGCGGACTTCATCGGCTTCGCCGAGCCCGTGGCCGAGCTGGGCGACGAACTGGGGGCCCAGCACGACCTGCTGATGGCCAACTTCTTCGCCCAGACGCAGGCCCTCGCCTTCGGCAAGACCCCGGACGAGGTGCGCGGCGAAGGGGTGCCGGAGGAACTGGTCCCGCACAAGACGTTCAAGGGCGACCACCCCACGACCACGATCCTCGCGCGCGAGCTCACGCCGTCCGTGCTCGGCCAGCTCGTCGCGCTCTACGAGCACAAGGTGTTCGTACAGGGCGCGATCTGGGACATCGACTCCTTCGACCAGTGGGGCGTCGAACTCGGCAAGGTCCTCGCCAAGCGCGTCGAACCCGCCCTCACCGAGGGCGCCGACGTCCCCGGCCTGGACGCCTCCACCAAGGCCCTCGTCGCCACCTACCGGGAGCTGCGCGGCCGGCAGTGAGGCCCGGTGCGGGAAAGCGGACGGCGCGATGCCGTCCGCTTCCCGTAGAATCCCCCGCGATCATCACGGCGAGCGCTCGGGGGAGCACAAGGTGACACGTACGTCCGGGAGTTGGACCGGCGGCACGCTGAGGGTCCGTACCTTCCTGAAACCCCACCACGTCGCCAGGGCGGTGTTCCACCCCGCGTGGATCCCGCAGCCGCTCGACCCGTCCATCGAGCGGCTGAAGCGCTTCAGGGTCATCGCCGGAGCGGTCGCCTCCGTCGGCGTCTACACCGTCCTGGAGGGCGGCTTCGAGATCACGGAGCTGCTGGAGAACGCGCTCACCGCCTCGGCGGTGCTGCTCTTGCTCACCCCGTTGACGGTCGGCGTGATGCTCTTCGTCTGGCGGCGCACCGGCACCGTGCGCCAGCTTCGGGTACCGCTGCTCAACTCCCTCAAGCTGCTCCTGCTGTTCATCGGCTGCGTGGTGGCGACGGTGGTGCTGGTGCAGTGGACGAACGGCTCGAACAGCATGTTCACGGTCATGGGCGTCGGCCTGACGATGATGTGGATGGCCGTCTTCCTGGTCTCCGGAGCCATCCGGGTCTCCGGCAACTTCTTCGGCACGGCCGCCGTGCACCGCTGTCTGCCGGCGCTGCTCGCCACGGTGACCAGTTGGCTGATGGCGATCCCGGACCTCGTCACCGGCGATCTGCACGGGCTCAGCCTCACCCTGGGCATCGTCTTCATCCTGGGTGCCCCGGTGACCGTCACGGTGATCGCCCTGGCGGAGGCGGGCCGGCTGAAGCGGCGCTACGGTATCCGGCTGGGTGTCCACCCGGCGAGCCTCCCGCCGATGCCTCCGGCCATGCCGCCGACGGGACTGCCTCACGTACCGCCGCAGGGGAACCCCTACGTCCGCGGCGGCTGACCGGCTGACGCCGCGTCGCACGGGGGCGAACAAAGTAAGTGGGCGTACGCGCACCTGCCGCTCAGGTCACCGCGCTCAGCGTGTCCGCGAGGCGCCGCCGGGCCGCTCGTGCCGCCGGGAGGGCGGCGAGACCCGCGGCACCCAGCACCGCCGCCGCGCCGAGCGGCACCAGCAGCGCGGGGGAGGGAAGCCGGGCGATCCCCGCGCCGATGCCGCTCGACCTTCCCTGGGCGTCGATCAGCCAGTGCGCCAGCGGCAGCCCCAGGGCCATGGCGAGGAGCACGGCCGCCAGAGCCGTACCGGCCGTGGCGGTGACCGTGACGGCGGTGATCTGCCGGGGGGTCAGGCCGATGGCCTTGAGTGCCAGCAGATCGCGTTCGCCCTCGCGGACCGTGCCGCCGATCGCCGTCAGCAGCTCGATCAGCCCGATCAGCGCGAGGACCACGATCAGCCCGAGGACCACCGCGCGCAGCGGGGACAGCCCGTCGGCCGGGTTGGCCACGGCGTGCACGTCCAGATGGCCGCGGCCCGCCGCCGTCAGCCGCTCGGCGACCGCGGCCGGGTCCGCGCCGGGGTCCAGCCGGAGCTGGTAGAGGGCCGGCCGCAGGCCCGGGTCGTTGGCGCGAAGGGTGTCCAGCGAGGTGGAGATGGTTCGTCCGGCGTTCTCCGGTTCGATGCTGCGGCCGACGATGTGCAGGATCTGCGGCTGGTCGCCGACGGTCATCCGCACCCAGTCGCCCACCCGCACGTGCAGCAGGTCGAGCAGCCCCTGACCGGCCACCGCCTCGTCCGGCCCGTGCGCGGGACGCCCCTCGGCCAGCGTGAACGGGTACGGCTCCGCACGGGTGCCGAGGCCGCGCAGGGCGATGGTGGCGGTCTGGCCGGGAACCAGCGCGGCCACCTCCACACCCGGATAGGCGGCGGCGACCTGAGGGTCGCGCTCCAGCAGCGCGCGGGTCTCCCGGTCGCCCAGCGAGGCGTCCGCGCGGACACTGAGCGCGGTGGGCAGCCCCACCTGCTCCGGACTGCTGTGGAACCGGTCGATGGTGGTCCACGCGCTCAGTGCCACCACGATCAGCAGCAGCGGCAGCGCCAGCCTGCCCACCGCGCCCAGCGAACGCGACCGGCGGGTGAACGCCTTGTGCCAGCCCAGGACCAGCGCCGGCGGCACCCGCGCTCCCAGCGCCCGCCGCGCCACACCGGTCAGCCGCCCGGCCGGGGGCGCCGCCGGGCGCGGCACCGGTACCGGCGGCACCCGCCCCGCCCGCCAGGCGGCCAGCCCGGTGGTCGCGCCGATGAACAGCACCGCCCCGGCCGGTACGGCGAACAGCGCCGCGGTGTGTCCGGGCAGCCCCTGCCACACGTCGGCCGCGTCCCCGAGCCGCCCCGGCACCGCGCCGCCCAGCGCCTCGGTGAGCACGGCGGCGGCCACGGCACCGAGCAGGGCGTAACCGAGGTGCTGGATCAGGAAGACGCGGACGACCTGGCCGGGCGTGAAGCCGATCGCCTTGAGGATCGAGATGTCCCGCAGATGCCCCCGGATCCGGGTGGCGATCGCCCCGTGCACGGCGAACCCGGCGGCGGCCAGCGCGCCCAGACCGAACAGGCCGAGCACCTGCCCGAGCAGCCGGTTGTCGCCCTGCGCCTCGGCGCGCGCCTGCTGCCAGGTGGCCACCTCGCCGATCGCCCCGGCGCCCAGCTCGGTCACCGCCCGCTGCACGGCGTACCCGGTGTCGCCCGGGTCGGTCAGCCGCAGCCCGACCACCCGGCCGCCCGGGTCCGGCACCGCCGACGGCAGCGCCCACACCAGGCCGGCCCGCTCACCCGGCCGGTAGCGCGGCTCGGCGCTGTCGGCGACGCCCACCACGGTCAGTTCCCGCGCCGTGCCGGGCACGGTGAGCGTGTCACCGGGGGCCGTGAGCAGCGCCCGCGCGAGGCGGCTCTCCAGGACCACCCCGTCGGGGGTGGCCGGGTCCAGCCAGTGCCCGGAGGTGATCAGCGGGCGGCCCACCTCGGGCTCGGCGGGGGTGCCGCGCAGTTCCACGGAGGCCCGGCCGCCCGCCGAGGCGAGGGTGAGCGCGGCCGTCGGGTAGGGACCGGCGACGGACTCCACGCCGTCCAGTCCGGCCAGCCTCCCCGCGTCGGCGGAGGCGGTGGTGTGCAGCGTGACGTGCGCGCCGCGCGCCTGTGTGAAGACCCGCTGCCAGGGGTTGGTGGCGTACCCGAACAGGGCCGTGGCCAGCAGCAGCGACGCGACGATGCCCGCGGTGGCCAGCACCAGGAACAGCGCCTCGCCGCGGTGCGTGCGCAGATCGGAGTGCGCCCAGCGCAGAGTGGCTCGCACGGGCGCTCAACCCCTCGACGCGGGGCGGTCGTGGAAGCGCATGTCAGTCCTTGAGCTCCAGCACACCGGACGTACCGGTCCGGCGCGGCGGGACGCCGCCGTCGAGCGCGGCGTCGTCGGCGATCCGGCCGTCGAAGAAGCTGATCACCCGGTCCGCCGCGCTCGCCAGCCGTGCGTCGTGCGTGACCAGCAGGATCGTCTGCCCGCGCTGGTGGAAGCGGGACAGCAGCCGCATCACCTCGCGGGTTCCCTTGCTGTCCAGGCTGCCCGCGGGCTCGTCGGCCAGCAGCAGCGGCGGGTGGTTGACCAGCGCCCGGGCGAGGGCGACCCGCTGCTGCTCACCGCCGGACAGCTCGCCCGGCATGCTGCGCTCCTTGCCCGCGAGACCCAGCTCGGCCAGGAGTTCCTCCCGGCCGGCGCGGGCCTTCCTCGGCGGCACCCCGGCGAGCAGTGCGGGCAGTTCCACGTTGTCGGCGACCGACAGGCCGGAGACGAGGTTGAAGAACTGGAAGACGATCCCGATCCGCTTGCGGCGCTCCACCGCCCAGCGGGCCTCGCCGTAGCCGTCCGTGCACACGCCGTCCAGCCAGACGCTGCCCGCGTCGGGCCGCTGGAGCCCGCCGAGCAGGTGCAGCAGCGTCGACTTGCCCGCACCGGACGGTCCGGTGATCGCCACGAACTCGCCGCGCGCCACCCGCAGGTCGACCCCGCGCACGGCGTGCGCCGGGGCGCCCTCGCCGTGGTGCGTCTTGACCAGGCCTTCGGCGCGCAGCACTTCAGCGGTGCGCTCGCTCACTGAAGCTCCTCCAGCTCCTCCTGGCACCGCTCCAGCCAGTCGAGGTCGGCCTGCAGGTGCAGCATGGCGCCCTCGATCAGCAGGTGGGAGATGCGGTTGTCCCGGTCCTCGGCGGCGGCCAGCTTCGACAACTGCCGCATGGTGTTCAGGTACTGGCGCCGCTGTCGGTTGATCAGCGCGATCTGGTCGGCGAGACCGGTCTGCGGGGCCAGGGCCAGCTTCATGAAGAACTCGTCCCGCACCCGTGGTTCGTCCGCCGTCTCCTCGTACCAGGCGCGCAGCGCCTCCCGCCCGGCGTCGGTGAGGTGGTAGACCTTCTTGTTGGGCCGGCTCGACTGCTCGACGTCCTCGCCCTCGATCAGTCCCGTTTTCTCGAGGCGGCCGAGGGTGACGTAGATCTGGCCGACGTTCGGCTGAGGGTACGCGGAGCCCAGCAGTTGCTCAAGGTCCTGCTTGAGCTCATAGCCGTGGGCCGGGCCACGGGCGAGCAGCGCCAGGAGGGGCAGCCGCACTCGTGCTCTCCTCCTCGCGTCCTGTGGGTAATGTGCCGCAGGGCCTAGTATCGCGCATACCTAACAGGTATACATGGCCTCTGACCCCGGACGATGGTGCCCGGGTGCCGGTGTACAGGGAGGAACCTATGCGGTGGATCCATGCCGCGGGTAGGGGCCTCCTCGTCCTGATCGTCGTCCTGACCGGTTACGTCGCCTCCGGGGTACGGGCCGACGAGGCCGGCGGGGGCGGTCGCGGACCGCTCACCCTGGCCACCGCCGGTGACCTCACCGGCTATCTGGGCTCCGTGCTGGAGGGCTGGAACCGCACCCACCCCGGCGAGGAGGTCACCCTCGTCGAGCTGCCCGACTCCGCCGACGAGACCCGCGCACAGATGATCACCGACCTGCGCGGCGGCGAGCACGGCCGGTTCGACGTGCTCAACATCGACGTGAGCTGGACCTCGGAGTTCGCCGCCGCCGGCTGGATCCGCCCGCTGCCCCGCGACCGCTTCCCGCTCGATGCCTTCCTGCCCCGGGTCGTGGACACGGCGACCTACGACGGACGCCTGTACGCCGTCCCGTACGTCACCAACGCCGGTCTGCTCCTCTACCGCAAGGACGTCCTCGACGCCGAGGGCGTCCCGCCCCCGCGCACCTGGGCCGATCTCGAACGGGCCGCGAAGACCCTCGCCCCGGAGCACGGTCTCGACGGCTACGCCGGCCAGTTCCTGCCCTACGAGGGTCTGACCGTCAACGCGGCCGAGGCCGTCTACTCGGCCGGCGGCACCATCCTCGGCGACGAGGGCGAACGCGTCACCGTGAACTCACGGGCGGCCAGGGACGGCATCGGTTTCCTCGCGCGCGGGGTCCGCGAGGGCTGGATCCCCCGCGAGGCGCTGACGTACAAGGAGGAGGAGTCCAAGCGGGCCTTCCAGGACGGCCGGCTGCTCTTCCTGCGCAACTGGCCCTACGCCTACGTCGCCGCCTCCGCCCCGGGTTCGAAGGTCGCCGGCAAGGTCGGCGCCGTACCGCTGCCGGGACCGGACGGTCCGGGCACCAGCGTCCTCGGCGGCTCCAACCTGGCCGTCGCCGGTCACGCCCGGCACCCCGACTCCGCCGCGCGCCTGATCGCGTACCTCACCAGCGAGCACGTGCAGCGCCAGGTCCTCACGCGCGGCGCCCTGCCGCCCGTACGGGCCGGCCTGTACGACGATCCGGAACTGGTCCGGCGGTTCCCCTACCTGCCGACCCTGCGCGAGAGCGTGCTCGCCGCCGCCCCGCGCCCCAAGAGCCCGCACTACGACCAGGTGAGCCTGGTGGTGCAGGCGGTGGTGCACGACGCCATGACCGGGCGGCAGACGCCCGGGGCCGCGGTGCGCCGGCTGGCGGACGAGCTGGCCGCCGTCTCCTCGCGATAGAACCCTCCCTAGTTACATGTTAGGTAACGCGGACGTCTCGAACGTGCCCGTTGTGTTCACTTAAGTACCTGCTCGGACAGGGTAACTCCCCGGTAACTTGCGCACGTTCATTGACACCCGCGCGACTCCGCTACCTAACATGCATGCATAACAAACACTCCTCACAGACAGGTCAATGGGGTGAACAGGCACCACTGGTGGCGTGACGCGGTGATCTATCAGGTCTACATCCGCAGCTTTCTGGACAGCACCGGCGACGGCATCGGCGACCTCGCCGGCGTCAGGGCCGGGCTGCCGTATCTGAAGAAGCTCGGCGTGGACGGGATCTGGCTGAGCCCCTTCTACCCCTCCCCGCAGCACGACCACGGCTACGACGTGGCCGACTACACCGGCGTCGACCCGGTCTTCGGCGACCTCGCCGAGTTCGACCTGCTGGTCGACGCCACCCGGCGGCTCGGCATCAAGGTGCTGCTGGACATCGTCCCCAACCACTGCTCCAGCGAGCACCCCTGGTTCCGCGCGGCCCTCGCCGCCGGTCCCGGCAGCCCCGAACGGGCCCGCTTCCACTTCGCCGACGGCCGGGGTCCCGACGGCGCCGAGCCGCCCAACAACTGGCACGCCATGTTCGGCGGCCCCGCCTGGACCCGGGTCACCGAGCCGGACGGCCGGCCCGGCCAGTGGTACCTGCACATGTTCACGCCCGAACAGCCCGACTGGAACTGGCGCGAGCCCGAGGTCGCCGCCGAGTTCGACCGGATCCTCCGCTTCTGGCTGGACCGGGGCGTCGACGGCTTCCGCATCGACGTCGCCGCCGGCCTCTTCAAACACCCCGAACTGCCCGACTCCCCCGACCCGGAGGCCGACGCCCGCACCCGCGACTCGGTCAACCCGCTCGCCTGGAACCAGCCCGAGGTGCACGACGTGTGGCGGCACTGGCGCGCGGTGTGCGAGGAGTACACCGCCCGCGACGGCCGCGAACGCCTCCTGGTCGGCGAGGTCTCCGTCCCCACCGCCCGCGAACACGCCCGCTACGTCCGCCCGGACGAACTCCACCAGGCCTTCTTCTTCGACCTGCTCGGCGCCCCCTGGGACGCCGACGCCTTCCGCAAGGTCATCTCCGAGGCCATGCAGGACATCGTCGGCACTGGTTCCACCGTCACGTGGGTCCTCAACAACCACGACCAGGTCCGCACCGTCACCCGCTACGGCGAACCCACCCCGGACGGCAGCGGACTCGGCCCGGCCCGCGCCCGCGCCGCCGCGCTGCTGATGCTGGCGCTGCCCGGCGCCGCGTACGTCTACCAGGGCGAGGAACTGGGCCTGCCCGAGGTCGTGGACCTGCCCGACGACGTGCTCACCGACCCGATCTTCCGCCGCACCGGCAGCCGCGCCCGGATACGCGACGGCTGCCGGGTGCCGCTGCCCTGGTCCGGACAGGCCTCACCGTTCGGCTTCACCTCCGGCGCCGAGGGCGTACGGCCCTGGCTGCCGCAGCCCGAGTGGTTCGCCGAACACGCCACCGACCGGGCGTTGGCCGACACCCGCTCCTTCTGGCACCTGTACCGCGACGGCCTCCAACTGCGCGCCTCACTCACCCAGTTGGGTGAGGGCACGCTCCGCTGGCTGGACACCCAGCCCGGCGTCCTCGCCTTCGCCCGCGACGACCTGGTCTGCGCCGTCAACTTCGGCACCGCCCCCGTACCCGCCCCGGTCGCCGGCACCCCGCTGCTCGCCAGCGGCCCCTGCCCGCCCGGGACGCTCCCCGGCTCCACCGCCGCCTGGTGGATCGACTGCCCCTGAAGACCCGCACTGACCGAGCACCCGCACTGACCGAGCACCCGCACTGACCGAGCACCCGCACCGACTGAATTTCCGTACTGACAAAAGGACATCGACGATGATGCGACGACGTACCACCCTGCTCACCGGATGTACGGCCCTGGTCCTCGCGCTCGGCGCGACCGCCTGCGGCGGCGGCGAACCCGTCGCGGCCGGCGGCGGTGACCAGGCGCTCAGCGGCCAGACCGTCACCGTCGCCGGCGTCTGGTCCGGCAGCGAGCAGGAGAACTTCCAGAAGGTGCTCGACGCCTTCACCGAGAAGACCGGCGCCAAGACCGCCTTCGTCTCCACCGGCGACAACGTCTCCACCGTCGTCGGCAGCAAGATCGAGGGCGGCAACGCCCCCGACGTCGTCATGGTCCCGCAGGTCGGCGTGCTCAAGCAGTTCGCCGGCAACGGCTGGCTCAAGCCCCTCGACAAGAAGACGCAGGCCAACATCGACAGCAACTTCGCCGAGGTGTGGCAGAACTACGGCAGCGTCGACGGCACCCTGTACGGCCTGTACTTCAAGGCCGCCCACAAGTCGACCGTCTGGTACAGCCCCGAGGCCCTGGAACAGGCCGGCGTCACCCCGCCGAAGACGTACGACGCCATGCTGGAGAACGGACGGACGATCTCCGACTCCGGGCTCGCCGCGTTCTCGGTGGCCGGACAGGACGGCTGGACCCTCACCGACTGGTTCGAGAACGTCTACCTCTCCCAGGCCGGACCCGAGAAGTACGACGCCCTCGCCGCCCACGAGATCAAGTGGACCGACCCGACCGTCGTCGAGGCGCTCACCACCCTCGGCAAGCTGTTCAAGGACAAGCAGCTCGTCGCGGGCGGCCAGAAGCAGGCCCTCAACACCGACTTCCCCGGCTCGGTGGAGAAGGTATTCGGCCCGAAGGCCGAGGCCGCGATGGTCTACGAGGGCGACTTCGTCGCCGGTGTCGCCAAGGACCAGTTCGGCAAGAGCATCGGCACCGACGCGAACTTCTTCCCCTTCCCGCCGGTCGGCGACGGCAAGGCCCCCGTGGTCAGCGGCGGTGACGCGGCGGTCGTCCTCAAGGACGGCAAGAACAGCGAGGCCGGCATGGCACTCGTGGAGTACCTCTCCACCCCCGAGGCCGCCGCCGTGTGGGCCGAGGCGGGCGGCTTCCTCTCCCCGAACAAGAACCTCGACCTCGCCTCCTACGGTGACGACGTCAGCCGCGCCACCGCCAAGTCCCTGGTCGAGGCGGGCGACTCGGTCCGCTTCGACATGTCCGACCAGGCCCCGGCGGCCTTCGGCGGCACCAAGGGCACCGGTGAGTGGAAGATCCTCCAGGACTTCCTGCGCGACCCGGCCGACTCGGAGAAGACCGCCGCCGAGCTCGAGAAGGCCGCGGCCAAGGCGTACGGGAACTGACCGCCATGACCGCCACCTTGGTGAAAGAGGCGAGCCCTCCGGCATCCGCACACCCCGACGGTGCGGGCGGCCGACGCCTGCGCCGGCGGGGCCGCGTCATCGCCCTGCTGTTCGTGTTCCCCGCCCTGCTCCTGCTGGGCGCCCTGGTCCTGTACCCGGTGCTGTTCTCCATCGGCCGCAGCTTCTTCGACGCCTCCGGCAGCGAGTTCGTGGGCGGCGAGAACTACGCCGAGATGTTCCGTGACCCGGTCACCCTCAAGGCGATCCGGAACACGGCGATCTGGGTCGTCGTCGCACCGACGCTGCTGACCGCACTCGGGCTGATCCTGGCCGTCCTGGTGGAGAAGGTCCGCTGGGCCACCGCCTTCAAGCTGCTGCTGTTCATGCCGATGGCCGTGTCGTTCCTCGCCGCCGGCATCATCTTCCGGCTCGCCTACGACGACAACCCGGACAAGGGCGTGCTCAACGCGGCCGTCGTCTCCGTCCACGACGCCTTCAAGGGCTCCTCGTCCTATCCGACCGCCCGTGCGCGGGACGGCGAGACGCTGACCAAGGAGGACGACGGGTCGTACATCACCGGGACGGAGGTGTCGCCCGGAGACACGGCGGCGGTACTCGGGCTGGTGGGGGTGGCTCCCAAGGACCTGCCCGGGGACGCCGAACCCGCGGCCGGCGCCGCGGCCGGAAAGACCGGTTCCGACGAGGTGCGCGGTGTCGTGTACCTCGACTTCACACCCGGCGGGGGAGGGGAGCCGGGAGTGGTCGACGGCGAGGAGAGCGGACTGCCCGGCGTCACGGTCGAGGCGGTACGCGACGGGAAGACGGTCGCCAGTACGACCACCGCCGCCGACGGCTCGTTCGGCTTCGACGGGCTCGACGGCGGGTCGTACGCGCTGAAGCTTCCCGCGTCGAACTTCGCCGCGCCCTACGACGGCATCTCCTGGCTCGGTCCCACGCTCGTCACCCCGGCGATCATCGGGGCGTACCTGTGGATCTGGACCGGGTTCGCGATGGTGCTCATCGGGGCGGGGCTGTCCACCCTGCCCAGGGACGCGCTGGAGGCCGCCCGGATGGACGGGGCCAACGAGTGGCAGATCTTCCGGCGGATCACCGTCCCGCTGCTCGCGCCGGTGCTCACCGTGGTGTTCGTGACGCTGGTGATCAACGTGATGAAGGTCTTCGACCTCGTCTACATCATCGCGCCCGGACCCGTGCAGGAGGACGCGACCGTGCTCGCGACGCAGATGTGGCTGGTGTCGTTCGGCGGCGGCAACAACCAGGGGCTGGGCAGCGCGCTGGGCGTGCTGCTGCTGCTCCTGGTCATTCCGGCCATGGTGTTCAACGTCCGTCGTTTTCGGAGGAGTCAGCGGTGAGCGCGGTGCGGCGTGTTCTGGGCAACGCGGTGGTGCAGGCGTTCCTGGTGGTGATCGGGCTGGTGTGGATGACCCCGCTGGCCGGGCTGTTCCTGTCCTCGCTGCGGTCGGCCGAGGAGACGGCGGAGGGGGGCTGGTGGACCGTGTTCACCAGCCCGGGGGAGTTGTCCTTCGAGAACTACTCGGCGCTGCTGGGGAATTCGGGGATCACACAGGCGTTCTGGAACACCGTGCTGATCTCGGTGCCGACCACGGTGCTGGTGGTGGTCGTCGCCGCGCTGGCCGGATACGCCTTCGCGTGGCTGGACTTCCCCGGGCGTGAGCCCGTCTTCCTGGTCGTCGTCGCGCTGCTGGTCGTGCCCGTGCAGATCGGGCTGCTGCCGGTGGCGAAACTCTTCGGGCAGCTCGGGCTGTTCGGGACCATTCCGGGTGTCGTGCTGTTCCACGTCGCCTACGGGCTGCCGTTCGCGGTGTTCCTGCTGCGGAACTACTTCGCCGAGATGCCGAAGGAGATGCTGGAGGCCGCCCGGATGGACGGGGGGAGCGAGTGGCGGATCTTCATCCAACTGGTGCTGCCGGTGGGGCGGCCGGCCATCGCCAGCCTCGCGATCTTCCAGTTCCTGTGGGTGTGGAACGACATGCTGGTCGCGCTGCTGTTCGCGGACAGTTCCTCGCAGCCGCTGACGGTGCAACTTCAGTCGCAGATCCGGCAGTTCGGCAGCAACATCGATGTGCTGGCGCCGGGGGCGTTCTTGTCGCTGGTGGTGCCGGTTGTGGTGTTCTTCGCGTTCCAGCGGCACTTCGTGCAGGGCGTCATGGCGGGGTCCGTCAAGTAGGGGGCGGGGCGGTGGGGGTTTTCTCGCCCCCGCCGCCCCTTCCCGTCCCGAACCTGGGGCTCCGCCCCAGGATCCCGCTCCTCAAACGCCGGAGAGGCTGAAATCAGCCTCTCCGGCGTTTGAGGAGCGGAGGCCCGGGGGCAGCGCCCCGGAGGACGGGGACGGGCGGCGGGGGCGAATCGAACGACTCGTCCTCCACCGCCGGACCCGCCTATGCCGACGCCGCTGGATACAACTCCCTCGGCAGCTGTGAAGCCGCCGCCCTGTCCAGCAGCCACAGGGTGCGGCTGCGGCCGTAGGCGCCCGCCGCCGGGGCCTGGATCTCCCCCGCGCCCGCCAGGGCGATCTCCGCCGCCTCCGCCTTGTCCTCGCCCGCCGCCAGCAGCCAGACCTCCCGGGCCGCCCGGATCGCGGGGAGGGTCAGGGTGACCCTCGTCGGCGGGGGTTTCGGGGCGCCGTGGACGCCCACCACCGTGCGTTCCGTCTCCCGGACCGCCGGGAGTTCCGGGAAGAGGGACGCCACGTGCGTGTCCGGGCCGACGCCCAGCATCAGGATGTCGAAGGCGGGGACGGGCGCGTGGTTCTCCGGAGCCGCGGCCGCGGCCAGTTCCTCCGCGTAGGCCGCCGCCGCCGCGTCCACGTCCGTGCCGTGCGGGCCGTCCGACGCGGGCATGGCGTGCACGCGCTTCGGGTCCAGCGGCACCGCGTCCAGCAGCGCCTCACGGGCCTGGGTGACATTGCGCTCCGGGTCGCCCTCCGGGAGGAAGCGTTCGTCGCCCCACCACAGGTCGAGCCGGGCCCAGTCGATCGCGTCCCGCGCCGGGGCGGCGGCCAGCGCGGCCAGCAGGCCGTTGCCGTTGCGGCCGCCGGTCAGGACCACGGACGCCGAACCCCGTGAGGCCTGCGCATCCACGATCTTCGTGATCAGCCGGGCCGCCGCGGCCTGCGCCATCAGCTCCTTGTCCCGGTGCACGACCAGCTGCGGTGCCGTACTCACTTCGCCGCCGCCTTCTTCACCGGGGCCTGCGCCGTCGCCTCGGCCGCGGGAGCTTTCGCAGCCGACTCGACGGGAGCCGGGACCGCTTCCCGTTCTCCTTTGGCCGGAGCGGCACCCTCACCCGACGACTTCAGGCGTTCCACGCCGTAGCGCAGCGCCGAGGCGTACGTGTCGTCCGGGTCCAGACGGCGCAGCTCCTCCGCGATCAGCTCCGCCGTGTC
Source organism: Streptomyces sp. NPDC014676 (assembly GCF_043084105.1). Classification (NCBI taxonomy): domain Bacteria; kingdom Bacillati; phylum Actinomycetota; class Actinomycetes; order Kitasatosporales; family Streptomycetaceae; genus Streptomyces; species Streptomyces sp. NPDC014676. The sequence continues at coordinate 156,564 of NZ_JBIBZI010000008.1, read as the reverse complement.
GCGGCGCTTGAGCGCCACCGCACGCTTCGGCTGGCCCTGGATGGACAGCGTCGCCAGCGAACCGTCGGCGCGGTCCAGCACGATCGGGCCGCAGTCGGTGTCCATGCGGACCGCCGTGAGCCCCGGCCCGCCGGAGTGCGAGCGCTTGACGGGGACGTCCAGCCGGTCCGCGAGCCACATCGCCAGCAGCTCGCAGCTCGGGTTGAACTCCTCGCCCTCCACCTCGACGCCCTGCACCTCGCAGGCGATCTGGTCCAGCGCCGCCGCCAGCATCGAACGCCAGGGCGTGATGCGGGTCCACGACAGGTCCGTGTCGCCGGGGGTGTAGGCGTCGGCGCGGGCGGCGAGCTCCTCCACCGGCTTCTCGCAGGCGTAGGTGTCGGTCACCCTGCGCTGGGCCAGCGCGCCCAGCGGGTCCTTCGCCGGGTCCAGCGGGGCGCCGACCGGCCACCACACCACCACCGGGGCGTCCGGCAGCAGCAGCGGCAGCACCACCGACTGGGCGTGGTCGGCGACCTCGCCGTACAGGCGCAGGACGACGGTCTCGCCGGTGCCGGCGTCCGCGCCGACCCGGACCTCGGCGTCGAGGCGGGACTGGGTGCGGTCACGGGGCGAGCGGGAGACGCGCTTGATGACGACCAGCGTGCGCGAGGGGTGCTCGCGCGAGGCGTCACCGGCCGCCTTCAGCGCGTCGTAGGCGTTCTCCTCGTCCGTGACGATGACCAGCGTGAGCACCATGCCGACGGCCGGGGTGCCGATGGCCCGGCGGGCTTGCACCAGCGCCTTGTTGATCTTGCTGGCCGTGGTGTCCGTGAGGTCTGTCTTCATGGCCGGCGCCAGCTCCGTCCGTCTCGCTCGAGCATTTCGTCCGCCTCGACGGGTCCCCACGTCCCGGCCGGGTACTGGGCCGGCCTGCCGTGGGTGTCCCAGTACTCCTCGATCGGGTCGAGGATCTTCCAGGACAGCTCGACCTCCTCCGTGCGCGGGAAGAGGTTGGAGTCGCCGAGCAGGACGTCCAGGATCAGGCGCTCGTACGCCTCCGGGCTGGACTCGGTGAAGGACTCGCCGTAGGCGAAGTCCATCGACACGTCCCGGATCTCCATCGACGTGCCCGGTACCTTGGAGCCGAACCGGACGGTGACGCCCTCGTCCGGCTGGACGCGGATGACGATCGCGTTGGAGCCCAGCTCCTCGGTGGCCGTCGTGTCGAAGGGGGAGTGCGGCGCCCGCTGGAAGACCACCGCGATCTCGGTGACCCGGCGGCCCAGCCGCTTGCCGGTGCGCAGATAGAAGGGGACACCCGCCCAGCGGCGGTTGTCGATGCCCAGCTTGATCGCGGCATAGGTGTCGGTCTTCGAGGAGGCGTCGATGCCCTCCTCCTCCAGATACCCGACCGCCTTCGCGCCCCCCTGCCAGCCGGCTGCGTACTGCCCGCGCACGGTGTCCCGGCCCAGGTCCTTCGGCAGCCGCACGGCACCGAGCACCTTGGTCTTCTCCGCCGCCAGCGCGTCCGCGTCGAAGGAGGCCGGCTCCTCCATCGCGGTGAGCGCGAGCAGTTGGAGGAGGTGGTTCTGGATGACGTCACGGGCGGCGCCGATGCCGTCGTAGTAGCCGGCCCGGCCGCCGATGCCGATGTCCTCGGCCATGGTGATCTGCACGTGGTCGACGAACGACCGGTTCCATATCGGCTCGAACATCGTGTTGGCGAAGCGCAGCGCCAGGATGTTCTGGACCGTCTCCTTGCCCAGGTAGTGGTCGATGCGGAAGACCTGGTCCGGGGCGAAGACCTCGTGGACGATCGCGTTCAGTTCCTCGGCCGACCTCAGGTCGTGCCCGAACGGCTTCTCGATCACCGCGCGGCGCCAGGAGCCGTCCTTCTGGTCCGCCAGCCCGTGCTTCTTCAGCTGCTGGATGACCACCGGGAAGGAACGCGGCGGCACCGACAGGTAGAAGGCGAAGTTGCCGCCCGTGCCCTGCGCCTTGTCCAGCTCCTCGATCGTGTCGCGCAGCCGCTCGAACGACTCGTCGTCGTCGAAGGTGCCCTGCACGAAGCGCATGCCCTGGATGAGCTGCTGCCAGACCTCCTCGCGGAAGGGGGTACGGGCGTGCTCCTTGACCGCGTCGTGGACCTCCTGGGCGAAGTCCTCGTTCGCCCACTCCCGGCGGGCGAACCCCACCAGGGAGAAGCCCGGCGGCAGCAGGCCCCGGTTGGCGAGGTCGTACACGGCCGGCATCAGCTTCTTGCGGGACAGATCGCCCGTCACACCGAAGATGACCAGACCCGACGGCCCCGCGATACGCGGGAGCCGTCGGTCCGCCGGGTCACGCAGCGGGTTGCTGCTCGACAAGGTCTCAGCCCTCCGAGGGAGCGAGGCGCTGGAGCTCCGCCTCGGTCGACTTCAGCAGGTCGTTCCAGGAGCCCTCGAACTTGTCGACGCCCTCGTCCTCCAGAAGCTGCACCACCTCGTCGTACGAGATGCCGAGCGCCTCGACCGCGTCCAGGTCGGCGCGGGCCTGCTCGTAGGTGCCGGAGACGGCGTCGCCCCGGATCTCGCCCTGCTCCTCGGTGGCGAACAGCGTCGCCTCCGGCATGGTGTTCACCGTGTTCGGCGCCACCAGCTCGTCGACGTACATCGTGGCCTTGTACGCCTTGTCCTTCACACCGGTCGACGCCCACAGCGGACGCTGCTTGTTGGCGCCCTCGCGCTCCAGCGCGTTCCAGCGGTCCGTGGAGAAGACCTCCTCGTACGCCTGGTAGGCCAGGCGCGCGTTGGCGATGGCGGCCTTGCCGCGCAGCGCCTTGGCCTCGTCGGTGCCGAGCGCGTCGATCCGCTTGTCGATCTCGGTGTCCACACGGGACACGAAGAAGGACGCCACGGAGTGGATCTTCGACAGGTCCAGGCCGCGCTCCCTGGCCTTCTCCAGGCCGGTCAGGAACGCGTCCATGACCTTGCGGTAGCGCTCCAGGGAGAAGATCAGCGTCACGTTGACGCTGATGCCCAGACCGATGACCTCGGCGATCGCCGGGATGCCGGCCTCGGTCGCCGGGATCTTGATGAGGGTGTTGGGCCGGTCCACCAGCCACGCGAGCTGCTTGGCCTCGGCGACCGTCGCCTTGGTGTTGTGCGCCAGCCGCGGGTCGACCTCGATCGAGACCCGGCCGTCCTGGCCGTCGGTGGCGTCGAAGACCGGCCGCAGGATGTCGGCGGCGTCCCGGACGTCCGCCGTGGTGATCATGCGGATGGCCTCTTCGACGGTGACCTTGCGGGCGGCGAGGTCGCTCAGTTGCTGGTCGTAGCCGTCGCCCTCGGAGATCGCCTTCTGGAAGATCGTCGGGTTGGTGGTGACGCCCACGACGTGCTGCTGGTCCATCAGCTCGGCGAGGTTGCCGGACGTGATCCGCTTGCGCGACAGGTCGTCCAGCCAGATCGCGACGCCTTCGTCGGAAAGGCGCTTGAGTGCGTCCGTCATGGAAATTCCATCTCCTACGTGTCGTGTATGGGCGTCAGCGCTGGGCCGCGGCGATCGATTCCCGGGCCTGGGCCGCCACGTTCTCGGCGGTGAAGCCGAACTCCTCGAACAGCACCTTGCCGTCGGCGGAGGCGCCGAAGTGCTCCAGGGAGACGATCCGGCCGGCGTCCCCGACGTACTTGTGCCAGGTGAGACCGATCCCCGCCTCCACGGCCACGCGCGCCTTGACGGCCGGCGGCAGGACGCTGTCCCGGTACCCCTGGTCCTGCTCCTCGAACCACTCCACGGACGGCATGGACACCACACGCGTGGGCACACCGTCGGCCTGGAGCCGCTCGCGCGCCTCGACGGCGACGTGCACCTCGGAGCCGGTCGCGATCAGGATGACCTCCGGCTCACCACCCTCCGCGTCGAACAGCACGTAGCCACCCTTCGCCGCGTCCTCGTTCGGTTCGTACGTCGGCACGCCCTGCCGGGTCAGCGCCAGACCGTGCGGGGCGCCCTTGCCGAACTCCTTCGTCCAGCGGGTGAGGATCTCCCGCCAGGCGATCGCGGTCTCGTTGGCGTCCGCCGGGCGGACCACGTTCAGACCGGGGATGGCGCGCAGCGACGCCAGGTGCTCGACCGGCTGGTGCGTCGGGCCGTCCTCGCCCAGACCGATGGAGTCGTGCGTCCACACGTACGTCACCGGCAGGTGCATCAGCGCCGACAGGCGCACCGCGTTGCGCATGTAGTCGGAGAACACCAGGAAGGTGCCGCCGTAGACGCGCGTGTTGCCGTGCAGCGCGATGCCGTTCATCTCCGCGGCCATGGCGTGCTCGCGGATGCCGAAGTGGATCGTGCGGCCGTACGGGTCCGCCTCGGGCAGCGGGTTGCCGGCCGGGAGGAACGACGACGTCTTGTCGATCGTGGTGTTGTTGGAGCCCGCCAGGTCGGCCGAGCCGCCCCACAGCTCCGGGATCACCGCGCCGAGCGCCTGGAGCACCTTGCCGGAGGCGGCACGGGTGGCCACGCCCTTGCCCGGCTCGAACACCGGGATCGAGTCCTGCCAGCCCTTGGGCAGCTCACCGGCGGCGATCCGGTCGTACTCGGCGGCGCGCTCGGGGTTGTTGTCCCGCCACTGCTGGAAGGACTTCTCCCACACCGCGCGGGCCGCCCGGCCCCGCTCCAGCGCCTTGCGGGTGTGGCCGATGACCTCGTCGGTGACCTCGAAGGACTTCTCCGGGTCGAAGCCGAGGACGCGCTTGGTGGCCGCGACCTCGTCGTCGCCGAGCGCCGAGCCGTGCGCGGCCTCGGTGTTCTGCGCGTTCGGCGCGGGCCAGGCGATGATCGAGCGCATGGCGATGAAGGACGGCTTGTCCGTGACCTTCTTGGCCTCCTGGATCGCGTCGTAGATCGCGTTCACGTCCAGGTCGCCGTCCGGCTTCGGCGCGACACGCTGCACGTGCCAGCCGTACGCCTCGTACCGCTTGACGGTGTCCTCCGAGACGGCCGTCTCGGTGTCGCCCTCGATGGAGATGTGGTTGTCGTCCCACAGCAGCACCAGGTTGCCCAGCTTCTGGTGGCCCGCGAGGGAGGACGCCTCGGCGGAGATGCCCTCCTGGAGGCAGCCGTCACCGGCGACGCAGTAGACGAAGTGGTCGAACGGCGACTCGCCCGCGGCGGCCTCCGGGTCGAACAGACCGCGCTCGTAGCGGGCGGCCATCGCCATGCCCACGGCGTTGGCGACACCCTGGCCCAGCGGGCCGGTCGTGGTCTCCACGCCCGTGGTGTGCCCGTACTCGGGGTGGCCCGGCGTCTTCGAGCCCCAGGTGCGGAACGCCTTCAGGTCGTCCAGCTCCAGGCCGAAGCCGGCCAGGTAGAGCTGGGTGTAGAGGGTCAGGGACGAATGACCGGCGGACAGCACGAAACGGTCGCGCCCGACCCAGTCGGCGTCCGCCGGGTCGTGCCGCATCACCTTCTGGAAGAGGGTGTAGGCGGCGGGCGCCAAACTCATCGCCGTACCCGGATGGCCGTTACCGACCTTCTGTACGGCATCGGCGGCCAGGACGCGGGCGGTGTCGACGGCCCGCTGGTCCAACTCGGTCCACTCGAGGTCTGTGGTGGTCGGCTTGTTGCTCACCCTGAGTCAGGGCTCCTCTCCACATGGATTCGGACGGCCGGTGACTGCCCACCGGCGTGGTCGAGCCTACCCCCGTAGGACGTGGGTTTTTCCGGGCCGTTCCAGAGTGCGGGCACTCTTGCGGATCCGCCTCCTGACCGGTTCGTTTCCCCCTTCGGCAGATGAATACGGAGCCGCTCATACGGGTGCTCAATCGAGCTTCGGGGCGCACCTCGGAGGGCGCCGGCCAACACGAGCGGACCCCCGCGAATGTCCGGGTCTGGGCAACGTCTACAGTGGCGTGGTACGCGCGAGCCTTTACCCCCGCTTCACGTGGGGAGGCTTGCTGGAATCTCTGTAGGGGTGTGCGTGACGGCCGTTGAATCCCGTCCAGCGGGGGTGCTGGGGACGAGTCAGAGCCCTGCCCATCGGCCGTTCGGGGCCCGCGTGATGGCATTCGTGGCTCTCACCAAGCCGCGGATCATCGAGCTGCTGCTCATCACCACCGTCCCGGTGATGTTCCTGGCGCAGCAGGGCGTGCCCGACCTGGGGCTGGTGCTGCTGACCTGTGTCGGCGGCTACCTGTCCGCGGGCGGCGCGAACGCGCTCAACATGTACATCGACCGCGACATCGACGCGCTGATGGACCGCACCTCCCAGCGTCCGCTGGTGACCGGCATGGTCAGCCCGCGCGAGTGCCTGGCCTTCGGCATCACCCTGGCGGTCGTCTCGACGCTGATGTTCGGGCTCGCCGTCAACTGGCTGTCCGCGTGGCTCTCCCTCGGCGCGCTCCTCTTCTACGTCGTCGTCTACACGATGATCCTCAAGCGGCGCACGTCGCAGAACATCGTGTGGGGCGGCATCGCCGGCTGCATGCCGGTGCTGATCGGCTGGTCCGCGGTCACCGACTCGCTGTCGTGGGCGCCGGTCATCCTCTTCCTCGTCATCTTCTTCTGGACGCCGCCGCACTACTGGCCGCTGTCCATGAAGGTGAAGGACGACTACGCGCGCGTCGGCGTGCCGATGCTGCCGGTCATCGCCTCCAACAAGGTGGTCGCCAAGCAGATCGTGCTCTACAGCTGGGTCATGGTCGCGGTGTCGCTGCTGCTCACCCCGCTCGGCTACACCGGCTGGTTCTACACGGCGGTCGCCCTGGCGGCGGGCGGCTGGTGGCTGTGGGAGGCGCACGCGCTGCTGAACCGCGCGAAGGCCGAGGTGACGGGCGGCAAGCTGAAGGAGATGCGGCTGTTCCACTGGTCCATCACCTATGTGTCGCTGCTCTTCGTGGCCATCGCGGTGGACCCGTTCCTGCGGTAACCGCTCCGTGCTCGCCGACCGGGCGGGGTCCGTGGCCAAGGCCACGGACCCCGCCCGTCGCCGTTCGATCTACCCGTCGGTAGCATCCTGGTCATGGCAGACACGCAGCAGGTGGACCCGAAGGCCGAGCAGAAGGCGGCCCGGCTCGCCAAGCAGATCAGCGGCTTCGCCACGGCACACGGCGGCGCCGAGGGACAGATCGCGTACCTCGGACAGCGCGGCGCCCGCATCGTCCTCGTCGGCGAGGACGGCGCCTGGGGCGACGTCTTCGCCCCCTCCATGGAGATCGCCGGGAAGGCCGTGGAGAAGGCGGGCATCACGGTGCACGAGGACTTCGACGGCGAGTTCGCGGCGAAGGTGAGGACGGGGCCGTACGAGTGGAGCAGGATGGCCGGCATCCAGGTCGGTGGCCCTTCCAACGGCTGAGCGACAGCCGGCCCAGGGGCGCGGGGCCGTATCGGCATGCGGCTCCGCCGCGTGGGCGCGATCAACCCGGGACGGCCCGCGCCCGCCGAACCGACCGGCACCCGGCAGACGCGCGACCTCTTCCGGGGGCCACCCGTTAGGACCTGTGACGCCCACGGTCCATGACGGGGAGCCCCGGATGATCGAAACACCCTCACTCGTGGACCAGTACTGCCACGGAGTGCTCCGCACAGAGCTGGGCCTGGGCACCTTCGAGGCCCAGCTCGCCCGGACCGAGGGCCCGCCCGCCCCCGGGACCACCCTCTTCGACACCCAGACCGGCTTCGCCGTACGCCGCTGGTGTCCACCCCTGCTCGGCCTGGAACCGCACTGCCCGCCCGCCCGCTACCTCGCCCGGCGCCGTGAACTCGGCGTGATCGAGGCCGGGCGGCGGCTGCTGCGGGGCAGCGGCATCACCGCCTACCTCGTCGACACCGGGCTGCCCGGCGACCTCACAGGACCCACCGAGCTGGGCATGGCCGGGGACGCCGAGGCCCACGAGATCGTCCGCCTGGAACAGCTCGCCGAACAGGTCGCCGACACCTCCGGCACCGTCGAGTCCCTCCTCGCCAACCTCGCCGAGTCGGTGCACGCGGCCGCCGCGCACGCCGTCGCCTTCACCTCCGTCGCCGGCGTACGGCACGGCCTGGCGCTCGCCCCCGAGCCGCCCGGACCGGGGGAGGTGCGCGGGGCGGCGGGGCGCTGGCTGGCCTCCCGCCGGGTCGGGGACGAGCTGAGCGACCCCGTGCTGCTCCGGCATCTGCTGTGGATCGCCGTCGCCTCGGGCCGGCCCCTCCAGCTCCACGCCGGTCTCGCCGCACCGGGCGCCCGCATCGACCGCACCGACCCGGTCCTGCTGACCGACTTCGTCCGGGCCACCGCCGGTCTCGGCACCGCCCTGGTGCTGCTGCACGGCTACCCGTACCACCGCCACGCCGCCCATCTCGCCGGTGTCTTCCCGCACGTCTACGCCGACTGCGGCGCCGCCCTGGTCCGCACCGGCGCCCGCGCGGCGACCGTCCTCGCGGAGATCCTGGAACTCGCCCCCTTCGGCAAGATCCTCTTCTCCAGCGGCGCCCGCGGCCTGCCCGAACTGCACGTCGTCGGCGCCCACCTGTTCCGCGAGGCGCTCGGCCGGGTGCTGGGCACCTGGGTGGCCGAGGGCGCGTGGTCGCTGGAGGACGCCCAGCGGGTGGCCGGCCTGATCGCCTCGGGGAACGCGGGCCGGGTGTACAACCTGGACTGAACTGTGAAGACTGGGCGGATGCCGACCGACGCGTTACTCGACCGTTTCCTCACCGGCCTGGCGCCGCTCGACCCGGTGGCCGTATGGGCGCACGGCTCACTGGCCGGTGGCGACTACCAGGAGGGCCGCAGCGATCTGGACATGATCGCGGTCCTGGACCACCCGGTCACGGCCCGGACGGTGTGGCGCGTCGCGCTGCTGCACGCCCGGCTGCGGGGCGAGCCGCTGGCCGACCGGCTGCACTGCACCTATCTGACGCCGGAGACCGCGGCGGACGCCGGGCGGCGCCACCTCACCTGGGCGCACGAAAAGCTCTTCAAGCGCCCCGTCACCCCGGTCACCCGCACCGAGCTGCACACCTTCGGCCGGGTCCTGCGCGGGGCGCCGCCCGCGGACGTACTGCCGCCGGTGCCGGACGGCGAGCTCACCGCGTTCGTGGTGCGCGACCAGCGCGACTTCTGGCGGCGGGAGGTGGACCGGGCCGCCAACTGGACCCAGGACGTGTGGGTCGACCTGGGCCTGCTGACCTTCGCCCGTGCCACCGTGACCCTGCGCGAGGGCCGGCTCGTCACCAAGCGGGAGGCCCTGGACGTCCTGCCCGGCCTCGGCGCGCCCGGCGAGGTCGTCGAGGACATCAGGAGGCGACGCTACGACGATCCCGCGCCGCCCGCCGAGGGGTGGACCGTACGCCGGGCCCGGCTGACCAGGGACTACCTGGGGCCGGCGATCGACGCGCTGGTGGCGGACTCCTGAGCAGCCGGTACGGCCGCGTCCGGCACCGCGGCCTCCGGGCGCTCGCGCAGCGACAGCAGCACCCGCAGCACCCAGATCCACATCACGCAGGAGCCGAACATGTGCAGGCCGACCAGGACCTCGGGGAGGTCGGTGAAGTACTGGACGTAGCCGATGGCGCCCTGCGCGAGCAGGATCAGGAACAGCTCGCGGGTGCGGGCCAGTGGGCCTTTGGGGGCGTCGACCGCCTTCAGGACGAACCACAGGGCGAACGTCAGTGTCACCACGATCCACGCCAGTACGGCGTGCAGCTTGCTGACCGTCTCCCAGTCGAGCGGCATCCGCGGGACCTCGCTGGAGTCACCCGCGTGCGGGCCCGCGCCGGTCACCACCGTGCCGACCGCGATCAGCAGCACGGAGGCGGCCACCATGAACCACACCAGCTGCTGCACGGCCTTGCCGACCAGCGGCCGGGGCGGTTCGTCGCCCTCGCGGGTGCGCTGCCACATCACCGTGGCGACCGCGATCAGCGCGGTGGAGAGCAGGAAGTGCGCCGCGACCGTGTACGGGTTCAGGCCGACGAGGACCACGATGCCGCCGAGGATCGCGTTGCCCATGACGACCCAGAACTGCGTCCAGCCCAGCCGGGTCAGGCTGCGCCGGTACGGCTTCTCCGAGCGCGCGGCGATGATCGCCCAGCCGACGGCGGCGCAGAGCACGTACGTCAGCAGGCGGTTGCCGAACTCGATGACGCCGTGCAGGCCCATCTCGCTGGTGGTGGTGAGTGAGTCGTCGGTGCACTTGGGCCAGGTCGGGCAGCCCAGGCCGGAGCCGGTCAGGCGTACGGCACCGCCGGTGACCACGATGACGACCGCCATGACGAGCGCGGCGAGGGCCGCCCGGCGGACGGTCCGGGGGTCCGGGGTCCAGCGTGCGGCGATGAAGGCGAGCGGGTTGCGCAGGGCCGCCTGGGCGTCGGCGCGGGTCACGTTTGGCACGCGTCCCATCGTAGGACGCCGCTTGTGCACGCTTTCACGAGGGTCCGTCTTGGCCGGGGGCGTTCGCGCGGCCCGGCGCTTGCGGGGTGCCTCCCCCACCCTCGGCTGCGCTCGGACGGGGGACCCCCGTCGTCCTGGGGATACCGCCCAGGCCCTTGAGGCACTGGGGGGAGGCACGATCACCCGCGGGAACGGGCGGGGCGGCGGCACGACCGCCCGCGGGAACGCGGCTCTACTCCCAGCGGAAGAAGCGTCCGGCCGCCGTGAGACCCGCGATCGCCCACACGGCGAGGATGCCGAGATCGGCCCACGGCATCCCGGCCCCGTGCTGGAGCACGTCCCGCAGGCCCTCCGAGAGGGCGGAGATCGGCAGCAGGCCCAGGACGTCCTGGGCCGCGTCCGGGAACTTGTCCAGCGGTACGACCACCCCGCCGCCGACGAGCAGCAGCAGGAAGACCAGGTTGGCGGCGGCGAGCGTCGCCTCGGCCCTGAGGGTGCCCGCCATCAGCAGGCCGAGCCCGGAGAAGGCGGCCGTGCCGAGGACCAGCAGCGGGAACACCGCGAAGGGGCCGCCCTGCGGGGACCAGCCGAGCGCGAGCGCGATCGCCGTGACGAGGATCACCTGGAGGACCTCGGTGACCAGCACCGACAGCGTCTTCGCGGTCATCAGCCCCCAGCGCGGCAGCGGCGACGAGGCCAGCCGCTTCAGCACGCCGTACCGGCGCTCGAAGCCGGTCGCGATGGCCTGCCCGGTGAACGCCGTCGACATCACCGCGAGCGCGAGGACGCCGGGGGCGAGGAAGTCCACCGCCTCGCCCGCACCGGTGTCCACCACGTCCACGGTGCTGAAGAGCACCAGCAGCAGGGTGGGGATGATCACCGTCAGCAGCAGCTGCTCGCCGTTGCGCAGCAGCATCCTCGTCTCGAGCGCGGCCTGCGCGGCGATCATGCGCGCCAGGGGAGCGGCCCCCGGCTTCGGGGTGTAGGCGCCGGTGGCCGTCACGAACGCAGCTCCTTGCCGGTGAGTTCCAGGAAGACGTCTTCGAGGGTGTGCCGTTCCACCGAGATCCGGTCCGGCATCACCCCGTGCTGCGCGCACCAGGACGTCACCGTGGCGAGCAGCTGCGGGTCGACCGTGCCCATGACCCGGTACGAGCCCGGGGCCACCTCGGCGCCCGAGGAGCCGGGGGGCAGCGCCTTCAGCAGGGACGCCATGTCCAGGCCCGGCCGTCCGGAGAAGCGGAGCGTGTTCTCGGCGCCGCCCCGGCACAGTTCCTCGGGGGAGCCCTGGGCGATGACCCGGCCGGCGTCGATGACCGCCACGTCGTCGGCGAGTTGTTCGGCCTCGTCCATGTAATGGGTGGTGAGGACGACGGAGACGCCGTCCGCGCGCAGGTCCCGGACCAGGTCCCAGGTGGCACGGCGGGCCTGCGGGTCGAGGCCGGCGGTCGGCTCGTCCAGGAACACCAGCTCCGGGCGCCCCACCACGGCCATCGCCAGCGCGAGCCGCTGCTGCTGGCCGCCGGAGAGCCGCCGGTACGACGTGCGGCCGCAGGACCCGAGCCCGAGGCGCTCGATCAGCGCGTCCACGTCCAGCGGGTGCGCGTGCAGCTTCGCCACGTGGCGGAGCATCTCGTCGGCCCGTGCGCCCGAGTAGACGCCACCGGACTGGAGCATCACCCCGACGCGGGGCCGCAGCGCCGCCGACTGCCGCACCGGGTCGAGGCCCAGGACGCGCACCGTGCCGGAATCCGGCCGCCGGTACCCCTCGCAGGTCTCGACCGTGGTCGTCTTGCCCGCCCCGTTGGGGCCGAGCACGGCGGTCACGCCGGGCCGGGCCACCAGGTCGAGGCCGTCCACCGCGGTCTTCGTGCCGTACCGCTTCACCAGGGCCTGCACCTGGACCACGGGCTCACTTCGCATGGGTCACGAGTCTAGGGAGGCGGCCGGGGCGTCAGGGCGCCGGGTGCGGGAACTCCTCCCCACGTGGCAAGAGGGCCGGTCGGAGGGGGCGCGGGCAGGGTCGCCGGGTGCCCCGGAGACGGCACCCGGACCGCGCGGGTCCGATCGATCAAAGATCGTTTCCGCAGGTCACATTAGGTATACCTAAGTGATGCAGCGCACCTTCGGGCCGTCCGGACGCGGCTTGCCCGGCTCGGATGAATTACGCAACAATGGCGTTGTGAAAAACGTCGGCGAGGCTCCTCACGAGGAACTGGCAACCGGTGAGCGGTCCACCCGCAACCGCGTCGCCCGCTCCATCCTGGACCACGGCCCGTCGACCGTCGCCGAGCTCGCCGAGCGGCTCCGCCTCACCCAGGCGGCCGTACGCCGCCACCTGGACGCGCTGACCGCCGACAACGTCGTGGAAGCCCGCGAGCGGCGCGTCTACGGCGCGCGCACGCGCGGACGCCCGGCCAAGGTCTTCGCCCTCACCGACTGCGGGCGGGACGCCTTCGACCAGTCGTACGACAAGCTGGCCCTGGACGCCCTGCGGTGGATCGGTGAGCGGGAGGGCGGCGGCGAGGCGATCGCCGCGTTCGCCCGCGCCCGGATCGCCGCACAGGCGGACGCCTACCGCAAGGCGGTCGAGGCCGCGGCCCCCGAGGACCGGACGGAAGCGCTGGCCAAGGCCCTGAGCGCGGACGGGTACGCTGCGACTGCGCGCAGCGCGCCGGTCGGTGAGCAGCTCTGCCAGCACCACTGCCCGGTCGCCCACGCCGCCGAAAAGTTTCCGCAGCTCTGCGAGGCCGAGACGGAATTTTTCGCCGAGCTTCTCGGTACGCATGTGCAGCGACTGGCCACCATCGCGCACGGCGACGGCGTCTGCACGACGTTCATCCCCAAGATTTCCCACCACGCATCTGAAAGCACGTCCGGGAGGAACCCCGCATGACTCTCCCCACGGAGACTGCCCACCCCGAGCTGGAGGGTCTGGGCACCTACGAATACGGCTGGGCCGACCGTGACGAGGCCGGTGCGTCCGCGCGCCGTGGCCTGAACGAGGACGTCGTCCGGGACATCTCCGCGAAGAAGGACGAGCCGGAGTGGATGACCAAGCTCCGCCTCAAGGGCCTGCGCCTGTTCGAGAAGAAGCCCATGCCGAACTGGGGCTCCGACCTTTCCGGCATCGACTTCGACAACATCAAGTACTTCGTGCGCTCCACGGAGAAGCAGGCGGAGTCCTGGGAGGACCTGCCCGAGGACATCAAGAACACCTACGACAAGCTGGGCATCCCGGAGGCCGAGAAGAAGCGCCTCGTCGCCGGTGTCGCCGCCCAGTACGAGTCGGAGGTCGTCTACCACCAGATCCGCGAGGACCTGGAGGAGCAGGGCGTCATCTTCCTCGACACCGACACCGCTCTGAAGGAGCACCCGGAGCTCTTCAAGGAGTACTTCGGCACGGTCATCCCGGTCGGTGACAACAAGTTCGCGTCGCTGAACTCCGCCGTGTGGTCCGGCGGCTCCTTCATCTACGTCCCGCCGGGCGTGCACGTCGAGATCCCGCTCCAGGCCTACTTCCGGATCAACACCGAGAACATGGGCCAGTTCGAGCGGACCCTGATCATCGTCGACGAGGGTGCCTACGTGCACTACGTCGAGGGCTGCACCGCGCCGATCTACAAGTCGGACTCGCTGCACTCCGCGGTCGTCGAGATCATCGTCAAGAAGAACGCCCGCTGCCGCTACACGACCATCCAGAACTGGTCGAACAACGTCTACAACCTGGTCACCAAGCGCGCCGTGGCCTACGAGGGCGCGACCATGGAGTGGGTCGACGGCAACATCGGCTCCAAGGTGACGATGAAGTACCCGGCCGTCTACCTGATGGGCGAGCACGCCAAGGGCGAGACGCTGTCCATCGCCTTCGCCGGCGAGGGCCAGCACCAGGACGCGGGCGCCAAGATGGTCCACATGGCCCCGAACACCTCGTCCAACATCGTCTCCAAGTCGGTGGCGCGCGGCGGTGGCCGCACCTCCTACCGCGGTCTGATCGAGATCGGCGAGGGCGCCCCGGGCTCCAAGTCCAACGTGCTCTGCGACGCGCTGCTCGTCGACACCATCTCCCGCTCGGACACCTACCCCTACGTGGACGTCCGTGAGGACGACGTGTCCATGGGCCACGAGGCGACCGTCTCCAAGGTCTCCGAGGACCAGCTCTTCTACCTGATGAGCCGCGGCCTGAGCGAGTTCGAGGCGATGGCGATGATCGTGCGCGGCTTCGTCGAGCCGATCGCCAAGGAACTGCCGATGGAGTACGCGCTCGAGCTCAACCGGCTGATCGAGCTGCAGATGGAAGGCGCGGTCGGCTAAGCACCAGCGCCGTTCCGTCAAGCCCCTTACGCACAGGAAAGCGAGCACTACGACAGCCATGGCTGAGGCTCAGAACATCCCCGTGGGTTCCACCACCGCGGGCTCGATCGCGGTCGCCGCGGAGTCGACCGTCGCGACCCGCATGAGCGCGCCCCCGTCCTTCGACGTGGCGGACTTCCCCGTCCCCCACGGCCGCGAGGAGGAGTGGCGGTTCACCCCGCTGGCGCGGCTGCGCGGTCTGCACGACGGCACCGCCACCGCCACCGGCGAGGGCGTCAAGGTCGCCGTCGAGGCGCCCGAGGGCGTCACCGTCGAGACGGTCGGGCGCGACGACGCCCGGCTCGGCCGCGCGGGCACCCCGGTGGACCGCGTCGCCGCCCAGGCGTACTCCGCCTTCGAGCGGGCCTCGGTCGTGACCGTGCCGAAGGAGACCGTCCTCACCGAGCCGATCCGCATCGCGGTGCACGGCGAGGGCGGCACCGCCTACGGTCACCAGGTGATCGAGCTCGGCGCCTTCGCCGAGGCGGTCGTGGTCATCGACCACACCGGCGACGCGGTGCTCGCCGCCAACGTCGAGTACCTGCTCGGCGACGGCGCCAAGCTGACCGTCGTCTCCGTCCAGGACTGGGACGACAAGGCCGTCCACGTGGGCCAGCACAACGCCCTCGTCGGCCGCGACGCCTCCTTCAAGTCGGTCGTCGTCACCTTCGGCGGGGACGTGGTCCGGCTCCACCCGCGCGTCGTCTACGCCGGCCCCGGCGGCGAGGCCGAACTGTTCGGCCTGTACTTCACCGACGCCGGCCAGCACCAGGAGCACCGCCTCCTGGTCGACCACAACGTCCCGCACTGCACGTCGAACGTCGCCTACAAGGGCGCGCTCCAGGGCGACGACGCGCACGCCGTGTGGATCGGTGACGTCCTCATCGAGGCCAAGGCCGAGGGCACCGACACCTACGAGATGAACCGCAACCTGGTCCTCACCGACGGCGCCCGCGTCGACTCCGTGCCCAACCTGGAGATCGAGACCGGCGAGATCGTCGGCGCCGGCCACGCCTCCGCGACCGGCCGCTTCGACGACGAGCAGCTCTTCTACCTGATGGCCCGAGGCATCCCCGAGCAGGACGCCCGCCGTCTGGTGGTCCGCGGCTTCTTCGCCGAACTCGTCCAGCAGATCGGCGTCCCGGACATCGAGGAGCGCCTGATCGCCAAGATCGAGGAGGAGCTGGAGGCCGCGGTCGCATGACCTTCGTACGCGTCTGTGGACTGGGCGAGCTGGAGGAGGACACCCCGAAAAGGGTGGAACTCGACGGCACGCCGGTCTCCGTCGTGCTCACCGAGGGGGAGGTGTTCGCGATCCACGACATCTGCTCGCACGCGAACGTCTCCCTCGCGGAGGGCGAGGTGGACGACTGCCACATCGAGTGCTGGCTGCACGGCTCGCGTTTCGACCTCCGTTCCGGCAAGCCCGACGCCCTCCCGGCGACGCGCCCCGTCCCCGTATACCCCGTAAAGATCGAAGGGGACGACGTGCTCGTCTCCCTCACCCAGGAGTCCTGAGGCACCCATGGCAACGCTTGAAATCCGAGACCTGCACGTCACCGTCGAGGTCGAGAACGGCACGAAGGAAATCCTCAAGGGTGTCGACCTCACCGTGAAGCAGGGTGAGACGCACGCCATCATGGGCCCCAACGGCTCCGGCAAGTCGACCCTCGCCTACTCCCTCGCGGGTCACCCCAAGTACACGATCACCGGCGGCACCGTCACCCTCGACGGCGAGGACGTCCTGGAGATGTCCGTCGACGAGCGCGCCCGCGCCGGCCTCTTCCTCGCCATGCAGTACCCGGTCGAGGTCCCCGGCGTCTCCGTCTCCAACTTCCTGCGCACCTCCGCCACCGCCGTCCGCGGCGAGGCCCCCAAGCTGCGCACCTGGGTGAAGGAGGTCAAGGAGGCCATGGAGCGCCTCAACATGGACCCCGCCTTCGCCGAGCGCAACGTCAACGAGGGCTTCTCCGGCGGTGAGAAGAAGCGCCACGAGATCCTCCAGCTCGAGCTGCTCAAGCCGAAGGTCGCGATCCTCGACGAGACCGACTCCGGCCTCGACGTCGACGCCCTGCGCGTCGTCTCCGAGGGCGTCAACCGCGTCCGCGAGACCGGCGAGGTCGGCACCCTGCTGATCACGCACTACACGCGCATCCTGCGCTACATCAAGCCCGATTACGTCCACGTCTTCTCGGCCGGCAGGATCGTCGAGTCCGGCGGTGCCGAGCTCGCCGACAAGCTGGAGGAAGAGGGTTACGAGGCTTACACGAAGGGTGGCGCATCCGAGTGACACAGCTGCCGGGCCTCCTCGACACCGAGGCGATCCGCAAGGACTTCCCCATCCTGGACCGGCAGGTCCACGACGGGCGGAAGCTCGTGTACCTGGACAACGCGGCGACCTCGCAGAAGCCGCGCCAGGTGCTGGACGCCCTGAGCGAGTACTACGAGCGCTACAACGCCAACGTCCACCGCGGTGTGCATGTGCTCGCCGAGGAGGCCACGGCGCTGTACGAGGGCGCGCGCGACAAGGTCGCGGAGTTCATCAACGCGCCCTCGCGCGACGAGGTGATCTTCACCAAGAACGCCTCCGAGTCGCTCAACCTCGTGGCCAACATGCTCGGCTGGGCCGACGAGCCCTACCGGGTGGACCACGAGACCGAGATCGTCATCACGGAGATGGAGCACCACTCCAACATCGTGCCGTGGCAGCTGCTCGCGCAGCGCACCGGCGCGAAGCTGAAGTGGTTCGGACTGACCGACGACGGCCGGCTCGACCTGTCCAACATCGACGAGGTCATCACCGAGAAGACGAAGATCGTCTCCTTCGTCCTGGTCTCCAACATCCTGGGCACGGTCAACCCGGTCGAGGCGATCGTGCGCCGCGCCCAGGAGGTCGGCGCGCTGGTCTGCGTCGACGCCTCCCAGGCCGCCCCGCACATGCCGCTGGACGTCCAGGCCCTCCAGGCCGACTTCGTGGCCTTCACCGGCCACAAGATGTGCGGCCCGACCGGCATAGGCGTGCTCTGGGGCCGCCAGGAGCTGCTGGAGGACCTGCCCCCGTTCCTCGGCGGCGGCGAGATGATCGAGACCGTGTCGATGAGCTCGTCGACCTACGCGCCGGCCCCGCACAAGTTCGAGGCGGGCACCCCGCCGATCGCCCAGGCGGTCGGTCTCGGCGCGGCGATCGACTATCTGTCGGCCATCGGCATGGACAAGATCCTCGCCCATGAGCACGCCATCACCGAGTACGCGGTCAAGCGCCTGACCGAGGTCCCGGACCTGCGCATCATCGGCCCCGCCACGGCCGAGGACCGGGGCGCGGCGATCTCGTTCACGCTCGGCGACATCCACCCGCACGACGTGGGCCAGGTCCTCGACGAACAGGGCATCGCCGTCCGGGTCGGCCACCACTGCGCACGGCCGGTCTGCCTGCGGTACGGAATTCCCGCGACCACGCGAGCGTCGTTCTATCTGTACTCCACGCCGGCCGAGATCGACGCACTGGTCGACGGCCTGGAGCACGTACGGAACTTCTTCGGATGAGGAGCTGAGGCGTGAAGCTGGACTCCATGTACCAGGACGTCATCCTGGACCACTACAAGAACCCGCACGGGCGTGGTCTGAGGGACGGCGACGCCGAGGTGCACCACGTCAACCCGACGTGCGGCGACGAGATCACGCTCCGCGTGAAGTACGACGGCACGACGATCAGCGACGTCAGCTACGAGGGACAGGGCTGCTCCATCAGCCAGGCCTCCGCCTCCGTGCTGAACGACCTGCTGGTCGGCAAGGACCTCGCCGAGGCGCAGCGGATCCAGGGGACCTTCCTGGAACTGATGCAGTCCAAGGGGAAGATCGAGCCCGACGACGCGATGGAGGAGGTCCTGGAGGACGCGGTCGCGTTCGCCGGGGTCTCCAAGTACCCGGCCCGGGTGAAGTGCGCCCTCCTCAGCTGGATGGCGTGGAAGGACGCGACGGCCCAGGCGCTGGGCGCCGACGCCGAAAGGACTACGGCATGAGCGAGACCCTGGAGATGAAGCCGGCCTCGGAGGAGGAACTCCGCGAGGCCCTGATGGACGTCGTCGACCCCGAACTGGGCATCGACGTCGTCAACCTCGGCCTCATCTACGGCATCCACGTCGACGACTCCAATGTGGCGACCGTCGACATGACCCTGACCTCCGCGGCCTGCCCGCTGACGGACGTCATCGAGGACCAGGCCAAGTCCGCCACGGACGGTCTGGTCAGCGAGCTGCGCATCAACTGGGTGTGGATGCCGCCGTGGGGCCCCGACAAGATCACGGACGACGGCCGTGAGCAGCTGAGGGCGCTGGGCTTCAACGTCTGAGCGAGCGGTTCGGTCGAGTGGCCCCCGGCAGCGTGCCGGGGGCCACTCGCATGTGATCGTCCCTGGCTACGATCGCCGTCATGGGGTACGCACTGCTCGCCGGAGCCATCGCAGCGGAAGTGGTCGGGACGACCGCCATGAAGTACAGCGAGGGATTCACCCGGCTGTGGCCCTCGGTCGTCACCGTCGCCGGGTACCTGGTGGCGTTCGCCCTGCTCGCACAGGCCCTGAAGACCCTGTCGGTCGGCACGGCGTACGCCATCTGGTCCGGGGTCGGGACGGCCGCCATCGCGGTGATCGGCACGATGTTCTTGGGCGAGGGACTCACCGCCGCCAAGGCCGGCGGCATCGCGCTGATCATCGCCGGGGTGGTGGTGCTCAATATGGGCGGGGCGCACTGACGGGGGTGTGCCGCCTTGGGCGGGGCCGTCCGGTGGCGTGCGTGCCGCTTCGGGCGGGGTTGTTCGGTGCTGGTGTGCATCGCGCTCCGGACGGGCTGTTTCGCGGGGTGTGTCGCCTTGGCCGGCCCGTCCGGCGGCGCGCGTGCCGCTCCGGGCCGTCCCGTGGCCGTGTGTCGCCCCGGCGGGGCGTCTCCCGGCGGGGCCGCCGTCCGCGTGGACCGCACGCTGAGACGTGCTCCGCACCGGTTCGCGTCCGTGGCCGCCGGTTGGTTAGGTTGCCCTCATGACCGACACGACTGCTCACAGCACCTCCGGCGCGGTGGCCGCCGGCCTCGCCACCGTCGCCGCCGACGGCACCGTTCTCGACACCTGGTTCCCCGCCCCCGTCCTGGCCGACGAGCCCGGCCCGTCCGGCACCGAGCGGCTCTCCGCCGAGCAGGCCGCGCAGCTCCTGGGCGGCGGCGCCACCGCGGCGGTCGGTCCGGACGCCCGCCGCGGCGTCGAGGTGGTCGCGGTCCGCACGGTCATCTCCTCGCTCGCCGAGAAGCCCGTCGACGCCCACGACGTCTACCTGCGCCTCCACCTGCTCTCCCACCGCCTGGTCCGGCCGCACGGCCAGAACCTGGACGGCGTCTTCGCCCACCTCGCCAACGTCGCCTGGACCTCCCTCGGCCCGGTCGCCGTGGACGACCTGGAGAAGGTGCGGCTCAACGCCCGCGCCGAGGGCCTGCACCTGGCCGTCACCTCCGTCGACAAGTTCCCCCGCATGACGGACTACGTCGCCCCCAAGGGCGTCCGCATCGCCGACGCCGACCGCGTACGGCTCGGCGCGCACCTCGCCGAGGGCACCACCGTCATGCACGAGGGCTTCGTCAACTTCAACGCCGGCACGCTCGGCACGTCGATGGTCGAGGGCCGTATCTCGGCCGGTGTCGTCGTCGGCGACGGCTCCGACATCGGCGGCGGCGCCTCCACCATGGGCACCCTCTCCGGCGGCGGCAACGTGCGCATCACCATCGGCGAGCGCTGCCTGGTCGGCGCCGAGGCGGGCGTCGGCATCGCCCTCGGTGACGAGTGCGTGGTCGAGGCCGGCCTGTACGTCACCGCGGGCACCCGCGTCACCCTGCCCGACGGTGAGGTCGTCAAGGCCCGTGAACTGTCCGGCGCCTCCAACATCCTCTACCGCCGCAACTCCGTCACCGGCACGGTCGAGGCCCGCCCGAACAACGCGGTCTGGGGCGGCCTGAACGAGGTCCTGCACAGCCACAACTGAGCCGGCCGTCACCCCCGTACGCTCTCGTACGGGTTACTCCCCGTGACTTCGGGGTCGTTTTGGCAGATGAACGGGTGGACACAGGGTCCGATCAGAAGCCGGGACGACTGACATACAGAAATGGGGACGAACGGGCGATGACGAACGAGTGGGTGTGGGGCGTGTTCCGCTGTGCGGTCGGAGTGATGGGAGTGGTGGCCGTGCTGATGCTGTGCGGCACACTGGCCGGTTCCGCACACGCGGACGAGACCAACACGGCCTCCCACAACGGTCACCGCGTCGGACTGATCAACGCCAACGTCGGTCAGATCGACGACCCCGCCGAGGACGTACTGGAACACACCCTGCTGTTCGGGGACGGGTACGCCTGGAACTGAGGGTCGCTTCGGCGGGCCGGACCGCAGCGCGTGAAACGCGACGCGGTCCGGCCCGCCTTTTTCTGTGAAGTCGCCGAGTGGTGGCATAGCGGGAGCCGCCCGCGCGCGTCCATAGGGGCGCGGGGAGCGGACACAGGGCCCGCTCCCGGGTGAAGAGAAGGTGGCGGTGACTCCACCCACCGCCGAAGCGGCGGGCTTCCTGCGTCGATGGCTGAGCACCGTCGCAGAGGACCAGCCCGGCCCTGCTGAGCACATTGAGCGCGCCGACGTGGTCGGCGTTGGCTTCGTGCGGCGCCGGGTGCGGTGGGGGAACGTCGCGAGGTGCCGCTGGGCGGCGCCGGCTCCTTGGCCATCGTCTCCAGGAAGCGCGGGTTGTCCACGTGCTCACCGTGGGACGTGGTGAAAAAGTGCGTCACGCCCATGTCGATGCCGACGGTGCTCCCGGTGGCGGGCAGAGGCTCGCCGGTGACTTCGCGGGGAAGACCCGGAGGACGTCCTCTGGATCCTCGCCCCCCGCACCGGGAAGCAGGCCGCCGAGATCCGCGGGCAGCAGCTGCCGGCCTGGGCCGACAGCGACTCGCTCGTCGCCTGGGACATCGGCGCCGACGGCAAGGAATTCCACCAGCGGCTGGTGCTGGTCACCGTAGGCAGCGACAAGGTGGTTCCGCTGAGCGGGTTCCGGTCGCCCGAGGACGACACGAAGGGGCGGTGGGAGCCGGTGTTCGTGCGGCGGTGAGGCGGGTCAGGCGGTCGTCAGGCCGTCGTACGCCGCTCTGAGCCCGTCGGTCGTCCTCCGGCCGGCGGGCCTCAGGGGTGGGCGGAGCGGGCCCGCGGGGAGGTTCAGGGTGGTGAGGAGGGCCTTCGCGGTGACCGTGCCGGGGAGGCCGTCCGCCGTCATCGCCTCGATCAGGGGCGTCGCCTGTCGCTGGAGGTGCGCCGCGCGGGCCGTGTCGCCCGCGTCGAAGGCGTCCAGTACGGCGCGGACGTGGGCGGGGGCCACGTTGGCGACCGTGCTGACGCAGCCCGCGGCGCCCACCGCGTAGAGGGCCAGGTTGTGTTCGTCGCAGCCCGCGTAGTACGCGAGGCCGGTGCGGGACATGACCTTCTGGGCGGCCAGGAAGTCGTACGAGCAGTCCTTGACCGCCTGGACGCGGGGATGTTCCGCCAGGCGGAGAAGGGTGTCCGGTTCGATGCGGACTCCGGTGCGGGACGGGATGTCGTACAGGGCGAGGGGGAGGTCCGTGGTCTCCGCGACGGTGAGGAAGTGGGCCTCGATCGCGTCCTGCGGGGGTCTGCTGTAGTACGGGGCCGACACCAGGAGGGCGTCCGCGCCGGCCCTCTCCGCCTCGCGGGCCAGTCGTGCGGTGTGGGCCGTGTCGGGGGTGCCGACGCCCGCGACGATCGTCGCCCGGGTGCCGACGGCCCGGCGTACCGCCTTGACGAGGGACGACTTCTCCGCGTCGGTGGTGGTGGGGGACTCGCCCGTGGTTCCCGAGAGGACCAGGCCGTCGCAGCCGTGGGTGACCAGGTGGTCGGCCAGGTGCTGGGCGCCGTCCAGGTCGAGTGCGCCGGCGGGGGTGAACGGGGTGATCATCGCGCACAGGGTGCGGCCGAGGGGTGGGGTCATGGGGGTAGTGTCCGGCGAAGGCTGGTGAAGGTCTACTTACATGTTGTGCCTATTACCGGTAAGCGTTGCTTTATGGATAGCGCCGGTGCGGTGGGGGTACTCGGGGTTCCCGAACCCGAGAGGAGGCGCATCGTGACCGGAACCATCGAGCGACGGCCGGTTCGCGACGAGCACAGCGTGGGTGAGCTCGTCGGGCAGGCCACCGAGCAGATCTCCCGGCTCGCACGGCAGGAAGTGGCGCTCGCCAAGGAGGAGCTGGCGGAGAAGGGGCGCCGCGCGGGGCGCGGCGGCGGGATGCTGGGTGCGGCGGGGGCGTTCGGTTATGCGGGGCTGCTCGCGTTGGCCGGTACGGGTGTCGCCGCGCTGGACCTGGCGCTGCCGCTGTGGGCGGCGGCGCTCATCGTCACGGGGCTGCTGTTCGCCATCGCCGGTGTGCTCGCTCTCGCCGGTCGTGGACAGTTGCGCCGGGCCACGCCGCCCAAACCCGAGCGGACCCTGGGCAGCGTGAAGGCCGATGTCGAGGAGATCAAGGGAAGGGCGCACCGATGACGCACGACATGAGGCGCGCGGGGTCCCATGTGGATGCGGACGCGGAGGCCGCGGGGCGCGGGGCCAAGGGACCGGACGAGCTGCGGCGGGAGATCGAGCGGACGCGGCATGAACTCGGCGACACCGTCGAGGAGTTGGCCGGGAAAATGGATGTGAAGGCGCGGGCGCGGGCGCGGGCCGACGACCTTCGGGACCGGGCCGGGGCGATGACCGTGCAGATGCGGAGCAGTGCGGCCCATGCCGGGGAGGTCGGCATGCGGCATCGCAAGCCGGTGATGATCGCCGGCGCGGTGGCCGCGGTCGTGGCGGGTGCGGTGATGGTGCGGCGCCATCGGTGTTGAGCCGTCCGTGCCCGCGGCGCGGCGTCCGGTCCGGTGAGGGCCGCTGTGGCGCCTTCGGCGGCGTGGGGGCGGGGCCGGGCCGGGGTACCCCTCCTCGGTCCGGCGCGGAACCGGGCGCTCGCGGGAGCCCGAGCCGACGCGCCGGCCGTAGCGGGCGGATACCCCCGCCCCGTCCCCTCACCGCCGTGGGCGGCTGTTCCTCCCTACGGGCGGAAGCGCAGCACCTGCGGGTCGTGGTCGCTGATCTGGTCGTGGAACTCCGCGTTGATGTGCACGCTGTCGTACGTGAAGGCGCCGCGGCGGATGGACGGACTGATCAGGATCTGGTCCAGGGCCTGGCTGTTGCCCTGGTAGACGTAGGAGTAGCGCTCGGACCGGGGGAGGGACTTGATCGCCGACCAGAGGGCCCCCCTGCCTTCGAGGATCTCCGTCGTGTCCGAGAACTCGAAGTCGTTGATGTCGCCCAGGGCCACCACGTCGGCGTTCTTCTGGGTCTTGAGGATCTTCGCCGTGAAGTCGTGGACGGCCTTCGCCTGGAGATGGCGCTGGGTCTCCGAGCCGCGGGCCGGGGGCTGGTACTGGGAGGTCAGGCCCTGGTCGCCGCCCTTCGAGGCGAAGTGGTTGGCGATGACGATGACCGTGCGGCCCCGGAAGGTGAACTCGCCGGCGAGCGGCTTGCGGCTGTTGCCGAACGCCTCGGACGTCGGGTCGACGCGGCCGGGGGAGAGGGTCAGGGCCGCCTTGCCGCGGATCTTCGTGACGCCGGTGGCGGTCGTGGCGTCGCCGCCTGCACGGTCCGTGAAGGAGACCCGCGCCGGGTTGAAGAGGAAGGCCTGGCGGATGTTGCCGCCCGGTTCGCCGCCGTCCTGCTTGTCGGCGGGGTCGACGGAGCGCCAGTCGTAACGGGGGCCGCCCGCCGCCTCGATGGCCTCGATCAGCTTGGTCATCGTCAGGTCGGCGGCGACCGTGCCGTCGTCGGTGGCGCCGTTGTTGTCCTGGATCTCCTCCAGGGACACGATGTCGGGCGACTTGAGGTGGTGCACGATCGCGGCGGCATGGGCGGCGAAGGTGTCGTCGCCCGGGTCGAGGTTCTCGACGTTGTAGGTGGCGACGGCCAGTTCGGTGCCGCGCTGCTCGCGGGTCGTCTCGCGCCGCAGACCCGCGCTCTCGAGCGTGCCCAGCTCGCTCGCCACGAGGGTGTAGCCGCCGTACTGGTTGTAGTCCAGGGGGCCCGCGGTGGTGCCGGTGAGGGTGTCGCCGACGTTCGCGTCGGGGAAGTCGGACGCCTTGCCCAGCGACTGGATCTGGAGACGGCCGGTGTTCTGGGCGTCGTAGGAGCCGTAGACCGTGCCGCCCCGGCGGTTGCGGTGCTCGTACGGCTTCACCGTGACCCAGAGTTCGGTGTACGGGTCGGTGGCGCCCACCACGCGCGTGTCGGAGACCTGGACGTTCATGCCCTCCAGCGACTCGTAGAGGTCCAGGGCGTACTCGGCGGGGCGCAGGGGGAGCGCGTTGATCGAGCCGTTCGGCTCGGGGGTGTACGCGGCGGGGACGGAACGCGCGTCGAGGGTGGTGGCGGCCGGCAGCGGGTTGCCGCTGGAGGTGACTGTGAACGTGGGGCGGGTGATCTCCGTCAGGGACTGGTTGCCGGAGGACGTGCCGCCGGGGACGTACTCCGAGACCGTGCCGGAGACCGTGACGGCGTCGCCCACGGCGACGCCCTTGGGGGTGGAGCTCGTGAAGACGAAGACGCCCTCGCTGGTGGCCGGGTCGGCGTCCGGGGCGGGATCCTGGATCCAGAAGCCGCGGGACGAGCCGTAGGTGCGGATGCCGGTGACGATTCCGGTCACGTCGGTGACCTGCTGTCCGGCCAGCGGTGAGGTGCGGGTGTC
Organism: Streptomyces sp. NPDC014676; assembly: GCF_043084105.1. Lineage (NCBI taxonomy): Bacteria > Bacillati > Actinomycetota > Actinomycetes > Kitasatosporales > Streptomycetaceae > Streptomyces > Streptomyces sp. NPDC014676. The sequence goes on along the minus strand of NZ_JBIBZI010000008.1, from coordinate 131,073 downwards.
GCCCTGGATGTCATGGATGCGCACCGTGTCGGCGTGCGCGGGCGACGTGAGGACGACGGCGGACGCCGCGGAACATGCGGCGGCGACGGTGAGCGCGGCGAGACGCGCGGACTTGCTCGGCAACGGATTCCCTCCGGGGACGTGTGACCCACCCTCTTCTACGCGCGTCAATCTCCAGCCGGGCCCCGCCACTTGTCAAGGTTTCGGCCATGTACGCCCGCTGAAGGGCAGATGAAGCGGGCGGCATGGGTGGAAATCCGTCTAGGCTGAGTGGCCGAGTCGTGAGAGGCCTAGGAGAAACAGCCGATGTCAGACAGCTCCATCCTGCCGCCTGCGCGGCTGCGCCCCGAAGCGGAGCTGGCGCGCGACGCCCTGTCCACCCCGGTGCTCTCCCGGGCCGCCCGGCTCGCCCGCTGGGCCGGACCGGACACCAGGGTCGACGCCGGCGCGGGGCTCGTCGACGAGCAGCTGCCGACGGCTGCCGCGGAGCTGGGGCTGACCGGGGAGGACGCCGCCGCCGACGCCAGTGAGGCCTGGCGCGTCGCCGTGGACACCGGGCTCGTCGAGGTGGCCGACGAGGAGGAGGGGACCGTCACCGCGGGGGACGGGCTGGGGGCGCTCACCGGGGGGTCGCCGCAGGACGTGCTCGGAGTGTGGCTCGCGGCCCTGGAGACGGTGCTCGGTGACGCGAGCGTTCCGGACCTGGGCGGGCTGGTCGACGCCCTCGCCGAGGGGGAGGGGTCCGGGGAGATCGACTTCGACGCGCTGGGCTGGGACCCGGAGGCCGAGGCGGAGTTCCTGGACGGCGTGCTCGGGAACCTCTACCTGCTGACCGTGGGCGGGGAGGACGCCGACGGGACGATGGTGCCGTTGCCCGCGCTGGCCGCGTCGGTGATCGTGCCCGACGACATGGCCGAACCCACCAATGACGCCCTGGAGCAGATCTCCGACGCGATGATGCGGCTGGACGACCAGTTCCGCATGCTGGAGCCGGTCGGGCTCGTGGAGTACCGGCCGGTGGACGAGGCGCTGATGGCCGACGCCGACGAGGAACCCGCCGCGCCGGTCGACGACACCGACGTCGCCCGGTACGGCATGGTGCGGCTGACCCCGCTCGGGCTGTACGGACTGCGCGCCCGGCTGCTGGAGGCCGGGTTCGAGGCGCCGGCCGTCGGCGACCTCGTGGACAAGGGCGCGGACGCGCTGCTCGACGGCACCGCCGGCTTCCCGCCGGCCGCCGCCCACGCGGAGACCGCGCAGTGGCTGGACCGGCGCGATCCGCTCCAGGCCGCACGCGAGTTGCTGGCGGCGGCACGCGGGGCGGACCAGGGCGCGCCGCTGCGGCGGCTGCGGTGTCAGCAGGCGCTGTCGCTGGTCGGCACGGCGGCGGAGCCCGCGCTGCGGGAGGTGCTGGACGATCCCGAACTCGGCGGGCTGGCCCGGGTGTGGCTGGCCGAGCACGGGGCGACCGACGTGCCGCCGCCGTCCGAGGCCCTGATCTTCTGGCTGACCATCGACACGGTCGCCGCCCAGCTCGCCGCCGAGGGCAACTCCGAGGAACTGCGCTCCCTGGTGGAGGGGCTGGCGCGGCAGCACGGCGGTTTCTTCGACACGGCCTGGCGGGTGGAGCACCCGGCCACCGCGGACGTGCTGGAGGCCATGGGGCGGCTGCACCCCGACAAGCGGATCGCGAAGGAAGCGCGGAAGGCGGCGTTCAAGGCGCGGTCGCAGCACGGGAGCTGAGCGCCGTGCCTCTCGCGCTCGCGTGACCGGCGGTCGGGCGGTGGGGTGTGCGCGGGGCTGTGCCGGCATGCGGCTCCGCCGTGTGGGTGCAGAGAGGCGCCGAGGGGCCGGCTTCCAGGGACGGGAAAGGACCGGCGGGGGCGGGAATTCCACGCGCCGCGACAGCGGCATGTGCCCGGTGCCGTGCGGGGGCCGGGCGGTTCACGCAAGGGAGAACCACTGTGCCCCCCGGTGTTCAACCGGCGTTCAGGCATGGGCGGGAGCGTGGCGGGCGCACGAGGATCGCCACCCTCCACGGTCCAGCCACGCCACAGGAGACAGCATGTCGCTCACCCGCAGGGACTTCACCAGGACGTCCGCGATCGCCGGTGTCACGCTGGCGGGCAGTGTGGCCGCCCTCGCCTCCGCGCCCCACGCCCTCGCGGCCACCGACACCGAGAGCGTGGACGAAGGCGCCGGGGAAGCGGCCGGACGGCACGACGGGGTCGGCTACGGGCCGCTCGTCGCGGACCCGGCCGGACTCCTCGCCCTGCCCGCCGGGTTCACCTACCGCGTCCTCACCCACACCGGTAAGACCCGCCTGGAGTCGGGTGAGTTCACGCCCGCCGACCACGACGGCACCGCCGCCTTCCCCGGACCTCGCGGCAGCACCCTCCTGGTCAACAACCACGAGATGGACGGCCCGCGCGACGAACGGGAGTTCCCCGTCCCGCTCGCCGAGGGCCTGGTCTACGACCCGGCCGCCCCCGGTGGCTGCACCGTCGTCGAGGTGCGCCGCGACGGCAGCGTCGCCGAATGGGTCGGCATCGCCGGCACCGCCAACAACTGCGCCGGCGGCAGCACCCCCTGGGGCACCTGGCTCACCTGCGAGGAGAACTCCGACCGGGCCGGCGAGAACGGCATGACCAAGGACCACGGCTACGTCTTCGAGGTCGACCCCGCCGACCGGCGCGCCAACCGCGATCCCAAGCCGCTGAAGTTCTTCGGCCGTTACGACCACGAGGCCGTCGTCATCGACACCAAGCGCGGCCACGCCTACCTCACCGAGGACGCCGACGAGCCCAACGGCCTCTTCTACCGTTGGACCCCGCCGGAGGGCTTCCGCTACGGCCCCGGCACCCTCCGCAGGCTCGCCGACGACGCCGGCGTCCTCCAGGCGCCCAAGTGCTACGACTCCGGCGGCCGGTACGTCGACGACCTCTCCCGCGCCACGAGGACCGGCACGGTGTACGGCGTCGACTGGGTGGACGTGCCCGACCGCGACGCACGGACCGTCGACGTGCGCGAGCAGTTCGGGGAGGGCGAGGTCACCCGCGCCCGCAAGCTGGAGGGCATGTGGTGGGGCGACGGCGGGGCGTACATCGTCTCCTCGTACGCCCGCGAGGAGAGCCCCGTCCAGCACGACGGCCAGGTCTGGTTCTACGACCCCAGGCGCCGCACGCTGACCCTGAAGGTCCTGCTCGGCGTCGACCGGGACCCGGCGAAGGACGGCGCCTTCGACGGCCCCGACAACATCACCGTCTCACCGTACGGCGGCCTGATCATCGCCGAGGACGGCGAGGGCGTGCAGCACCTGTTCGGCGCCACCGACAGCGGACGCACCTACCCCATCGCCCGCAACGAACTGAACATCGGCACCGAAGAGGAGCCGGAGTTCAGCGAATTCACCGGCGTGACCTTCTCGCCCGACGGCAAGACCCTCTACGCCAACATCCAGGAACCGGGCATCATGCTCGCCATCACCGGGCCCTGGAAGCGGCAGAAGCGCCGCTGATCGATTCGCCCGCCCGACCGGAGCCCTCCCCGTCACCCGCGGCTCGGTAGGGTACGGGGAGGGTTCCCGGGTTCGAGGAGTGGCTGATGGCGCAGGTCAGGTCCATGCGCGCGGACGCCCGCCGCAATCGCGAACTGCTGCTGGAGGCCGCGGTGGAGGCGTTCGCCGCGCACGGTGAGGGTGCCTCGCTCGACGACATCGCCAAGCGGGCGGGCGTCGGGTCCGGCACGCTCTACCGGCACTTCCCCACGCGTCAGGCGCTGCTGGAGGCCGCCTACGTCGACCGCATCGAGTCGATCGCGGCGCGGGCCGGTGAACTGGCCGGGCGGCTGCCGCCGGGAGAGGCGCTGGTGGAGTGGCTGAACGAACTCGGCGCCGGGATGCTCCGGATCCGGGGGCTGCGGGCGCTGCTGGGCGCCGCCGTCGGGGACGGCGGCACGGAGTGCTGCGATCCGCTGAAGAGCGCGGTGGACCGGCTGGTCGGGGCGGCGCGGGAGGCGGGCGTGCTGCGGCGCGACGTCGAGCCCGTCGACGTGCTGCGGCTGGCCCACGGCGTGGCGACGGCCTCGGAGCTGGCGGGCGGGGAGGGCACACAGATCCGCCGGTACCTGGAGCTGCTGATGACCGGGCTGCGGGCCCCGGGCGCCCCCTGAGCGGGGGGCGCCCGACGGCTCGCGGAGTGGTTACAGTGCCTGGCCGGCCGGCTTCACCATCCCCCGTACCGTGCGGGACTTCACGAAGTCGCCCATCGCGGTCATCTCCCACTCGCCGGAGTACTGGCGGATCAGCTTCGCCATCATCACGCCCGTCTGCGGTTCGGCGCCGGTGAGGTCGAAGCGGACCAGTTCCTCGCCCGTGGTGGCGTCCAGGAGGCGGCAGTACGCCTTGGCGACCTCGGTGAACTTCTGGCCGGAGAAGGAGTTGACCGTGAAGACCAGGCCGGAGACCTCCTGGGGGAGGCGTCCGAGGTCGACGGTGATCACCTCGTCGTCGCCGCCGCCCTCGCCGGTGAGGTTGTCGCCGGAGTGGCGGATCGCGCCGTTGACGATCTGGAGCTTGCCGAAGTAGCAGCTGTCGATGTGGTTGCGCTGCGGGCCGTAGGCGATGACCGAGGCGTCGAGGTCGATGTCCTTGCCGCGGTAGGCCGGCTCCCAGCCGAGACCCATCTTGACCTGGGACAGCAGCGGCTGGCCGCCCTTGATCAGGGAGACCGTCTGGTTCTTCTGGAGGCTGACCCTGCCCTTGTCCAGGTTGATCTTCCCGGTGCCGGGGGCGGGGGCGGGCGGGGCCGGGGGAGCGGCGGGCGCGGCGGGTGCGGCGGTCGGCATAGGAGGCGCCTGCGGGGTGGCCGCCGGCTGGGGCGGGGCGGCGGCCGGTTCCTCGACCGTGACGCCGAAGTCGGTGGCGATGCCGGCCAGGCCGTTGGCGTAGCCCTGGCCGACGGCGCGGGCCTTCCAGGCGCCGTTGCGCAGGTAGATCTCGACGACCACCAGGGCCGTCTCGGCGCCGAGGGCCGGGGGTGTGAAGGTGGCCAGGACCGCGTTGTCGTCCGCGTTGCGGAGGGTGGCGGTGGGCTCGATGCCCTGGAAGGTCTGGCCGGCGGCGTCGGGGCTGGCGGTGACGACGATCTTCTCGATGCCGGGGGGTACGGCCGTGGTGTCGACCGTGATGGCGTCGGGGGCGGTGCCGCCGCCGGACCGGTAGGTCACGCCCGGGCCGGCGGGCTGGTTGTAGAAGATGAAGTCGTCGTCGGAGCGCACCTTGCCGTCGGCGGTGAGCAGCAGGCCCGATACGTCGAGGCGCACGGGCGCGGAGACGTCCACCGTCACTCGGGCGGTGGGGAGAGGGATGTTCGAGCCGGGGGTCATTGCGGTCATGCCGGGTGAACGAGCGGGGGCGTTTTGCCGTTCCCTTACCTCGGCCCGATCGGACCAGTGGGCCTTCTCGCCCCGCCGCCTCTTCCCGCCCCCGGACCCGGGGCGGAGCCCCTCGAACGCCGGAGAGGCCGGCATGAGCCCCTCCGGCGTTCGAGGAGCGGGGGTCCGGGGACGGAGCCCCCGGGACGGGACGGGTAAGGGCGGCGGGGGCGAAAACCCCTACGGCACCACCACGATCTTCCGGCCCACCCCTGCCGCGAACTGCTCCAGCGCCTGCGGGTACTGGTCGAGCGGCAGACGGTCGCTGATGAAGACGTCCGGGTCCAGGACGCCCCCGGCGAAGAGCTCCGCCGCCCGCTCGTAGCTGTGCAGCACGGCCATGGACCCCGTGATCGTGATCTCCTGGTTGTAGATCCGGTACGGATCGATCGTCACCCGCGTCGCGTAGTCGGCCACCCCGAACTGGAGGAACGTACCGGCCTTGGCCACCCGGTCCAGGCCGTCCTGGATCGCCGCCGCGTTGCCCGTCGCGTCGATGACGAGGTCCCAGCCCTGGGGCCGGTCCAGTTCGTCCGGCGACGCCGCCGCCGCGGAGACCCCCAGCTGTCGCGCCGTCTCCAGCCGCGCCGGGTTCAGGTCCACCACGTCCACGCTCGCCGCGCCGGTCCGCTTCGCCAGTTCCAGCATCATCAGGCCCATGGTCCCGGACCCGTAGATCAGGACGTGGGCGCCGAGACGCGACTGGAGCACGTCGTAGCCGCGCACCGCGCACGACAGCGGCTCGATCAGCGCCGCGTCCTGCGTGCGGACGTGCTCGGGGAGCTTCACGCAGTTCGCCACCGGCGCCACCGCGTACTGGGCCGCGCCGCCCGCCGTGGTGACGCCGATCGCCGCCCACCGCTCGCACATGTTGTTGTGGCCGACGCGGCAGTAGCGGCACTCGTGGCAGTACAGGGAGGGGTCGACCGCGACCCGGTCGCCGAGCGACACCTCGGTGACCTGGGAGCCGATCCCGACCACCTCGCCGGCGAACTCGTGCCCCGGCACGATCGGCAGCTTCGGCGCGAACTCGCCCTGGAGGATGTGCAGGTCCGTGCCGCACAGCCCGCACGCGGCGACCTCGACGACGACGTCGCGCGGCCCTGGCGTCGGGTCCGGGACCTCGGCGACGACGGCCTTGCCCACGGACTCGATGACGGCGGCCTTCATTTCACGGCTCCCAACGACAGGCCCTGGACGAGTTTGTCCTGGGCGGCGAACCCCGCGGCGAGCACCGGCAGGGAGATGACGAGCGACGCGGCGCACACCTTGGCCAGGAACAGGCCCTGGCTGGTGATGAAGCCGGTCAGGAAGACGGGGGCGGTCTCGGCGACCACGCCCGTCAGGACCCGGGCGAAGAGCAGTTCGTTCCAGCTGAAGATGAAGCAGATGAGGGAGGTCGCGGCGATGCCGGGGAGCGCGATGGGCGCGACCACCCGGGTCAGGATCGTCGGCAGCTTCGCGCCGTCCACCCGCGCGGCCTCGATGATCGCGACCGGGACCTCGGCGAGGAAGGACTGCATCATCCACACCGCGATCGGCAGGTTCATGGAGGTGTAGAGGATGACCAGCAGCCAGATGTTGTCCAGCATGTCCGTGTTCTTGGCGAACAGGTAGATCGGCAGCAGGCCGGCCACGACGGGCAGCATCTTGGTGGAGAGGAAGAAGAAGAGGACGTCCGTCCACTTCTTCACCGGGCGGATGGACAGGGCGTACGCGGCGGGCAGCGCCAGGACCAGGACGAACAGGGTCGACACGATCGACGCCACCGCCGAGTTGATCAGCGCCGGCCAGGGGCTGGCGCCGCCGTCCGCGCCGAAGAACTCGCGGTAGCCGTCGAGGGTGAGGGCGGCGGTGAAGGACGGCGGGTTGGTGGCCGCGTCCGTCTCGGAGTGGAAGGACGTCAGCGCCATCCAGGCGATGGGCAGGAAGAACACGATGCCGGCCAGCCAGGCGACCAGGCCGAGACCCGCTCCGCCGCGGAACCGGCCGCCGGTGCGTACGGTGGTGCTGCTCATGCGCGGGACACCTCCTCGCGGAACAGGGACGAGACCACGCGCAGGGCGAAGGTCGCGATGATGATGGAGCCGATGACGACCAGGACGCCGGCGGCCGAGGCGAGGCCGTTCTCGTGGGCCTGGTAGAAGGTCTGGTAGACGGTGTAGGGCAGGTTGGCGGTGCCCAGGCCGCCGGACGTGATGGTGAAGACCGCGTCGAAGTTCTGCACGATGTAGATCGAGCCGAGCAGGGCGCCCAGTTCGAGGTAGCGGCGCAGGTGGGGCAGGGTGAGGTGGACGAAGATCTGCCAGTCGCTCGCGCCGTCGACGCGGGCGGCCTCGATCTGCTGCTGGTCCCGGCTCTGCAGTCCGGCGAGCAGGATCAGCATCATGAACGGGGTCCACTGCCACACCAGTGAGGCCTCGACGGCGAGCAGCGGGGTGCCCGAGATCCAGTCGGGCTGGGGGCCGCCGACGTAGTGCAGCAGGCCGTTGAGGAGTCCGTACTCGGGGTTGTAGAGGACGTGTTTCCACAGCAGCGCGGCCGCCACCGGGACCACCAGGAACGGGGCGATGAGCAGGGTGCGGACGATGCCCCGGCCGCGGAACCTCCGGTCCAGCAGCAGGGCGAGCAGCAGTCCGAGGACCAGGCTGGCGAGGACGACCGCGACGGTCAGCAGGATCGTCGTCCAGACCGACTTGCGCAGGGCCGCGTCGGTGAGGACCTCCTGGTAGTTCTCGAAGCCGGCGAAGTGACGGGCGTCGGGATAGAGGGAGTTCCAGTCGAAGAAGGAGATCACCAGCGTCGCCACGAAGGGGAGCTGGGTCACCGCGATCATGAAGATCAGGGCGGGCAGCAGGGGGGCCCGGGTGGCCCAGGCGCGCAGCCGGGCGGAGGGCGGGCGGAGGGCGGAGCGTGTCTCCGGTGCGGCCACGGGGGCCGTTGTCGTGGCGGTCATCGTCCCTCGTACTCCTCGGCGATCTCTTCTGCGAGCTGCTGGGACTTCTTCAGGGCCGACTCGACGGACTGGCGTCCGGCGATGGCCGCGCTGATCTCCTGGGAGACCTTGGTGCCGAGATCGGTGAACTCGGGGATGCCGACGAACTGGATGCCGGGCGCCGGACGGGGCTGTACGCCGGGGTCGTCGGGCCGGGCCTGCTCGATGGCCTCCTTGGTCATCTCCTGGAAGGCGGCGGCCTCCGCGCGGTAGTCGGGGTTGGCGTAGGTGGAGGCGCGCTTTCCGGCCGGGATGTTCGACCAGCCGATCTCGTCGCCGACGAGCTGCTCGTACTCCTTGCTGGAGGCCCAGGAGACGAACTTCCAGGCGTTGTCGGGGTTGCGGGAGGCGTGCTGGATGCCCCAGGCCCAGGTGTAGAGCCAGCCGGAGGACTCGGTCTTCTCGACGGGCGCGGGGGCGTAACCGACCTTGCCCTTGACGGGGGAGTCGGCGGCCTCCAGGGAGCCGGCCGCGGAGGTGGCGTCGTACCACATGGCGACCTTGCCCTGGGTCATGTTGTTCAGGCACTCGGCGAAGCCGGCCTGGGGGGCGCCGGACTCGCCGTGCTCGCGGACCAGGCCGACGTAGAACTCCACGGCCTCCTTCCACTCGGGGGAGTCGAGCCGGGCCTTCCAGTCCTTGTCGAACCAGGTGCCGCCGAAGGTGTTGACCACGGTGGTCAGCGGGGCCATGACCTCGCCCCAGCCGGGCAGTCCGCGCAGGCAGATGCCCTTCATGCCCGGTTCGGCGCCGTCGAGTTCGGCGGCGAGGTCGGCCACCTGCCGCCAGGTGGGTTCGGCGGGCATGGTCAGGCCCTCCTTCTCGAAGACGTCCTTGCGGTACATCAGGAAGGACGACTCGCCGTAGAAGGGCTGGCCGTAGAGCTTGCCGTCGTCGCCGGTGAGGGACTGGCGCATCGGCTTGAGGACGTCCTGCTCGTCGTAGGAGGCGTCCTCGCCGACGTAGGAGTCCATCTCGTGGAGCCAGCCGTTGCGGGCGTAGATGGGGATCTCGTAGTTGGAGAGGGTGGCCACGTCGTACTGGCCGGCCTGGTTGGCGAAGTCCTGGCTGATCTTGTCGCGGACGTCGTTCTCCGGCAGCACGGTGAAGTTGACCTTGATGCCGGTTTCCTCGGTGAAGTGGTCCGCGGTCAGCTTCTGCAACTCGACCATCTGCGGGTTGTTGACCATCAGGACGTTGATGGAGTCACCGCCGGATCCGGCCCCGCCCGCTCCGACCCAGCAGCCGGAGAGCAGCGGGGCGAGCAGCGTCCCTGCGGCGACCGCGGCGAGTGTGGCTCGCGGCGGCCTCCGTCGGCTCTGGGTTCGCATGGATCGCTCCTGGACATAGAGGGAGGTAACGGGCGCGACCCGGTGCGGGTCGGCCCGAGGGGGAGGTGGAACGGTGTGCTGATCTGGTTCAGACCCGGATGACCTGCGGCCCCAGCAGGGAGTAGCGATGGGCCTCGGACGCCGGGAGCAGGGTGCTCGTGACGATCGCCTCCAGCGCGCCGACCTCGGCGAACCGGCAGAAGCTGACCGCCCCGAACTTGGTGTGGACACCGGCGAACACCACCCGGCGGGAGGCCCGGACCGCCTGTGCCTTGACCTCGCTGACCGCCGGGTCGGGCGTGGTCAGTCCGTGTTCGCGGGAGATCCCGTTGGCGCCGATGAACGCCAGGTCGATGACGAAACCGGAGAGCATCCTCGTCGTCCAGTGGTCGACGGTGGCGAGGGTTCCGGAGCGGACCCGGCCGCCGAGCAGCAGGACGGACGTGGTGCCGGTCTCCGCGAGCGCGCCCGCGACCGGAAGGGAGGCGGTGACCACGGTGAGCGGCCGGTCGATGGGCAGGGCCTCGGCGATGAGCTGGGGGGTGAAGCCCTCGTCGACGAAGACCGTCTCGGCGTCCCCGATCAGCTCGGCCGCGGCGGCCGCGACCCGGCGCTTCTCGGGGACGTGGCTGGTGGCGCGGAAGGCGAGCGTCGTCTCGAAGCCGGCGCTCTCCACGGGATAGGCGCCGCCGTGGGTGCGGCGCACCAGACCGTGGTCCTCCAGGGCGCGCAGGTCCCGTCGTACGGTCTCCTTGGCCACGCCCAGGTCGGCGGCGAGCGCGCTGACGTCGACCGAGCCGGTGGTGCGCGCCACCCGTACGATCTCCCGCTGGCGCTCTTCGGCCGTCCTGTTGCTCATGGCCGGACTCCCGCTTCCTGGTCTCGCTGCCCGTTCGGGCCCGGTGGGACCCATGCAGGAAGTTCTACAGCGGGCTTTCGGAGCTGACCAGGCCTGTCGCGAGTCCGTTGCTGCCCGGTTGTGCCCGTTCGGCTCGCCCCGTGTCCGGCCCGGACCTGGGAGGGCACGGGGGAGCGGGTGGGAGCGGGCGGCGCGGATGCCCGAATGCGGCGGCGGGCGGGCCCGTTCGGTGCCCGCCCGCCGTCGGATGCGTCGATTTTCCGCCGGAGTTCCGCCGGAGTTCCGCCGTCAGTACGGCCAGATGGGCGGGTCGGTGACGAAGTGGCCGCCCAGGCGGGCGTGCGCCGGGTTGTCCGGGTCCAGCTCGCCCTGTTCGGCGATCAGCTTCTCGGCGTACGGCTCGGAGTCGTCCTGGGGGTCGTAGCCGAGCGCCCGCGCGGAGGTGAGGTCCCACCACAGGCGGGTGTTGGCGGAGGAGCCGTGGACGACTGTGTGGCCGACGTCCTCGGCGGTCAGGGCGGCGTGGAAGAGGCGGGCGCCGTCGGCGGGGCTCATCCACACCGAGAGCATGCGCACGCTGGTCGGTTCGGGGAAGCAGGAGCCGATGCGCACGGAGACGGTCTCGATGCCGTGCTTGTCCCAGTAGAGCTGGGCGAGGTCCTCGCCGAAGCACTTGGACAGGCCGTAGAAGGTGTCGGGACGGCGCGGGGTGTCGACCGGGATGAGGGGGTCGTCGCCCCGCGGGCGCGGGGTGTAGCCGACGGCGTGGTTGGAGGAGGCGAAGACGACGCGCTTGACGCCCTCCTCGCGGGCGGCCTCGTACAGGTGGTACGTGCCCTCGATGTTGGCCTTCAGGATCTTCTCGAACGGGGCTTCCAGGGAGATGCCGGCGAGGTGGATGATCGCGTCGACGCCGCGGACCGCCTCGCGCACGGCGTCCCGGTCGGCGAGGTCCGCGACGATCGCGTCCGGTTCGCCGTCGATCGGGCGCAGGTCGAGCAGGCGCAGTTCGTGGCCGAGGTCCGGGAGCAGGCCCCGCATCAGCGTGCCGAGGCCGCCGGCGGCGCCGGTGAGCAGAACGGTGCGGGGAGCGGGCATCCTCGGGTCTCCTTGCCTCGCCGACCGTGTCACCCCTGCACATGGGTGCACGATGTTCATATTCTTGGACACGCTAAGAAGGTGGGGCGTGGCGCGTCAAGTATTCCGCGACTTCCTGTGGAACGAAAGAATTCGCTGGTGTGTGGCGGGGGGCGGTGCTTGACCGGGACCTCCGGGGCGTCTTAGCGTGAACATGTTCAAATATGGGGACGTGAATCAGAAATGTGGACCAGGGAGAGCTTGTGACGTCAGCCCCTCTCGCCGCCCGACTCGGTGTTCCCAGCGGGCCGCTGTTCTTCCCGGTCACCGCCTACGGACCCGACGGCTCCGTCGATCTCCACACCTACCGCCTCCATGTGCGGCGCGGGGTGGAGGCCGGGGCCGCCGCCGTGTTCGCCTGCTGCGGCACCGGTGAGTTCCACGCGCTGACGCCGGAGGAGTTCGAACTGTGCGTCACGGCCGCCGTGGAGGCCGCCGACGGACGCGTCCCGGTCGTCGCGGGCGCCGGGTACGGCACCGCGCTCGCGGTCCGCTACGCCCGCCTCGCCGAACGCGCCGGGGCCGACGGCCTGCTCGCCATGCCGCCCTACCTGGTCAGGGCCGCGCAGGAGGGACTGCTGCGGCACTACCGGCAACTGGCCGCGGCCACCTCCCTGCCGGTCATCGTCTACCAGCGCGACAACGCCGTCTTCACCCCCGAGGGCGTCGTCGAACTGGCCCGTACCGAGGGGATCGTCGGCTTCAAGGACGGCCTCGGCGACCTCGACCTGATGCAGCGGATCGTCAGCGCCGTACGCGCCGAGGGCCCCGCCGACTTCCTGTACTTCAACGGGCTGCCGACCGCCGAACTGACCCAGCCCGCCTACGGCGGCATCGGCGTCACCCTCTACTCGTCCGCGGTGTTCTGCTTCGCGCCCGAGATCGCCCTCGCCTGCCACACCGCCTTCCGCACCGGCGACACGGACACCGCGCACCGCCTGATCGACGGCTTCTACCGGCCGTTCGTCGAACTGCGCGCCCAGGGCGCAGGCTACGCCGTCTCCCTGGTCAAGGCCGGCGTACGCCTGCGCGGCCTCGACGTGGGCGAGGTCCGGCCGCCGCTGCACGAACCGGCCGGGGACCATGTCAAACAGCTCGCCCGGCTGATCGAGCGGGGACACGCACTGCTGGAGGAGAGCCGGTGAAGACGTCGGCGTTCGTCTACCCCTGGGACGTCAACGGGGACCCGGAGGCACCCGCGCGGATCGCCGCGCTCGGCACGGCGCAGGTGACGCTCGCCTCCGCCTACCACTCCACCCGCGCGCTGACCCCGCGCCACCCGCGCCACCGCGTCGTCACCGCCGAGCACGCGGCCGTGCTGTACCCGGCCGGGGACCACTGGTCCGGCCGCACCCCGCGCCCGTACCCGGCCGGCGACTGGGCGCCCGGGGACGCCTTCGGCGAGGCCGCCGCCGCCCTCACGGACGCGGGCCTCGAGGTGCACACCTGGGTGGTGCTCGCGCACAACTCCCGCCTCGGCGCGGAGCATCCGGACACCTCGGTGGTCAACGCCTACGGCGACCGCTACCCCTGGGCGCCGTGCGTCGCCCAGCCCGCCACCCGCGCGTACCTGACCGACCTCGCCGCCGAGGCGGCGGTACGCCCCGGAGCGCGCGGCACCGAGCTGGAGTCCCTCGGCTGGTACGGACTGGCCCATCTGCACGCCCACGACAAGACCGCCGGGGTCGGCCTCGGGGACGCCGGGCAGTATCTGATGTCCCTGTGCTTCTGCCCGTCCTGCCGCGAGGGATACGGGGCGCACGGCCTGGACGCCGACGAGCTCGCCACCGCCGTACGCGCCGTGCTGGAACCGGTGTGGCGGGGGGCGCCCTCCGACGGGGGCTGGGCGGGCGTCGAGAAGCTCCTCGGCGAGACACCGGCGAACGCCACGCGCACGTGGCGCGACGCGACGGCCCGCACGCTCCAGGAGGCCGCGGTCCGGGCCGTACGGGAGGCGGCTCCCGAGGGCTTCCAGGTCCTCCTGCACGCGGACCCGGTCTCCTACCACTGCGGCGCCAACGCCGGCGTCGACCCGGCCCACATCCTCTCCGTCGCCGACGGAGTGGTCGTGCCCTGCACGGGAGGCGCCGGCCTGCTGGCCCCGTTCGCGGGGGAGGCCCGCGCGGACACCGTCCTCGCCGCCAACTTCACCGTGGTCTCCGGCATGGGCGGCAACCCCGGCACGCTGGCGGCGGACGCGACGGAGGCCCGCCGGCTGGGCGCGACGGAACTGCGGCTGTATCACGCGGGGCTGGCGTCGGACGGGGACCTGGAGGCGGTGCGGTCGGCGCTCGCCGGCCTGTGAAACAGCATCGCCGACGTCACCGTCAGGACACCCCCGAGCACGGCCAGCAGCAGCCGGTGGTCGACGAGTTCGACCAGGGCCGCGCCCGCCGCCAGGCCGAGGACGTTCGGGGTGAACACCAGGGTGTTGGCGGTGGCGGTGACCCGGCCCAGCAGCGGTGGCGGGGTCTCGCGCTGTACGGCGGTCAGGGTGGCGATCAGTACGGCGGGCAGGCCCGCGCCGATCGCCGCGCTGCACACCCACGCCAGCGGGTCGTCAGGCACCGCGCGCAGCGCCACCGCCACGGCGAGCAGGGCGATGCCGTACGCCGCGAAGCGCCGTTCGCCGAGGCGCCGCAGGGCGGGACCGGAGAGCAGGCCGACGAGCACCGACCCCGCGCCCTGGACGGCGTACAGCACACCGGCGTACGCGGGGGAGTGACCGAGGGCGTCGACCACGGCGTAGACCAGCGCCCCGCTCAGGCCCGCGCACAGCATCGTCGTGCCGCCCGCCGGCACCAGGGGACGCAGTACCGGATGCGCCCACAGGTGGCGGACGCCCTCGGCCGTTCGCCCGCGGGCAGTGCCGGTCACGGGCACCGGCCGGTCCTCCCGTACCCGCAGCGACGCGTACACGACCGCGGCGAGCAGGAAGGTGACCGAGTCCAGTACGGCGACGCCCGCCCCGCCGTACGCCGCGTACAGGCCCGCGCCCGCCAGCGGGGCCAGCAGCTTCATGCCCTCGTCGGCGGTCATCCGCAGCCCGTTGAAGTCGCCGAGCAGGGAGCGGTCCACGGCGGTGGCGATCAGCGCCGACTCGGCCGCGTCATGGACGACGCCCGCAGCGCCGTACACGAACAGCACCGCGTACAGCAGCCACAGCCCGCGCGGCGAGTCGACGGCGCAGAGGGTGAGCAACAGCACCGCCATGAGCAGGCTCGCGGCGATCAGCAGCGGCCGGCGGCGGAACCGGTCGGCCAGGGTGCCCAGCAGCGGGCCGGCCAGGGTGGGTGCCCACATCGCCAGCAGGCACGCGGCCGCGAGACCGTCCGAGCCGGTGAGGTCCTTGACCCACACCCCCGAGGCCAGCCACAGCGCGGAGGTGCCGAACCCGGAGATCACCACGCCGATGAGGTAGAGCCCGGCGTTGCGGTCCCGCACCACGCGGGCCGTCGTCCATGTCGTCGTCATGCCTGGCCATCGTGGGGCTAAGGACGGCCCCCGGGGATCGGGCAGGTGCCTTAGAAGCGGGGCGGCCGGGCGATGGGTTCCGCCGCCGGGATCGGTCTACCACCCAGGAAGACCCTCAGGAGGAGCAGCCCGATGACCGACACCACGCTCGACCTCGGACCGCAGACCCGGATCGTGGCCCGCCTCGCCGAGAGCGTCACCGACGAGCAGCTGGCGGACGGGACCCCCTGTCCGCGGTACGCGGTACGGAACATGCTGGGCCACCTCCTCGGGCTGGCCGTCGCCTTCCGGGACGCGGGCCGCAAGGAGCTGGGTGCCACCACCGACACCAGCCCGGAGGCCGCCCTGCCGGACATCGGGCCCGGCTGGCGCGAGGAGCTGCCCAAGGTGCTCGACGAACTCGCCGGGGTCTGGCGGGACCCGGCGTCCTGGACCGGCATGACCCGCGCGGGCGGTGTCGACCTGCCGGGCGCGGTCGCCGGTGCCGTCGTCACCGACGAACTGGTGATCCACGGCTGGGACCTGGCCCGCGCGACCGGCCAGGTCTACGCGCCCGACCCCGCCCCGCTGCGGGCGTCGTACGACTTCCTCCTGGCCGCCGCCGCGGACTCCGACAGGGGCGACGGCATCTTCGGCCCCGTCGTCGCCGTCCCGCCCGACGCCCCGCTCCTGGACCGGACGATCGGGCTGAGCGGCCGGGACCCGGGCTGGACGCGGCCGGCGTAAAGCACGCGCGAGGGCCGGGGAGCGCCTCGTCCTCTCCCCGCGTGACTCCCACCCGCACCGTCCTCGGCACCGCCTCCCCGCACCCCGGCCCGGACCGCCCCGGCTCCGGGTACCTCCCGCGCGGCGGGGCGCCGAGGTGTGGGCCGATGCCGGGTCCGGGACGTTCGCCGAGTTGCGGCGGCACACGGCCCCGACCCGGCTGAGCGCCGCATGGATCTCCCACCCGCACACCGACCGTGCGACACGCTCACCGGAATCGCCCGCGCCGTCGGCCTCTTCCTCTGCGAGGCGGGCATCGACGAGCATCGCGAAAGCGAACAGTTTCACCTGACGCCCGAGGATGCCGGCGACACCGCCCGGCGGGCGGCCGTGCGCGCACTCCTCGTCACCCGCGTCGGCCCCCCACTCACCCCCCGAGGCCGCGACCGTCCGGACCGCCTCCGCCTTCGGCGGGCCCACCGCCACCGCCCGGAAGGGCCGCACGTACACCGTGTGAGGCAACGGAAACTTTCTGTGTCAGAAGCATTGACGAAACTCTGGGCCACTCCTACGGTCATCGGCGTCGTACTTCGTACGTCATATATGAGACGCGATACGCGAGATCCGATACGCGAGATCCGACGCGACATCCGAGAGGCGCGCATGACCTCTGTGCCCACGCCGATCCCCTCCCGCACGCAGTACGTGCTGGAGGAGATCAAACGCCGCATCCTCACCGGCCGGTTCACACCGGGCCAGGCCCTGGTCGAGACCGACCTCGCCGCACAGTTCGGGGTGTCCAAGACCCCGGTGCGCGAGGCGCTCAAGACCCTGGCCGGCACCGGTCTGGTCGTGATGAGCCAGTACAAGGGCGTCACGGTGCGCATGGTCGACGCGGACATGGCGCGCGAGGTCTACGACGTGCGGCTGCTCCTGGAACCCGAGGCACTCAGGCGCGCCGTGCGCCGCGGCGCCTCCCTGGACGCCGCACGCGACGCGCTGACCCGCGCCGACGAGGCCGGTGACACGGCCGAACGGTCGCTCGCCAACCGCGCGTTCCACCGCGCCCTCTACGTGCCCTGCGGCAACCCGCTGCTCGGCCGGATGCTCGACGAGGTCCGCGACCAGGCCGCCCTCGTCTCGGCCGTCGCCTGGGCCGCCGACCCCTCCTGGGAACGGGAGGCGAGCGAGCACCGCGAGATCCTGCGGCTCGCGCTCGACGGGGACGCGGACGGCGCG
Organism: Streptomyces sp. NPDC014676; assembly: GCF_043084105.1. Classification (NCBI taxonomy): domain Bacteria; kingdom Bacillati; phylum Actinomycetota; class Actinomycetes; order Kitasatosporales; family Streptomycetaceae; genus Streptomyces; species Streptomyces sp. NPDC014676. The sequence continues at coordinate 113,900 of NZ_JBIBZI010000008.1, read as the reverse complement.
GCGCGCGCACTGCACTCGCACATCGCGTCGTTCGTGCGACGAGCCTTCCCCGAGGTCGAAGCGGACTTCGAGGCGGCCCCGGAAGCCCAGAAAGAGGACGGTCAGGCATGACAACGACGTTCGAGACCCAGCGGGCGGCCCTGGCCGGCGTGGTGGCGATCCCGGTGACCCCGTTCGCCGAGGACGGCTCCGTCGACCCGGACACCTACCGGGCCCTGCTGCGTCGTCTCCTCGACGGTGGCATCACGACCCTCACCCCCAACGGCAACACCGGCGAGTTCTACGCCCTGACCCCCGACGAGCGCCGGCTGGTCACCGAGCTGACCGTCGAGGAGGCCGGCGACCGCTCGGTGATCCTGGTCGGGGTGGGCCACGACGTGCCCACCGCCGTCGCCTCCGCGCGGCACGCCCGGGAACTCGGCGCGCGGATGGTGATGGTGCACCAGCCCGTCCACCCCTACGTCTCGCAGAGCGGCTGGGTCGACTACCACCGCGCGATCGCCGAGGCCGTGCCCGAGCTCGGCGTCGTCCCCTACCTCCGCAACGCCCAGCTCACCGGCGCCCGGCTCGCCGAACTCGCCGACGCCTGCCCCAACGTGATCGGCGTGAAGTACGCCGTGCCGGACGCGGCGAAGTTCGCCGCCTTCGCCCGCGACGCGGGCCTGGAGCGGTTCGTGTGGGTGGCGGGGCTGGCCGAGCCGTACGCCCCCTCCTACTTCTCGGCCGGCGCCACCGGCTTCACCTCGGGCCTGGTCAACGTCGCCCCGTCCGTCTCGCTGAACATGCTCGAGGCGCTGCGCTCCGGCGACTACCCGACCGCCATGAAGGTGTGGGAGCAGATCCGCCGCTTCGAGGAGCTGCGCGCCGCCAACGGTTCCGCCAACAACGTCACCGTCGTCAAGGAGGCCCTCGCCTCCCTCGGCCTGTGCCGCCGCGAGGTCCGCCCGCCGAGCAGGCCGCTGCCGGAGAGCGAGCGCGCCGAGGTCGCCGCCATCGCCGCGGGGTGGTCGATATGAGCGCCAGGAAGTCCCCCGAGCAGCTCCGCAGCCACCAGTGGTACGGCACCGACGGCCTGCGCTCCTTCAGTCACCGCGCCCGCACCCGCCAGCTCGGCTACCTGCCCGAGGAGCACCTGGGCAAGCCCGTCATCGCGATCCTCAACACCTGGTCCGACATCAACCCCTGCCACGTCCACCTGCGCGACCGCGCGCAGGCCGTCAAGCGGGGGGTGTGGCAGGCGGGCGGCTTCCCCCTCGAGTTCCCGGTCTCCACCCTCAGCGAGACCTTCCAGAAGCCGACCCCCATGCTCTACCGCAACCTCCTCGCCATGGAGACCGAGGAGCTGCTGCGGTCGTACCCGGTCGACGGGGCCGTGCTGATGGGCGGCTGCGACAAGTCCACGCCCGCCCTGCTGATGGGCGCCGCCAGCGCCGACCTGCCCACCGTGTTCGTGCCGGCCGGGCCCATGCTGCCCGGGCACTGGCGCAACGAGGTCCTCGGTTCCGGTACCGACATGTGGAAGTACTGGGACGACAAGCGCGCCGGTGTCATCGGCGACTGCGAGATGCAGGAGCTGGAGAGCGGCCTGGCCCGCTCGCCCGGCCACTGCATGACCATGGGTACGGCGTCCACGCTGACCGCCGCCGCCGAGGCCCTCGGCGTCACGGTCCCGGGCGCGTCCAGCATCCCGGCCGTCGACTCCGGGCACGACCGGATGGCCGCGAAGGCGGGCCTGACCATCGTCGACCTGGTCCACAAGGACCGGAAGCTGAGCGACATCCTCACCGCGGAGGCGTTCGAGGACGCGGTCACGACCGTCCTCGGACTCGGCGGCTCCACCAACGCCGTCATCCACCTGATCGCCATGGCAGGACGCGCGGGCGTCAGGCTCACCCTCGACGACTTCGACCGCATCGCCCGCACCGTCCCGGTGCTGGCCAACGTGCGGCCCGGCGGACAGACGTACCTGATGGAGGACTTCCACTTCGCGGGCGGACTGCCCGGGTTCCTCTCCCGGATCCCGGACCTGCTCCACCTGGACCGTCCCACCGTCTGTCACGACACCCTGCGCGAGCAGATCGCCGGCGCGCGGGTGCACGACGACGACGTCATCCGGCCCCGCGACAACCCGGTCGCGGACGAGGGCGGGGTCGCCGTACTGCGCGGCAACCTCTGCCCGGACGGTGCCGTCATCAAGCACATCGCCGCCGAACCGCACCTGCTGAAGCACACCGGCACCGCCGTCGTCTTCGACGACTACCGGCAGATGCAGCGGACCATCAACGACCCGGCGCTGAACATCACCGCCGACAGCGTGCTGGTCCTGCGCAACGCCGGCCCCAAGGGCGGCCCGGGCATGCCCGAGTACGGGATGCTGCCCCTGCCCGACCACCTGCTCAAGCAGGGCGTGCGGGACATGGTGCGGATCTCCGACGCCCGGATGAGCGGGACGAGTTACGGCACGTGCGTCCTGCATGTCGCCCCCGAGTCGTACGTCGGCGGACCGCTCGCCCTGGTGCGCACCGGGGACTCGATCACCCTCGACGTCGAGAAGCGCGTCCTCCAGCTCGACGTCGACGACGAGGAGCTTCAGCGCCGCCGGGAGCGGTGGACGCCGCCGCCCGTGCGCTACGAACGCGGCTACGGCGCGCTCTACAACGAGCAGATCACGCAGGCCGACACCGGCTGCGACTTCGAGTTCCTCGCCCGCCCGGGCACGGTCCAGGACCCGTACGCCGGCTGACCGGCCGCGGGTCCAGGCCCCCGCACACCTACGAAGAAAGCGCTTCCCCCGCACACGCGCCACACCGTACGACGTACCGAGAAACGGAGAACAGTCATGGCCCATGCCGCAGCCGTGGCGAAACCGCCCAGGCCACCCCGGCGGCGCCGTGCCTCCGCCACGCCCCGCAGGCTCCCGTACCTGCTGATCGCGCCGGCCGCCCTGCTCATGCTGGGTTTCATCGCCTACCCGGTCATCAGCGTCTTCTACTACAGCCTGCAGAACTACAACCCCACCAAGCCCTGGCGGAACGGCTACGCGGGCTTCGACAACTTCACCCGCATCTTCACCGATGACCCGCTGTTCTGGGACACCCTCGTCTTCAGCGCCAAGTGGGTCTTCGTCGAGGTCGGACTGCAACTGCTGTTCGGCCTGGCCCTCGCCCTCATCGTCAACCAGACCTTCGTCGGCCGCGCCCTGGGCCGCGCCATGGTCTTCTCGCCGTGGGCCGTCTCCGGCGTGCTGACCTCCGCGATCTGGGTGCTGCTCTACAACTCCCAGACGGGCATCACCCGTTACCTCGCGGACATGGGCATCGGCGACTACGGCGTGAGCTGGCTGTCGGACACCTCCACCGTCTTCCCGGCGGTGGTCGTCGCCGACCTGTGGCGCGGTGTCCCCTTCTTCGCGATCCTCATCCTCGCCGACCTCCAGTCCGTCTCGAAGGACCTCTACGAGGCCGCCGAGGTCGACGGGGCCAGCCGCGTCAAGCAGTTCTGGCACATCACGCTGCCGCACCTGAAGGACGCCATCATCCTGTCCACGCTGCTGCGCGCGGTGTGGGAGTTCAACAACGTCGACCTGCTCTACACGCTGACCGGCGGCGGACCCGCGGGCGAGACCACGACACTGCCGCTGTACATCGCCAACACCTCGGTGGACGCCCACAACTTCGGCTACGCGTCGGCCCTGACCACGGTCGCGTTCCTCATCCTGCTCTTCTGCTCGATGGTCTACCTGCGGCTGAGCAAGTTCGGAGGCGAGAAGTGATCACCAAGGAGGCCACCGTGGCCGCCCCCGCCCCCGCGCGCACCGCCCCCGAGCCGCCGCGGCCGAACAAGAGGCGCCGGGCCTGGGACGAGGCCCCCCGCTGGCAGATATACCTGCCGCTGGGCATCTACCTCGTCTTCACCCTCATCCCCTTCTACTGGATCCTGCTCTTCGCGCTCCGCCCGGCCGGCTCCACCTCGCTGGTGCCCTGGCCGATGACCTTCGTCCACTTCGAGAAGGTCTGGACGGACCGCAGCTTCGGCACCTTCTTCTACAACAGCGTGCTGGTCGGCGTCGCCACCCTGATCATGACGACGCTGGTCGCCCTGGCCGGCGGCTACGCCCTCGCCCGGTTCGACTTCAGGATCAAGCGGGGCTTCATGCTCGCCCTTCTGTGCTCCCAGTTCGTGCCCGGCGCGCTGCTCCTCGTCCCGCTGTTCGAGATCTTCGCCGAACTGCAGATGATCAACTCGCTCGGCAGCGTCATCATCGCCGAGACCGTCTTCCAGCTCCCCCTGTCGATCATCCTGATCAGCAACTTCATCAAGAACGTGCCGTACTCCCTGGAGGAGGCCGCCTGGGTCGACGGCTGCAACCGGTTCAAGGCCTTCCGGGTGGTCGTCCTGCCGCTGCTGCGGCCCGGTCTGATCGCCGTCGGCTCCTTCGCCTTCGTCCACTCCTGGAACCACTTCCTGTTCGCCCTGATGTTCCTCAACAACCAGGAGAAGCAGACCATCCCGGTCGGCCTCAACACCCTGATGAGCGCGGACAGCGTCGACCTCGGCGCGCTCGCCGCGGGCGGCATCATCGCGGCCGTCCCCGTCGTGATCGTCTTCGCCTTCATCCAGAAGTGGCTGATCACCGGGTTCAGCGCGGGGGCGGTAAAGGGATGACCACACCTCGGACCGCCCCCCGGACCGCGCCCGGCACCCCGCTGCCCGTCGTCCTCGCCGGCGCCCGCGGCCACGGCCGCTGGCACGTGGCGAACATCCGCCGCCTCGAGGCGGAGGGGCTTCTGCGGCTCGCCGGGATCTGCGAGCTCACCCCGCTCACCGAGGACGAGTTCGGCGGTGGACTCCCCGAGCAGTCAGCCGACTTCGGCGCGCTGCTGGAGTCCACCGGTGCCCGGATCGCGGTGATCTGCACCCCGATCCCGACCCACACCGGCCTCGCCCTCACGGCGGCCGAGCGGGGCGTGCACATCCTGCTGGAGAAGCCGCCGGCGCCGTCGTACGCCGAGTACCGCCGGATGGCCGACGGGGTCGCCGCGGCCAAGGTGGCCTGCCAGATCGGCTTCCAGTCGCTGGGCTCGCACGCCGTGCCCGCGATCCGCGACCTGGTCGACGGGGGCGCCGTCGGCCGGGTGACGGGGATCGGCGGAGCCGGTGCCTGGGTGCGGCCCGAGGAGTACTTCCGGCGGGCGCCCTGGGCGGGTCGGCGCCGGCTGAACGGCGTCGACGTCGTCGACGGCGCGCTCACCAACCCGCTCGCCCACGCCGTCGCCACCGCCCTCGCGCTCGCCGGCAGCACCCGCGCCGAGGACGTCGCCGGCATCGAGACCGAGCTGCTGCGCGCCAACGACATCGAGTCCGACGACACCTCCTGCGTACGGATCACCACCACGCGGGGCGGCTCGGTCACCGTCGCCGCGACCCTGTGCGCCGAGCGGGCCGACGAGCCGTACGTCCTGGTGCACGGCACCACCGGCCGGATCACCTTCTGGTACAAGCAGGACCGCGTCCTGCTCCAGCGCGCCGACCACGGCCCCGAGGAGACGCGGTTCGACCGGACCGACCTGCTGGAGAACCTCGTCGCCCACCTCACCGACGGCACCCCCCTGCTGGTCACCCCGGACGAGACCGGCGCCTTCATGCAGGTCGTCGAGGCGATCCGCAAGGCCCCCGACCCGGCCCCGCTGCCCGACGGAGCCTGGCACCGCGTCCCCGGCGAGAACCGGCGGGTCGTGCCCGGCGTCGACGGTCTCGTCGCGGCCGCCGCCGACACCCTGTCCCTCTACTCCGAGCTGGGCGCCCCCTGGGCCCCGCCCGCCCACCACCTGCCGAAAGAGGTGAGCACCCGATGACCGGCAACGACTCCGTGGTGCTGCGCGTCGCGGGCCGGCCCGTCGGCCGGTACGTCACCCGGCCCGAACTGCCGGCCCGGCTCTCCCCGCGGCCGTACCTGCACCCCGTCACCACCCTGGCCGGCACGGCGGTCACCGAACTGAGCCCCGCCGACCACACCCACCACCTCGGCGTCGGTGTCGCCGTTCCCGACGTCGAGGGGTTCAACTTCTGGGGCGGACGCACCTACGTCCGCGACCGGGGGCCGACCGAGCTCGACAACCACGGCTCCCAGCGGCACACCGCCTACCAGCTGCGCGATCCCGACGGGTTCGTCGAGGAGCTGCGCTGGATGGCCGCGCCGGGCGAGCTGCTGCGCGAGCGCCGCACGGTCGCCGCCACCGAACTCACCGGTGCCGCCTGGGCACTGGACTTCACCTTCTCCCTCACCAACGTCACAAGCGCCCCGCTCTCCGTCGGCAGCCCCGCCACCAACGGCCGCCCCGGAGCCGCGTACGGCGGCTTCTTCTGGCGGGCCCGCAAGGAGGAGACGGCACCGGACGTCTTCACCGCCTCCGCCGAGGGGGAGGGCGAGGCGCACGGCCGGCCGGCCGACTGGATCGCGCTCGCCGGATCCACCTGGACGCTCGTCTTCGCGGGGGCCACCGAACAGACCCGGCGGGACCCCTGGTTCGTGCGCACCGCCGAGTACCCGGGCGTCGGGTCCTCCCTCGCCCACACCGACCGGCTGCCGCTGCCGCCCGGCGAGACCGTGGTCCGCCGGATCGTCACCGTCGTCGCCGACGGCCGCCTCGACCGCGGCGCGGCCGCCGCCCTGGTCCGCAAGGCGGTGAGCCCGTGACCGCCGAGCGGACCGACCTCACCTACCGCAATCCGGTCCTGAACGCCGACTGGTCCGACCCGGACGTGATCCGAGTCGGCGACGACTTCTACCTGACCGCCTCCAGCTTCGGCCGCGCCCCCGGACTGCCCCTGCTGCACTCCCGCGACCTGGTCAACTGGACCCTCGTCGGCCACGCCCTCGAACGCCTGGAACCCGAAGCGGAGTTCACGACACCCCGGCACGACTGCGGGGTCTGGGCCCCCTCCCTGCGTCACCACGACGGCCGGTTCTGGATCTTCTGGGGCGACCCCGACCAGGGCGTCTTCCAGGTCAACGCCCCCGAGATCCGCGGCCCCTGGACCCGGCCGCTGCTGGTGAAGGCCGGCAAGGGCCTGATCGACCCGTGCCCCCTGTGGGACGACGAGACCGGCGAGGCCTACCTCGTGCACGCCTGGGCCAAGTCCCGCTCCGGCGTCAAGAACCGCCTCACCGGCCACCGGATGCACCCCCACGGCACCGAACTCCTCGACGAGGGCAAGGTGATCGTCGACGGCGACCGCATCCCCGGCTGGTTCACCCTGGAAGGGCCCAAGCTCTACCGGCACGACGGCTGGTTCTGGATCCTCGCACCCGCCGGGGGAGTGGAGACCGGCTGGCAGGGCGCCTTCCGCTCCCGGGCGTTCTTCGGCCCGTACGAGGAGAAGGTCGTCCTCGAACAGAAGGACACCGACGTCAACGGCCCCCACCAGGGCGGCTGGGTGCGCACCCCGTCCGGCGAGGACTGGTTCCTGCACTTCCAGCAGCGCGGCCCGTACGGCCGTGTCGTGCACCTCCAGCCGATGAGCTGGAGTCCGGAAGGCTGGCCGGTGCTCGGGGACGACGGCGCCCCCGTCGCCGGACACCGCCGCCCGGACCTGCCGCCGCAGCCGCCCGCCGCGCCGGCCACCGACGACGACTTCCCCGGCGGACGGTTCGGCCGCCAGTGGACGTGGACCGCCAACCCGAAGGAGGGCTGGGCCACCCAGCACTCCGCCGACGGGCTGCGGCTGACCTGTGTCCGCTCCGCCGACGCGCACGACCTGCGCAGACTGCCCCACGTCCTGACCCAGCGGCTGCCCGGCGACCCGTGCACCGTCGAGGTGGAGCTACGGCTGGACGGCGAGGAACCCGGGGCACGCGCCGGGCTCGCGGTCCTCGGGGACGCCTACCGCTGGATCGGGCTCCAGCGTGGCGCGGACGGCACGGTGCACGTGGTGCACCGGTTCGCCGAGACGGTCGCCGACCAGGAACGCGACGCCGACCACCCGAGGCCCGCTCCCGGCGGCCGGGCCCGCCTCCGGGTCGAGATCGGCGCCGGGGCGCGCTGCCGCTTCTCCTGCGACACCGGGGACGGCTTCCGCCCCTCCGGCCAGGTCTTCGCCGCCACCCCCTGGCGCTGGGTCGGAGCCCTGCTCGGCCTGGTCGCCGTGGCACCCACCGGCCAGGGACACGCCGGTACCGCCACCTTCACGCGGTTCCGGATCAGCACCCCGGCGTACGGCTGAACACCGCCGTACGCCCCGACCGTCCCCCCACACCTTCACAGTCCGTTGGATCCAGAAGAAGAGAGCCGACCAATGAAGATCAGCATTCTCGGAGACAGCACCGGCAGGCGCCGGACCTCCACCGCCGTCGCCCTGGGGGCCGTGCTCGCCCTGACCGCCACCGCCTGCGGCGACGACGGCAGCGGCGGCGGGGGCGGGGCCGAGGGCGACGGCAAGGGCAAGATCGTCTTCTGGGACAACAACGGCGGTGTCCGCACCGAGATCTGGAAGGAGATCATCGCCGACTTCGAGAAGGCGAACCCGGACATCGACGTCCAGTACGTCGGTATCGCCTCCACCGAGTACCAGTCCAAGGTCGACACCGCCATCCAGGGCGGCGGCCTGCCGGACGTCGGCGGCATCAGCGCCTCGATGCTCGCGGGCTTCGCCGCCCAGGGCGCGCTCGACACGCTGGACTTCCGGCTGGCCAAGTCGCCGCTGAACGGCAAGCTCAACAAGGACATGATCGAGTCGCTGCGGGCCGCCGGCGGCGGTGACGACAAGCTGTACTCGATCCCGACCTCGGCGAACAACGGCGTGCTGTACTACCGAACCGACCTGTTCGAGAAGGCGGGGCTGGAGGAGCCGGCCACCTGGGACCGGTTCTACGAGGCCGCCGAGAAGCTGACGGACAAGGGCAGGAACGAGTTCGGCTACACCATCCGCGGCGGCGCCGGCTCCATCGCCCAGGCCCTGGACGCGATGTACGGGCAGTCCGGCATCACCTCGTTCTGGGACGCCTCCGGCAAGAAGACCACGGTCAACGACCCGAAGAACGTCGAGGCCCTGGAGAAGTACGCGGGCCTGTTCAAGAAGGTCACCCCCGCGGCCGACCTGAACAACGACTTCACCAAGATGGTCGCGCAGTGGGACTCCGGCACGATCGGCATGCTGAACCACAACCTCGGTTCGTACCAGGACCACGTCAAGGCGCTCACCGCCGAGAAGTTCCGGGGCATCCCGCAGCCGACCGGGCCCGGCGGCAAGCGGGTCCAGGTCTCCAACCCGGTCGACGGCGTCGGCATGTTCAAGACCTCCAAGAACAAGGAGGCCGCCTGGAAGTTCATCGAGTTCGCCACGTCGGCGCAGTCCAACTCGAAGTTCAACGAGTCGGCCGGTCAGGTGCCGGCGCACACGGACGCGGCCAAGGACGAGTGGATCAGCAAGGCGGAGCCCACGAAGCTGGCTGCCGAGGCGCTGAACGACGGTTCCACCACCATTGTCCAGCTGCCGTACTACCTGCCGGACTGGAACACGATCTCCAAGGCCGACAACGAGCCGAACTTCCAGAAGGTCCTGCTCGGGGACATGAGCGCGAAGGACTTCCTGGACACGATGGCCGAGCAGCTCGACGAGGCGCAGGCCGAGTGGCAGGAGCAGCGGGGCTGACGCCAGGTCCTTCTCGCCGTGGGGCGGCCCGGTCCGCTTCGGGCCGCGGGCCGTCCCCGGCCGGCCGCGGCCCGAAGCGAACCGGGCCGCGTACCAGGTGAGTTCGTCCGTTCCCAGCCGAAAGGGTCACCGGCGTGTCACTCAGCCGCAGACAGGTCACTTCCGCCGCCGTCGCTTCCGTTCCCCTGGCGTTCGCCGCGACCGGCACCGCTCATGCCGGCGGACGCCGTCACCGCACCCTCTACATCGCCGGTGACTCCACCGCCGCCCAGAAGTACGCCGACGCCGCGCCCGAGACCGGGTGGGGGATGGCGCTGCCGTTCCTGCTGCACCGGCATCTCACGGTCGCCAACCACGCCGTGAACGGGCGGAGTTCCAAGAGCTTCGCCGACGAGGGGCGGCTCGAGGTGATCCTTTCCTCGATCCGGCCCGGTGACCTCCTCCTCGTCCAGTTCGCGCACAACGACGAGAAGTCCGCCGATCCCACCCGTTACACCGAGCCCTGGTCGACGTACCAGGAGTACCTGCGGAGGTACGTCGAGGGGGCGCGGGCCCGCGGGGCGCGGCCCGTGCTGGCCACCGCCGTGGAGCGGCGGCGGTTCGACGCGGACGGGCGTGCCGTGCCGAGCCACGGGGAGTACCCGGCGGCGATGCGGGCGCTGGCCGCCGAGGAACGGGTCGCGCTGCTCGACGTCCAGGCCCTGTCGCTGGCGCTGTGGCAGGAGCTCGGGGCCGAGGAGACCAAGAGGTACTTCAACTGGACGGCGGCCGAACAGGACAACACGCACTTCAACCCGCCGGGCGCGATCGCCGTGGCACGGCTGGTCGCCCGGGAGCTGCTGCGCACCCGGGTGCTCGCGCCGCGTGACGTGCGCCGGCTGGACGCGGAGATCCCCCAGGAGTGGATCACCTGGCCGGAGGCCGTCGCGTAACACCCCCTGGACCATGAAGAAGGAGAGCCGCACCATGAGCACATCTGGATGGCATGGGCATGCCATGTCGAGAGCCGCGTCGCTGGCCGGCTGCACCGCCCTCGTGCTGGCCCTGACCGGCACCGGCGCCCAGGCCCACTCCCCGTCGCACCACCACCGTGACCCCGCCCGGCAGACGCTGGGCGCGGGCGACGGCTGGGCCTCCCACGGCACCGGCACCACCGGAGGCGCCGACGCCGACCGCGAGCACGTCCACACCGTGCGCACCTGGGCCGAGTTCAAGGCGGCCCTGGCGGACGGCGGGGACGCCCCGAGGATCATCAAGGTGAAGGGGACCATCGACGCGGTCTCCGAGGGCTGCGAGGCGTTCGCCGCGCCCGGCTACGACTTCGACGCCTACCTGGAGGCGTACGCGCCGGAGACCTGGGGCCTGGAGCAGGACCTGAGCGCCGAGCCCGACGACAGCCCGGAGGGACTGCGCAGGGCCTCCGCCGCCGCCCAGGACACGGCGATCAAGGTGAACGTCCCCTCCGACACCACGATCATCGGGGTCGGCCGGAACGCCGGCATCAAGGGCGCCAGCCTCCAGATCAAGGACGTGGACAACGTCATCGTCCGCAACCTCACCCTCGAGAGCCCGGTCGACTGCTTCCCCCAGTGGGACCCGACCGACGGCGACCGGGGCAACTGGAACTCCGAGTACGACACCGCCGTCGTCCACGGCTCCACCCACGTCTGGCTGGACCACAACACCTTCACCGACGGCGAGCACCCCGACAGCGAGGCCCCGGTCCACTTCGGGATGCTGTACCAGCAGCACGACGGCGAGCTGGACATCGTCAAGGGCGCGAACCACGTCACCGCCTCCTGGAACGTCTTCACCGAGCACGACAAGACGATCCTCATCGGCAACAGCGACAGCGAGTCCACCGCCGTCGGCGACCGGGGCAAGCTGAAGGCGACCTTCCACCACAACCTGTTCTCGGGCCTGGTCGAGCGCGCGCCCCGTGTCCGCTTCGGCCAGGTCGACGTCTACAACAACCACTTCGTGGCCACCGAGGGCTACTCCTACAGCTTCGGCATCGGCAAGGAGTCCCAGCTCGTCGCCGAGCACAACGCGTTCACCCTGGCGAAGGGCATCAGCCCGGCGAAGATCCTCAAGCGGTGGAACGACTCGCCGGTCACCGCCGCGCACAACCGGGTCAACGGCGAGCGGGTCGACCTGATCGCCGTGCACAACGCGGAGATCCCGGCCGAGACCCTCCGGTCCGGCGCCGGCTGGACGCCCACCCTGCGCACCGCCGTCCACCCGGCCCGCGCCGTCCCGTTCCTGGTCGGGCACGGCGCGGGCGCCGGCCGCATCCGCTGACACCTCCCTCCCGACGACCGGGCCGGTGCGGCCCGCCCCCACTGCGGCCCGCACCGGCCCGGTCCCGTCCCCCAAGGAGCACCCGCATGACCTCACCCCTGTCCAGAAGGAACGTCCTGCTCGCCGGCGCCACGGCCTCCGCCGCGCTCACCCTCTCCGCCGCCCCGGCCCACGCGGGCCACCGGCCCCGCCGCCCGTTCGGCCGGTACGGCTCACCGTCCGCCCGCCTCACCCCCGGCACCCTGTACGTCCACCCGCGCGGCGCCGGTGACCTCACCTCCGTCCAGGCCGCCGTCACCGCCGCCACCGGCACCGGACGCACCCTCGTCATCGCCCCGGGCACCTACCGCGAGACGGTCTCCGTCGACGCCGACCGCACCGGCATGACCTGGCTCGGCGCCTCCGAGGACCCCCGCGACGTGGTGATCGTCCACGACAACGCGGCCGGCACCCCCAAGCCCGACGGCTCCGGCACCCACGGCACCTCCGGCTCGGCCACCACCACCGTGCGCCCCGACGGCTTCACCGCCCGCTGGATCACCTTCGCCAACGACTGGCTGCGCACCGACCTCCCCGGCACCAGCGGCACCCAGGCCGTCGCCCTCAAGGTGCAGGGCGACCGCAGCGCCTTCACCCACTGCCGGTTCCTCGGCCACCAGGACACCCTGTACGCCGACACCCTCTCCCTCGACACCTTCGCCCGCCAGTACTTCTCGCACTGTTACGCCGAGGGCGACGTCGACTTCGTCTTCGGCCGGGCCACCGCCGTCTTCGAGCACTGCCACTTCCGCACCCTGGTCCGCCCCGACCTCACGGCCCCGCCGTACGGCTTCGTCTTCGCGCCCTCCACCGCCGGCGCCAACCCGCGCGGCTACCTGGTCACCCGGAGCAGGATCAGCAGCGAGGCCCCCGACGGCTACTACAAGCTGGCCCGCCCCTGGGTGCCCAGCTCCGACCCCACCGCCCGCCCCATGCTCACCGTGCGCGAGACCCACCTCGGCGCGGGCATCGACGCCGTCGCGCCCTACGCCACCATGCGGGACGCGTACCCCTGGCAGGACCAGCGGTTCGCCGAGTACCGCAACACCGGCCCCGGCGCGGTGATCACCGTGCCCGGGAACCGGCCCCGGCTCACCCGCGCGGAGGCCGCCTCGCACACCCGGGAGGCGTACCTCGGCGACTGGCGGCCTTATGCCCGCCACCGGTGACCTGCCCGGCTTCCACACGGCGCTCAAGGACGAGCTGACCTTCCCGCTCGCCTGGGGCGCCTCACCGGTCCGGGACTTCGACGCGTGGCGGCACACGGCCCGCGCGGTGGTCGAGGAGCACCTCCTCGTCGACCGGCAGGACGGGACGCCGTACGCCCCGGAGTTCACCGCCCGCTCGGACGGCGACGGGTACACGCGGGAGCTGGTCACTCTCTCCCTCACCCGCTACGAACGGGTCCGCGGCGCCCTGCTCACCCCGCGGGGCGCCGGCCCGTTCCCGGCGGTCCTGCTGTTGCACGACCACGGGTCCCGGTTCGACATCGGCAAGGAGAAGGGCGTCCGGCCCTGGTACGACGACATCCGCCTCGCCTCCGCCGAGGAGTGGGCCGGCCGGTACTTCGGCGGGCGCTTCGTCGGGGACGAACTGGCCCGGCGGGGGTACGTGGTGTTCTGCGCGGACGCCCTCGGCTGGGGCGACCGCGAGCCGCTCGCCTACGAGCGGCAGCAGGCGCTGGCGAGCACCCTCCACCACCTCGGTTCCTCCCTCGCCGGACTGCACGCCCGCGAGGACCAGCGGGCCGCGGCCTTCCTGGCCGGCCTGGACCGGGTGGACGCCCGCCGGGTCGCCGCCGTCGGCTTCTCCATGGGCGGCTACCGCGCCTGGCAGGCCGCCGCGCTCAGCGACGACATCGCGGCCGCGGTCAGCGTGTGCTGGATGACGGGACTCAAGGAGATGATGGTGCCCGGCAACAACACCCTGCGCGGGCAGTCCGCGTTCCACATGCTCCACCCGGGGCTCGCCCGGCACCTCGACATCCCCGACGTGGCGAGCGTCGCCGCGCCGAAGCCGATGCTGTTCTTCCACGGCGGGCTCGACACCCTGTTCCCCGCCGACGGGGTGCGCGTCGCGTACGACAAGCTGCGGGCCGTCTGGCGTTCGCGCGGTGCCGGGGAGCGGCTGCGGCTGAAGACGTGGCCGGGGCGCGGCCACGTCTTCGACGCCGCGATGCAGGACGAGGCCTACGCCTGGCTGGAGTCGGTCACCGCCGCCGCACCGGCCTGACCGACTCCGGGGCCGGCGCCACCGGCTCGACCGTGCCGTCGCGTTCCGCGAGCGCGGGCGCCGGCGTGTTCCCGCCGGCCCGGGACATGTCCGGCCCCGGACGAACGACGGACGCCCCGCCGGAGGTGAGCCGGCGGGGCGTCCTGGTGGCCGTCCGGATGGGGGTCCGGACCGCCGGGGCACCGGCCGTCCGAGGGGGGCTCGGACGGTACCGGTCACCGGGCCGCCGGACGTCGGGACGGCGGCCCGGGGTCATGGGCCCGGAGGGATCACTTGTAGGTGATGTCCGAGGAGGAGAACTTGCAGTACTTCCCGTCGGCGCCGGAGCCGAGGTCCTTCGGCTCCTTGCCCGTGTTGTTGCCCTGGTAACGGGTGCACGTCTTGATCTTCTTCTTGCTGTCGCCCTGGATGCGGATCTGCGACAGCGTGGCGGTGTCACCGTAGTTGGTGTTGATGCCGACGAGCGACTTGCCCGGCGCGACGACGTCGATGTCCTTCAGCACGATCGTGCGCTTGTACTGCGTCTTGCAGTTGCCGCAGGAGCGCACCAGCTTGCCGAAGTCCTCGACCCGGAAGCCGCTCACGGTCAGCGTGCCCGCGCCGTTGAACTGCAGCACCTTGTCGTCGGCCTTCTTCGCGCCGCCGCCGATCACCTTGTACTGGGCCGACGAGGACTTCCCCTTGAAGCTGGCGGCGTCCTCGCCGACGTCCAGCCACCACACGTTCTGCAGGGTGCAACTGCCCTTGCAGTGCACGCCGTCGGCGGCCGGGGTGCCGATGATCACGTTCTTCAGCGTGGCGCCGTCGGCCAGTTCGAAGACCGGGTCCTGGCCCTCGTCCTGGCCGTCGCCGCCGAGGGCGCCGGCGCCGTAGAACTTCTTCATGCCGCCGTCGTACGTCCCGGAGACCGGGATGGTCTTCGACACCGGCTTGCTTCCGGTGTCGGAGGGCCAGGCCGAGGCGGCGCCCGCGGTGGACAGCATCGTCGTGGTGACGATCGCCGCCCCCGTGATGCCGAGCGCGGAGACTCCGGCGATCACGGCCCGCCGCCTGGTGGTCCGGCGGCGGTGGGAGACGGGCCGTTCGGGTCGTGCAGTCATGCGCGATGTCCTTGCATGGAGAGGGTCTTTGCGTCTTCTGGTCGCCGCCGCTCCGGAAAGGGTTGCCGCCTCGGACGATCTTTTTTACGAGCCCTCGTCGTCCGCCGCGTCCTTGTCGTCCTGCGCCGCGAAATCGCCACCGACCGCGCGCTGTTCGGAGCCGGTGCCGGCCCGTGCCGTGTAGGTGTCCTCCCCGGCGTCCCGGCCGCCGCGTTCGTGGTCGTACTGCCCGGCGAAGACCCACTCGCCGGGCTCGACGGTGCGGCCGTCCTTGAGCGTCCAGACGTAGACGAGGAAGCCGTCCCGCTCGTCCACCGAGAGCGCGAAGTCGTCCTCGGGCAGCGAGCGCCAGGCGCCCGTGGAGGTCACCCCGCCGGTCTGCGCGATCCGCAGTTCCACGGTGAGCGAGGTCAGGCGCTCGGTGGTCTTCAGGGTGACGTTGCTCTGCGCCCAGAACTCGTTGCTGTGCGGGTCCACCGAGCCGTCCGACCACAGCGGCCCGTCCTCGACCCCGGCCGGAGGCTTCTCGGGGCCGCCGGACGAACTCGGCGTCGCCGCGGGCGGGGTGGCCGTGTTCCGGGGCTGCTCCGAGGTGTCCGGCGCGGGGTCCGCCGACGGCCCGGGCGGCCGGCTCGTCGCCTCCGGGGACGGCGTGGGCGTCGGCGAGACGGCCACCTGCCGCTGCGGCGGTGCCTCCTCACCCCCCACCGAGGACGCGACCGCGTAGCCGCCCACCGCCAGCACCCCGGCCACCGCGGCCGTCGCGCCCGCCACCCGGAACCAGCCGGACACCGGCCGGCGCGCGGCCCGGTGCTCGGGGCGGGCCGGTCCGGCCATGCCCTGCTCCACCCGGGCCAGCATCCGCTCCCGGTCGGGCTCGTGCGCCCCGGCCGCCTCGTGCAGCCGGGCGCGCAGCTCCTCGTGCACGTCCCGCCGCATCGTCATCGGTTCCTTCCCGTGGCCCCGCCAGGACGTTTCCGCACGCTCCCGGCCGTCTTCCCGCCCGCGGCGGCCGCCACCGCCGCGTGCACCTGGCGCGGTACCTCCCGCGTGCCCAGCAGCCGCTGCAGTTCGGCCATCCCCTTCGAGGTCTGGCTCTTCACCGTACCCACCGAGATGCCCAGCGCCAGCGCGGTGTCCTTCTCCGACAGGTCGAAGGCGTGCCGCAGCACCACACACGCCCGCTTGCGGAACGGCAGCCGGCGCAGCGCCTCCTGCACGTCCACCACCCCCGGCACGTCGGGGTTCTCGGTCCGTTCCTCGCGCGGCGACCAGAACAGCGCGATCCGCCGCCGTTCGCGCACCGCGCTGCGGATCCGGGTCCGGGCCAGATTGGCCACCACACCCCGGGCGTACGCCGCCGGATGGTCGGCGGCGCGCACCCGGTCCCAGCGGTGCCACAGCGCCAGCAGCGCGTCCGCCGCCAGATCGTCGGCGGTGTCCGCCTCACCCGTCAGCAGATGGGCCAGCCGGGACAGTTCGGCGTAGTGGCGTTCGAAGAACGCGTGGAACTCCACGGAGGCGGCGTCGTCGACGACGGTGCCCACGGGCGCCCTCCCCTCACAGCGGCGTCGGGCGCCCGACGGGCACCGGTGACAGTGTGTGTGTCATGTAGATGACACGTGAACATCCGGAGTGACCGGCGTGAGTTCCGGAGCGTAGCAGTGATCATGCACGGGCTCGTACGGAGGGTCGAACGGTGTCTGGCCGGTCGGTAACCGCATCCGTACCACGGGCCGCCCCCGAGGGGAAGGGGACGGCCCGTGGTACGGACGGCCTGCCGGCCGGTGGGTCTTCAGTCCCGCAGCGCCGCTTCCATCGCCGCCTTGGCGACCGGGGCCGCCAGACCGTTGCCGCTGACCTCCGAGCGGGCCGCGTCGGACTGCTCCACCACGACCGCCACGGCGACCTCCTGGTCCGAGGAGTCCGACTTGGCGTACGAGGTGAACCAGGCGTACGGGGTCTCGCTGTTGTTCTCGCCGTGCTGCGCGGTGCCCGTCTTGCCGCCCACGGTGGCGCCGGGGATCCGCGCGTTCGACCCCGTGCCCTCCTCGACGACCGTCTCCATCGCCGACCGGAGCTGCTCGGCGGTCGAGGCGCTGACGATCCGCTCCGTCCCGGCCCCGTCCTCGTACTCCTCCAGCACGTCGCCGCCGCTGTCGGTGACACGGCTGACCATGTGCGGCGACACCAGCTCCCCGCCGTTGGCCAGCGCCGCCGACACCATCGCCATCTGCAGCGGCGTCGCGGTCACGTCGAACTGGCCGATCCCGGTGAGCGCGGTCTGCGACGGCACCATGTCCGAGGGGTACACGCTGGGGTAGGCGCGCACCGGCACGTCCTGCGTCTCGTCGTTGAAGCCGAACTTCTCCGCCATCGCCCGCACCTTGTCCTGGCCCAGGGCGACGGCCATCTTCGCGAAGACGTTGTTGCAGGAGTACTGCAGCGCGACCCGGATCGAGGCGTCCGCACAGGGCGCGTCCGGGTTCTCGTTGGTGAGGTCCGTGACCGTGCCCGGCAGCGTGTACGGGTCGGGGCTGTCGGTCTCCTCGTCCACCGATCCGTACAGCCCGTCCTCCAGTGCCGCCGCCGCGACGACCAGCTTGAACGTCGAGCCCGGCGGCAGCGGCTGCCGCAGCGCCCGGTTGGTGAGCGGCTTGTCCGGATCCGCGGTGAGCTCCTTCCACGCCTCGCCGGCGGTGTTGGCGTCGGTCAGCGACGCCGGGTCGTACGACGGGGTCGACACCGCCGCGAGGATCCGGCCCGTCCTCGGGTCGATCGCGACGGCCGCGCCCTTCTTGTCGCCGAGCGCCTCGTACGCCGCCCGCTGCACCGCCGGGTCGATGGTCGTCACTACGGTGCCCGGCTCGGCGCGCCGGCCGGTGACGGTGTCCGTCACCGTCTTCAGCCGGGGGTCCGTGCCGTTGAGCAGGTCCTGGTAGATGCCCTCGAGCTGGGTCGGCGCGTACGCCTGCGAGGCGTAGCCCGTCACCGCCGCGTACAGCGGGCCGTTCTCGTACGTGCGCTTGTACGCGAGGTCGCCTCCCTCCGTCCGCGCCGAGCCGGTGATCGACTCACCGGCCACGACGATGTTCCCGAGCGGCTCCGCGTACGTCTCGATCGCGTTGCGCCGGTTGTCATGGTCGTCCGCGAGTGCCCGGCCCTCGTAGAACTGCACCCAGGTCGCCCTGACCAGCAGGGCGAACACCAGGAGCAGGATGAAGACAGAGGCACGCCTGATCGTCTTGTTCATTCCGTTCGGACAGACGAACGGGAGGGGACGGATCGTTCCCTCCCGTCCCGTTTCTCATCGGATGTTCATCGGACGGTCGGGCCGGCCGGGCGGTCAGTGGTCCAGGGTGAGCACCAGCTCGTCGATCTCCTCGCCCCGCGCGGGCGCGTATCCCCTCTCCCGTGCGGAGACCGTGAAGCCGCAGTGCTCCAGCACCCGCCGCGAAGCGGCGTTGTCCGCGGCCGTGCGCGCGTACAGCGGGCGCTCGGCCACCTCCGCCAGCAGGCCGCGCAGCGCGGCCGTGGCGATGCCCTTGCCCCAGTAGGCGCGGTCCACCCAGTACGTCACCTCGCGCTCGCCCGGCTCCCCGTACACCGCCGCGTGGCCCACCACGTCGCCGTCGTACAGCACCGTGCGCACCACGACCTCCGGCGAGCTGCGGATCTTCGCCCAGTGGGCGTCGAAGCGGTCCTGGTCGGCCGGGTCCTCGGGGGTGAAGGCCGCCATGCGCAGTGCCTCCGGGTCGTTGAGCTGCCGGTAGAAGACCGGCAGGTCGCTGTCGTGCACCGGCCGCAGGGCGATGTCCATGGGGTCAGAGCCTCCGGGTGGCGAGGGTCAGCCGGTCGCGTGCGTCGAACAGGGCGTCCTTGACCATCTGCTCGTGTGCGGGCGTGAGCCGCGCCACCGGCACCGAGCAGCTGATCGCGTCCCGCGCGGGGGTGCGGTACGGGATCGCCACACCGAAGCAGCGCAGCCCCAGCGTGTTCTCCTCGCGGTCCACGGCGAAACCCTGCTCCCGCACCAGGTGCAGCTCCTCGATGAGCTTCTCCCGGTCCGTGATGGTGTGCTCGGTCAGCGCGGGCAGTGTCTCCGGGAGCATCTTGCGCACCTGCTCGTCCGGGTACGTGCTCAGCAGCGCCTTGCCCAGCGACGTCGAGTGCGCGGGCAGCCGGCGGCCGACCCGGGTGAACGGGCGCAGGTAGTGCTGCGACTGGCGGGTGGCGAGGTAGACCACGTTGGTGCCGTCGAGCCGGGCGAGGTGGATGGTCTCCGTGGTGTCGTCGGAGAGCCGGTCCAGGGTGGGGCGGGCCGCCGCGACGACCTCGTCGCCGTCGATGTACGACGTGCCCACCAGCAGCGCCCGCACGCCGATGCCGTACCGCGTGCCCGTCGCGTCCGTCTCCACCCAGCCGAGGTCCACGAGGGTGCGCAGCAGCATGTAGAGGCTCGACTTGGGGTAGCCGACGGCCTCCTGGACCGCCGCCAGGGAGTGCATGCCGGGGCGCCCGGCGAAGTATTCGAGCAGTTCAACGGTCCGCACCGCGGACTTGACCTGCGCGCCGCCGCCCGTCTCGCCAGCCGACATCGCCCTTGACCCCTTCGTTCGCCGGGAAATAGTCTCCGAAGCACATTCACCCACAGAGACGGTGTTCAGTATATCGAACAACCCTGTGAGGTGACGTACATACTGCGGCATTGCATGCGGCAATCAAGTGGAGGGACCCGCGGTGGCAGCAGCACCAGTCTGGAGTGTCGACCCCCGAACCGGGAAGCAGCGTGAACAGGTTGCGGTGGAGGCCACAGCCCAGGAGGTCGACGCCGCCGTCCGCGCCGCGCACGACGCGCGCGGCGCGCTGACGGACCGCACCGTCCGCGCGGCCTTCCTGCGCACGGCCGCCGACGAGCTCGAAGCGGCCAAGGAGCAGCTCGTCGAGGCCGCCGACGCGGAGACCGCGCTCGGCCCGGTCCGGCTCACCGGGGAACTCGCCCGCACCTGCTACCAGCTGCGGGCCTTCGCCGGCATCGTCGAGGAGGGCGCCTTCCTCGACGTCGTCATCAACCACCCCGACGACACCGCGACCCCGCCCGTCCCGGACCTGCGCCGCTACAAGATCCCGCTGGGCGTCGTCGCCGTCTACTCGGCGTCCAACTTCCCCTTCGCCTTCTCCGTGGCGGGCGGCGACACCGCCAGCGCCCTCGCGGCCGGATGCCCGGTCGTCGTCAAGGCCCACCCCGACCACCCCGGACTGTCCGAACTGGTCGCCAGGGTGCTGCGCCGCGCCGCCGCCCGGCACGACGTCCCCGAGGGCGTGCTCGGCCTGGTGCACGGCTTCGAGGCCGGCGTCGAGCTCGTCAAGCACCCGCTGGTCTCGGCGGCCGGTTTCACCGGATCGATCCGCGGGGGCCGAGCCCTCTTCGACGCGGCCGCCGCCCGTCCCGTCCCGATCCCGTTCCACGGTGAGCTGGGCTCCCTGAACCCGGTCGTCGTCACCGAGGCCGCCGCCGCCGAGCGCGGCGAGGCCATCGGTGCCGGGCTGGCCGGTTCGATGACGCTGGGCGTCGGCCAGTTCTGCGTGAAGCCGGGCCTCGTCCTCGCGCCGGCCGGCGCGGCCGGTGACGCGCTGGTCAAGTCCCTGACGGACGCCGTCAGCGACACCGACGCCGGCGTCCTGCTCGACCACCGCATGCGCGACAACTTCGTCGCCGGGGTCGCCGAGCGCGCCCAACTGCCCGACGTGGAGTCCCCGGTGACCCCGGGCGCGGGCGGCGAGCACACGGTCAGCGCGGGCTTCCTCACCGTCCCGGCGAGCCGGCTGGCCCAGGAGGGCGAGCACGACCTGCTGCTCGAGGAGTGCTTCGGGCCGGTCACCGTCGTCGCCCGCTACGAGGACGACGCCGAGGTGCGGAGCGTGCTGTCGCGGCTGCCGGGCAACCTCACGGCGACCGTGCAGCTGTCCGCCGGGGAGGCGGCCGGGGAAGGCCGCGGGGCGGAGCTGGTGCGGGAACTGACGCCGCTGGCCGGGCGGGTCCTGGTCAACGGCTGGCCGACGGGCGTCGCGGTCGCCCCGGCCCAGCACCACGGAGGGCCGTACCCGGCGACGACCTCCACCTCCACGTCGGTGGGCGGCACGGCCATCGAGCGGTGGCTGCGGCCGGTCGTCTACCAGGGGACGCCCGAGGCGCTGCTGCCCGCGGAACTCAAGGACGACAACCCGCTGGGACTGCCCCGGAGGTTCAACGGCAGGCTGGAGCGCTGAGGCTCACCCCGCGCTCGGCTCCAGGCCCGCGTCGCGGGCCAGGAGCGCCGCCTGCACCCTGTTGTCGCAGTCGAGCTTGGTCAGGATGCGGCTGACGTAGGTCTTCACCGTGGCCTCACTCATGTGCAGGCGGGCGCCGGCGTCCGCGTTGGACAGGCCCTCGCCGAGCAGGGCCAGCACCTCGCGTTCGCGCGCCGTCAGCCCGGCCAGGCGGCGGCGCGCCTCCTCGCCGCGCACGGTGGCGGCGGGCGAGGCGAGGGAGTCCACCACGTGCCGGGTGGCGGCCGGGGACAGATAGGCGTCGCCGGCCGCCGCCGCGCGGACCGCGTGGATCAGCTCCTGCGGCGCGGAGTCCTTCAGCAGGAAGCCCGCGCTGCCGTGGCCGAGCGCCCGCAGGACGTTGTCGCGTTCCCCGAACGTGGTCAGGATCAGCACGCGCACCCCCGGCGCGGCGCGGCCCAGCTCGGCCAGCGCGGTCAGCCCGTCCATCACGGGCATCTGGATGTCCAGCAGGGCCACGTCGACCGCGGTGCTCCGGGCGGTCTCCACCGCCTCCCGGCCGTCCCGCGCCTCGGCGACGACGTCGATGTCGTCGGCCGAGGTGAGGATCATCCTGATGCCGGCCCTGATGAGCGGCTCGTCGTCGGCGACGAGGACCCGGATCACGCGGCCTCCTGCGCGGTGTCGGTGGGACGGGCGGATGGTGGGGCCCGCCCATCATGCCCGATCCGGCCGCGGGCGCGGCCACGGACGGCCGGTCACACCTTGTGCGCGTAGGACTCCTTGGAGGACAGCTTCCCGTCGCGGAAGCAGAACCGGTAGACGATGTCCTCCTCGTCGTCCACGAAGTGCTCGCAGACGGCGTCCTCGGGCAGCGGCGGGCCGTCCTTCTCCACGCCGTCGGTGAGCAGCGAGCCGCCTTCCGGAAACTTCTTCCGGAGGTCCGCCTCGTCGTCGCCGACCCGGGCCGACTCGTACACGCTCGCCGGGATGAGGCCCTTCTCCACCTCGTCCATCAGTTTCCACACCCCCCACACCAGGAGGGCGCCGGCGCCCACGACGAGGACCACGGCGGTGAGGGCGCATCCCAGGGCGGCGTTCTTCTTGCTGCTCATGATGGTGGTGAACTCCTTCTGCGGATCGGTGCGTTCGAAGTCGTCACCACCGTCGCCCGCGGAGCCCCCGCCGATCTGCCCCCGGAAGTCGTCGTCCGCGACGACCGAAGTCGCGCCGTTCGGACGGGACCGCCGCTCGCCGTCGCCGTACGGCAGCACACCGGCGAGCCGGAAACCCCCGTCGGGAGTGGGGCCGGTGTGCACCATGCCGCCGACCAGCCGGGCCCGCTCCCGCAGGCCCGTCAGCCCCTGGCCGCCGCTGATCGCGGGCGGCCCGGCCGGCGCCCCGGCCGGCACCGGCCCGTTGGCCACCTCGACCACCAGGCTGTCCGGTTCGTAGCGCAGCGCCACGGTGATCGGGGCGCCCGGCGCGTGCTTGTGCGCGTTGGTCAGGCCCTCCTGGGCGATGCGGTACGCCGCGCGGTCGGCGGCGGGCGCGAGGGCCCGTTCGGTGCCGGACCGGTGCAGTTCCACCGTCGCGCCCGCGGCCCGTGACGACGCGACGAGCTTGTCGACGGAGGCCGCCGTGCGGTCCGCCGAAGGCCCGGCCTCCTCCGGGCCGGGCACGGACGCCTCCACGCCGTCCCGCAGGATGCCCACCGCCTCGCGCAGCTCCCGCATCGCCGACCTGGAGGCCTCCCGGAGGATGCCCACCCCTTCCCGCTGGCGGCCGTTCAGCTCCGGGTCCACCTCCAGCGCCCCGGTGTGCACGGCGATCAGGGCGAGCTGGTGGCCGAGGCTGTCGTGCATGTCCTGGGCGATGCGCTGCCGTTCCAGCAGCCGGGCCTGTCGCGCCACCATCGCCTGCTCGCGCACCAGTTGGGCGTTGTGCCGCCGCAGGGCGTCGAGCAGGGCGTGGCGCTGGGCGCGGTAGCGGGAGGCGAGCCCCGGCATGACCGCCAGCACCAGGAACGGGCTCCCGCCCAGCACGGCCGTCATCAGCGGCGACAGCCCGAGCCCGTCGTCGCCCGCGGTGATGACGCCGAGGACGAGGTGGAGCGCGAGCCCGGCCGCGTACGCGCCCAGTGCGCGCGCCGGGCGCTCGATGCGGCCGCCCGCCGACCAGCCGGCGCAGATCAGCAGCGGGAACGTACCGACGACCGCTCCGGCCAGCGCCGACGAGACCATCAGCACCGTCGCCGGCAGGGCGCGGCGGGCCAGGGACAGTACGGCGACGAGCAGGGCCAGGGCACCGCCCCGCGCCATGGATCCGGTCTCCGTCGTGTGGAGGAGGCCCGCGATCCCGGAGAGCGTCACGGCGAGTACGGCCTCCCCGACGATCCGTTTGCGGGGCCAGGGGGAGGCGGCGGCGAGCCGGGAACGGAGCGGCAGGCCGGTGCGGGGTGTCTCTGCTACGTCCACGCGCAGACGATAGAGGGCCGCCCCCGGACGCCCGCATCCTCCCTTCGGCGCGGTCCCGGACGACGAAAGTGGACTCCCGGCCGCCAAGGGGCCTGTCCTCTTTGGTCGTTGCCGGTGACGACTTACGGAGACTGCTCCGGGGCGGGGCGCACGGCGACGATGGCTCCACCGGACGCACACGGGCGACGGCGCGGGACCGAGGGCATGGGGAGCGGAACGGTGGACAGCGTGAAGCAGTGGACCGGCGGCTTGGGGAGCGGAACGGTGGACAGCGTGAAGCAGTGGACCGGCGGACGTTTCACCGTCCGGCAGGAGACCGCCCTCACGACCGACCGGTACACCGTGAGCGAGCTGCTGCCGGACGGTTCCGACGGCGGGATCCTCGCCTTCGCCGAGCTGAAGCGGTTCTCGCTCAAGGAGGAGGTGACCTTCTACGCCGACGGGTCCAGGACGCGGATCTCCTTCACCGTCAAGGAGCGCAGCCTCTCCGACCTCGACGACGGCTACGACGTACGGGACGCGGAAGGCAACCCCATCGGTACGTTCGAGAAGAAGTCCCTCGCCTCCCTGCTGCGCTCGACGTGGGTCCTGGACCAGCCGGGCTCGCCCGCGGCCGTCGGACGGGAGCGCAACCGGTTCGTGGCCGTGCTCCGCCGCGTCTGGGACTTCCTGCCGGTGGACCTGGTGCCGTTCCTCTGGCCGTACCACTTCGACTTCGAGACGGACGGCAAGCCGGTGATGAAGGTCGACAAGAAGTTCGGACTGCGCGACCGCTATGTGGTGGACGTGATCGCGCCCGGTCTGGACCCGCGCCTGGCCATCGCCCAGGCCGTGGCCCTGGACACGTTCCAGGACCGCTGACCGGGCCCACCCCCGGGCTCCCGGTACCGGGCCCGGCCTGGAAGACTCCCGCCATGGACCTGGACATCCCCGAACTGCCCTTCCCCCTGCGCACCTACGGCCCCGACGGCCACTGGTCCCACGAGGACGGCGTCCTCACCGGATGGGCCGGACCCCGGCAGGACCGTTTCGTGCCGCCCACCGACGAGGCCCTGGACCCCGCCTCCGACGCGCCGCGCCTGCTGGGCGCGCCCGAGGGCGACTTCCAGCTGATCGCACGGGTCACCGTCGGGTTCGCCGGGGCCTTCGACGCCGGAGTGCTGTACGTCCATGTCGGTGAGCGGGCGTGGGCCAAGCTCTGTCTGGAGTACTCGCCGGACGTGCCCACCGTCTGCACGGTGGTCACCCGGGGGCACTCCGACGACGTCAACTCCTTCACCGTCGACGGCAGTTCCGTCTGGCTCCGGGTGAGCCGCACCGGTCGTGCCTTCGCCTTCCACGCCTCCCGTGACGGCGAGCGCTGGACCTTCGTCCGCCTCTTCACCCTCGGCGACGAGAAGGAGACCGGGGCCGCGCTGGTCGGCTTCATGACCCAGTCGCCGATGGGGGAGGGATGCGTGGTGACGTACGACCACATCGCGTACCGGCCCCACTGGCCGCGTGACCTGCGGGACGGAAGCTGAGGGAAGGGAATGAAGGCGGCTCGTTGAATGTTCACGTAGCCGCCGGAGGGAGTCTCCGTACCCGCACGAACTGGAGTGCCGATCACGATGCGCGTCGAAATCTGGTCCGACATCGCCTGCCCCTGGTGCTATGTCGGAAAAGCCCGCTTCGAGAAGGCGCTGGCCGCCTTCCCGCACCGGGAGCAGGTCGAGGTCGTGCACCGTTCCTTCGAGCTGGACCCGGGCCGCGCCAAGGACGACGTCCAGCCGGTGATCTCGATGCTCACCAGGAAGTACGGCATGAGCGAGGCGCAGGCCGAGGCCGGTGAGGACAACCTGGGTGCCCAGGCCGCCGCCGAGGGCCTGCCCTACCGCACCCGGGGTCGCGACCACGGCAGCACCTTCGACATGCACCGCCTGCTGCACTTCGCCCGCGAGCGGGGCCGCCAGGTGGAGCTGCTCGACCTGCTGTACCGGGCGAACTTCGCCGAGGAGCGGTCCGTCTTCAACGACGACGAACGGCTCGTCGAGCTCGCCGGCGCCGCCGGTCTCGACACCGGCGCGGTGCGCGAGGTCCTCGCCGACCCGGAGGCGTACGCCGACGAGGTGCGCGCCGACGAGCGCGAGGCCGCGCAGCTCGGCGCGAACGGCGTGCCGTTCTTCGTGCTGGACCGCACGTACGGCGTCTCCGGCGCCCAGCCCGCCGAGGTGTTCACCCAGGCGCTGACCCGGGCCTGGGGCGAGCGTCCGCCGCTGACCCTGGTCGACGGCGACGCGGAGGCCTGTGGCCCGGACGGGTGCGCGGTGCCGCAGCAGTAGAACGCGCAGGTCAGCGCGTACACATAAGGTTTCCTTTGCGATACCGCGCAGAATTAAGCAATGGACGGGGAGATCCTGGGGCCGCACAGTGGTCCCATGGAGACCTTCGAGAACCTCGTCCGTGCCGAGTTCACCCCGAAGAACACCTACCTGAACACCGCGAGCAGCGCCCTCCTGCCCGCCCGTACCGTGGCCGCGCTCCAGGACGCCGTACGGCTGCGCGCGGAGGGCCGTGCGCTGGATCCGCTGTTCGCCGACGTCGAGGCGTGCCGGGCCGCGTACGCCAGGCTGGCCGGCGTCCCGGTCGAGCGGGTGGCGGCCGGGGCCACGGCCGCTCTGCACACCGCGCTGATCGCCGCCTCGCTGCCGCCCGGTGCCGAAGTCCTCACCGTCGAGGACGACTTCGCCTCCGTCCTCAACCCCTTCCACACCCGTGGTGACCTCAAGGTGCGGGCCGTGCCGCTGGAGCGGCTCGCCGACTCCGTCCGGCCCGGCACCGCGCTGGCCGCGGTCAGCGCGGTGCAGTCCGCCGACGGCCGGATCGCCGACCTCGCCGCGTTGCGCGAGGCCGCCCGGGACCACGGGGCCCGTACCTACGTCGACTTCTCCCAGGCGGCCGGCTGGCTGCCGGCGCAGGCCGACGCGTTCGACTACTCCGTCGCCATCGTCCACAAGTGGCTGCTCGGCCCGCACGGGGCGGCTTTCCTGGTGGTGCCCGAGGACCTCGGCGATCTGCCGTCGGTGCAGGCGAGCTGGGTCGCGGCGGAGAGCCCCTGGGACAGTTGCTACGGGCCGGTCGCCGAACTGGCCCGCTCCGCACGGCGGTTCGACTCCAGTCCCGCCCTGTTCACCTACGCGGGACTGCGCGCCTCCCTCGAACTGCTCGAGGAGATCGGCGTGGACACCGTCCGCGCCCACGACCTGGCCCTCGCCGACCGCTTCCGCGCGGGACTCGCCACCCTGGGCCACACACCCGTGCCCTCACCCGGTTCACCGATCGTGTCCGTGCCCGGACTCGGGCACCTCCAACCGGAGTTGGCCGAGGCGGGCATCGCGGTGTCGAACCGCGCGGGCCATCTGCGGGCGTCCTTCCACCTCTACAACACGGCCGCCGACGTGGACCGGCTGCTGGACGCGCTGTCCGGCTGACCCGGCGCCGGGTACACGGCAGCGGGCCGGTGCCTCCCTGTCCCACACGAGGGGGCCCGGCCCGCGGTCCTGCGGCGCGGCTGCTTCACCGGAGTGAAGTCCCGCGCCCCGATGCCGTGTCATCCGGGGGCGACCCCCGGACCCCCGGCCGGATCCGGCTCACCGGACCGGAGTGAAGTCCCGCGCCCCGATGAACTCCGGCCGCCGGATCGGTGCCGCGAAGGGCTCGACCGCCGTGTTCTCCACGCTGTTGAACACGATGAACACGTTGCTGCGCGGGAACGGCGTGATGTTGTCGCCGGAGCCGTGCATGGCGTTGCAGTCGAACCAGGTCGCCGAGCCGGCCTTGCCGGTGAACAGCCTGATGCCGTACTCCGACGCCATCCTCGTCAGCGCCTCGTCGGACGGCGTCCCCGCGTCCTGCATCTGCAGGGACTTCTTGTAGTTGTCCTTCGGCGTGGCCCCCGCGCATCCGAGGAACGTCTTGTGCGACCCCGGCATGATCATGAGGCCGCCGTTGGTGTCGTAGTTCTCGGTGAGCGCGATCGAGACCGAGATGGTGCGCATGTTCGGCAGGCCGTCCTCGGCGTGCCAGGTCTCGAAGTCCGAGTGCCAGTAGAAGCCGCTGGCGCCGAAGCCGGGCTTGACGTTGATCCGCGACTGGTGGACGTAGACGTCCGAACCGAGGATCTGCCGGGCGCGCCCGACCACCCGCTCGTCGCGCACCAGGTTCGCGAACACCTCGCTGATCCTGTGCACCTCGAACACGGACCGGATCTCCTGGGACTTCGGCTCGACGACGGAGCGTTCGTCCGCGCGGATCGCCGGGTCGCTGATCAGCCGCTCCAGCTCGCGCTGGTAGACGCCGACCTCGTCCGGTCCGATGAGCTGGTCGACGGCGAGGAAGCCGTCGCGGTCCAGGGCCTCCAGGTCACCGGCCGGGACGGGACCGGGCGTGTCCGGGCCGCCCCACACCACCGGGTCCTGCCGGGGCGTCGCCACCTCGGTGGCGCCGCGGGTGGGGTAGAGGTCGGTGACGTTCCTGGTCATGGTGGTCACGGTGACTCACACCTCCTCGGTGAGCAGCGGATAGACGCCGTTCTCGTCGTGGTCCTCCCGTCCGGTCACGGGCGGGTTGAAGACACAGATGCAGTGGAAGTCCTCCTTGACCTTGAGCGTGTGCCGCTCGTGGCCGTTCAGGAGGTACATGGTGCCGGGGGTGATGTGGTACGTCTTCCCGGTCTCGCGGTCGGTCAGCTCGGCATCGCCCTGAGTGCAGACGACGGCCTCGATGTGGTTCGCGTACCACATCGACGTCTCCGTACCCGCGTACAGGATCGTCTCGTGCAGGGAGAAGCCGACCTTCTCCTTGGCGAGGACGATGCGCTTGCTCTCCCAGGTGCCGGACGCCGATTTCACGTGCCGGTCGGTGCCTTCGAGCTCCTTGAACGAACGGACGATCACGGTGTTGCGATGCCTCCTCGGCTCGGTGGGTGTTTCAGGCGGTTTCCCGGACGGCGCGGGCGAGGGTCCTGAGGCCCTCGTCCAGCTCGTCCGGGGTGATGGTCAGCGCGGGGAGCAGCTTGACGACCTCGCTCTCGGGGCCGGACGTCTCGATGAGCAGCCCGAGTTCGAAGGCCCGCTTGGCGATGCGGCCCGCGCGGTCCTTGTCGTGGAACTCCAGGCCCCACACCAGGCCGCGGCCGCGGTACTCCTTGACGTCGGCGGGGTTCTCCTCGGTGACGGCGATCAGCGCCTGCTCGACCTGCTCGCCGCGCGCACGGGTCTGCTTCTCCATCGCGGAGCCGTCGGCCCAGTACGCCTCCAGGGTCGCGGTGGCCGTGACGAAGGCGGGGTTGTTGCCGCGGAAGGTGCCGTTGTGCTCGCCCGGCTCCCAGACGTCGAGCTCCGGCTTGAACAGGGTCAGCGCCATGGGCAGTCCGTAGCCGCTGATCGACTTGGACACGGTGACGATGTCGGGCGTGATGCCGGCCTCCTCGAAGGAGAAGAAGGCGCCGGTACGGCCGCAGCCCATCTGGATGTCGTCGACGATCAGCAGCATGTCCTGGCGTTCGCACAGCTCGGCCAGGGCGCGCAGCCACTCGGGCCGGGCGACGTTGATGCCGCCCTCGCCCTGCACGGTCTCGACGATCACGGCGGCGGGCTTGTTGAGGCCGGACCCCTGGTCCTCCAGGAGCCGCTCGAACCACAGGAAGTCCTCGACCTTGCCGTCGAAGTAGTTGTCGAACGGCATCGGCGTGCCGTGCACCAGCGGGATGCCGGCGCCGGCCCGCTTGAAGGCGTTGCCGGTCACGGCGAGCGAGCCCAGCGACATGCCGTGGAAGGCGTTGGTGAACGACACGATCGCCTCGCGCCCCTTCACCTTCCGGGCCAGCTTCAGCGCGGACTCCACGGCGTTGGTGCCCGTCGGGCCCGGGAACATGACCTTGTACGGCAGGTCGCGCGGGCGCAGGACGTAGTTCTGGAAGGACTCCAGGAAGGCGCGCTTGGCCGTCGTCGACATGTCGAGGCCGTGCGTGACGCCGTCCCGCTCCAGGTAGTCGATCAGGGCCCGTTTCAGCACGGGGTTGTTGTGCCCGTAGTTGAGTGAGCCGGCTCCGGCGAAGAAGTCGAGGTACTCGTGGCCGTCCTCGTCGTACATGCGGCTGCCGTGCGCACGGTCGAAGACGGCGGGCCAGCCGCGGCAGTAGCTGCGTACCTCGGACTCGAGGGTCTCGAAGACACTGAGGTCGGGCTGGGTGATGGTCACGACGAATCGCTCCTCGGTGGCGTGGGAGGTCAGAGGGAGTCGGAAGAAGTCGGAAGGCCGGGGGGCCGGGCCGCGCGGTCAGCGCGTGAGCGGCCCGATGCGGTACAGCACCTCGGGGTCGTGCGGCCCGTCGGGGAACTGGCCGGTGTCGAACAGCACCTCGCGCTCCAGCAGGGCGCCGTGACGCTCCGCGAACGCGGTGAACAGGCGCTCGGAGGCGGTGTTCCCCGGGGCGATGGTGGTCTCCACGGTGTCCACCGCGTGCTCTTCGGCGGTCCGGGCGGCCAGTGCGTCGAGCATCGCCGCGGCGAGGCCGCGGCCGCGGTACGACGCGTCGACCGCGACCTGCCAGACGAGCAGGGTGCGCGGGCTGTCCGGCCGCAGGTATCCGCTGACGAAGCCGATCGGCTCTCCGTGCTCGTCGCGGGCGACGGCCGAGGTGGCGGCGAAGTCACGGCACCACAGCAGATAGCTGTACGACGAGTTCAGGTCGAGGACCTTCGAGTCCCTGGCTATCCGCCACAGCACGGCTCCGTCCGCCACGGTGGGGCGGTCGATTTGCAGGTCTGCTTGTGCGGCAGTCATACGAATTGAACTTACCCAGGTAAATTCAAAAATGCATCGTCCGGCGGGGTTACGTGCGCGCTTGATCTGTGTTATCGCGCGGGCGGGTGGGTCCGCGCGAAAGCCCGTCGAAATACTCTGTTTGTCCTGGTGGATAAGGGATGAATCGTGCGCGCTGTGGAACCGGTCACACCTGTGCGACGTCCGAAACGCCTTGCTTCCCGTTCATGAAATCGTGGCGTTTAGGGGTGAGGAAAGCGGGCAGGAGAAGACGGGAAGTTGCTCCGCGGAATAACCGAAAAATAAGCGAAAGAATGCCGCTGAATAATTCCGGAATCAGTGTTCTCCGTCAGTCCGTCCGGCGTTCGGGGACGAGGAACCGGACCCCCGCCCCGGGCTCAGCGCCAGGCCTTCTCGGCCGCGCTCAGCGCCGCCGGCAGGTCCACGACCACACCCGCCTCCGCCAGCGCGCTCCCCAGCCCCGTCAGACACGCCCGCACCGCACCCGGCGTCGCCTCGGGACCGTAGTGGTTGACCCGGATCATCTCCTTGGCGAGCGCGCCCCCGCCGGCGGCCAACGGAAGGGCCGGGTCGGCGGCCAGGGCGCGGGCGACCAGCTCCGACGCCACCGTGCCGGACGGGGCCCGCAGGGTCGTGGCGACCGGCGCCGCCTCCGCCGCGTCGCGCACGTACGGCTCAAGACCTCCGCCCAGCGCGACCGCGCCCGCCCGCGTCGCCGCCGCGGCGGCCGCGTGCCGCGCCATCACCGCGTCCAGCCCCGCCGCCTCGATCCGCTCCACGCACGCCTCGAGCGCCAGCATCTCCAGCTGCGCCGGAGCGTGCAGCAGCGCCTTGCGGCCGCCGTCGATCCAGCGTTCCTTCCAGTCCAGCAGCGACAGGTACGAGCGGCGCGGCGCCCGCGGGTTCGCCGCCATCCGCGCCCACGCCCGCTCGCTCACCGACACCGCCGAGACCCCGGCCGGGCCGCCCATCGCCTTCTGCGCCCCGATCACGCACAGGTCCACGCCCCACGCGTCCGGCAGCACCGGCTCCGCCCCGATCGACGCCACCGCGTCCAGGTAGAACAGCGCCCCGTGCGCCCGCACCACCTCGCCGATCTCCGCGACCGGGTTGGTGTTCCCGGTCGCCGCCTCCGCGTGCACCAGGGACACGAAGTCGATCTCCGGGTGCTCCGCGAAGGCGGCCCGGACCTGCTCGGCCGTCACCGCCGTGTGGAACGGCACCGCCAGATCGATCACGGTGGCGCCGCAGTCCCGCAGCCAGTCGCCGAAGGTCTGCCCGTAGGGGCCGGTGATGACGTTCAGCGCGGTCGTGCCGGGACCGGCCGTCGCGCGGATCGCGCCCTCCAGCGGCAGCAGGGCCTCACCCTGCATGATCACGACGTCCTGCCCGGTGCCCAGCAGCCGTGCCACCCGGTCCTCGATCGAGGCGAAGCGCGCGGCGCCCAGCAGGGGCAGATCGAGGAGGAGGTGGGTCACGGCGGTGCTCTCTTCACTTCACGACTGTGCGGGTACGTACGACGAAGTCGAGGGTAAACCTTCGCCCGGGGTGCGGACCGGCCACAGGGTTCTCAGGCCGGACGCCCCCACGGCCATCGGTTTGGTTTGAGGCCCTCAAACCTCTCCTTATAATCGGAACTCACAGTTCCCTGACAGGAGGCTCCCGTGAAGACGCTCTTCGGCCGCCGGACCCGTGTGCTGGCCGCCACCACCGCGACGGCCGGGCTGGTTCTCCTGTCCGCCTGCACCTCCAGCGACGACGGAGGCAGCGGCTCGAAGACCGCCGCCGGCGGGGTCGAGCTCGTCAAGGCGGGGCAGCTCACCACCTGCACCCACCTCCCGTACCCGCCCTTCCAGTCGGAGATCGACGGCAAGGTGCAGGGCTTCGACGTCGCGCTGATCGACCTGGTCGCCGAGGACCTGGGCGTGAAGCAGGAGATCCTCGACACGCCCTTCGAGAACTTCAAGACCGGCGCCTTCCTCAACTCCGGCGAGTGCGACCTGGCCGCGGCCGGCATGACCATCACCGAGGAGCGGAAGAAGAACGTCGACTTCTCCGACCCGTACTTCAACGCCACCCAGGCCGTCCTCGTCGACAAGGACAGCGGGGTCACCTCCCTCGCCGACGTGAAGTCGAAGAACATCAAGCTCGGCGCGCAGGCGCAGACCACCGGCGAGGACTACGTCAAGGGGCAGGGCTTCGACCCGGTCTCCTTCGAGTCCTCCGACGCCGTTCTCAACGGCCTGCGCACCGGCCAGGTCAAGGCCGTCGTCATCGACTACCCCGTCGTCCAGGGCTGGCTGAAGGACAAGGCCAACGCCGACGCCTTCACGGTCGCCGAGCAGATCGACACCGGCGAGGAGTACGGCTTCACGGTGAAGAAGGGCAACACCGCGCTGCGCGAGGCCGTGAACAAGGCGCTCGCGGACGCCAAGGCCGACGGTACGTACAAGAAGCTGTACGAGCAGTGGATCGGCCCGTACGACGAGTCCGCCGCCTCGCCGGCCGCTTCCTGATCCCATGGCCGACACGGAGAAGCAGCAACTCCAGCCGAAGAAGAAGGGCCTGACGCGACGCCAGAAGCGCGGTCTGTCGCGCGGCATCCAGTACGTCGTCTTCGTCGCGGCCGTGATCGCCTTCGCGTTCGCGGCCGACTGGGACCGGCTGCAGAACCAGTTCGCGCAGCAGGACATCGCGCGGCAGATGTTCCCGGACGTCATCACGCTGGCGCTGAAGAACACCGTGCTGTACACGGTGACCGGCTTCGCCGTCGGGCTCGCCCTCGGCATGGTGATCGCGCTGATGCGACTGTCGTCCGTCGGCCCGTACCGCTGGCTGGCCGGCGTCTACATCGAGATCTTCCGCGGCCTGCCCGCCCTGCTGATCTTCATCTTCATCGGCGTCGCCGTGCCGCTCGCCTTCCCCGGCACGGAGATCATCGGCGGCACCTACGGCAAGGTCGCCCTCGCACTCGGCCTGGTGGCCGCCGCGTACATGGCGGAGACGATCCGGGCCGGCATCCAGGCCGTGCCCAAGGGGCAGATGGAGGCGGCCCGTTCGCTGGGCTTCTCGCCCGCCCGGGCCATGGTCTCCATCATCATCCCGCAGGCCTTCCGCATCATCCTCCCGCCGCTCACCAACGAACTCGTCCTGCTGTTCAAGGACTCCTCGCTGGTGCTGTTCCTCGGCGTCACCCTGGAGGAGCGCGAACTGTCCAAGTACGGCCGCGACCTGGCCAGCACGACCGCCAACTCCACGCCGATCCTGGTGGCCGGCCTGTGCTACCTGCTGATCACCATCCCGCTCGGCTTCGT
The DNA here is from genome assembly GCF_043084105.1 of Streptomyces sp. NPDC014676. Classification (NCBI taxonomy): domain Bacteria; kingdom Bacillati; phylum Actinomycetota; class Actinomycetes; order Kitasatosporales; family Streptomycetaceae; genus Streptomyces; species Streptomyces sp. NPDC014676. The sequence continues at coordinate 79,691 of NZ_JBIBZI010000008.1, read as the reverse complement.
CGTGCGCCGTATGGAGGCCAAGGCCCAGGAGGCCGTGAAATGACCCCGAGCCGACCGGAGATCCGCGTCAGCGGTCTGCACAAGTCCTTCGGCGACAACCAGGTGCTGCGCGGCATCGACCTGGAGATCGGCCAGGGCGAGGTCGTCTGCGTCATCGGCCCGTCCGGGTCGGGCAAGTCGACCCTGCTGCGGTGCGTGAACCTCCTGGAGGAGCCCAGCAAGGGGCAGGTCTTCGTCGGCGGGACGGAACTCACCGACCCGGACGTCGACATCGACGCCGTACGCCGCCGCATCGGCATGGTCTTCCAGCAGTTCAACCTCTTCCCGCACCTCACGGTGACGGAGAACCTCACGCTGCCGCAGCGCAGGGTGCTGCGCAGGGGCAAGGCGGAGGCGGCGAAGGTCGCCGCGGAGAACCTGGGGCGCGTGGGCCTCGCCGAGAAGGCGGACGCCTACCCGTCCTCCCTCTCCGGCGGCCAGCAGCAGCGCGTCGCCATCGCCCGCGCGCTGGCCATGGGCCCCGAGGTGATGCTGTTCGACGAGCCGACCTCGGCGCTCGACCCCGAACTGGTCGGCGACGTCCTCGCGGTCATGCGGATGCTCGCGAACGAGGGCATGACGATGATGGTCGTCACCCACGAGATGACCTTCGCCCGCGAGGTCGCCGACCGGGTCGTCTTCATGGACGGCGGAGTGATCGTCGAGGACGGCACCCCCGAGCAGGTCATCGGACACCCCCGCCACGAACGCACCCGCCACTTCCTCTCCCGCCTCCTCGACCCCGCCATGGCGGACGTCGAGGAGGAGACCTCCGACCAGGTGGGCAAGTCCGGGTAGCGGGTCATTAGGGTGCGGTACATGAGCGAACGCGCGGTGCTGCACGTGAAGGGGCGGATCCTCGTCGGCCCGGACGAGGTCCGCGACGAACTGTGGGTCGTCGGCGGGCGGATCTCCTACGACCGTCCCGCCGGCGCCCGCGACGTCCGCACCGTCGACGGCTGGGTACTGCCCGGCCTCGTCGACGCCCACTGCCACGTGGGCCTCGACCGGCACGGCGCGGTCCCCGAGGACGTCGCCGAGAAGCAGGCGCTCACCGACCGCGACGCCGGCGCCCTGCTGCTGCGCGACGCGGGCTCACCCTCCGACACCCGCTGGACCGACGACCGCGACGACCTCCCGAAGATCATCCGGGCCGGCCGGCACATCGCCCGCACCCGCCGCTACATCCGGGGCTACGCCTGGGAGGTCGAGCCCGACGACCTCGTCGCGTACGTCGCCCAGGAGGCGCGGCGCGGCGACGGCTGGGTGAAGCTGGTGGGCGACTGGATCGACCGCGACCTGGGCGACCTGTCGGCCTGCTGGCCGCGCGGCGCGGTCGAGGCGGCGATCGCCGAGGCGCACCGGCTGGGCGCCCGCGTCACCGCGCACTGCTTCGCCGAGGACTCCCTGCGGGACCTGGTCGAGGCCGGCATCGACTGCGTCGAGCACGCGACGGGCCTGACCGACGACACCATCCCGCTCTTCGCCGAACGGGGCGTCGCGATCGTCCCGACCCTCGTCAACATCGCCACCTTCCCCGCGCTCGCCGACGGCGGCGAGTCCCGGTTCCCCCGCTGGTCGGCCCATATGCGCCGGCTCCACGCACGCCGCTACGACACCGTGCGCTCCGCGTACGACGCCGGCATCCCCGTGTTCGTCGGTACGGACGCCGGCGGTACCCTCCCGCACGGCCTGGCGGCCGACGAGGTCGCGGAGCTGGCCAAGGCCGGCATTCCGCCCGTCGAGGCGCTGGCCGCCGGGACCTGGGCCGCCCGGGAGTGGCTGGGCCGCCCGGGCCTGGAGGAGGGTGCCCCGGCCGACCTGGTGGTCTACGCCTCCGACCCGCGCGCGGACCTGCGCGTGCTGACGGATCCGCGCCGGGTGATCCTGAACGGGCGCGTGGTCGGGTGACGGCGCGGCGGGGAAACCGAGGGTTTCCTCGCCCCCGCCGCCCTTACCCGTCCCACCCCGGGGCGCTGCCCCCGGACCCCCGCTCCTCGAACGCCGGAGAGGCTGTCTTTTCAGCCCGTCCGGCAGAAATCAGCCCCTCCGGCGTTCGAGGAGCGGGGTCTGGGGCGGAGCCCCAGGTCGGGAAGGGAAGGGGCGGCGGGGGCGCATCAAACTGTGCCCAGCGCGCAGCTCAGCGCGCCCAGGAACCCGTCCACCGTCCCCCGCCCCCGCACCGCCACCCGCAGCCACTCCTCATCCAGCCCCGGAAACGTGTCCCCGCGCCGCACCGCGTAACCGAGCGCCCGCAGCCGCCGCCGTACCGTCGCCGCATGCGGCAGCCGGACCAGGACGAAGGGCCCCTCCGCGGGTTCCACGACCCGCAGACCGCGGCCGGCGAACCCCCGCAGCCCCGCGACCAGATGAGCACGGTCCACCGCGACACGACGGGCCGCGTCGGCCGCCTCCGCGAGGGCCCGCGCCCCCACGCACGCCTCCGCCGCCGCCAGCGCCGGCGTGGACACCGGCCACAACGGCTGCGCCCGCTCCAGTTCCGCGACGGTCTCCGGGGCCGCCAGGACGTAACCGATCCGCAGCCCCGCCAACCCCCACGTCTTGGTGAGACTGCGCAGGACGACGAGACCGGGCACGTCCGTCCGCCCGGCCAGCGCCTCGCGCTCGCCCGGCACCGCGTCCATGAACGCCTCGTCCACCACCAGCGTCCGCCCCGGCCGGGCGAGCCGGGCGACCGCCCCGGCCGGGTGCAGCACCGACGTCGGGTTCGTCGGGTTGCCGATCACCACCAGGTCCGCGTCCTCCGGCACCGCCGCCGGGTCCAGCCGGAACCCGTCCGCCTCCCGCAGCAGCACCCGGTCCACCGTGTGCCCGGCGTCCCGCAGCGCCGCCTCCGGCTCCGTGAACTGCGGATGCACCACCACCGGACGGCGCACCTCCAGCGCCCGCGCCAGCAGTACGAACGCCTCCGCCGCCCCGGCCGTCAGCAGCACCCGCTCCACCGGCAGCCCGTGCCGCGCCGCCACCGCCGCCCGCGCGGCCCGCCCGTCCGGGTAGGCGGCCAGCCCCGACAGCGACCCGGCGATGTGCTCCCGCAGCCACCCCGGAGGCGTGTCCGCGCGGACGTTCACCGCGAGATCGACCAGCGCACGGCCGTCGTCGCGGACCTCGGCGTCCCCGTGGTGCCGCAGATCGTGCCCGCCGGCCGCCGGCTCAGTGCGCATGGGAGTGCGCGTGGCCGTGCCCGTGATGGTGGTGGCCGTCGTCGTCCGGGTGGAAGTGCGGCTGCTGCGGCTGCCCCACCTTGCCCTCGAAGCCCGGCAGCGCGATCCGGTACACGCACGAGTCGCAGTTCATCCGCAGGTCACCCCGCACGGCTTCCTCGTACCGCTCCCACACCAGATCCAGCAGCTCCGGCTCGGGCCCGATGACGTCCGCCGACCGCACCTCCGTCCCCGGGTGCGCCACCGCCCACTCTTCGGTCTGCTGCCGCACCCGGTCCGGCAGGATCCCGGTGAACAGGAAGTACGGCAGCACCACGACCCTGCGCGCCCCCAGCCGTGCACAGCGCTCCAGCCCGGCCGGCACGTCCGGCGCCGCCAGCGACACGAACGCCGTCTCCACACCGGCGTACCCGCGCCCCTCCCACAGCAGCCGCGCCGCCTTGAACACCTCGGCGTTGGCGTCCGGGTCCGTCGACCCGCGCCCCACCAGCAGCACCGTCACCTCGGCCGGATCCCAGGACGGATCGATCGCCTCCGCCAGCCGCCGCTCCAGCACGCTCAGCAGCGCGGGGTGCGGGCCCAGCGGACGGCCGTAGGTGTACGAGATCCCGGGGTGCCGTTCCTTCTCGCGGGCCAGCGCCGCCGGGATGTCCCCCTTGGCGTGCCCGGCGGACACCAGCATCAGCGGCACGGCGGCGAACCGCCGCGCCCCCTGCTCCACCAGCTCGGCGACGGCCTCGCCCAGCGGCGGCGGGGACAGCTCGATGAAGCCGCCCGCGACGGGCAGTTCGGGGTGGCGGAGCCCCAGCTCCCGCACGAAGTCGCGGAACGCCTCCGCTCCGGCGTCGTCCCGGGTGCCGTGGCCGGCGATGAGCAGGGCGGGCGGCGGGGTGGTCACAGGTTCTCCTCAGGTGAGATCGGGTGGTACAGCAGGGCGTTGAGCGCGGCGGCGGCGACCGCCGACCCGCCCTTCTCGGACACGTTGCTCACGGCGGGCAGCCCGCTCTCCCGCAACGCGGCCTTGGACTCGGCCGCCCCGACGAAACCGACGGGCAGCCCGATGACGAGCGCGGGGGAGGCGTCCAGGGTCAGCAGTTCCTCCAGGGCGGTCGGCGCACAGCCGATCACCCACAGGGCGCCGGGCCCGACCTCCTCGTACGCCAGCCGCACGGCGTGCGCCGAACGCGTCAGCCCCGGCCCGGACCTCGCGTCCTTCAGCCGGCACACGGTCTCCCGCCGGGTGATCCCGGCCGCGACCATCTCCACGTCCGTCACGACCGGTGCCCCGGCGTGCAGCGCGGCGTGCGCCTTCGTCAACTCGCCCTCGTCCATGACGAGGTCGGACGCGTACTCCAGGTCGGCCGCGGAGTGGACGACCCGCTCCACCACCGCCCGGGTCAGCGGCGGGAAGTGCGAGGTGTCGAGGCGGGCCCGCAGCCGCCGGAAGGACTCCTGCTCGATGGGGTGCACCACGCGGTTCACCGTGCCTCCTCCTGCCAGCGGTAGCCGCGCGGGGTGACCATGCGCCCCGCGATCTCACGGGTCGCCGTGTTGCCCACGGTCACGACCGTCATCATGTCGACCGTCGCCGGGTCCAGTCCGGCCAGCGTGGTCAGCCGGCTCGACTCGTCCGCGCGGGACGCGTTGCGCACCACCCCGACCGGCGTGGCCGGCTCCCGGTGCTCCGCGAGGATCGCGAGCGCCTTCGGGAGCTGCCAGTCACGGCCCCGGCTGCGCGGGTTGTAGAACGTCACCACGAGGTCCGCCTCGGCCGCCGCCCGCACCCGCCGCTCGATGACCTCCCACGGCGTGTGCAGGTCGGACAGGCTGATCGACACGTGGTCGTGGCCCAGCGGCGCCCCCAGGACCGCCCCGGCCGCCAGCGCCGCCGTCACACCGGGCACCCCGACCACGTCGATGTCGTCGGACGCCTCCGCGAGCGCCGGGGAAGCCATGGCGTACACCCCGGCGTCCCCGCTGCCGATCAGCGCGACCGCCCGCCCGCGCCGGGCCTCGGCGACGGCCGTGCGGGCCCGCTCCTCCTCCGCCCCGAGCCCCGACTCCAGCACCCGTGTGCCCGGCCGCAGCAGATCGCGGATCTGGTCGACGTACTGGTCGAGCCCCACCAGCACGGAGGCGCGCCGCAGTTCGGCCTTCGCCCGCGGGGTGAGCAGGTCCCGGGCACCCGGCCCCAGCCCCACCACCGCGAGCCGCCCGCGCCCCGGCCGCCGTACGACGGCACAGGTCGCCATCGCGGGCCGCGCCGCCGACTTCCGCTTCGGCACGAGGAGTTCGCCCCCGCCCACCAGCGCGGCGGCCTCCGCGACCGAGGGTGTGCCGACGGCGGCGAGCGGCGCGTCCGACGGGTTGGGCACCTCGACCCGCGCCAGCTCCTCGGCCGCGTACGTCACCAGGGGCACCCCGAGCCGCCGGGCCGCCTCCACGATGCCGGGCTCGCCGGCCTTGGCGTCCACGGTGGCCAGCCCGGCGAGCGACGCCGCCGACAGCCCGGCCCCGCGCAGGGCGTCCTCGACCAGGCCGAGCACCTCGTCCACGGGAGCGCCCTTCGAGGCCCCGACGCCGACGACGAGGGTCGGCGGCCGCAGCACCGCCTCCCGCTCGCCCGGCTCGACCAGCCGGTCCGTGACCCGGATCGTGTACGACCCCTCGTCCGCGACCGGCAACGGCGGCAGCGGCCAGGCCACCTCGGCGCGCAACGCCACCGCCTCACCGTCCAGCAGGGCCCGCGACACGGCGGCGACGTTCCCCTCCACCGGCAGACCGAGGGTGTCCAGGCCCGGCAGACCGGCCGCGTCGGTCGCCGTCGTCACCACCGGTTCGGCGCCCAGCACCTCGCCGACCGCGCGGGCCAGCTCGTTCGCCCCGCCGCCGTGCCCGCCGACCAGCGACACCGCGAACCGTCCGCCCTCGTCGACACAGACCACACCCGGGTCGCTCGCCTTGTCGTCCAGCAGCGGTGCCACCAGCCGCACCACGGCCCCCGTGGCCAGGAAGCACACGAGCTGCTCGCACTCGGCGAACGCGGCCCGTACGGCGTCCGGCACGGGACCCTCGTACACGCGCGTACGGTCCGGCCACACGGCGGCCAGCCGGTCCCGCGCGGCCGCTCCGGCGGCGGTGGCGGAGATGAGGCCGATCACTCGTCGACTCCTTCTTTGTGCGCCGGGAGCCTGACGCCCCACAGCAGGAAAACGGGATTGGTCGCCGCGAGCCGGGTCACGTCCCCGGGCAGCGGCGCGAGCCGCGACGACTGCACCAGCACGCCGTCGCAGGAGAAACCGGCGTCCGTCAGCGCCGCACGGGCCGCCGGAACCCGGTCGAGGGCCGCCATGGCGATCACCACGGTCCGCCGGGCCCGCCGCGCGCACGCCGTGACGACGGCCGGCAGCTCCCGCCCGCCCCCGCCGACGAACACCGCGTCGGGGTCCTCGTCGAGACCGGCCAGCACGTCCGGTGCCGCCCCGTGCACCACGCGCACGTCGACCCCGTGCGCGGCGGCGTTGGCGCGGACCCGCTCCACCCCGTCCGCCGCCTTCTCGACGGCGGTGACGGCGGCCCCGAGCCGCGCGCACTCCACGGCCACGGACCCCGACCCCGCGCCGACGTCCCACACCAGCTCACCGGGGCGCGGCCCGAGCCGGGCCAGGGCCAGGGCCCGCACCTCGAACTTGGTGATCATGGAGTCGCGGTGGTCGAACCCCGCCTCGTCCAGCGCCCAGCCGGCGGGCCGCCCCGCCCCGCCCGCGATGGTGCGCACGGGCCCGAGGGCCCGCGCCTCGTCCAGGCACAGCACCACGCTCACCGCCGCACCCCAGTCCCGCACGGCGGCCTCGGCGGGCGTCACCCGCTCCACCCGCTCCTCGGCGGAACCCAGCGCGGAGGCGACGACCAGCACCCGCGCGGTGTCCCGCAGCGCGGCCCCCAGCTCGGCCGGACCCGCCCCGGGACCCGTCAGCACGGCGACCTTCGGATGCGCCCGGCACAGATTCACCGCCGTCCGCGGATCCCGCCCGTGCGCGCTCACCACCACGGCGTCGTCCCACGTCAGCCCGGCCCGCGCGAACGCGGCGGCGACGGAGGACACACCGGGGCGCACATCGAGCCGCTCCGGCCCGAACCGCTCGGCCAGCGCCCGCACGATCCCGAAGAACCCGGGGTCGCCGGAGGCCAGCACCACGACCGGCCGTTCCTCGGCGAGGTACTTCTCCACGGTGTCGAGCGCGGGCGCCAGCGGCCCGAGCACGACCCGCTCGGCCCCCTCCGGCAGCCGTACGGCGTCCAGGTGCCGCCGCCCGCCGACGACCAGTTCCGCCCCCGCCGTCACCTCGGCGTCGACCGTCGCCCCGGCCCCCATCCCGACGACGGTGATCACGTGCTCGCACCCCGCGAACGCAACGCCCGGCGCGCCTCCGGATCGGCCTTGCGGAAACCGTGGAAGTGACCCGGGTGGTACAGGTGCGAGCGGGTGCCGTGCGCGGCGAGCGCCGGACCGACCAGGAACAGCGTGTGCTTCCACAGCTTGTGCTCCTTGACCGTCTCCTCCAGCGTGCCGATCGTGCACTTCACGACCAGCTCCTCCGGCCAGGTCGCCTGGTACGCGACGACGACCGGCGTGGACGTCGGATAGCCGCCCTCCAGCAGCTCCCGCACCAGCTGCCCGCTGCGGGCGGCCGACAGGAAGACCGCCATGGTGGTGCCGTGCCGCGCGAACTCGCGGACCTCCTCACCCGGCGGCATCGGCGTCTTGCCGCCGCCGAGCCGGGTCAGCACGACGGACTGCGCCACCTCGGGAATGGTCAGCTCCCGCTGCGCGAGCGCCGCGACGGCCGAGAAGGACGACACCCCGGGCACGATCTCCGTCGCGATGCCGAGCTCCGCGCACCGGTCGACCTGCTCCTGGGTGCCGCCCCACAGCGCCGGGTCGCCGGAATGGATCCTCGCGACCCTCAGCCCGTCCGCGCGGGCCCGCTCGTAGACGGCCACGACGTCCTCCAGGGACATCGTCGCCGAGTCGAGGATCTCCGCGCCCTCCCGCGCGTGCCGGAGGACCTCCTCCTGCACCAGGCTGGCGGCCCAGATCACGACATCGGCCTCGGCGATGGCCCGCGCGGCACGGAACGTCAGCAGATCGGCGGCGCCGGGCCCGGCCCCGACGAAGGTCACCTTGCCGGTGGGGGCGTCGGCCATGGAAATCGGTCCTCTCTGGCGAATGGTCAAAGACGGTGGGTGGTGAGCGGCTGTCACGCGTGCGCGAACGGGCGCCGATCGGATACGAAGAACACATGGCGGTCCTCGTCGCGCTCGGCGCGTTCCTGATGACGCTGGCCGGCGGCTGGTCGGCACACCGCGTGACCGACCGCCGTCACCTGGTGCTGGGCCTGGCCGGCGGCCTGATGCTCGGCGTCGTCGGCCTCGAACTCCTCCCGGAGTCCCTGGAGGCGGCCGGCACCGAGGTGTACGGCGTCCCCGCGGCCCTGCTGCTCTTCGTCGCCGGCTTCCTGCTGGCCCACCTGGTGGAACGCCTGCTGGCCCACCGGCAGGCCGCGCACGGCGCCGAGGAGCGGAACGGCCGCACGCCCGAGGTGGGCCTCACGGCAGCCACAGCGATGGTCGGCCACAGCGCCATGGACGGCGTGGCGATCGGCGCGGCCTTCCAGGTCGGCGGCGGCATGGGCGCCGCCGTCGCGGTGGCCGTGGTCGCCCACGACTTCGCGGACGGCTTCAACACCTACACCCTCACGCGCGTCTACGGGAACGCCCGCCGCCGCGCGCTGACGATGCTGTTCGCGGACGCGGCGGCACCGGTCGTCGGCGCTGCGTCCACGCTGTTCCTCACCATCCCCGAACCGCTGCTCGGCGGCTACCTGGGCCTGTTCGGCGGCGCCCTGCTCTACCTCGCGGCGGCCGAGATCCTGCCCGAGGCCCACCACGAACACCCGGCCCGCTCCACCCTGCTGTGCACGATCGCGGGCGCGCTGTTCGTCTGGCTGGTGGTGGGTGCCGCGCACTGAGGACGACCCGGCCCGGCTCACAGCTTGCCGCCCCGCCCGCCGTCCCGCCGCGGCGGCGCGATGAGCGTCGACAGATACGGCAGCGGCGCCCCGTCCAGCTCGGCGGCGGGCCGCACCGACTCCTCCGGCAGCCCGAGCGCCGACCCCCACACCGCGTCCCCGATCCGCCCGGTCTCCCGCAGCGCCTCGGCGACCTCACCGGCCTGCCGCCCGAACTTGTACGCGACGACGGTCCCGGGCCCGGCCAGCGCGTCCTTGAGCACGGCGGCCCCCGCGGTCACCGGAACCAGCGTGAGCGGCTCGGTCCCCTCGGTCAGCACGGCCCCGGAACGCGCCGCGAGGTCCTGCATGGCGGTGATCCCCGGAACGGTCTCGACGGCGGTGTCCGGCACCAGCTCCACGACGGTCTGGGCGAGATACGTGAACGTCGAGTACACATTGGGGTCCCCGATGGTCGCGAAGGCGACGGACCCGTGCTCCCGCAGCAGCCCGGCGACCCGCTCACCGGCGGCGTCCCAGGCCGCCTCGCGCCGCGCCCGGTCGGTCCGCTCGTTCAGCGCGAACACCACCCGGACGACCTTCTCGGCGGGCACGTAGTGCAGCACGGTCGCCTCGGCCCGCCCCCGCTCGCCGCTGTCCAGCACCGGTACGACGACGACGTCCGCGGCCCGCAGCGCGTTGACCCCCTTGACGGTCACCAGCTCCGGATCCCCGGGCCCGACCCCGACCCCGATCAGCCTGCTGCTCATGACGTGCGGCACCTCTCCACGAACCGACGGGCGACACCGGGCTCGGACGCCCAGTGCGTGTGCAGATAGCTCGCGTGCACACCGCGCTGTACAAAACCCTCGACACGCCGCTCGGGCGCCCGCATCCCCCAGGCGGGGGCGTCCCCCGCCTCCGGCTCGACGACGGTCCGGTGGAACTCGTGCCCCCGCATCCGCGTACCGGCGCCGACCAGCGCGCTGTCGCTCACGGCCACGGCGTCCCGGTACCCCAGCGTCAGCCGCTCCGACATCCGCGCGGAGGCGTCCAGCACCCCGCACATGGGCAGCCCGTCCAGCTCCCGGCACAGATACAGCAGCCCCGCACACTCGGCCGCGACGGGAGCGCCACGCTCCGCGAGGGCGGCGACGGCCTTCCTGAGCTGTTCGTTGGCGGACAACTCGGCGGCGTACACCTCGGGGAAACCCCCACCGATGACCAGCCCGGCAGTCCCCTCGGGCAGCTCCTCGTCCCGCAACGGATCAAAGGTGACGACCTCGGCCCCGGCGGCGGAGAGCAACTCGCCATGCTCGGCATAGGAAAACGTGAACGCAGCCCCACCGGCAACAGCCACGATTAGCCCGTCTGGGGGTCCCCCCGCTCGAGCGAAGCCGAGAGTGGGGGAGGGAAGGGGCGGCGGGGGCGAGGAAACCAAGACCTCACCCGCATCCCACCCCGCACCCGCCAACGGCCCCGCACTCCGCGCCAACGCGACCAACGCCGACAGATCACACCCGCCGGCCACCTGCGCGGCCATCGCCGAAACAGCCTCGACAGCCACAGAGCCCCGCTCGGCAACCGGCACCAGCCCCAGATGCCGAGACGGCGTCTCCACCTGAGCGGCCCGCCGCAGAACCCCCAGCACCGGCACCCCGACGGAGTCCAGCGCCTCCCGCAACAACCCCTCGTGCCGGTCCGAGGCCACCTTGTTCAGGATCACGCCCCCGACCCGCACCTCCGGATCCCAGCTCACGAACCCGTGCACCAGCGCCGCCACGGACCGCGACTGCGACGACGCGTCGACGACCAGCACGACCGGCGCCCGGAGCAGCTTCGCCACCTGCGCGGTGGACGCCAGCTCCCCTTCCCCCGCGGCCCCGTCGTACAGCCCCATCACCCCCTCGACGACGGCGATGTCACACCCGTCCGCACCATGCGCGAACAGCGGAGCCACCAGCTCCGGCCCGCACAGATACGCGTCGAGGTTCCGCCCCACCCGCCCGGTGGCCAGCGAGTGGTACCCGGGATCGATGTAGTCGGGCCCCACCTTGTGCGGAGACACGGCGAACCCCCGCGCGGACAGCGCGGCCATCAACCCCGTGGCGACGGTGGTCTTGCCGCTCCCCGACGAGGGCGCGGCAATCACCAACCGGGGAACAGAGCTCACCACTCGATGCCCCTCTGCCCCTTCTGCCCGGCATCCATGGGGTGCTTCACCTTGGACATGTCGGTCACGAGGTCGGCGAACCCGACGAGCTTCTCCGGCGCGTTCCGCCCCGTGATCACCACGTGCTGCGTCCCCGGCCGCTCCCGCAGCACGGACACGACCTCGTCGGTGTCCACCCACCCCCAGTGCATCGGGTAGGCGAACTCGTCGAGCACGTACAGCCTGTACGTCTCGGCGGCGAGGTCCCGCTTGACCTGCTCCCAGCCCTCGCGGGCCTTCTCCTCGTTGTCCATCTGCGCGTCGCGCTGGACCCAGGACCAGCCCTCGCCCATCTTGTGCCAGTCGACGGTCCCGCCCTCACCGGAGGCACCGAGCACGCGCAGCGCGTTCTCCTCGCCGACCTTCCACTTCGCCGACTTGACGAACTGGAACACCCCGATCGGCCACCCCTGGTTCCAGGCCCGCAGGGCGAGCCCGAAAGCAGCGGTGGACTTGCCCTTCCCCACACCCGTGTGCACGACGACCAGCGGACGGTTACGCCGCTGCCGCGTCGTCAGCCCGTCATCGGGTACGACACTCGGCTGTCCCTTCGGCATTACGCGGCCCTCCTCGACGTCCCCTGCACATCCCTGACCAGCCCGGCGATCGAGTCGGCCCGCAACTCGTCCAGCGTCACGGCACTGCCGCCCAGCTCACCGGCCAGCCGCCCGGCGAGCCCCAGCCGCACCGGCCCCGACTCACAGTCCACGACCACGGAGGCGACCCCGTCGGCGGCGAACAACCGCGCCGCACGCGAGGCCAGCGCGACCGGCTCCGGGCCACCCGTCGCCCGCCCGTCGGTCACCACCACGACCAGCGCCCGCCGCGCCGGGTCCCGCAACCGCTCCACCCGCAGCACGTCGTGCGCCTTGAGCAGCCCCGCCGCCAGCGGGGTCCGCCCACCGGTCGGCAGCGACTCCAGCCGCGCCGCAGCCGCGTCCACCGACGACGTCGGCGGCAGCGCCACATCGGCCGCCGACCCCCGGAAGGTCACCAGACCCACCTTGTCCCGCCGCTGGTAGGCGTCGAGCAGCAGCGACACCACGGCACCCTTCACGGCACTCATCCGCTGCCGCGCGGCCATGGACCCGGAGGCGTCGACGACGAACAGCACGAGGTTCGACTCCCGCCCCTCGCGCGTGGCCTGCCGCAGATCGTCCCGCCGCACCACCAGCCCCGGCCCGGACCGCCCCCGTGCCCGCTGATGCGGCGCAGCAGCCTGGACAGTGGCGGCCAGGTGCAACTTGGTCAGCGCACCGTTCGGCCGTCGCGCCCCCGTCGTCCGCCCGTGCTCGGTCCGCGCCCGCGACCGCCGCCCGGCGGCACCCTCACCGATCCCGGGCACGCTCAGCACCTTGGTACGGAACGGCTCGCCGGCACCCACCGGGGACCGCTCACCGGAGCCGGCCCCCGCGGGCTGCTCGGCCTGCCCGGCTTCCCCGGCCTCGGCCGGCGCCTCCGCGTCACCACCGCCCTCCGGACTCTCCGGACCCTCCGCGGGAGGCTGCCCGCCACCCCCGTCGGGCCCGTCCGGATCGGTGTCGGGATCGTCGTCGCCCCCGAACTCCTCCAGCGTCTCGTCGAGCTTGTCCTCGTCCAGACCGGGCGCGTCGAACGGATTCCGTCGCCGCCGGTGCGGCAGCGCCAGCAGCGCAGCCTGCCGCACGTCCTCGGCGAGCACGTCCGTCCGCCCCGCCCAGGCGGCCAGCGCGGTCGCCGTACGCGCCATCACGATGTCGGCCCGCATGCCGTCGACTTCGAAAGCGGCGCACGTCGCCGCGATCTGCCGCAGCGCCCCGTCCCCGAGCCGCACCTTCGGCAACAGCTCCCGCGCCGCCACGATCCGCGCCCGTACGGCGGCCTCCTCGTCGGCCCACCGCGCGGCGAAGGCGGCGGGGTCGTCGTCGTACGCGAGCCGCCGCCGTACGACCTCCACCCGCTGGTCGGGTTCGCGCGAGGCGGCCACCTCGACGGTCAGCCCGAAGCGGTCGAGGAGCTGCGGTCGCAGCTCGCCCTCCTCGGGATTCATGGTCCCGACCAGCAGGAACCGCGCCGCGTGCCGTACGGAGACACCCTCGCGCTCGACGTACGAGGCACCCATCGCCGCCGCGTCCAGCAGCAGGTCGACCAGGTGGTCGTGGAGAAGATTGACCTCGTCGACGTAAAGGATCCCCCGGTGCGCGTCGGCGAGCAGTCCCGGCTCGAACGCCTTGACGCCCTCACTCAGCGCCCGCTCGATGTCGAGCGCGCCGACCAGCCGGTCCTCGGAGGCACCGACGGGCAGTTCGACCATCCGCGCGGGCCGCGCGGCACCGCCGCCGCTCTCGTGCGGCCCGTCCGGGCAGGCGGGGTCGGGGGAGGCGGGGTCACAGGAGAACCGGCACCCGGGCACCACGGCGACCTCGGGCAGCAGTGCCGAAAGCGCCCTGACGGCTGTGGACTTGGCGGTGCCCTTCTCGCCCCGGACGAGTACTCCACCGACCGCGGGACTCACCGCGTTGAGGAGCAGGGCCAGCCGTAGATCGTCCTGGCCGACGACGGCCGTGAACGGAAAGGGGGTGGTCACTGGTCGTCGCCCTCCAGATCGCCTTCGAGTTCCAGGTAGGTGGCGCGCAGCCGCTCCAGCGTGTCCGCGTCGGGCTCGGCCCACAGTCCGCGGTCGGCGGCCTCCAGCAGCCGCTCGGTGATGCCGCGCAGCGCCCAGGGGTTGGACTTCTTCATGAAGTCCCGGTTCTGCGCGTCGAAGACGTACTCCGCGCTGAGCTTCTCGTACATCCAGTCGTCCACGACCCCGGCCGTGGCGTCGTAGCCGAAGAGGTAGTCGACGGTCGCCGCCATCTCGAAGGCGCCCTTGTAGCCGTGCCGGCGCATCGCCGCCATCCAGCGCGGGTTGACCACGCGGGCGCGGAACACCCGGTGCGTCTCCTCGCCCAGCGTCCGGGTCTTCACCTGGTCCGGGGTGGCCGAGTCACCGACGTACGCCTCCGGACTCGACCCCGTCAGGTGCCGCACCATGGCGACCATCCCGCCGTGGTACTGGAAGTAGTCGTCCGCGTCGACGAGGTCGTGTTCGCGGGTGTCGACGTTCTTCGCCGCCACCGCGATCCGCCGGAACGCCGTCTCCATGTCCCCGCGCGCCGCCCGCCCGTCGAGCCCGCGCCCGTAGGCGTAGCCGCCCCAGACCGCGTACACCTCGGCGAGGTCCGCGTCGGAGCGCCAGTTCCGCGCGTCGATCAGCGGCAGCAGCCCCGCCCCGTACGCCCCCGGCTTCGAGCCGAAGACGCGGGCCGTGGCCCGCCGCCGGTCGCCGTGCTCGGCGGTGTCCTCGTCCACGTGGGCCCGTACGTAGTTCCGGTCGGCCGGTTCGTCCAGCTCCGCCACCGCTCGCACCGCGTCGTCGATCAGCCCCACCACGTGCGGGAACGCGTCCCGGAAGAACCCGGAGATGCGGACCGTGACGTCGATGCGCGGCCGGCCCAGCTCCTCGAGGCCGACCACCTCGAACCCGGTCACCCGCCGCGACGCGTCGTCCCACACCGGACGGCAGCCGAGGAGCGCCAGGATCTCGGCGATGTCGTCGCCCTGGGTGCGCATCGCCGACGTGCCCCACACCGTCAGACCGACGGACTTCGGATACTCACCCGTGTCCTGCAGATACCGCTGCACCAGCGAGTCGGCGAGCGACTGTCCGACCTCCCAACTCAGCCTGGACGGAATCGCCTTGGGGTCGACGGAGTAGAAGTTCCGCCCGGTCGGCAGGACGTTGACCAGCCCGCGCGTGGGTGATCCCGAGGGCCCCGCCGGGACGTAACCGCCGTCCAGCGCCCGCAGGATGTGCCCGATCTCGTCCGTCGTCCGGGCCAGCCGGGGCACGACCTCCTCGCACGCGAACCGCACCACGGCCACCGCGTCGGGCAGTTCCGTGCCCAGCGCCTCGCGCACCAGCGCGGGGACCGCGTCGGCCGCCCAGCCGCGCTCCTCCATGCCCTCCGCGATCCGCCGGCAGAGCTGCTCCAGCAGGTCGATCGCGTCGGCGCCGGTACGCGCCGGGCCGTCCACCAGGTCCGTCAGCTCCACCGGCGCCTTCACCGGAGCTCCCGGCTCGGCCAGCAACTCCTTCTCCACCAGCCCGAAGTGCGCGGCCAGCGCCGCCCGCAGCCCCGGCAGGGCGTTCGCCTGCCCGCCCCACACCTGCGAGGCGCGCAGCACCGCGAGCACCAGGTTCACGCGCGGCTCGCCGACCGGGCCGCCGCCGAGGATGTGCAGGCCGTCGCGGATCTGCACGTCCTTGATCTCGCACAGATAGCCGTCGATGTGCATGACGAACTCGTCGAAGTCGTCGTCGTCCGGCTGGTCGTCCACGTGCAGGTCGTGGTGGAGCTCGGCGGCCTTCACCAGCGTCCAGATCTGCGCGCGGACCGCCGGTGCCTTCGTCGGGTCCAGGTCGGAGACCAGCGCGTACTCGTCGAGGAGCTGCTCCAGCTTCGCCAGGTCGCCGTAGGTGTCGGCCCGCGCCATCGGCGGCACCAGGTGGTCGACCACCGTCGCGTGCCCGCGCCGCTTGGCCTGGGTGCCCTCGCCGGGGTCGTTGACGATGAACGGGTAGATCAGCGGCAGCTCGCCCAGCACCGCGTCCGGCGCGCACCCGGCGCTCAGCCCCAGTCCCTTGCCCGGCAGCCACTCCATCGTGCCGTGCTTGCCCATGTGCACGACGGCGTCGGCGCCGAAGCCCCCCTCGGATGTCGCAGCCTCCAGCCAGCGGTAGGCCGCCATGTAGTGGTGGGAGGGCGGCATGTCGGGGTCGTGGTAGATCGCGATCGGGTTCTCCCCGAAGCCGCGCGGCGGCTGGATCATCACGACGACGTTCCCGAACCGCAGCGAGGCGAGGACGATGTCCTCCCCGTCGACGTACAGCGACCCCGGCGGCTCGCCCCACGCCTCCGTCATGGCCTCCTTGAGGTCCGGATCGAGCTTCTCGAACCAGGCCCGGTAGTCCGCCAACGGCACCCGTGCGGGCGCGGCGGCCAGTTGCTCCTCGGTCAGCCACTCGACGTCGTGACCGCCGGCCTCGATGAGCCGGTGGATCAACTCGTCGCCGCCGGAGGGGTATCCGTCGACCGCGTATCCCGCCTCCCGCAGCGCGTCCAGCACCCGTACCGCCGAGGCCGGCGTGTCGAGCCCCACCGCGTTGCCGACGCGCGAGTGCTTCGTCGGGTACGCGGTGAAGACGAGCGCGAGCTTCTTCTCGGCGTTCGGCTTGTGCCGCAGCCGGGCGTGCCGTACGGCGATCCCGGCCACCCGCGCGGCCCGCTCCGGGTCGGCGACGTACACCGGGACGTCGTCGGGGCCCTGCTCCTTGAAGGAGAACGGGACCGTGATCAGCCGGCCGTCGAACTCCGGGATGGCGACCTGCATCGCCGCGTCCATGGGGGACAGGGCGGCGTCGGACTCCTCCCACGCGGCGCGCGACGACGTCAGGCACAGGCCCTGCAGCACCGGCACGTTCAGGTCGGCGAGCGCCCCGATGTCCCAGGCCTCCTCGTCACCGCCCGCCGACGCCTGCGAGGCGTGCGTGCCGCCCGCCGCGAGCACGGTGGCGACGAGGGTGTCGGCCTTCGCCAGCAGGGCGTACAGCTCAGGGTCGGCGCCGCGCAGCGAACCGCAGTAGACGGGGAGGGCGTTGGCGCCCCGCGCCTCGATCGCGTCGCACAGTGTGTCCACGAAGGCGGTGTTGCCGCTCAGTTCGTGGGCGCGGTAGAAGAGCACGCCGACCGTCGGGCGGCCGTCCACGAGGTCCCGGGAGCCGTGGAGGCCGTACTCCGGCATCGTGCGCGGCTGTTCGAACCCCTCGCCGGTCAGCAGCACGGTGTCCGACAGGAACCGGGCCAGCTCGGTGAGGTTGTCCGGGCCGCCCTCGACGAGGTACCGCAGTGCCTCCGCGACCACGCCGGCCGGCACCGTCGACTCGGCCATGAGCTCGGCGTCCGGCACGGTCTCCCCGCCGAGCAGCACGGTCGGGACGCCGGACGCCTTCAGCGCCGCGAGCCCGTCCTCCCAGGCGCGCTTGCCGCCCAGCAGCCGTACGACGGCGAGGTCCGCCCCGTCCAGCAGCGCGGGCAGCTCGTCAGCCACGTCCACGCGGGTCGGGTTGCCGATCCGGTAGGAGGCGCCGGAGGCACGGGCCGCCAGCAGGTCCGTGTCGGCGGTCGACAACAACAACACAGTGCTCATGCGGGCGCTCCCGGTGGAATGAAAGGCAGTCCTTGCGGCGCGCCGGACTCGATGAGCCGCCACAGCGCGTCCGTGTCCGCGTGCTGTTCGATCAGGTCGCCGAGCCGGTCGAGCTGCTCCTCGCGCAGCGCGGCGAACGAGGTGTCGGGGGCCGGCACGAAGCGGCGGCCCGCGGCGGCGGCCACCTCGCGCAGGAAGGCCCGCCGGAAACCGTCCGACTCCAGCGAGCCGTGCCAGTGCGTGCCCCAGGTCTGCCCGACCCGGCAGCCGTCCAGGAAGGTGTCCCCTCCGAGGACTTCGGCGACCCCGTGATGGATCTCGTACCCCTCGACGGGCTCCCCGAGGGCTTCCCCCGCGGGCCGGGTGAGGGTCTTCTCGCGGGCGAACCGCACCCGTACGGGCAGCACGCCGAGCCCGTCGACCCGTCCCCGCCGGCTCTCGACGTCGTCCTCGATGTGCTCCCCGAGCACCTGGAAGCCGCCGCAGATCCCCAGCACGGACCGTCCCTCGGCGGCCCGCCGCTTCAGCGCGTCCGCCAGCCCGCGCTCCCGCAGCCACTCCAGCGCCCGTACGGTGCCGCGCGTCCCCGGCACCACCACGAGGTCGGCGTCGGCCAGCTCCTCGGGACGGTCCACGAACCGCACCACGACGCCCGGTTCGGCGGCGAGCGCGTCCACGTCGGTGAAGTTGGACATCAGCGGCACCGCGCACACGGCGACCCGCAGCACGTCCTCGCCGACCGGAGCGGCGACGGCCGACTCCCGTACGGCACCACGCAGCGAGACCCGCAGCCCGTCCTCCTCGTCGATGCCGAGCCCGTGCCGGAAGGGCAGCACGCCGTACGTCCGCCGCCCGGTCAGACCGTGCAGCATGTCCAGACCGGGTTCCAGGAGCGACACGTCGCCCCGGAACTTGTTCACCAGGAACCCGGCGACCAGCCCCTGGTCCTCGGGGGAGAGCAGCGCGACGGTGCCGAAGAACGATGCGAAGACGCCGCCCCGGTCGATGTCGCCCACCACGAGGACCGGAAGCCCCGCACCCCGGGCGATCCCCATGTTCACGATGTCGGTGCGCCGCAGATTGATCTCGGCCGGGCTGCCGGCCCCCTCACAGATCACCGCGTCATACGTGCCCCGCAACCGCTCCAGACAGTCCAGCACGGTGCCGAGGAGTCGCTGCTGCCGCCCGCCGTGGTACCCGCGGGCGCTCATCTCCCCGACCGGTCTGCCCAGCAGCACCACCTGGCTGGACCGCTCGCCGCCCGGCTTGAGCAGCACCGGGTTCATCAGCGCGGTCGGCTCGATGCGGCAGGCCTGGGCCTGCATGGCCTGCGCCCGCCCGATTTCGGCGCCCTCCCGGGTCACGAACGAGTTCAGCGACATGTTCTGCGCCTTGAACGGCGCGACCTTCACACCCTGCCGCACCAGCCACCGGCAGATCCCGGCGGTCACCACGCTCTTGCCGGCGTCCGAGGTGGTCCCGGCGACCAGCAGCCCTCCACCGCTCACGATGCACGTCCCTTCATGACGCTCCGCGCGGCGGCGCCGGCTCCGAGCGCGAGCCAGCCGACCCGCCGCGAGAGCCGTACCGCCCGGTCGATGTCGGACACGGCCACGGCACGCCCGCCGCCGTTGAGCACGGGCCGGTGCTCGACCCGCCCGCCGTAGGAGAGGGTCCCGCCGAGCCGTACGCCGAGCGCGCCCGCGAAGGACGCCTCGACGGGCCCGGCGTTGGGGCTCGGGTGCTTCGCCGCGTCCGCGCGCCACGCCCGTACGGCCCCGCGCGGGTCCGGTCCCGCGAGCGCGGCGAGTACGGCGGTCAGCCGCGCCCCCGGCCAGCCGGCGACGTCGTCGAGGCGGGCGGAGGCCCAGCCGTAGCGGAGGTGGCGGGGGGACTTGTGGCCGACCATCGCGTCCAGCGTGTTGACGGCCCGGAACCCGAGGAGGCCCGGCACCCCGGCGACGGCACCCCACACCAGCGCGCCCACCACGGCGTCGGAGGTGTTCTCGGCGACGGACTCGACCACCGCGCGGGCGATCCCGTCGGCGTCCAGCGCCTGCGGGTCCCGGCCGCACAGGTGGGGCAGCCGCGCCCGGGCCGCCTCGACGTCCCCGGCCTCCAGCGCCCGCCCGATGGCGCGGGCCTCCCGGGCCAGCGAGGTCCCGCCGACGACGGCCCAGGTGGCGACGGCGGTCAGGGCCGTGGAGGCGGCGGGGGAGGAGCGTACGCGGCGGGAGGCGAGGGCGCCCAGCGCGACGGTCCCGCCGACGCACACGGCGGTGTGCACCGCGCCCCGGCCCCGGTCGTCCCGCCACAGCACCCGTTCCACGGCAGCCGCGGCCCGCCCGAAAGCGGCGACCGGATGCCCTCGGCGGGGATCGCCGAACAGCAGGTCGCCGAGGAGGCCGGCGGCGGCGCCGTACGCGAACACGCGATCGGCACCCATGGGGTCAGCCGGTGACGGATCCGGCGGGAGTGGCCCCGGAGCGGGGCGGTGTGTCGCTGGTCGACCTCGGCAGGCAGCCGCGCATGGCGTTATGTCCTCACTCAGGGTGTCCACGCCCTGGTTCGACGAGACCGGCGGCGAGAGTTCCTGGCTCCCGGGGTGTCTACCCCGGTGACAGTGGCGGGACCGCGCCGGAATCGCACCGGCTTCCTCTCCTGCCGCCGTAGTGGCTGGGGCAGTCCACCACGGCCCCGGAAGGGCCGTCAACTTGCCGTTGACCTGCGAGGCTGAAGTGTGCTGAGGCCCACAGAGAGGCTCCGGTGGGGGAACCCGCGCACGGGGGCGCGGAAGTGCGCGCGCACGAGCGGGCGGTGCGGGAGCCGAGGCTCCCGCACAACCCCCGGGATGGGGTGACGCCGATGATCGAGCCATGATCAGGTAGATGCCGTACCCCACCGCCGCCGCGCACGCCGCGAAGCAGGCGTAGGCGCCGGTGACCGCCAGGGCCGCGGACTGGCCCTGGGCGGCGGCCCGCTCGCGGCGGGACAGGCCGTTGATGCCGAGGGTGAACAGGCCCACCAGGGCCACGGTGACCACGAGGCTGACGCCGAAGACGGAACCGAGGGCCGCCCAGTCGATCTTCATGGTGCTCTTCTTCCTTCGTGCCGGGGCTACCGGGTCGCGGTCAGACGGTGGTCGCGGCCGGCGGGGCCGCCTGGGCCGCCGGGTCGGTGGGGGCCGGCGCCGGGATGGTGGCCGAGAGGCCGTCGGTCACGATGCCCGCCGGGGGCGGGGTCACCGCGGCCATCGCCTGCGTCACCACGCCGGACGGCTCCTCGTCCGGCGCCTCGTCGTGCTCGTTGACGTTGGTGTGGTCGACGACCTCGCGCCGGGAGATCTTCCAGATGGCGGCGCTGGAGGCGACCAGGAAGACGGCCACGAGGGTGGTGCCCCAGTCGCCGAAGCCGCAGACCCACTCGGCGAGCGCAGCGACCAGGGCCGCCGCCGGCAGGGTCAGACCCCAGGCGACGAACATCCGGGTGGCCGTCGACCAGCGGACGACACCGCCCTTGCGGCCCAGGCCCGCGCCCATCACGGAACCGGAAACGGAATGCGTGGTGGAGAGCGAGAAGCCGAGGTGCGAGGAGGCCAGGATGACCGTCGCGGCACTGGTCTGGGCGGCGAAGCCCTGCTGCGGCTGGAGGTCGGTCAGGCCCTTGCCCATGGTGCGGATGATGCGCCAGCCGCCGAGGTAGGTGCCCATCGCGATGGCGATGCCCGCGGAGAGGATGACCCACAGCGGCGGGTCGGAGTCGGGGGAGACGGCGCCGCCGGCGACCAGGGCGAGGGTGATGATGCCCATCGTCTTCTGGGCGTCGTTGGTGCCGTGGGCCAGGGAGACCAGGCCGGCGGAGGCGATCTGCCCGGCGCGGTAGCCCTTCTCGGAGGCCTTGCTAGGGGTCTTCCCGCCCAGGCGGTAGCTCAGCCGGGTGGCGAACATCGCGGCGACGCCGGCCACCAGCGGGGCGGCGATCGCCGGGAGCAGGACCTTGGTGACGAGGACGTCGCCGTGGACCGCGTCGAGGCCGGCGGAGGCGACGGCGGCACCGATCAGACCGCCCATGAGGGCGTGCGAGGAACTGGACGGCAGACCGACCAGCCAGGTCAGGAGGTTCCAGAGGATCGCGCCGACCAACGCGGCGAAGATGACCTCGGGACGGATGCCGGACTCGTCGACGAGTCCTTTGGAGATCGTGTTGGCGACCTCCACCGAGAGAAAAGCGCCCACAAGGTTCAGCACGGCGGACATGGCCACCGCGACCTTGGGCTTGAGCGCACCGGTCGAAATGGTCGTTGCCATCGCGTTCGCGGTGTCGTGGAAACCGTTCGTGAAATCGAACGCGAGTGCGGTCACCACCACAATCGCGAGGATCAGCGAGAAGCTTTCCATTTACCCAGGCAATCGTTCGAGGTCATTGGCTGGTCGACCGTAGGTAACCAGAGTGAACGGAAGATGAACTGGAATGGGCATCACGGTGACCGTAAGAGGGGGTGGACCCTCCGCCGGATGGCCGCCTGGCAGGATCGCGGCATGACTGAGCGGCCAGGGGAGGGACGGGAAGCGGAAGACACCCGGAGCGTGCGCGAGGAGGAGGCGCGCGCCTGGGCGGAACTCGTCGGGGCCGCGCGCCGGACCGTCGCCGACGGACTCGTCGTCGGCACCTCCGGCAACGTCTCGGTACGGGTCGGCGAGACCGTCCTCGTCACACCGTCGGGAGTGCCGTACGACCGGCTGACGCCGGACGACGTGACCGGCGTCGACCTCACCGGCCGGCAGGTCCTCGGCACGCTCGTCCCCACCAGCGAGCTGCCCATGCACCTGGCCGTCTACCGCACCACCGGCGCGCGCGCCGTCGTGCACACGCACGCCGTGCACGCCACGGCCGTCTCCACGCTCGTCGACGAGCTGCCGCTGATCCACTACATGGCGGCGGCGCTCGGCGGGCCCGTCCGGGTCGCCCGCTACGCGACGTACGGCACGGACGAACTGGCCGGGCACATGCTCCGCGCCCTCGACGGCCGCACCGGCTGCCTCCTCCGGAACCACGGCACCG
Organism: Streptomyces sp. NPDC014676; assembly: GCF_043084105.1. Taxonomy (NCBI): domain Bacteria; kingdom Bacillati; phylum Actinomycetota; class Actinomycetes; order Kitasatosporales; family Streptomycetaceae; genus Streptomyces; species Streptomyces sp. NPDC014676. The sequence continues at coordinate 56,952 of NZ_JBIBZI010000008.1, read as the reverse complement.
TGACCTACGGCACGACCCTCACCCAGGCCTACGACCGCACGGCCCAACTGGAATGGATGTGCCGCCTCTGGCTGACCGCGTCATCGGTCCCGGGCCTGTCCCCCCACCTGCTGACCCCGGAGCAACTGACGGAGGCGGGGGACCGCATGCGGGGCTACGGGCAATCGAGCCCGTCCGGCACTTCCAGCCCGTCCGGCGTTTGAGGACAAGGGGTCCGGGGGCGCAGCCCCTGGGGACGATGGGGGTCCCCCGCTCGAGCGAAGCCGAGAGTGGGGGAGGGAAGGGGCGGCGGGGGCGAAAAACCCCACCCCCGCGATGGCGGCGCCCCACGGACGGAGAAGCCACGGGCGCAACCCGGCTGTGCGGCGCCCGCTGGCCGGGTACCCGTCCCCCCATGACACTGGAGAACGTGCGCACTGCCAGAGCGACGGCCGCGGCCGTCACCGCCGTGATAGGGGCCGCAGCCACCGCGGTGGCCGCCGGCCGGCTCGCCAGCGACGCCGCGCTCAGAATGCCCCCCGGCGGCCCCCTGCCCACCGAACCCGGGCTCACCGTCCACGCCACCGCCGCCGGCCGGATCACCCTCACCAGGGACTTCGCCGCACTCCGCCCCGGACGCCACGGTCTCACCGGCGACGGCTTCCACGCGGTCGTCGGCCCCGTACTGCCCGACGCCCCGGACACCGCCGACACCGTCCTGCGCCGCCTCGAACGCGTCACGTACGGCGCCCCGGAGCCCGGCGACCGGGCCAGGCTCACCCCGAACCTGTACGTCGGCGACCCGGGCGGCGCCCTCGGCCTGGACCACACCGACCTCGACGTTCCCGGCGAACTCGGCCCCCTGCCCGCATGGTTCGTACCGGGCGCCCGGGACACCTGGGTGATCGCCGTCCACGGCCTCGGCACCACCCGGGAACACACCATGAACCTCATGGAGTTCCTGCACCGCCACCGCTTCCCGGTGCTCGCCCCCGCCTACCGGGGCGACCCCGGCGCGCCGCGCTCCCCGGACGGCCTCAACCACCTCGGCGAGACCGAGTGGCGCGATCTCGACGCGGTGCTCCACCACGCCGTGGACTCCGGCGCCCGGCGGGTCGTCCTGTACGGCTGGTCCACCGGCGCCACCATGGCGCTGCGCGTTGCCGCCCGCTCCGAGGTGCGCGCACGCGTCGCCGGTCTCGTCCTGGACTCCCCGGTGCTCAGCTGGGAGGCGACCCTGCGGGCCCTCGCCGCGGCCCGGCACACCCCGGGCGCGCTGCTGCCGCTCGCGGTCCGCGCCGCCCAGGGCCGCACCGGCCTGTACGGCGACCGCGGGCCCGGCGCCCTCCACCTGGACCGGATCGCGATCCCCACGCGGATCTTCCACGGACCCGACGACACGGTGGCGCCCTGGCGGTTCTCCCGCCGCCTCGCCGCCGACCACCCCGACACCACCACCCTGCACACCGTCAGGGGCGCCCCGCACGGCGTGATGTGGAACGCCGACCCGGAGGCCTACGAAGAGGCGCTGCGGCGCTTCCTCACCCCCCTGATGTGACCGCGCGGAGGGAGCGCCGGACAGCCGGTTCCGAAGATTCCGTTTAGGGCCGTACCAGTGGCCTGAATCCCTCCCCCGACCGCGTCCGGGGACGGGAAGCCGGCCCTCCCGGCGCCGCCGTCGGCATTCCGTTTGGGTTTTCGGACCGTCAACAGGAAGACTGCACTCGTGACGTCCCGTATCCCGCGCGACTCCAGGCTCCGAATCGTCCGCCCGCGACCCCTGGCCGCCGCCCCCACCGCGATGAACCAGCGGCGCTCGCGCCGCCCCGCGCCACGCCCCCCGGAGGGCACACCGGCCCCCGCGGAGCTGGCCAGAATGGCACGCTCCGGTCTGGCCGCCGCGGCCCGCGTCGCCCGCTGGGCCGACGCCGCCCTCGGCCCCGGCGGGGACAGCGCCACCACCGACGGCAAGGCCACCCTCTCCGACGCGACCGCCGAACGGGCGGCCCGCGACCTGGACCTGACCCCCGATCAGGTCCGCGCCGACTGGGACACCGCCAGGCTGGCCGGCCTCATCGAGGTGCACGGCGACACCGCCCGCCCCGGCTGGCGGCTGCGCGCCTGGAACCGCGACGACAGCGCCGTGCTGCGCGGCTGGGTCGCCCTCTGCGACGCCTGGTCGCTCGCCTACCCGGAACCCGAGGAGTACGAGGCCGCCGCCGTCGCCGAGGTCGTCACGGCCATGCCGCAGGTCCTCTCCTTCCTCCAGCTCTCCGCCGGCCCGGTCCCCGTGCCCCAGCTCCTCGACCTGCTCCAGCAGCGGGTGACGGAACTCCGCACGGAACGCTGCGAGGTCGACTACGTTCCGCAGCCCGAGGCCTCCGGGGCCGACGCGGACCGTCCCGGCGCGCCGGAGTCCCCTGCGCCGTGGCCGGACGCGTCCGCTCCCGAGGCGTCGCGGACCGAAGCGGCCCGGCCGGACGCACCGCGGGCCCACACCTCCGGAGCCGCCGGGGCCCGGTCCGGGCCCGGGACCGGGCTCAGACCCAGGGTGCCGCTCCAGCGGCCCCGGCCCGCGCCCGCCGTGCCCGCCGACGCCGACGCCCCGCTCGAGCCGCTGCTCGACTGGGCGCTGCGTGCCCTCGCCTCCGTCGGCGCCCTCACCTACGGCGACGGGCAGGCCACGCTCACCCCGCTCGGGAGCTGGGCGGTGTGGGTCAAACTGGAGCAGATCTGCGTCGCCGCGCAGAGCCCCGCCGGGAACATCGAGCAGGGCGCCGAGGACATGCTGCGCGGCTGCGCCCAGTTGCGTCCCAACGCGGCCCGCGCCGAATACCGCGCCTGGCTCGCCGCCCGGCCGGTCGGCAGCGCCGTCACGGAGCTGATCGAGGCGGCCCGGGGCGAGGACGCCCTGCTGCGCGGCCTCGCCTTCGAGGCGCTGCGCGTGGTCGGCGCCCCCGCCGAGCCCGAGGTCCGCACCGTGCTCGACGAGCCGACGCTGCGGCCGTACGCCCTGCTGTGGCTCGCCGAGCACGACGGTGCCGACCCCGAGGACGCCCACGAGGTCCTCACCCGCGAGGAGGCCACCTGGCTGTGGGTGGACACCGCGGCCGCCGTCGCCGACCACGGCGAGGCCCCGCTGCTGGTCCGCCACCTGGAGTCCGCGGTCCAGCCGACCGTCCCCGCGCTGCTCACCGAGGTGCGCGCCGTCGGTCACCCGCGCACCGTCCAGGTCCTGGTCGCCCTGGCCGCCGCCCACCCCGACCCGGCCCTGGCCAAGGCGGTCCGCCGCGCCGCCTTCCAGGTCCACACGGGCGGCTGACACCGGGCCCGCCGCCCCGCGCACCGGACCTTGCCCTCGGGCACGCGCCCGCCGCCCGGCGGCCCGGCCGGGTGCGCCCGGCGGCGGATCCGGACTCCGGACGCGTGCGCCCGGCTCCTGCCACCCGTCAGGGCCCGCCCGGTGACGGGACCGGGATGCCGGGCTTCGGACCGCCGTCCAGGGCGCGTACGCGCCGAGGCTCCAGCCGCCGCCCCCGGGGCATCAGGCCCCGCGCCCCGTGGTGTGCGTCGGCCGTCGTCCACGACGACGTGCACCCCGGCCGGGCCCCCTTGTGCCCGGCATCACCATGCCGTCGCCCCGCGCGGGACCGCCGCGCGTGCGCGCACAACGGCACCGGCCCCCGCAGGGCGCATCCGCGCCCAGGAAAAGTGGTTGCACGGCCCCGTTAGAATGGCTCGCATGGCCATTCTCCTCGCGCATTAGACGGCGGGAACGCCCTCAGCCGTCCACCGCCACCCACACCTGCCCTGGAGTCTGTCCGTGATCTCCGCCTCCGGCATCGAGCTGCGCGCCGGTGCCCGCGTCCTCATCGAAAACGCCACCTTCCGCGTCGCCAAGGGCGACCGCATCGGCCTCGTCGGCCGCAACGGTGCGGGCAAGACCACCCTCACCAAGGTCCTCGCCGGCGAGGGCATCCCCGCAGGCGGTGCCGTCACCCGCTCCGGCGAGGTCGGCTACCTGCCCCAGGACCCCCGCACCGGCGACCTCGACGTCCTCGCCCGCGACCGCATCCTCTCCGCCCGCGGCCTCGACGTACTGATCCGCAAGATGCGCGAGAACGAGCAGCGCATCGCCAATGGCCAGGGCGCCACCCGCGAGAAGGCGCTCAAGCAGTACGAGCGCCAGGAGACCGAGTTCCTCACCAAGGGCGGGTACGCCGCCGAGGCCGAGGCCGCCACCATCGCCGCCGCGCTGAACCTGCCCGACCGCGTGCTCGGCCAGCCCCTGCACACCCTCTCCGGCGGTCAGCGCCGCCGCGTCGAGCTCGCCCGCATCCTGTTCTCCGACGCGGACACCCTGCTCCTCGACGAGCCGACCAACCACCTCGACGCCGACTCGATCGTCTGGCTGCGCGACTACCTCAAGACCTACCGCGGCGGCTTCATCGTGATCTCCCACGACGTCGACCTGGTCGAGACGGTCGTCAACAAGGTGTTCTACCTGGACGCCAACCGTGCCCAGATCGACGTCTACAACATGGGCTGGAAGCTCTACCAGCAGCAGCGCGAGGCCGACGAGAAGCGCCGCAAGCGCGAGCGGCAGAACGCCGAGAAGAAGGCCGCGGCGCTGCACTCGCAGGCCGACAAGATGCGCGCCAAGGCCACCAAGACCGTCGCCGCGCAGAACATGGCCCGCAGGGCGGACAAGCTGCTCTCCGGCCTGGAGGCCGAGCGGAAGTCCGACAAGGTCGCCAAGCTGCGCTTCCCCGAGCCGTCCCCGTGCGGCAAGACCCCGCTCATGGCGGAGGGACTGTCGAAGTCCTACGGCTCGCTGGAGATCTTCACCGACGTCGACCTGGCCATCGACAAGGGCTCCCGCGTCGTCATCCTCGGCCTCAACGGCGCGGGCAAGACCACCCTGCTCCGCCTCCTCGGCGGTGCCGAGAAGCCCGACACCGGCCGGGTCATCGAGGGCCACGGCCTCAAGCTCGGCTACTACGCGCAGGAGCACGAGACCCTCGACCCGGAGCGCACGGTCCTGGAGAACATGCGCTCCGCCGCCCCCGACCTCGACCTCGTCGACGTCCGCAAGACGCTCGGCTCGTTCCTGTTCTCCGGCGACGACGTCGACAAGCCGGCCGGTGTCCTCTCCGGCGGTGAGAAGACCCGTCTCGCGCTGGCGACGCTCGTGGTCTCCTCGGCCAACGTGCTGCTCCTCGACGAGCCGACCAACAACCTCGACCCGGCCAGCCGCGAGGAGATCCTCGGCGCGCTGCGCACGTACAAGGGCGCGGTCGTCCTCGTCACGCACGACGAGGGTGCCGTCGAGGCGCTCCAGCCGGAGCGGATCATCCTGCTGCCGGACGGCGTCGAGGACCTGTGGGGCGCCGACTACGCGGATCTGGTCGCCCTCGCCTGAGAGACGTCAGCCGGGGTTGATCGAAGGTGTGATCCCCTGAGTATGGATCATTCGGCCCATCGGTGATCCATCATTCGTGTGAGATCTCCTCATCCCGAGGTGTGTCCTACACGGATTTCGCGGCCGAGCTCCCGGTGAACCGGGGCTCGGCCGTCGCACCTTTCTGACCTGGCACTTCACGGAGGAACCCGTTCGGAGGTACCGCCGGCACATCCCGGAATCTCTCATTCCGTATGTGGGGATGCGCTCCCGTCGTCACAACCTTGTCTCATCGACCTTGCCGAATGGGTGGCCATGAGGGCCCGGAGGGGTGATCATGAGGAGACCAGAGCGCACTTCCCATGAGGAGGCACGGGTGGCCGAGACTCTGAAGAAGGGCAGCCGGGTGACCGGCGCCGCGCGCGACAAGCTCGCGGCAGACCTGAAGAAGAAGTACGACGCCGGTGCGAGCATCCGGGCATTGGCCGAGGAGACCGGCCGCTCGTATGGCTTCGTGCACCGCATGCTCAGCGAATCGGGCGTCACGCTGCGAGGGCGTGGCGGGGCGACCCGGGGCAAAAGGGCCCCTTCGGCCTGACCCCGGGCGTCCCGGGAACCCGATGGTGACCACCCGGCCGGCCGACTGACCGGCCGGGTGGTTACTGTGCAGTCACTTAGGTTGACCGCACCCATCGGAGGCGCCCCATGGCTTCGTCCGCCCAGGACCTCGGTCCCGTACTCGACAAGGACGGCGTACGGCTCACCGTCGACGACGCGATCGCCACGGTGACGCTGACCAACCCGGCCAAGCGCAACGCGCAGAGCCCCGCTCTGTGGCGGGCGCTGACCGAGGCGGGCAGGCTGCTGCCCGGCTCCGTCCGGGTCGTGGTGCTGCGCGGGGAGGGCAAGTCCTTCTCCGCCGGGCTCGACCGGCAGATGTTCACGCCCGAGGGGATCGAGGGCGAGCCGTCGTTCATCGACCTGGCGCGTCGCGACGACGCCACGCTGGACGCGACCATCGCCGAGTACCAGGAGGCGTTCACCTGGTGGCGGCGCAGCGACATCGTGTCGATCGCGGCCGTCCAGGGACACGCCATCGGGGCCGGGTTCCAGCTCGCCCTCGCCTGTGACCTGCGCGTCGTCGCGGACGACGTGCAGTTCGCCATGCGGGAGACCAGCCTCGGTCTCGTCCCCGACCTGACCGGTACGCATCCGCTGGTCGGCCTCGTCGGCTACGCCCGCGCGCTGGAGATCTGCGCGACCGGGCGCTTCGTCACCGCAGAGGAGTCCGTGAACACCGGCCTGGCCAACCTCGCCGTCCCCGCGGCCGACCTGGATGCGGCGGTCCAGGACCTCGCCGCGGCCCTGCTGGCCGCCCCCCGCGACGCGGTCATCGAAACCAAGGCCCTGCTCCGAGGCGCCCGGACCCGCACCTACGACGACCAGCGCGCCGCCGAACGAGCCGCCCAGTCCCGCCGCCTGCGCGACCTGGCCGGCCTGGGCGAATAACCCCGCCCCGACGCTCCCGCGGCACCCGCATGCCGCGCTCCCGCGGGCAGTCGTGCCTCCCCAGTGCCCCAAGGGCCTGGGAGGTGCCCCCAGCGGCACGGGTGGGCTGGGGGTACCCCCTCTGGGGGAGAGGCACCCCGTAAGCGCCGGGTCGCGCGAACACCCCCCGGCCCACACTCGCGCCGGGCACCCCGCAAGGCGCCGGGCCGCGCGACCTCCCGAGGGTCAGTCGACCGCCGTGATCAGTACAGCCACGGTGGGACGATCCGGCAGCGATTCGGTCACCGCCGAACGGACCCTCCGGGCCACCTCCAGCGGACGGGCGTCCGCCGCGACCGCAAGGTCCACGCGCGCGTGGCGACGAGACAGGCCGGTGTCCCCCCGGTGCTCGGTCAGGTGAACCGGCCGCCCCAGCACCCCCGTCAGCCGACTCACCCCCGCCACCGCAAGCGCCGCCGCAGCGACACGCCCCACCTCGGAGTCGTCGTCCATCGACGGCTCGGACCCCGCCTCCCGCCCCGGCACAGCCCCCGGCCCAGCCCCCGGCACGGGCTCCGCATCCAACAACTCCACCACCCGCAGATCCACCTCCCCGACGGCCAACCCGACCCGCTCCACCACCACTTCCGCCAACACCTCCCGCAGAAGCGACGCGGTCACCGGCACCGGCCGCGCCGCAGTGGCCGCGAACTCGACGGTCAGCCGCAGCGGCCCCGGCGGCACCGCCCCCGGCGGGGGCGGCACGACCGGCTCGCCCGTCACCCCCTCCGGATCGGCGAGCCCGATCCGTACACCGTCCAGGCGTACGCCCGGCGCGTCCCGTACCACCGCGCGCCGCAGCACCGCCTCCGCCGCCCGCTCCGCGATCCACGTGCCGTCGCGCGGCCCTCCCAGGACCAGGATCCTGCCCAGCCCCACCTGTTGCCGTACCACCTGCGTCAACCGGTCCACCGTCATTCCTCCAGCCTGACGCATCTCAGGCGCGGGATCGGACAACCGCGCATACGGTGGTCGATGGAGGACGATCGAAGGGATGTGCGGCGATGACCGACATGACCGAGGGAGGGTCGGTGCGGGCCCCCGACCCGGAGAAGAACCTCTTGGAGACCACTCCCCGCAAGGGCCAGGGAACCCGGCGCGGCGGCGGTGACCCGGCGACCCGTGGCCGCACCACCATCGCCGACGGTGTCGTCGAGAAGATCGCGGGGCTGGCCGCGCGGGACGTGCTCGGCGTGCACGCCATGGGCAGCGGCCTGTCACGGACCTTCGGCGCCGTACGCGACCGGGTGCCCGGCGGTTCGAAGTCGGCGACGCGCGGCGTGAAGGCCGAGGTCGGCGAGTTGCAGACCGCGCTCGACCTGGAGATCGTCGTCGACTACGGCGTGTCCATCGCCGACGTCGCCAGGGCCGTACGGGAGAACGTCATCGCGGCGGTCGAGCGGATGACCGGACTGGAGGTGGTCGAGGTCAACATCGCGGTGAGCGACGTGAAGCTGCCCGAGGAGGAGGACGAGGAGCCGGAGACCCGCCTTCAGTGAGGCTCGGTGAGCGGAGGAGCACACCATGAACATGGCCGTGGTCGGCATGATCGCCGGCATGGCGTTGGGCTTCGCCGGATACTTCGGCGGATTCGGGGCGTTTCTGCTGGTGGCGGCCCTGGGCGCCGTCGGGTTCGTCGTCGGGCGGTTCCTCGAGGGAGACCTGGAACTCGGTGACTTCTTCCGCTCCCGTGACGAACGGCGGCGGTGACGGCGGTGAGCACGGTCGTCGAGCCCGGCCGGGGCCCGGCCGCCGTCGCGCCGGGTGAGCGCGGGGCGACCAGGATCGCCGACCGGGTGGTCGCGAAGATCGCCTCACAGGCGGCCCGCGAGGCGGCCGGCCCCCTGCCGCCGGGCGCCGCCCCGCCGCACGCCACGGTGGTGGTGCGCCACGAGGCCGCCCGGGTCCGGGTGCACATCGAACTCGGCTACCCCGGTGACATCGGCGGCCGGTGCGCGCGGGTGCGGCGCCAGGTGGTCGACCGGGTGCGCGCCCTGGCGGGGATGCACGTACCGGAGGTCGTCGTCCTGGTCGAACGGCTGCACCTGACGGCCGTGCCGGAAGCGGACCGGGTGAGGACGTGATGAGCGGACCCGAGGACACGGTCCTGGAGAAGGACCCGCCGTCCGCGGAGGTACCCGGCGGCTCCGGCGTCCACCGGCGCTTCTGGTCGGCCCGCCGGGTCCCCGCGGGCCTGGTCGCGCTGTCGGCCCTGGTGGTCACGGGCGCGTTCCTGTACGACGTCGTCGCGGTGCGGGCCCACCGTGCCGCACCGGGCTGGCGCCGGGAACTGGCCCGGCAACTCGCCGAACGGCCCCTGGACGACATCTGGGTGCTGACCGGCGCCGGGGTCGCCGGCGCCCTCGGACTCTGGCTGCTGCTGCTCGCCCTGACACCCGGTCTGCGCGCCCTGCTGCCGATGCGCCCCGTGGATCCCGACGTCCGCGCGGCACTGCACCGGGACGCCGCCGCGACGGTGCTGCGGGACCGGGCCCTGGAGGTGGCCGGCGTACGGTCGGTGCGGGTCAGGGTGAAACGCGCCCGCGCGGACGTCCGCGCGGTGTCGCACTTCCGTGAACTGGACGACGTACGGGCCGACCTGACCGCGACGCTCGACGACGCCGTGGCGGGGCTCGGCCTGGCCCGGCCGCCCTCGCTGTCGCTGCGCGTACGGCGGCCCGGCCGGAAGGGGCGGTAGGGATGCTCAAGGGCGCCAACCGGGTGCTGCTCGGGATCACGGGGCTGGTGCTGCTCGTCCTCGGCGGGTCCGTGCTGGCGATCGGGCTGGGGGCGCCGGCGCCCTCCTGGTGGCCGCACGACGGGCGGCACGACGTGCTGCTCGACGAGGCCGAGCGGACCCGGTGGCGGGACGACGGCTGGTGGTGGCCGGTCGTCATCGCCGTGCTCGCCGTCCTGGTGCTGCTCTCCCTGTGGTGGCTGCTCGCGGTGCTGCGCCGGCGGCGACCGGCCGAGGTGCTGCTCGACACCGGCGACGACGAGGGCGCGTCACTGCGCGGAAGGGCCCTGGAACAGGCCCTCGCCGAGGAGGCGAGCCACCTGGACGGCGTGGACCGGGCCCATGTCCTCCTCACCGGCCACAGGAACGCCCCCAGGACCCGCGTACTCCTCCACCTGCACCCCCACATCGACCCGGCGACCGCCCTGCGCGCCCTGGCGAAGGGCCCCCTCACCCACGCCCGGACCTCCACAGGCCACCCCACCCTCCCCACGGAGGCCCGCCTGCAAGCCGTGAAACACCCCCCGGAACGAGTGACCTGACCGCGTCCCCGCACAGCCGCGGGCAGGCGTGCCTCCCCCCGCTCGAGCGGAGTCGAGAGCGGGGGGAGGGTGGGCTGGGGGTACCCCCTCCGGGGGAGGCACCCCGCAAACGCCGGGCAGTGCGACCCACCCCCGCCCAGCACCGGCACAGCGCACCGGCACAGCGCACCGGCACAGCGCACCGGCACAGCGCACCGGCACAGTGCACCAGCAAGGCGGCCGGCACAGCGCACCAGCGTCGCCGCACCCACCGAACCGGCCGTCAGAACCCGTGCCGCACCCCGCCGTCCACCGGCACCATCACCCCGGACAGATACGACGCCGCCGGCGACAGCAGGAACGCGGCCGTACGGCCGAATTCCCCCGGCGTCCCGTACCGCCGCAACGGAATCCGAGACTCCGCGGCCCGCCGCGTGGCCTCCGGATCTGCCGACAACGAGTCCAGCTCCCGCACCCGGTCCGTGTCGATACGCCCCGGCAGCAGCCCCACCACCCGGATCCCCCGCGGCCCCAACTCGTCCGCCAGCGACTTCGCGAACCCGGCCAGTCCCGGCCGCAGCCCGTTGGAAATGGTCAGCCCGGGAATCGGCTCGTGCACCGACCCCGACAGCACGAACCCGATGACACCCCCCTCACCCAGCTCCGTCGCGGCCGCCCGCGCCATCCGCACCGCACCCAGGAACACCGACTCGAACGCCGCCCGCCACTGCTCGTCGGTGGTGTCGGCGACGAACCCCGGCGGCGGCCCGCCCACGCTGACGAGGATGCCGTCGAAGCGCCCGAACCGCTCCCGCGCGGTGGCGATCAGCCGTGCCGGCGCCTCGGGGTCGGCGTTGTCGACGGCCACCCCGACCGCGTCCGGCCCCAGCGCGGACGCCGCCTCGGCGACGGACTCCTCCTCCCGCCCCGTGACGACCACCTTCGCGCCGTCGGCGACGAGCTCCCGCGCGGAGGCGTTGCCCAGTCCGCGGGTCGCCCCGGTGACGACGTACACCCGGTCCTTCAGTCCAAGATCCATGGCCCTATCCTGCCCCCTCGTCCCCGAACAGGGTGAGGGCGGTGTTCACCAGGCCGATGTGGCTGAACGCCTGCGGGAAGTTGCCCAGCAGCCGCCCGCCCGCCGGGTCGTACTCCTCCGCCAGCAGACCCACGTCGTTGGCGAGTCCCAGCAGCCGCTCGAACAGCGCGCGCGCCTCCTTCGTCCTGCCGGTCATGTGCAGGGCGTCCGCGAGCCAGAACGAACAGACCAGGAACGTGCCCTCCCCGCCGGGCAGCCCGTCGACGGCCGTCGCGTCCGGCGTGTAGCGGCGTACGAACCCGTCCTGCCCCAGCTCCGCGCGGACCGCCTCGATGGTGCCGAGCACCCGGGGGTCGTCGGGCGGCAGGAAACCCACCCGGGGGATCAGCAGCAGCGCGGCGTCGAGTTCGCGCGAGCCGTACGACTGCGTGAACGTGTTCCGCGCGGGGTCGTACCCCTTCTCGCACACCTCCCGGTGCACCTCGTCGCGCAGCTCCCGCCAGCCGTCCAGGTCCCCGTGGAAGTCCGGGTGCTCCTCCAGCGTGCGCACCGCGCGGTCGGCGGCCACCCACACCATCACCTTGGAGTGCACGAAGTGGCGCCGGCCGCCGCGCACCTCCCACAGCCCCTCGTCCGGCTGCCGCCACGCCGTGCGCAGGAAGTCCATCAGCACCGACTGCAACGCCCACACGTCCGGCTGCGGGGACAGCCCCGAACTCCGCGCCAGCGCCAGGGAGTCCATGACCTCGCCGTACACGTCCAGCTGGAGCTGGTTCACGGCGTCGTTGCCGATCCGTACGGGCACGGCGCCGCCGAAACCGGACAGCCACGGCAGTTCGAACTCCGGCAGCCGCCGCTCGCCCGCGAGCCCGTACATGATCTGCAGGTCCGCCGGGTCGCCCGCGACCGCGCGGAGCAGCCAGTTGCGCCAGGCCTCCGCCTCGTCCTGGTACCCGGCGGCCAGCAGCGCGTTCAGGGTCAGTGTGGAGTCGCGCAGCCAGCAGAAGCGGTAGTCCCAGTTGCGCACCCCGCCCGGTTCCTCCGGCAGCGAGGTGGTGGGCGCGGCGACGACGCCGCCGGTGGGGCGGTAGGTGAGCGACTTGAGGGTGATCAGCGACCGGACGACCGCGTCCCGGTGCGGGCCGTCGTAACGGCACCGGGACGCCCAGGCGCGCCAGTCCTTGACGCTGTGCCGCAGCGAGGAGTAGGGGTCGACCAGTGGGGGCCGCGGCTCGTGGGAGGGGTGCCAGGTGAGCACGAACGCGACCCGCTCGCCCTCCCGCACCGTGAACTCCGAGACGGTGCACCGGTCCTCGCCCCAGGTCTTCACCTCCGGGACGCTGCGCAGCCACGCCGAGTCCGGCCCGGCCACCGCCACCCGGTGGCCGTCCTCCTTGCGCACCCACGGCACGACCGAGCCGTAGTCGAAGCGCAGCCGCAGCGTGCTGCGCACGGTCACCTCACCCCGTACGCCCTGCACGATCCGCACCAGGTCCGGCGCGCGGTGGCGCTGCGGCATCAGGTCGGTGACCAGCACCGCCCCCTCGGGGGTCTCCCACTCGGTGTCCAGGACGAGCGTGTCCTCGCGGTACGAGCGGCGGGCGCACCGGTCCGCGCCGGCGGGGGCGATGCGCCAGTGCCCGTTGTCCTCGTCCCCGAGCAGCCGCGCGAAGCAGGCCGCCGAGTCGAAGCGGGGCAGGCAGAGCCAGTCGACCGAGCCGTCCGCGCCCACCAGGGCAGCGGTCTGTTCGTCGCCGATGAGCGCGTAGTCCTCGATACGGTGCACGGGGTGCGGGTTCCCGGCCATCGGGGGCGGCAATCAGGGCCGAAGCCGGGGGAGTGACGGACCGTCGGCCGCCGCCGCGCCGAACCGGGAAAGGAGCGCAGGTCACAGCACGGACCGATCGTTCCCGGCTACGGCGCGTGTCCCCGGTGGGGTCCGCTACACCGCCGCCGGTTCCGTCTCCTCGGCGTCCGCCGCACCGGCCGCCGCGCGGGTCCGCTCCCGGGCCTCGCGGCGGACCAGGACGAGCCAGCCGACCGGCACGGCCGCCGCGAACAGCCACCACTGGATGGCGTACGCGTAGTTCAGCGCGGAGTTCTCCTTGCCGGGGTCCCCGAGCCGCTCCGGGGTGCCGTCCTTCGGCTCGGGCGCCGTCTGCGCCACATAGCCGCCGAGCACCTGGACACCGAGACGCTCCGCCTCCCGCTCGCTGTTGATCAGCATGATCTGCCGGTCCGGCAGCCCCTCGAGGTCCTTGATGCCGCTCGCCTCGGTCGTCTCGTCGGGCATCAGCCGGCCCTTGATCGTGACCTCGCCGCGCGGCGGCGCGGGAACCTCGGGGAACGTGGTCCGACCCGCCTCCGAGGGGATCCAGCCCCGGTTGACCAGCAGGACCTTTCCGTCGTCGAGGACGAAGGGGGTCAGGACGTGGAAGCCGACCCGGTCGTCGGCGTTGGTACGCCGGCGGACGACGACCTCGTCATCGGTGTCGAAGTGCCCCCTGGCGGTCACGGTGCGGTACCGCTCCGCGCGGGTCACGGCGTCCCCCGGCGCGGCCAGCCGCTCCACCGGCACCGGATCGGCGGCCAGCGCGTCGGCGACCAGCCGGTTGCGGGCGTCGCGCTCCCCGTAGCGGTCCATCTGCCAGAAGCCCAGCCAGATCATCGTGGGGATGAGGAGCAGGGCGACCAGTGTGATGATCACCCATTGGCGGGACAACAAGAAGCGGTACACCCCACGACCGTACAACTCGGCCGAGGGGTGCTTTGAGGCGGGTACGTCCATTCAGACCCGGTCGACGATCCCCGCCTTTCCCTCCGCGCGGGCGCAGTGGGCGCCGCAGTACCAGTGACCGTCGGCCTCGACGCCCTGGCCGATGATCTGCACCCGGCAGTGCTCGCAGATCGGGGCCATGCGGTGGATCGCACAGGAGAAGCAGTCGAAGACGTGCACCGCGCCCTGCGCGTGCACCTCGAAGGTCATTCCGTAACTGTTGCCGCAGACTTCGCATGTCGCCATGGGTCACAGGGTGGGCCGTCGGCCCGGCGCGGGCGAGCGGGCGGCGGGCGAGTCGCCCGCCGATCACCCGTCCGTACGGTCGTGCCCGGCGCCCCGGTCAGCCTTCCGGCGCGGCTTCGACGTCCCCGAGGAGCTGGCCGAACGCGGCCTCGTCGACGACCGGGGTGCCGTACTGCCGGGCCTTGACCACCTTGGACGTGCCCGAGTCCGGGTCGTTGGTGACGAGGAGGCTGGTGAGCCGGGACAGGCTGCCGGCGACATGCAGGCCCGCCTCCGTCGCGCGGTCCTCCAGCAGCTCCCGCTCGACCGAGGTGTCCCCGGAGAACGCCACCCGCATGCCCTGCTTGAGCCGCCCGCCCGGCTCGTACCGCCCAGGGTTGGGGTACGGGCACGCGGGCCGCTTGCGGGACGGGCGCCAACCGGTCGGCCGGTAACCGCCGGGACTCGCCTGCTGCCCGGTACGGGGACGGTCCGTCCACTCGGTCAGCGGCAGGCACTCGTGCAGCGGCAGCCGTACGCCGCCCGCCGCCGCGGCCCGCAGACTGGGCCGGAACGCCTCCGCCAGCACCCGCGCGTCGTCCAGCGCGTGGTGCGCCCGCTCCTGTACGACACCGAAGTGCGCGGCGAGCGACTCCAGCTTGTGGTTGGGCAGCGGAAGCCTCAGCTCCTTGGAGAGGGCGATGGTGCACAGCCGCTGCTTCACCGGCGCCTCGCTGCGCGCGCGGGCGTACTCCCGGGCGATCATCTGCCAGTCGAAGACCGCGTTGTGCGCGACCAGCACCCGTCCCTCCAGCCGGGCCGCGAACTCCGCGGCGATGTCCTGGAAGAGGGGCGCCCCCTCCAGCACGTCGCTCGTCAGGCCGTGTATCCACACCGGGCCCGGGTCCCGCTCCGGATTGACCACCGTGTACCAGTGGTCCTCGACCTCGCCGCGCGCGTCCAGCCGGTAGACGGCCGCGGAGATGATGCGGTCGTCCCGGGCCAGCCCCGTGGTCTCCACGTCGACGACCGCGTACCCCTGCGGATACGCGGCCGGCCACACGGTGGGGGAGGAGGCTGCGGTCGTGAGGTCATCGAGCATGGTTCACGAGGATACGGGCCGGGACCGACACCGCCGTCCGTCAGGCCCCTCCGCGCGGCCCGCGCACCCGGTCGACGGGAATGTCCGTACGGGGCGCGCATGCCCGTTCACCAGCGGATCGGCACCGGAAGCGCCGTCAGCAGCCCCGACACCGCGATCACCACGCCGAGCGCGTACACCTCCGCCCGCGCGGGGGAGCAGGCGGTCAGCGGATCCTCCGCGCGGGCCAGCCGGATCCGGGCCCACAGGGCGAGGACGGCGACCCCGGCCATCAGGATCACCTTGGCGAGCAGGACCCGCCCGTACGCCGTGTCCGTCAGCTGCTCCAGGATCGTTCCCGGCGGCATCCGGCGCAGCGAACTGCACACGCCCGTCGCGGCGGTGCCGGCGAGCAGAACGGCCGCCACGCGCGCGTAGCGCCCCAGCAGCGCGGCGCCCGCCTCCGCTCCCCGCCACCGCCGCAGGGTGCGCAGCGCGTGCAGCAGGCCGCCCGTCCAGAGCGACGCGCAGACCAGGTGTACCAGGGTCAGCCCGGAGCCGACGAGCGGGCTGTACTCGGTCGTCGGATGCGCGCGCAGCGCCTCCGCGACCATCACCGCGGCCAGCGGCCACACCTGGGTGCCGGGACGGCCGGACGCCGCGCACAGGGCCGCCGCGAGGAAGGCGTTGACCTCCAGGAGGGCGAGTTTGCCGTCTCTGGAGTCGTAGAGACCGCCGACGTCGATGTCGGCGAGGCCGTCGGGCACCAGGTTGCCGGTGGCCACCACGGAGGCCAGTCCGAGGGCGGCCACGAAGCCGGCGGAGTTCGCCGCGGTCGACCAACCGCGGGGCGCGGCGGGCGGAGCACCGGGCACGGAGCGCGCCAGCCGCCGCACGAACAACTCGCCGACGGATATGGACAACGCCGCGAACAACACCGCCCGTAGCAGGCCGATCCCCCCGGTACCGGGCACATCGGCCTCCCCGGTTCCCCGCAACGCGGCCGAGGGCCCGAACAGCGGTATCACCGCCCCGAGCGCCACCAGCACGAGCACGGCGACGGTCCGCCCCCGCCCGCTCCTTCGCGCACTGTCCACCCCGGCCCCGGTTCTCATCAGACTCACCCCAGGATCTTCACAAGGCCCCACAGAAGCGGGCAAGTCCGCGCCCCCGACTGTGAGTAGTCGTACCGCTGGGCCGGCGCCCACTCCCCAACTGCGGACAGTCGCGCAGCTGGGCCGACGCCCACCCCCCAGCTACGGGCAGTCGTGCCGCTGGGGCGGCACGGGTGGGCGCGGCGGCACCCTGCCGACGCCGACAAGTGAAACCCCGCGCGGTACCTCAAACCCACCGGGCCGAGTCGGCTCCCCAACGCCCCGGCGCCCGCGCCCAGTCACGCGGCCCGCCCTCGAACACCACCGGCGACAGGGCGTACCGCAGCCTCCCCAGCGGACCGTCCCGCTCCGCGAGCCACTGAGCCACAGGCACATCGACGGAAGCCCCGCCGCTTCGGGGCCCCTCCAGCAACCACCCCGCCGTCCGCGCCAACGCCACCCGCACAACCCTGCTCCCACCCCCCTCCACCTGCTCACTGAGCGCCCGCAGCACCCCCGCCGCCAACAAGTACCCCGTGCCATGGTCGAGCGCCTGCGCCGGCAGCACCCCCGGCCGCCCCTCCGAGGACCCTTCGACCGCCGCGATCCCCGTCGCCACCTGCACCAGACTGTCGAACCCCCGCCGGTCCCCCCACGGCCCGTACGCCCCCCACGCCGACAACTGCGCCACCACCACTCCCGGCCGCCGCTCCGCCAGCGCCCGGGGTGTCAGCCCGAAACGGTCCAGGGCCCCCGGCCGGTACCCCGTCACCACCACGTCCGCCGACGCGAGCAACTCCTCGAACACCTCCCGGCCGGCCGAGAGATCCAGCAGCGCCGACCGCTTCCCGAACCCCGTGTCGGCGTGCTGGTCGGCGATCTCGGGCAGCCCCGGCGCGTCCACGCGCAGCACGTCCGCGCCCAGCAGCGCGAGCGTACGGGTGGCGACCGGCCCCGCGATCACCCGCGTGAGGTCCAGGACCCGCAGCCCCGCCGCGGGCAGCAGCGGGTCCCGGCCCACCGGAGCGAACACCCGCGCGGGGGCCGAATCCAGCCGCTCGCGCTCCACCAGGGGGCGCTCGGCGACCTCCGCGCCCTGCTCGTGCGCCGCCCACTCCCCGGGCGTCCGCAGGGCGACGGCGAGCCCCCCGGCCGCGTACACCGCCTCCTCGACCTCCCGCGCGGAGCGCTCCGCGAGTGCCGTCGCCACCGCCTCGGGGTCCTCCGGCACGCCCAGCGCGGCCGACAGCCGGGCCCGGTGGTGCGGATAGTTGGCGTGCGTGCGCACCCACCCGTCGGCCGTGCGCCAGAACCGCGACAGCGGCGCGAACGTCTCCGGGGTCCGCCCGTCGACCCGCAGATGCCGCTCGCTGACGAACGCCGTGGCCACCGCCCCGTCGTCCACCCGCACCGCCGGCACCTCGCCGCCGCCCGCCCGCCGCGCCCCCAGCTCGGCGGCGGCCAGCGCGCACGCGCCCACACAGGCGCGCGCCAGTTCCCGTACCGGCAGCCGGGCGTCCAGCACACCGGGCCGTTCGACGGCCGACACGCGCGGGAGGAGGGCGGGATCGCCGCCCAGGGCGGACCATGCGGACGCGAGATCAGTCATGGCCGCACTATGCCGTGAGAGGGGCCGGGCGTGATCGCCCGGCCCCTCTCACCTCACACGGCTCCCGCGGGAGTGACGACTACCGCGTCACCGCGTCCAGCGCGTCGGCCGTGCCCCAGCCGTAGAAGCCGTTGCGGTTCTTCGGGCCCTCGCACACCGCGTCGACCTTGCCGTCACCGTCGATGTCGTACGGGTCCGTGCACGCGGTCGCGTCGGCCTCCGCGTACAGCAGGGCCTTGACCAGCGCCGGCGAGGCGTGCGGGTGCGTCGACTTGATCAGCGCGGCGACGCCCGCGACGTGCGGGGACGCCATCGACGTACCCGCCATGTAGCCCCACGACCCGCCGGGCAGCGTGCCCAGGATCAGACCGCTGGTGGCGGGCGGCTCCGGCGTCTGGTACCTCGTCGAGTCGCCGCCGGGCGCGGCGATGTCGACGACACCCAGGCCGTAGTTGGAGAACGACGACTTCAGGCCCTTCGCGCCGGTCGCCGCGACCGTCACCACGCCCGGGAGCTGGGTCGGGATGTCGAGGCACTCGTCCGGGTCGATCACCCGCTCCGAGGGGGTGGAGTCGTTCGGGGAGACCGGGTCGGTGATCTCGTCGGCCGCGAGGTCGTAGTTCTCGTTGCCGGCCGCGGCCACGTTCACCGCGCCCTTGCGCTCCGCGTACTTCGACGCCCGGGTGACGGCCTCGACGAGCGCCTTCTGGTCCGGGTCGTTCGTGCAGTTGAAGTACCAGGGGTCGGTGTAATAGCTGTTGTTGGTGACGTCGACCCCGTGCTCGGCCGCCCACACGAAGCCGCAGACCACGGCCTCGGTGTAGAAGAAGCCGTCCGGGTTGGACACCTTGATGCCCGACACCTTCACGCCCGGCGCGACACCGGTCATGCCGACGCCGTTCTTCGCGGCGGCGATCTCACCGGCGACATGGGTGCCGTGCGGGCTCTCCTGCGCGCCCGGCCGCCAGGCGCCGTCGCTGGTGTCCGGCTTGCCCGACACGCAGTCGACCGACGCGGCCCGGTCGAAGTTGGGCGCGATGTCCGGGTGGGTGTCGTCCACACCGGTGTCGATGACGGCGACGGTCACCTCGGAGCTGCCCAGGGACTTCTCGTGCGCCTGGTCCGCCTTGATGGCGGGCAGGTCCCACTGCAGGCCCTGGAGCGGGTCCTGGCCCTCGGCCGCCGCCGACTCGGCCCGGGCGATCTCGGAGGCGCTGAGCGCCTTCGGGGTGACCGTGTCCGTGGTGGCCGCCGACGGCAGCGGCGCGGTGCGGGTGGCACCGGCCGACTGCACTCCGCGCACCGTGCGGATGGTCTTCGCGAAGTCGGCGTCCGAGGAGTGGACGACGATGACGCCGATCGTGTCGTACGACGTCACGATCGTCCCGCCGGCCTTGCCGATCGCCTTCTTCACGTGCGCCGACGTGCCGTGCCCGCCCTTGACGTTGACCACGTAGCTGAGCGGGGTCGCGTCGGCGGAGGCCGCGGCCGGCTGCTCGGCGGCCGGGGCGGCCGTGGCCGCGGTGTTCGGCAGGAAGGCGAGTGCCGTCGCCATGGCCATCCCGGCCGGGATGGCGAGCGCGCGGCGGTGACGCGGGTGGGACGCGGTCATGAAGTCTCCAGTTCGTTCACGGGTGCGGTCGGACGGGCAGGTGGGAAGCGCGGTGAGGAACGGGTCACTTGACGGCGCGCAGCGCGTCGACGATGCCGAAGCCGTAGAAGCCGTTGACCCGGCGGCCGCCCTCGCAGGTCGCGTCCTGCGCGCCGTCGCCGTCCTGGTCGTAGGTCTCGGGGCAGCCCGGGTTGTTCGCCTGGGCCTTCAGCAGCGCCTGCAGCCGGGCGGGGGAGGCCCACGGGTGCTTGGACTTCAGCAGCGCGGCGACACCGGCGGCGTGCGGGGAGGCCATCGAGGTGCCCTGCAGCCAGGCGTACTCGCCGTTCGGCATGGTGGACAGGATGCGGCCGTCCTTCGACGGCGTGTCCGGAAGCTGGTAGCGGCGGTCGCCGCCCGGCGCGGCGACGTCGACGACGCCCTTGCCGTACGTGGAGTAGTACGACTTGAGGTTCTGCACGCCCGTCGCGCTGACGGTGACGATGCCCGGGAGCTGGGTCGGCACGTCGAAGCACTCGCTCGGGTCGATGGTGCGCGTCACCGGCGTGGAGTCGTCGGGGCTGGAGTCGTCGACGATCGCGTCGGAGGCCAGGTCGTGGTTGGAGTTGCCGGCCGAGGCGAGGTGCAGCGTGCCCTTCTTCTGCGCGTACAGCTGGGCGCGGTTGACCGCGTCGACGATCGCCCTCTGGTCCGGGTCGTCCACGCAGTTGTAGAGCCACGGGTCGACGTAGTAGCTGTTGTTCGTGATCTCCACGCCGTGGTCGGCGGCGAACACGAACGCGCAGACGACGTTCTCCGGGTAGAACAGGCCGTTGTCCGGGTCGCTGACCTTGATGCCGGCCACCTTGACGCCGGGGGCGACACCGGCGACGCCGACGCCGTTGCGGGCCGCGGCGATCTCACCGGCCACATGGGTGCCGTGGTAGTCGTCGGCCGTGTACGGCCGCCAGGCGCCCTCGCTGGTGTCCGCCTTGCCGCCGACGCAGTTGGCCGACTGGGCGGCGGAGAAGTTCGGGGCGAGGTCCGGGTGGGTGTCGTCGACGCCGGTGTCGATCACGGCGACGGTCACCCCCCGGCTGCCGTCGTCGATCTTCGCGGCCTTGTCGGCGCCGATCGCCCGCAGGTCCCACTGGTCGGCCTCGAGCGGCTCGCTGCCGGGGGTCCGCGCGGAGGCGGCCTCCGTCCGCGCGGCCTCGGCGGCGGTCACGAAGTCGGCGGCGCCCTCGTCCGTCGTCCCGGCCGCGGTCAGCGGCGCGGTGCGGGTGGCGCCGGCCGACTGGACCCCGCGCGCCGCGCGGATCTCCTTACCGAAGTCGGGGTTCGCCGAGTGGACGACGATCACGCCGATCCTGTCGTACGTGACCACGACCTTTCCGCCGGCCGCGGCGATCGCCCGCTCCACCGACGCGATCGTGCGGCGGTCCGCCTTGGTGTTGACGACGTACGCCAGGGCGGGAGCGTCCGTCGCCTGCTCGGCCGAAACCGCCCGGGGGGCCGCCGAGGCCGCCGCCGGCAGGAAACCGAGCGAGGCGGTCAGGGACAGCACGACGGGCACGGCGAGGGCGAGCCGGCGTCTGGAACGCAGATGAGCCATGGGTTCTCCACATCATCCGGAAACGAAACCGGCCCGAGACACGGGTGGTGCTCGGGCAGGTACATGACGGGGTGGTGCAGGGTGAAGCTATCCCGCGCTCTCGCTGGTCAGCAATGTTTTGCCGGCAACGTCTTCGGAAAACGCCAGAGGAAAAGAACGGCGGAGAGTTGAACCGGTCCTCGCGTGGCGCCGTGCCCTTGGGCAGGAAGCGCGAGGACACTCGCCTTTCGTCCCCGCCCGAACCGAACCGCACCGCGAGGAGACCCCGTGGCCGCCGAAGCACCGCCCCCCTCGAAGGAACAACACAAACTCCCCACCCCGGAGGAGTTCACCGAGGTGCAGGAGAGCGCTGAGTTCGGTGAACTGCGCCGCTCCTACCGCTCCTTCGCCTTCCCGCTGACCATCGCGTTCATCGTCTGGTACCTGCTGTACGTCCTGCTCTCCAACTACGCGGGCGACTTCATGGGCACCAAGCTGTTCGGCAACATCAACGTCGCCCTCGTCTTCGGCGTCCTGCAGTTCGTCACCACGTTCCTCATCGCGTGGTGGTACTCCCGGCACGCCGCCGCCGAGCTCGACCCCAAGGCCGAGGCCATCAAGACCCGTATGGAGGGCGGCGCATGAGCCCCGCGATCACCCATGTCACCCTCGCCGCGAACGAGGCCAGCGAACACCGCGGACTCATCATCACCCTGTTCGCGCTGTTCGTCCTCGCCACCCTCGGCATCACCGTCTGGGCGGGTCGGCAGACCAAGGACGCCGCCGACTTCTACGCGGGCGGACGCCAGTTCAGCGCCTTCCAGAACGGACTCGCGGTCTCCGGCGACTACATGTCGGCCGCGTCCTTCCTCGGCATCGCGGGCGCCATCGCCCTCTTCGGCTACGACGGCTTCCTGTACTCCATCGGCTTCCTGGTCGCCTGGCTGGTGGCCCTGCTGCTGGTCGCCGAGCCGCTGCGCAACTCCGGCCGCTACACCATGGGCGACGTCCTCGCCTACCGCATGCGCCAGCGCCCGGTGCGCACCGCCGCCGGCACCTCCACCATCGTCGTGTCGATCTTCTACCTGCTGGCCCAGATGGCGGGCGCGGGCGTCCTCGTCTCGCTGCTGCTCGGCATCACCTCCGACGCCGGCAAGATCCTCATCGTCGCGCTCGTCGGCCTCCTGATGATCGTGTACGTCTCCATCGGCGGCATGAAGGGCACCACCTGGGTCCAGATGGTCAAGGCCGTGCTGCTCATCGGCGGCACGCTCCTCATCACGTTCCTGGTGCTGCTGAAGTTCAACTTCAACATCTCCGACCTGCTGGGCAGCGCCGCCGAGAACAGCGGCAAGGGCGACGCCTTCCTCGAGCCCGGCCTGCAGTACGGCGCCGACGGCACCACCAAGCTGGACTTCATCTCCCTCGGCATCGCCCTGGTGCTCGGCACCGCCGGTCTGCCGCACATCCTGATCCGCTTCTACACGGTGCCCAACGCCAAGGCCGCCCGGAAGTCCGTGAACTGGGCCATCGGCATCATCGGCGGTTTCTACCTGATGACCATCGCCCTCGGCTTCGGCGCCGCCGCGCTGATCTCCCAGGACGAGATCATCGCCTCCAACCCGTCCGGCAACACGGCGGCCCCGCTGCTCGCGCTGCACCTGGGCGGCGTCGACTCGGCCTGGGGCGCGATCCTGCTCGCCACCATCTCGGCGGTCGCCTTCGCGACGATCCTCGCCGTGGTCGCCGGACTGACCCTGGCCTCGTCGTCCTCCTTCGCGCACGACATCTACGCCAACGTCATCCGCAAGGGGCAGGCCACCGAGAAGGAGGAGATGCGGGCGGCCCGCTGGGCGACCGTAGCCATCGGCGTCGTCTCCATCGCGCTCGGCGCCCTCGCCCGCGACCTGAACGTGGCCGGCCTGGTCGCGCTGGCCTTCGCGGTCGCCGCCTCCGCCAACCTGCCGACCATCCTCTACAGCCTGTTCTGGAAGCGGTTCACCACCCAGGGCGCACTGTGGTCGATCTACGGCGGTCTGATCGTCGCCGTCGGCCTGGTGCTGTTCTCGCCCGTGGTGTCCGGCGACCCCAAGGCGATGTTCCCCGACGTCGACTTCGCCTGGTTCCCGCTGAAGAACCCGGGCATCATCTCCATCCCGTTCGGTTTCGCGATGGGCTGGCTCGGCACCGTCCTGTCGAAGGAGGAGCCCGACGTCAAGAAGTACGCGGAGCTGGAGGTCCGGTCCCTGACCGGCACCGGCGCCCACTGATCCGCAGCACCGCGCGGCCGCGTCGTAGAGACCCCTGGAGGTCCCCACGACGCGGCCGTCCCGCATCTCGTCACATCCGGTCGCCGAGGTTGTCGGTGGCGTCACGTAGGCTCGGAGGCAGCCGGGCACGAGTGATCCGCGTCGAGGGAGGGGGCCCACGTGCTCATCGACACCTACGGCCGAGTGGCCACTGATCTGAGGGTCTCGCTCACCGACCGCTGCAATCTGCGCTGCACCTACTGCATGCCCGAGGAGGGCCTGCAATGGCTGGCCAAGTCCGATCTGCTCACCGACGGCGAGATCGTCCGCCTCGTCGGCATCGCCGTCACCTCCCTCGGCATCGAGGAGGTCCGCTTCACCGGCGGTGAGCCGCTGCTCCGCCCCGGCCTGGCCGGCATCGTCGAGCGCGTCGCCGCCCTGGAACCCCGCCCGCAGACGTCCCTCACCACCAACGGTATCGGGCTCCGCCGTATCGCGCCCGCCCTGAAGGAGGCGGGCCTGGACCGGGTCAACGTCTCCCTGGACACGCTCCGCCCGGACGTCTTCAAGACCCTCACCCGCCGCGACCGCCACCAGGACGTCCTCGACGGCCTCCACGCGGCCCGCGAGGCCGGCCTGACCCCGGTGAAGGTCAATTCGGTCCTGATGCCGGGGCTCAACGACGACGAGGCCCCCGACCTCCTCGCCTGGGCCGTGGAGCACGACTACGAGCTGCGCTTCATCGAGCAGATGCCGCTCGACGCCCAGCACGGCTGGAAGCGCGAGGGCATGATCACCGCCGGGGACATCCTGGCCTCCCTGCGCACCCGCTTCGAGCTGACCCCCGAGGGCGACGAGGCGCGCGGTTCCGCACCGGCCGAGCGCTGGCTGGTCGACGGCGGCCCGCACCGCGTCGGCGTCATCGCCTCCGTCACCCGCCCCTTCTGCGCGGCCTGCGACCGCACCCGCCTGACGGCCGACGGACAGATACGCACCTGCCTGTTCGCCACCGAGGAGACCGACCTCCGCGCGGCCCTGCGCTCCGGCGCCCCCGACGAGGAGATCGCCCGCATCTGGAAGCTGGCGATGTGGGGCAAGAAGGCGGGAGCGGGCCTGGACGACCCGGCCTTCGTCCAGCCGGACCGCCCCATGTCCGCGATCGGGGGCTGAGAGGACACCATCGAGGGCTGAGAGGACACCATCGGCGGCCGAGAGCGCTAGGCCCCTTCCGGAGCCTCCCACTCCTCGAACCGGACGACGTCCTTCAGGAATCCGCGCACCCCGAGGAACTGCGACAGATGCTCGCGGTGCTCCTCGCAGGAGAGCCAGGTCTTGCGGCGCTCCGGCGTGTGCAGCTTGGGGTTGTTCCAGGCGAGCACCCACACGGCGGCGGCGCGGCAACCCTTGGCGGAACAGATCGGTGTCTCGGGATCGGGGAGCATCACACCACCGACCCTAACCCGCCCGGAAAAGGCGACGCCGAGCAGCCACGGGGGGAGCTGCCCGGCGTCGGTCCGTCGCTCCGACGGGGGATGCGGAGCGCGTACGAAGTATGTCACGGGTCACCCCGCCCCCGGCACCGGAACAACATGATTGATCTGAGCTTTTCCTGAGCTTGGCGGGTAAGCGCCTTCCGCTTGCCGCGGTCCGCGCTCACGCCCCGGTCTTCACGACCCCTCGGGCCGCTCCGTTCGTGCGCCCGGCACCGCCTGTGACGCCACATCTTCCGCATCGGATTCCGCGGAACCGTCATTCGTCCGCGACGGCGCGATCATCGGCTTCATCGGCATCGTCACGAAGGTCGACGGCAGGGACGGCGCGTTCTCGCGCCCGGCGTTGGCGATCACCACCGCGATGTACGGCAGGACCGCCCCGAGCACCAGCGCCACGATCGCGACGTGCCGCTCCACGTTCCACAGCGTCGCCGCGAGGATGACCGAGACCGTACGGACGGCCATCGAGATCACATACCGGCGCTGCCGCCCCCGTACGTCCTCCTGGAGGCCCGTCCGGGCACCGGTGATCCGGAACACCTGGGCGCTGCCACCGCCATGCTGCTTCCGCATCACATTCCACCATCCGCCCGCATCGGACCTTCCCGTACCTGACCGGCCGCCGCCCCGTTCCGTGACACCGGGTCCGGACATGTCCACGTTACGCCGCGCCCGGCCGGGTCACGAGAGCGGGTCGCCCCGCCCCGTGGCGCACCGTCTGCGCCGTAGCGCGTACGGCATGCCCGACATGCGGCGTACCGCGTCTCGGCCGACACTGGCCGTAATGCTCGCGTCAAGCCGTACGAGGAGGCAGCCATGGGCTGGTTGTGGGCGATCATCGTGGGATTCGTGCTCGGCCTGATCGCCAAGGCGGTGATCCCCGGCAAGCAGCACATCCCGCTGTGGCTGGCCACCATCTGCGGAATGATCGGCGCCGTCGTGGGCAACGCCATCGCGCGGGGCTTCGGGATCGAGGAGACACGGGGCATCGACTGGGGCCGGCACATCTTCCAGCTGGGCGCGGCGATCGTCGTCGTCCTGCTCGCGGAGATGCTGTACACCGCGATGCAGCGCAGGAAGCACCAGCGGCAACGGGTCTGACCCGGCACGTACGGCGGCGATGACGGCGTACGGCGATGACGGCGTGCGACGACGGCGTACGACGAGGCGGTTTCCGGCGTACGACGAAGGGGCGGTCTCCGGCACACGCCGGAAACCGCCCCGCACCAGTCCGTCGGCTCAGCCGGCCGTGACCTCCACCGCGGCCAGGTTCTTCTTGCCCCGGCGCAGCACCAGCCAGCGCCCGTGCAGCAGGTCCTCCTTCGCGGGGACGGCGTCCTCGGCGGTGACCTTGACGTTGTTCACGTAGGCGCCGCCCTCCTTCACCGTGCGCCGCGCGGCCGACTTGCTCGGCACCAGACCGACCTCGGCGAACAGGTCGACCACCTGACCCAGCTCGGCCACCTTGACGTGCGGCACCTCGGAGAGCGCCGCCGCCAGCGTGCGGTCGTCCAGCTCGGTCAGCTCGCCCTGCCCGAAGAGGGCCCTGGACGCGGCGATCACGGCGGCCGTCTGGTCGGCGCCGTGCACCAGCGTCGTCAGCTCCTCCGCCAGCGCGCGCTGCGCGGCACGGGCCTGCGGACGCTCCTCCGTCTGCCGCTCCAGCTCCTCCAGCTCCTCGCGGGACCTGAAGGACAGGATCCGCATGTAGCCCGAGATGTCCCGGTCGTCCACGTTCAGCCAGAACTGGTAGAACGCGTACGGTGTCGTCATCTCCGGGTCGAGCCAGACGGCGCCGCCCTCGGTCTTGCCGAACTTGGTGCCGTCCGCCTTCGTCATCAGCGGCGTGGCGTAGGCGTGGACGGACGCCTCCGGCTCCAGCCGGTGCAGCAGGTCGAGACCGGCCGTGAGGTTGCCCCACTGGTCGCTGCCGCCCTGCTGCATCGTGCAGCCGTAGCGCCGGTAGAGCTGGAGGAAGTCCATCGCCTGGAGCAGCTGGTAGCTGAACTCCGTGTAGCTGATGCCCTCGGAGGACTCGAGGCGCCGGGCGACCGAGTCCTTGGTCAGCATCTTGTTGACGCGGAAGTGCTTGCCGATGTCCCGCAGGAACTCGATCGCGGAGAGGTTCTGCGTCCAGTCGAGGTTGTTGACCATCGTGGCCGCGTTCTCGCCCTCGAAGGTCAGGAACGGCTCGATCTGGCCGCGCAGCCGCTCGACCCAGCCCGCGACCGTCTCCGGCGAGTTCAGCGTGCGCTCGGCCGTCGGCCGCGGGTCGCCGATCTGGCCCGTGGCCCCGCCGACCAGCGCCAGCGGCCGGTGACCGGCCTGCTGGAGCCGGCGCAGGGTGAGCACCTGCACCAGATGCCCCACGTGCAGCGACGGCGCGGTCGGGTCGAAACCGCAATAGAACGTGACGGGACCGTCCGCGAGCGCCTTGCGCAAAGCGTCCTCGTCGGTGGACTGGGCGAACAGCCCGCGCCACTTCAGCTCGTCGACGATGTCCGTCACGGTTCTCGTGTCTCCTTGATGATCTTCGGCCGGTCGGACGACGGCCGACCGGGGAACGCCTACGAGGTTATACGCCCTGGCTGACAGAGCTCATATTGAAATCGGGGACGCGCAGCGCCGGCATCGCGGCCCTGGTGAACCAGTCGCCCCACTCCCTGGGCAGCGTCTTCTCCGTACGCCCCGCCTCCGCCGCCCGGCCCAGCAGGTCCACCGGCGACTCGTTGAACCGGAAGTTGTTCACCTCACCGGTGACCTCACCGTTCTCGACGAGGTAGACACCGTCCCGGGTCAGCCCGGTGAGCAGCAGCGTCGCCGGGTCGACCTCGCGGATGTACCACAGGCAGGTCAGCAGCAGCCCCCGCTCGGTGGCCGCGACCATCTCCTCCAGGGAGCGGTCGTCGCCCCCGTCCAGGATCAGGTTGTCGATCGCGGGCGCCGTCGGCAGCCCGGTCAGGCCCGCGCCGTGCCGGCTGGTGGTCAGATGCCTCAGCTCGCCCTCGCGGATCCACTCCGTCGCCGACAGCGGCAGCCCGTTGTCGAACACCGACTGGTCGCCGCCGGAGGAGTGCGCGATCACGAACGGCGCCGACTCCAGGCCCGGCTCGTCCGGGTCGCTGCGCAGGGTCAGCGGCAGCTCGGCCAGCCGCTCGCCGACCCGGGTGCCGCCGCCCGGCTTGGAGAACACCGTGCGCCCCTCGGCCGCGTCCCGCCCCGACGCCGACCAGAGCTGGTAGATCAGCAGGTCCGCCACCGCGGTCGGCGGCAGCAGCGTCTCGTACCGGCCCGCGGGCAGCTCCAGGCGCCGCTCGGCCCAGCCCAGCCGTACGGCCAGCTCCGCGTCGAGCGCCGCGGGGTCGACGTCCTTGAAGTCCCGCGTGGAGCGCCCCGCCCACGCCGACCGCGTACGGTCCGGCGACTTGGCGTTCAGCTCCAGGGTCCCGTTCGGCTGGTCGTGCCGCAGCCGCAGCCCCGTCGACGTGCCGAGGTAGCTGGAGACCATCTCGTGGTTGGCGAAGCCGTACAGCTCCCGGCCGCCGGCACGCGCGCGTGCGAACGCCTCGCCCAGCGCCGGCGCGAAGTCGGCGAACACGGCGGAGGAGGTCTCGGCGGGCGCCTCGGTGAACTCGGGCGACGGGGCCACCCCCGTGACCAGCGGCTGCGCGTCCTCGGCCGGACCCGCGCCCCGCGCGGCGGCCTCGGCGGCCCGCACCAGCGGCTCCAGCTCGTCCACGGTCACCGCGGACCGGGACACCACCCCGGAGGCCGTGCCCCGCGCCCCGTCCACCGTGGCGATCACGGTGAGCGTGCGCCCGCGCGTGACACCGTTCGTGGTGAGCGCGTTGCCCGCCCAGCGCAGATTGGCGGTGGACTCCTCGTCGGCGATCACGACACAGCCGTCGGCCCGGGACAGTTCGAGGGCGCGCTCGACGATCTCGTACGGCTTACTGGTGCGTGCGCTCATCGCCCGGCCTCCTGGGTCGTGTTGAGGATGTTGACTCCCTTGAAGAGGGCGGACGGGCAGCCGTGCGAGACCGCCGCGACCTGCCCCGGCTGGGCCTTGCCACAGTTGAAGGCACCGCCCAGGACGTACGTCTGCGGACCGCCGACCGCCGCCATGGAGCCCCAGAAGTCGGTGGTCGTGGCCTGGTAGGCGACGTCCCGCAACTGCCCCGCGAGCCGTCCGTTCTCGATCCGGTAGAAGCGCTGCCCGGTGAACTGGAAGTTGTACCGCTGCATGTCGATCGACCACGACCGGTCACCGACGACGTAGATGCCCCGGTCCACGCCCCCGATCAGGTCCTCCGTCGACATCCCGGCCGGATCAGGTTTCAGCGACACATTGGCCATGCGCTGCACCGGCACATGGCCGGGGGAGTCCGCGAACGCGCACCCGTTGGACCGCTCGAACCCGGTCAGCCTCGCGATCCGCCGGTCGAGCTGGTAGCCGACCAGCGTGCCGTCCTTCACCAGGTCCCAGGACTGCGCCTCGACGCCCTCGTCGTCGTAGCCGATGGTGGCGAGCCCGTGCTCGGCCGTGCGGTCACCGGTGACGTTCATCAGCTCGGAGCCGTACCTCAGCTTGCCCAGCAGATCGAAGGTGGCGAACGAGGTCCCGGCGTAGGCCGCCTCGTAGCCGAGCGCCCGGTCCAGCTCGGTGGCGTGCCCGATGGACTCGTGGATGGTCAGCCACAGGTTGGACGGGTCCACCACCAGGTCGTACAGCCCCGCCTCGACGCTCGGCGCCCGCATCTTCTCGGCGAGCAGCTCCGGAATCCGTCCCAGCTCGTCGTCCCAGTCCCAGCCGGTGCCCGTCAGGTACTCCCAGCCCCGGCCGGCGGGCGGCGCGAGGGTCCGCATGGAGTCGAACTCACCGCTGGAGCCGTCGACGGACACGGCCGTGAACACCGGGTGCAGCCGCACCCGCTGCTGCGTGGTCACGGTCCCGGCGGTGTCGGCGTAGAACTTGTTCTCGTGCACGGTGAGCAGCGAGGCGTCGACGTGGTCCACCCCGTTCGCCGCCAGCAGCCGCGCGCTCCACTCGGCCAGCAGCCCGGCCTTCTCCTCGTCGGGCACGGCGAACGGATCGAGCTCGTACGACGACACCCAGGTCTTCTCGGCGTGCACCGGCTCGTCGGCCAGCTCCACCCGCTCGTCCGACCCCGCCGCCCGGATCACCTGAGCGGACAGCTTCGCCATCGCCACCGCCTGCGAGGCGACCTTGGCGGCGGCGTCCAGGGTCAGGTCCACCCCGGACGCGAACCCCCAGGTCCCGCCGTGCACCACGCGCACCGCGTAGCCGAGGTCGGTGGTGTCCGACGACCCCGCCGGCTTGGCGTCCCGGAACCGCCAGGACGCGTTGCGCACCCGCTCCAGGCGGAAGTCCGCGTGCTCCGCCCCGAGCGCCCGCGCGCGTGCGAG
Source organism: Streptomyces sp. NPDC014676 (assembly GCF_043084105.1). NCBI lineage: Bacteria > Bacillati > Actinomycetota > Actinomycetes > Kitasatosporales > Streptomycetaceae > Streptomyces > Streptomyces sp. NPDC014676. Next base: position 26,588 of record NZ_JBIBZI010000008.1, on the reverse strand, counting down.
CGCGGCGTCGGCGAGGGCACGCAGGGGCAATGCCAGAAACGACTGATCGATTTCATGGGGCACGGTTGGGGAGATCCCTTCGGACGCTTGCCTGTCGTGACCGTCGGAGGCAGTGAACCATGTCCCGCTCCCCGGACTTCGCCGAAAAAACCGAAGCGCGAGGACGGGCGGCAGTACCGGCTTCCTCGTCGCGGTTGGAGGAACCTGGCCGCGGACATCGAGGCACTGGCCGAGTCGGTCGACACCGCACGTGGTGGCGGCACCCCCGTGAAAGCGACCACGGCGGGACAGATGTACGTACTCTCAGGGATATGTACGCACAACCTGCCTGCTGTGAGGGGAGCGCGGTATGAGCACCATTTCCGTCCGCGAGTTCTCCTGCAACCCCAGCGCGGTCTTCGCCACGGCGGCTCCGCCGGCCGGGCGCCTGAGGACGCTGGACGCGCTTCACGTGGCGAGTGCCTTTCCCTGCGGGAGGACCTGACCGCCCTGGTGACCTACGACCGCGGGATGCTCGAGACCGCTCGCGCCGAAGGGCTGTCAACCCACGCACCCGGTATGACGGACTGACCGGGGCCACGAACTGTAGGAACCCGACAGGAGGCCACGGGAGCCACTGTCGGTGCCCCGATGTCCCGGGCGGGACCGGGACCGATAGGTTTTCGGGGTAGCCGCCTGTCATCCAGGTGTCCGGGCGGTGCACCAGACCGCTATCGAAAGGGTGATCCGTTGAGCCGCTCGGTTCTCGTCACCGGAGGCAACCGGGGCATCGGCCTCGCCATCGCCCGCGCGTTCGCCGACGCCGGCGACAAGGTCGCCATCACATACCGCTCGGGGGAGCCGCCGGCCGGCTTCCTCGCCGTCCGGTGCGACATCACCGACCCCGAGCAGGTGGAGCAGGCCTACAAGGAGATCGAGGAGGCGCACGGCCCCGTCGAGGTGCTCGTGGCCAACGCCGGTGTCACCAAGGACCAGCTCCTGATGCGCATGTCCGAGGAGGACTTCACCTCGGTCGTCGACACCAACCTCACCGGCACCTTCCGGGTCGTCAAGCGCGCCAACCGCGGCATGCTGCGCGCCAAGAAGGGCCGCGTCGTGCTGATCTCCTCGGTGGTCGGACTGCTCGGCTCCGCGGGGCAGGCGAACTACGCCGCCTCCAAGGCCGGCCTGGTCGGCTTCGCGCGCTCCCTCGCCCGTGAGCTGGGGTCGCGCAACATCACCTTCAACGTCGTCGCGCCCGGCTTCGTCGACACCGACATGACCAAGGTGCTCACCGACGACCAGCGGGCGAACATCGTGTCGCAGGTGCCGCTCGGCCGGTACGCGCAGCCGGAGGAGATCGCCGCGGCGGTGCGGTTCCTCGCCTCGGACGACGCCTCGTACATCACTGGAGCCGTCATTCCCGTTGACGGCGGACTGGGAATGGGTCACTGAACGACATGAGCGGAATTCTCGAGGGCAAGCGCGTCCTGATCACCGGTGTGCTGATGGAGTCCTCCATCGCCTTCCACACGGCCAAGCTGGCCCAGGAGCAGGGCGCCGAGATCATCCTGACCGCGTTCCCGCGGCCCACCCTGACCGAGCGCATCGCCAAGAAGCTCCCCAAGCCCACCAAGGTCATCGAGCTCGACGTCACCAACGACGAGCACCTGGGCCGGCTGGCCGACGTGGTCGGCGAGGAACTGGGCGGCCTCGACGGCGTCGTGCACTCCATCGGCTTCGCGCCGCAGGACGCGCTCGGCGGCAACTTCCTGAACACGCCGTTCGAGTCGGTCGCCACCGCCATGCACGTCTCGGCGTACTCCCTGAAGTCGCTGACCATGGCCTGCCTGCCGCTGATGCAGAACGGCGGCTCGGTCGTCGGCCTCACCTTCGACGCGCAGTACGCCTGGCCGCAGTACGACTGGATGGGCCCCGCCAAGGCCGCCCTGGAGGCCACCAGCCGTTACATGGCCCGTGACCTGGGCAAGCAGAACATCCGCTGCAACCTGATCTCCGCGGGCCCGATCGGCTCCATGGCCGCCAAGTCCATCCCGGGCTTCGGCGAGCTGGCCTCGGTGTGGGACACCCGCGCCCCGCTGGAGTGGGACCTGAAGGACCCCGAGCCGGCCGGCCGGGGCGTCGTCGCCCTGCTGAGCGACTGGTTCCCGAAGACCACGGGCGAGATCGTCCACGTGGACGGCGGTCTGCACGCCATCGGCGCCTGACCGGACGCCTCGCGAGGGCCCGCATCTCGTACGGGGGTGCGGGCCCTCGCGCTGTCACCCCCGGCGCGCGTCAGCCGGCGGAGGGCGGACCGGACAGCCACGGACGGCACACGAACGGGTAGGCGGCGGCCTCCTCGGCCGCCGTCGCCGCGTCCCCCGCGCGGATCGCGTCCACCAGCCGGCCGTGGTCCATGTGCGCCTCCGGGGTCATGCCCTCGCCCACGTCGCCGCGCAGCCAGTCCCGCAGCACCTCGCTCAGATCCGCGTACATCGCGGTCATCACGTCGTTGTGCGAGGCGGCCACGACCGCCAGGTGGAACGTGGCGTCCGCCGCCACGAACGCCTCCGCCTCACCCGACTCCCAGGCCTCCTCCCGGCGCAGCAGCAGGGTGTCGATCTGCTTGAGGTCCTTCTCCGTGCGCCGCTCGGCGGCCAGCCGCGCCGCCGCCGACTCCAGGGTCGAACGCAGCTCGGCGATGTGCCGGGGGTCGGCGTCGGCGAAACGGCGGTGCATCACGCCCGCCAGCTCGCTCGTGGCCACCACGTACGTGCCCGAGCCCTGCCGGATGTCCAGGAGCCCGTTGTGCGCCAGCGCGCGGACGGCCTCGCGGACCGTGTTGCGGGCCACCCCCAGCTGCTCCACCAGTTCCGGCTCGGTGGGGATGCGCGCGCCGACCGGCCACTCGCCCGAGGTGATCTGGGCCCGCAGGGCGGCGATGACCTGCTCGGACAGGGCCGAACGACGGGGATGGCTCAACGGCATGACACACCTTCGCACGACAGGGACGCCGCACGGCGGCCTCGGCATGGACAACCAATCATCCCATGATTCTATGATGGGCTTCATGGCTAGCGAGGAGAACCGGACGATCACGTCCACGACCGTACGCACACCGGCCGCGTCCGGAGCCCGGACCGTCCCCGGGGCAGAGGCCACGCGCACATGGCGGACGCGACTGCTCGTCGTCGGCATCGTGCTGGCCGCGCTCAACCTCCGCCCCGCCATCACCAGCCTGGGCGCGCTGCTGGAGGAGGTCCGCGACGGGCTCGGCATGAGCGGGAGCGTGGCCGGACTGCTCACCTCCGTGCCCCCGCTGTGCTTCGCCGTCTTCGGCGTCACCGCGCCGCGGCTGGCCCGCCGGTTCGGCGCGGGCGCGGTGGTCTGCGCCGGCATGGTCGCCATCGGCGCCGGCCTGCTGATACGCCCGTACGTGGGCGGCACGGCGGCGTTCCTGGCCACCAGCGCGCTGGCGCTGATGGGCATCGCCGTCAGCAACGTCCTGATGCCGGTCATCGTCAAGCGCTGGTTCCCCGACCGGGTCGGCTCCATGACCGGCCTGTACTCCATGGCCCTCGCCCTGGGCACCGCCACGGCGGCGGCCGTGACCGTGCCGCTGACCGACGCGCTGGGCGGGAACTGGCGCTCGGGCCTCGCCCTGTGGGCGGCCCTGGCGGCAGCCGCCGTACTGCCGTGGATCCCCTTCGTACGAGCCCGGGAGCCGGAGCACGACGGGGCGCGTGCCGGACGGGACGTGCCCGCCGAGGCGCCGGTGCGGCTGCGCATCACCCGCAGCCGCACCGCCTGGGCGCTGGCCGTCTTCTTCGGGCTCCAGGCCACCGCCGCCTACATCACCATGGGCTGGATGGCGCAGATCTTCCGGGACGCGGGCGTCCCCGCCGGCACGGCCGGGCTGCTCCTCGCGGTCACCATGGTGATGGGCGTACCCCTGGCCTTCGTCATCCCGCGCCTCGCCACCCGGCTGCCCCACCAGGGCCCGATCGTGCTCGCGCTGGGCGTCAGCGGCCTCGTCGGCTATGCGGGCCTGTACCTCGCGCCGGCCGCCGGTGCCTGGGCCTGGGCGGTGCTGCTGGGCATAGCGAACTGCGCCTTCCCGCTGGCGCTCACCATGGTCGGGATGCGCGCCAGGACCGGCGCGGGCGTGGCCCAGCTGTCGGCCTTCGCCCAGAGCACCGGCTATCTGATCTCCATCCCCGGCCCGCTCCTGGTGGGCGTCCTCTACCAGCACAGCGGCGGCTGGGGGCTGCCGATCGCCCTGATGGCCGGCCTGATGATCCCCCAGATGATCGTGGGCGTCCTGGCAGGCCGCGACCGCACGGTGGAGGACGAGGCGACGGCCCCTTAGAGGCACGGGGCCGGGCCACAGGGGCGCGGGGAGCTGCGCAAAGGGGGTCTGGGGGCGGAGCCCCCAGGGACGGGGAGGGAAGGGGCGGAGGGGGCGAAACGAACGGCCCCTCCACGGCCGGAAGCCACCCCGGCGAACCGGCCGACGAAGCCGTGACGCCGGAGGCCACGGCCGCCAGGCCACCCGCCCCCGAAGCCCGCCGCAGGCGACCGAGGTGCGAGACTTGCCGTATGCCAGTCCTCGACCCGAACCCGCAGAACGGCCAGAAGAAGATGCTGCTCGTCTTCGGCGCGTTCTTCGCCATCTTCATCGTCATCGGCGTGATCGCGACAATCCTCGCCCCGTGACGCCCCATGGTGGTGCTGGCCCCCCCATCCCTTAGGGGGCCAGGCTCAGGGTCAAGTGGGTGGGTCACCGGATGGGCCGGGCCCCCGGGAATCCGTACCTTCGAGATGTGGCCGCGAGACGCGGGCCACGGACCACTCGAAGAGCGGAGGCCCCATGTCGGCGCGCACGCACACCCAGCCCCACCCGGCTCCCCGGGGCGCCGTCGCCACCCGGCTGCCGTGGTGGGCCCTGGCCCTGCCCACCCTCGCCTTCGTCGCCCTGCTCACCCTGGTCCTCAACCCCGCCGACGCCCACGCGGCCGTCGGCGATCCCGCGCTCACCCACCTCGTCGAGCGCGCGCAGCAGCTCATAGCCCGCTGAACACCCCCGGAAGCGCCGGTCAACTCCCTGCGCCCCATGGCCTGTTTCATGCGAAGCTGGGTCACATGAGCGTCGCAGAACCCCGCAGGATTGTCCTTTTCCGGCATGCGAAAGCAGACTGGCCCCCGGTCTCCGACCATGAGCGCCCACTCGCCGAGCGGGGCCGCATGGACGCCGCCGTCGCCGGGCGCAAGCTCGCCGACACCGGCATCGCCTTCGACCTGGCCCTGTGCTCCACCGCGGTCCGGACCCGTGAGACCTGGAAGCTCGCGGTCCACGAGTTTCCCGAGCGGCCGAAGACCGTCTACGAGGAGCGGATCTACGATGCCTCGCCCGGCGAGCTGATCGCCCTGCTCAACGAAACCCCCGACGACGCGCAGAACGTCCTCCTGGTCGGCCACAACCCGGGCGTCCAGGGACTCGCCGACATCCTGGCCGGCGCGGCGGAGGGCGACGCCCGCGAGCGCATGAGCCGGCTCGGCTACCCGGCCGCCGCCTTCGCAGTCCTGTCCTTCACCGGCTCCTGGAAGACCCTCGAACCCGGCGTCGGCACGCTGGTCGACTACTGGGCGCCCACCGAGTGACACCCGGCACGGCAGGGGCCCGGCACCCGACGCCCGTCGGTGCCGGGCCCGCCCGTCTCCGTGTCCGGTCCGGGGCGGCTCAGCCCACGTCGAGCGTGTCCGCCGCCTCGACCTCTTCGCGGGTGACGCCGAGCAGGTACAGGACCGTGTCCAGGAAGGGGAAGTTCACCGCCGTGTGCGCGGCCTCGCGCACCACCGGCTTGGCGTTGAAGGCGACACCGAGCCCCGCCGCGTTCAGCATGTCGAGATCGTTCGCACCGTCACCGATCGCCACCGTCTGCGACAGCGGCACGCCCGCCTCTGCGGCGAACCGGCGCAGCAGCCGGGCCTTGCCCGCCCGGTCCACGATCTCGCCGATGACTTTGCCCGTCAGCTTCCCGTCGACGATCTCCAGGGTGTTGGCCTGGGCGAAGTCCAGCCCCAGTCGCTCCTTCAGATCATCCGTGACCTGGGTGAACCCGCCCGAGACCACACCGACTTGGTAGCCGAGGCGCTTCAGCGTACGGATCAGGGTGCGGGCGCCCGGCGTCAGCCGCACCTCGCTGCGGACCTTGTCCACCACGGAGGCGTCCAGCCCCTCCAGCAGCGCCACGCGCGCGTGCAGTGACTGTTCGAAGTCCAGCTCCCCGCGCATCGCGGCGGCCGTCACCTCGGCGACCTGGTCCTCGCAGCCTGCGTGCGCGGCGAAGAGTTCGATCACCTCGTCCTGGATGAGGGTGGAGTCCACGTCCATGACGACCAGGCGCTGCGCCCGCCGGTACAGCCCCGCCCCGACCACGGCGACGTCGACCCCGAGCCTGGCGGCGTCGGTCACCAGCGCGGTCCGCAGTGGTTCCGTCTCCACGCCGGACACCGCGAACTCCACAGCGGTGACCGGGTACTTGGCGAGCCGGAAGATGCGGTCGATGTTGCCGCCGGCCTTGGTGATCCGCGCGGCGATCGCCGCCGTGGCCTCCGAGGTGAGGGGGTGCCCCAGCACGGTGGCCAGGGAGCGGCCGAGTCCGCGCGGACGGTTGTCGCCCTTGCCGGAGATGATCTCCGCCTGCATCTTCATCGACTCCGCCCAGCTGTGGACGGTCGCCCGCAGATCCCCTTCCAGCCCCTTGGGCGGCTGGGTCACGAGCGCGCAGAGCACGATGCGGCCACGGGTGACGACCTGCTCGATGTCGACCACGTCGACCGAGTAGGCGGCGAGGGTGTCGAAGAGGCCGGCCGTGATGCCCGGCCGGTCCTTGCCGAAGATCTTGACAAGGAGGGTGGGAACGTCGGTGGTCTGCGATGCGCTCATGGTGTTTCCACCGTATCCGGCACCCAGTGCCCCGCGCCTCCGAGGTCCGCCAGCCGGACAGCGAACACTGTCTGTCGCACCGGTGTCCCGCACATGGCGCACCGGAGACCTCCCGCAGGTCACCCGCCCTTTCTCCCACCCGTCCGTGTCCCGCGGGGCCGCCTCCTACCCGCCCGGTCACCGGCGTGGCCGCCTCCTGCGGCGCGGGCTCATCGCCCGTCGGCCTCCCGCCCGTCCGGCTGTCGTGGCGGCGGCTTCCGCGGGGCCGGGGGAGGCGGCGGAGGCGGAGGCCCCTCGTCCGGCCACAGCGACCGCCTGCCACCTCCGTCTTCGCTCCCGCCCCGCTCCCCGGCCCCTCGCCGGGGCCCACGCCCGGGCGGCCGGATCATGGTGGGCGCCCCGTGGATGTCGCCGCTCCCGGCGCCGTCCTCGGGCGCCCCGGTACTCCCACCGGCCGACGGTTCCCGGGCCTCTCCCGGCGCGTCCTCAGGCCTCCGCGCTCCGTGCGCCTCCTCTGGCCCCCGTTCCCGCGATCCCGGGGGTCCCTGCCTCCACGGTGCCCGTCGTTCCTGCGGTCCGGGCCCGGCCGGTCCAGCGGCGCCCGGTGGGCCCCCGGCCCCCCGAGGCGTGTCTTCGGGGCTCCGCACTCCGCGCGTCCCCCACGGCCCCCGCTCCCGTGACTCGTGCGGTTCCCCTGACGCGCGGGACGCCCACGTCTCCCGTGACACCCGCAGATACGGATTGGTGTCCGGGTTCGGTGGGCGGTAAGGGGTCCCCGGCTCGTAGGGCCCGGCGGCCGTCCCTCCGCCCGGGCCCCCGACGGCCGACGCCGCCCGCCACTCCCCGGCCGCCTTGATGGCACCCCGTGCCAACGGTGCCGCCCGCACCCCCGCCGCCCCGCTCGCCCAGGCCAGCAGCGCGCCCACCGCGCCCGCGCCCGCGCCCCACACCGCGCCCAGCAGAAGCGCCGTGCCGAGCCGGCCGCGCAGTTCGATGCCGGCGCCGAACGCGTCGAAGCCCAGCACGGACAGCGAGGCGTTCGCCGACACCTCCGTCAGCCAGGCCAGCAACGGCAGAGTCGGCGCCGTGACGGCCCCCAGCCGCAGCGCGCACCGTCCAGCGAAGCCGGCCGGTCCCACAGGCGCCGTCCCCACCGGCGTCCGTACCCCCGCCAGCACCCCCGCCAGCAGCATCATCAGCGCGGCGGCCACCGCCAGCAGCCACACCCGCCCGTCGAGCTCCGCCAGCCGCCCCAGCGTGACGGACCGGTCCGCCCCGGCCCGCAGCAGATCGTCCACGGGGTGCGGCAGCACCCCGAGCAGCGCCCCGCTCGCCCGCCCGTCCCACGGCACGAACAGGCCGAGCGGTACCCCGGTCCACACCCCGTTCGGCGCCCCCAGCAACGCCGCCCCCACGATCCGCCGGGGACGGTCGTCGCCGATCGCCGCGTACCCGGCCGCCGCGAGCCCCGCCGCCACCGCCACCAGGAGCACCGTGACGAGGGCGGACACCGCCGGCCGTACGACACGGTGCACGGCGTCCCAGCCACGCGGCAGGGGAGTGCGGCGGGACGCCAGCAACGCGACGAGCAGGACGCCGGCCGCCCAGCCGAACCCCCCGAGCAGCGTCGGCGCCGTGTCGACGGTGAACCCCACCGCCGCCTGCGCGTCGACGAGATCACCCACCCGGTCCGGCAGCAGCCCCCCGACATCGCCCAGCCCCGGGATCTCGACCCCGCCGCCACCCACCCCCGGCAGGCCGTCGAGGCCCAGCGATCCCCCGTCGATGGTGACGACGTCGTGCCCCGCCCAGACCAGCCCGCCCGTCATCGCCACGAACAGCGCGACCACCGCGCCCGCACGCGCGAGGAGTTCGGTTCCGGAGACCACAACTCCCGCCGCCCGCAGGGACCGCAGAAAGAAGTACGACAGCAGCAGCGCACCCACCAGACTCACGCCCAGCGGCGTGACCTCCACGGCCGTACCGGCCTCCGCACCCGACAGCCCGAAGGCGGACACGTCACCGGACGGCGTGACCGAACCGCCCGCCCCCAGAGCCACCACCGCGGCGGTCGTCGGCCCCAGCGAACCGGCCGCGTCCGCGTCCAGCAGGTGCAGCCCGAGCGCCGCCGTCCCCGCCATCCCGATCAGCGCCCAGCTCACCGCGGCGACCGCGGACATCACCACGTCGCCCCACGGCACGCGCGTACCGTGCTCCGCCGCTCCGACACCCGTGGCAGCACTCATGGCAGACCCCCCGATCCGCGACGCGGCGTGACGGCCGCACATGTCCCCCTCGCGTGGTTTACCACTCTCCGGGCCGATTTCAACCCCGCCGACGAAAGCCGGTGAACACCTTGGTGCGCGCTCGTGACAAGGCCCGACTTTCGGTCAGGGGGCCGGGCCTGAAATAGTTCCCCCCGATGTTCGCCATCCCTAGACTCCCTGCGACGGGGGAAATTCGGGGGACAACTCAGTGGGGCATGGAGTGCCGGAACTCGTACTGGAATCAAACGGACGGACCTGGACGCTCGATCCGTCCAGGGCTTACACCCTCGGACGCGATCCGCAGGGGGACGTCGTGCTGGACGACGCCAGGGTCTCCTGGCGTCACGCCACGATCAGCTTCAACGGGCGCAGTTGGGTCATCGAGGACCACGGCAGCACCAACGGCACGTTCGTGCAGGGGCAGCGGATCCACCACCTGGAGTTCAGCTCCGACACGGCGCTGAACCTGGGCAACGCGAACGACGGCCCGCGTGTGACGCTGTCCGGCGCAGGTGCGGGCGCAGGTGCGGGCGCCGCGGCCCCGGCCGCCACGCCCCAGGCCCAGCCGCAGCAGCCGTACGCCGCCCAGGGCGCGAACGCCGGCTGGTCCCAGCAGGCGCCGCAACAGCAGCAGCCCCCCGCCCAGCAGCCCGGCTGGCAGCAGCCGCACCAGCCGGCGCCGCAGCAGTCCGCGCCGCACATCCCGCAGCAGCAGGGCGGCCCGGGCGGCGGCGCGGGCGCGCCGCCGGTCTACGGAGACCGCAGCCCCACCACGTTCCACCAGTTCTCCCTCGGCCGCGTGATGCGCATCGGCCGCGCCCTGGAGAACGACCTGGTCGTCTCCGACCTCCAGGTCTCCCGCAACCACGCCGAGTTCCACTCGACGCCCGACGGCCGCATGGAGATCCGCGACCTCGGCTCGCACAACGGCACGTACGTCAACGGCCAGCCGATCGCCAAGGGCGGCGCCCAACTGCTCGGCCCCACCGACATCGTGGGCGTCGGCCACTCGACGTTCCGGATCGTCGGCGACCGGCTCGAGGAGTTCGTCGACACCGGTGAGGTGTCCTTCTCCGCCCGCCACCTGACGGTCACCGTCGACGGCGGCAAGCAGATCCTCAAGGACGTCTCCTTCGGCGTCCCCGAGAAGTCGCTGATCGCGGTCATCGGCCCGTCCGGCTCCGGCAAGTCGACCCTGCTCAAGGCCCTCACCGGCTACCGCCCGGCCAACCAGGGCGAGGTCCTCTACGACAACCGGAACCTCTACAAGCAGTTCGCCGAGCTGCGCCAGCGCATCGGTCTGGTCCCGCAGGACGACATCCTGCACAAGGAGCTGACCGTCAAGAAGGCCCTCAAGTACGCGGCCAAGCTCCGCTTCCCCGCCGACACCACGGCCGCCGAGCGCGAGTCCCGCATCGACGAGGTGCTGCGCGAGCTCAAGCTGGACATCCACAAGGACAAGAAGGTCACGTCCCTGTCCGGCGGCCAGCGCAAGCGCGTCTCCGTCGCCCTGGAGCTGCTCACCAAGCCGTCCCTGATCTTCCTGGACGAGCCCACCTCCGGCCTCGACCCGGGCATGGACCGCGACGTCATGCAGCTCCTGCGCGGCCTCGCCGACGACGGCCGCACCGTCCTGGTCGTCACGCACTCGGTGGCCGAGCTGGCGATCTGCGACAAGCTCCTGGTGATGGCGCCCGGCGGCTCCGTCGCCTACTTCGGCCCGCCCGACGAGGCGCTGAACTTCTTCGGCTACGACACCTGGGCCGACGTCTTCTCCGCCTTCGAGAACTACCGCGACTACGACTGGGCAGGCCGCTGGAAGGGCTCGCAGCACTACCAGATGTACGCCGCGGACATCGACGCGGTCGCACCGCAGTCCGTACAGGTACCGCCGATGCAGGCGATGCGGCCACCGAAGCCACAGGGCTGGATGTCACAGTTCGTGACCCTGGTGCGCCGCTACGTCTCGGTGATCGTCTCCGACAAGGGCTTCCTCGCCCTGATGGTGATCCTGCCGGCCGTCCTGGGCGCGGTCAGCCTGCTCATCGACGCGGACAAGGGCCTGCTGCCCAACCCGCCCAACCCGCAGACCGGCCGGATCATCCCGAACGGCACGGCGACCACGGTCCTGCTGATACTCGCGGTGGGTGCCTGTTTCGCGGGCGCGGCGAACTCCGTGCGTGAGCTGATCAAGGAACGGGTCATCTACGAGCGGGAGCGCGCCACCGGCCTGTCCCGCTCGGCGTACCTGATGTCCAAGGTGTTCGTGCTCGGCATGATCACCGTGCTGCAGGGCCTGCTGGTCGGCGTGATCGGCTTCTCCAGCCGGGAGATCCCGGAGGAGGGCCTGGTCTTCGGGAGCCTCACACTGCTGGAGCTCTCCGTGCCGATCATGGCGCTCGGCTTCACCTCGATGATGTTCGGTCTGATCATCTCCGCGCTGGTGAAGACCGCAGAGAAGACCATGCCGCTGCTGGTGATGTTCGCGATCATCCAGGTCGTCTTCACCGGCTGCCTGTTCACCCTGCACGGCTCGATCGGCGTCAACCAGTTCTCGTTCCTGATGCCGTCGCGCTGGGCGGTCGCCGCCTCGGGCGCCACGCTGGACTTCAACAGGATCAGCCCGCCGGAGACGGCCGGCGACACCGACCCGCTGTGGGAGCACACGGTCGGCGCCTGGGCGATGGACATGGGCGCACTGCTCGCCCTCGGCGTGATCTGCGGCTTCTTCGTGGCCCGCTTCCTGCGCCGCCACGAGCCCGAGGTCATGCGCAAGTAGTCCGCGCCGTACGGACCCGAAGGGCGGCACCCCGTCAGGAGGGTGCCGCCCTTCGGCGTCTTTCGGTTCGCGAGAAGAGGTCCGCGCCGACCTCAGTACGCGCTGTCGACGTTGTCCATGGTGCCGTACTTGTCGGCCGCGTAGTTGCAGGCGGCGGTGATGTTGGCGACCGGGTCGTAGATGTCCTTCGGGGTGCCCGGGACGTGGTAGGCCTCGAAGGTCGGCGGGATCACCTGCAGCAGGCCCTTGGACGGGATGCCGTTCTGGGCGTTGACGTCCCAGAGGTTGATCGCCTTCGGGTTGCCGGAGGACTCCCGTATGACGTTGCGGTGGATGCCTTCGTAGGAGCCCGGGATGCCGTGCTTCTTCATGATCGCCAGGGACTCGCGGATCCAGCCGTCCAGGTTGTCGCTGTAGCTCTTCCGCGGGGCGGCCTGCTTCACCTCGGCGTGCTCGGCGCGCTCGGCGGCGCGGCTCGCGGCCTCCTCGGCCTGGCGGGCCTTCTCCGCCTTGGCCTCCGCGGCGGCAGCGGCGGCCTTCTTCTCGGCGGTGGCCTGGGCCGCGGCCTCCTTCTTCGCCGCGATCTGCTCGACCTTGACGCTGGAACCGGCGACCTGGTCGGTGACGCTCGCCTTGACGCCCTGGATCGGCTCGGTGCTGTACGCGACCTTCGCCGTGGGGGCGACGACCTCGGCCGTGGTGGCCGTGGACGCGTTGCTCGGGACGGCCGAGAAACCGATGGCGGCGGCGCCGAGGGCCGCGACACCGGCGACGGCGAGCTTGTGGTGACGGGTCAGGGCACGACTATGACCACGGGTGAGGATGTTCTTGGACATGCGGGATGGACCTCTTCGAATGGCGCGGAGGTCGCTCAATGTCCGGCGGGGACAGGGTGCTTTCGGCACAAACGCCGCGGGGAGATACCCACGGCGCTGAGCGACGCAGCCATTCTTAGCGGCCGCAAAATGGCGGGGCAAAGGTGTGACGTACGAAGCCGGGTAGTGGATCAGGGAGGGGTAAACCGGGGCAGAAGGGGCCATACATCCCGCTCATGCGGGTGCCATGTCTCTCCTAATCCCCTTCGTACGTGACGTGCGCCCTATGCCCGGCCTCACACCGGCCACCCCTCACCCTTACCAAAGGTTGCTGAAGCAATGCTCTGTGTGACGAGGTCCGGTCACTCCGGCAGAACCAGGTGCACATCACCGAACTCGTGCCACAGATAGCGCCCGCGCAGCGCCTCCTCGTACCCCCGGCCGATCGCCGCCCGCCCCGCGACCGCCTCCAGCATCAGCAGGTGCGAGGCCTCCGGCTCGTGCAGCCCGGTCAGCAGCCCGTCCACCACCCGCACCCCGCGCTCAGGGGTCACCACCAGGTCGGTCCACCCCGCGCGGGCCCGCACCACGCCGTCCGCACCGGCCGCCGACTCCACCGCCCGTACGGCCGTCGTCCCCACCGCGATCACCCGGCCGCCCCCCGCCCGCACCGCCCCGATCAGCCGCGCCGACGCCTCCGGCACCGCGAACCGCTCCGGATACGGCGGCTCGTGCGCCTCCGCCGACGCCACTCCCGTGTGCAGCGTGACCGGGGCGAACTGCACCCCCCGGCTCACCAGCTCCGCCACCATCCGCGCGGTGAACGGACGCCCCGCGCTCGGCATCTCCGCACTCCCCGCACCGTCCGGCGACGGCAGCGCGAACACCGTCTGGTACGCCGACAGCGGCTGGTCCCGCTCCGTGTACGCGTACCGGATGGCCCGCCCGTGCTCCCGCAGCACTTCGAGCACGTCCCGCGACGCACGCGCCCACCACAGCCGCTCCCCGCCCGCACTCAGCGGTTCCTCCAGCACCAGCCGCGCACCCCCGGCCAGCCGCACCTCTGTACCCGCGTGCGCGCCCGCGCGCGGGCGCGTGGTGCCGCGCCCGTCCGGCTCCCGCGGCTCGACCGCCCACCGGCCGTCGTCCCCGCGCGTGGAGAAGTGCACCACCACGCGCGTCCGCCCGATCCACCCCCCGACCGCCGCCGCCAGCGTCGGCGAGGTGTTCACCACCAGCAGGTCCCCGGCCCGCAGCAGCCGCGGCAGCTCCACGAAGGCGTGGTGCGACACCGCCGTGCCCCGTGACACCAGCAGCCGCACCGAGTCCCGCTCGAGCCCCGGTCCCCGCTGCTCCACCGGCACCCGCGCGGACAGCTCCTCCGGCACCTTTATGGCCACGGTCATCGCCGCTCCTCCAGCAGCGCCGGGGCGCCGTAGCGACCGCTCGCCGGCCGCTCGTCCAGCAGCCGCAGGAAGGCGGGCACCACACCGGCCGGCTCAGGACGCGGATCGTCGTCGTCCGGTACGGCCGCCGCGTACAGGTCCGTCGCCATGTCGCCGGGATCGACCGACCACACCCGCAGCCCCGGCTCCTCCACCGCCAGCACCGCCGCCAGCTGGTCCAGGGCCGCCTTGGACGCCCCGTACCCGCCCCACGTCGGATACGCCTCCGCGGCGGCGTCCGAGCTGACCACCAGCACCGCCCCGGCCGCCGCCGACCTGAGCAGCGGCAGCGCCTCCTGCACCAGGCCCAGCGCCGCCACCAGGTTCACCTCCAGCGCCCGCCGCAGCCCGTCCAGCGGCAGCTCCTCCAGCGGGACCAGCGGCTCGGCGCCCAGCGCGCTCGCGTTGTGCACCACCAGGTCCACCCCGCCCAGCCGCCATGCCGCCGCCACCAGCTCCGCGCGGTGCGCCGCGTCCGTGACGTCCCCCGGCAGCGCCGTCACGCGCGTGCCGTGCGCCGACACCAGCCCCGCCGCCTCCGCCAGCGGAACCGGGTCCCGCGCGTCCAGCACCAGATCCCAGCCACGCTCCGCCAGCCCCCGGGCGAGCGCTTCCCCGAGCCCCTTCGAAGCCCCCGTGATAATCGCGACCGGCATGGCAACCGTCCCCTCGTCTCGTCCTCGCACGCCACTCGACCGGCGTGCCCTCAACCTAGGGACCGGCCTGCCACGCCGCCTCGGGCCCGGGACGCAACACCCCGGGGCCCTTCGCCCTACGCCACCGACCCCGGTCCCGCGGTCCTACGCCCCGACCGGGACGGGGACCTTCGACCTAGGTCCCGCGGCCCGCCCGACGGCCGCCACACGCCCGATCCCGCTGTCACCGCCCGCCGGTACCGTGAGGACATGAGCCACGGCCCCCGGTCCGGCCTCGCCGCGGTGAGCTCCGCGTTGCTGGCCATGAGCAGGCACCTCGAGGTGCGCGACGTCCTCAAGACGATCGTCGCCTCGGCCCGCGAACTCCTCGACGCGCAGTACGCCGCGCTCGGCGTGCCCGACGACCACGGCGGCTTCGCCCAGTTCGTGGTCGACGGTGTCAGCGACGACCAGTGGAAGGCCATCGGCCCCCTCCCGCGCCGGCACGGCATCCTCGCCGCGATGCTCGACGAGGCCGCCCCGCAGCGCCTCGCCGACGTGCGCCGGGACCCCCGCTTCGAGGGCTGGCCCAGCGCCCACCCCGAACTGGCCGACTTCCTCGGCCTGCCCATCCGCGACGGCGACGAGGTCCTCGGCGCCCTGTTCCTGGCCAACAAGAGGTGCCCCAAGCCCGAGGGCACCTGCGGCTTCACCGAGGACGACGAGGAACTGCTCGGCATCCTCGCCCAGCACGCCGCCATCGCCCTCACCAACGCCCGGCTCTACGAACGCAGCCGCGAACTGACCATCGCCGAGGAACGCTCCCGGCTCGCCCACGAACTCCACGACGCCGTCAGCCAGAAACTCTTCTCCCTGCGGCTCACCGCCCAGGCCGCCGCCCGCCTCGTCGACCGCGACCCCTCCCGCGCCAAGGGCGAACTCCAGCAGGTCGCCGCCCTGGCCGCCGAGGCCGCCGACGAACTGCGCGCGGCGGTCGTCGAACTGCGCCCCGCGGCCCTCGACGAGGACGGCCTCGTCGCCACCCTGCGCACCCAGATCCAGGTCCTCGACCGTGCCCACACGGCCCGCGTGACCTTCACCGGCCACGGCGTACGCGCCCTGCCCGCAGCCCAGGAGGAGGCGGTGCTGCGCGTCGCCCAGGAGGCCCTGCACAACGCGCTGCGGCACTCCGGCGGCGACCACGTCGACGTCACCCTGGACCGCCGCGGCGGCGGAGCGGTCCTGCGGGTCAGCGACGACGGCGGCGGCTTCGACCCGCGGGCCGTCCGCCACGCGGGCCGCCATCTGGGCCTGGTCTCCATGCGGGACCGCGCGAGCGGGGTCGGCGGCAGGCTGACCGTGGAATCGGCGCCCGGCAAGGGCACCACGATCGAGATGGAGGTCCCCGGTGGCTGACGCAATCAAGGTGCTGCTGGTCGACGATCACCAGGTGGTACGCCGGGGGCTGCGCACCTTCCTCGAGGTGCAGGACGACATCGAGGTCGTCGGCGAGGCCGCGGACGGCGCGGAAGGGGTCGCCCTGGCGGGGGAGCTGGGGCCCGACGTCATCCTCATGGACGTCAAGATGCCCGGCATGGACGGCGTGGACGCGCTGCGCCGGCTCCGTGAACTGGACCACCCCGCGCGCGTGCTGATCGTCACCAGCTTCACCGAGCAGCGCACGGTCGTTCCCGCCCTCCGCGCGGGCGCCGCCGGGTACGTGTACAAGGACGTCGACCCCGACGCGCTCGCCGGAGCCATCCGCTCCGTGCACGCCGGACACGTCCTGCTCCAGGCGGAGGTGGCCGGCGCGCTGCTGTCCCAGGAGGAGACCGGACCGGGCACGGGGCGCGCGGGCTCCCTCACCGAACGGGAGCGCGAGGTGCTCGGGCTCATAGCGGACGGCCGCGCCAACCGGGAGATCGCCCGTGCCCTGGTGCTGTCCGAGAAGACCGTGAAGACCCACGTCTCGAACATCCTGATGAAACTCGACCTGGCGGACCGCACGCAGGCCGCCCTGTGGGCCGTACGCCATGGTCTGAGCGGCTGACCCGTGACGCCTCGGACCGGCCGGAAGGTTCCCCTCCGATCCGAGATTCATACCGTAGGGGGAATGTCCCTCGGATGGCCGTATCCATGGTCGGCGCCGGCCGTTCTCCAGTGCACGCCGCGGCGCCTGCCGCGGTCATCGCAAGGAGGGCTCGGAAAGTGAAGAACCTGAAGAAGGCAGCGGCCGTGACGATGGTGGCCGGCGGTCTGCTCGCGGCCGGTACGGGGATGGCCTCCGCCACCGACGGCAGCCACGCCGACGGCACGGCCGTGGGCTCCCCGGGCGTCGTCTCCGGCAATGTCGTCCAGGTGCCGGTCGACGTCCCGGTCAACGTGTCCGGCAACAGCGTCAACGTCATCGGCCTGCTGAACCCGGCCTTCGGCAACACCGCCGTCAACCACTGACGCCACCCGCCGAGCCCCGGCCGCCCGGCCCCCCACCCGGACGACCGGGGCTCAGCGCTACGCAGCCGCGGGCAGCCGCACCGCCGTAGCTGCGGGCAGTCGTGCCGCTGGGCGGCACGGGTGGGCGCAGCGGCACCCCGTAAACGCCGGGCCGCGTGACCAGCCCCCGCCCCACACCAACGTAGGGCACCTGCAAAGCACCGGGTTGCACAACCCGGTGGCCCTCACCCCACCCCCCGCTCCTCCACCACGGAGTTGTACGCGGCCACCTGCGCCCGCCGAGCCGTCCGCTCGACGGGCCGCAACGCACCGGCCCGCGCCACCATCTCCGACGCGCTCACCGCACCCCCGTGCCCACCCGCCCCCGCCAGCGACACCAACGCCCCCACCCGCTGCGCCAGCTCCAGCACCCGCACCGCCCGAGGCGGATACCCCGGCGCCAGCACCTCCCGCCCCCGCGACCCCGAGGCCCGCGCCCGGTACGCGTCGATCGCCGCCTCGGCCACCGGCCCCGACCCGGCCACATCCAGCCGCGTCAGCACCTCCGTCGCCTCCCGCAGCGCCTCCGCCAACTCCCGCTCCGCCTCCCCGAGCGACGGCACATCCGCCGGCGGCGCCTCCCGCACCGGCAGGCAGTGCCACACCACCTCCACGTGCACATCACCCGCGGGCCCGGCCTCGGACACCTCCGGCACCAGCCCGAACGCGGCCCCGGAACAGACCACCGCCTCCTCCGCCTCCAGCGCCCGCGCGTTGAACTCCGGCGGCCCGCTCAGCCCCAGCGGATGCCCCGGCGCCGGCAGCGCCACCCGCAGCCCGCTCACCCCCAGCGCCCGCAGCCGCCCCAGCGCCAGCGTGAGTCCCACCGGCGCCGCCTCACCCGGCAACCCCTCCACCCGGTGCACCGCGTCCTCCCCGACGATCGCGAGCACGGCGTCATCCGGCGAGACAAGTCCGGCAAGAAGGGCGTTTCCCCAAGCGGCAAGGCGTCCAGAGCGAGGTTCCGAGAGCATGCGTACACCCTAGACAGAGCCCAAGAACCGGACCGGAGGAATGTCCGGGTCGACCAGTGGCGTAGATTTCATGATGGGCTGCGCCCACGGGTGCGGCGGACCGACCCACAGGCGTACGCGACAGCCGAGACCGGCCACACTGCAAGGGGAGACAACGCGCTCATGAGCGATGTTCTGGAGCTTCAGGACGTATCCGTGGTCCGTGAGGGCCGGGCTCTGGTGGACCAGGTCTCCTGGTCGGTGAAGGAGGGCGAGCGCTGGGTCATCCTCGGCCCCAACGGCGCCGGCAAGACCACCCTCCTCAACATCGCGTCCAGCTACCTCCACCCCAGCAAGGGCACCGTCAGCATCCTCGGCGAGACCCTCGGCAGGCCCGGCACCGACGTCTTCGAGCTGCGCCCCCGCATCGGCGTGGCCGGCATCGCCATGGCCGACAAGCTGCCCAGGAAGCAGACCGTCCTGCAGACCGTGCTCACCGCCGCCTACGGCATGACCGCCGGCTGGCAGGAGCAGTACGAGGACATCGACGAGCAGCGCGCCCGCGCCTTCCTCGACCGCCTCGGCATGTCCGAGTACCTGGACCGCAGGTTCGGCACCCTCTCCGAGGGCGAGCGCAAGCGCACCCTCATCGCCCGCGCCCTGATGACCGACCCCGAACTGCTGCTCCTCGACGAGCCCGCCGCCGGACTCGACCTCGGCGGCCGCGAGGACCTGGTACGCCGTCTCGGCCGGCTCGCCCGCGACCCGATCGCCCCCTCCATGATCATGGTCACCCACCACGTCGAGGAGATCGCCCCGGGCTTCACCCACGTCCTGATGATCCGCCAGGGCAGGGTCCTCGCCGCCGGCCCGCTGGAGCTCGAACT
The DNA here is from genome assembly GCF_043084105.1 of Streptomyces sp. NPDC014676. NCBI lineage: Bacteria > Bacillati > Actinomycetota > Actinomycetes > Kitasatosporales > Streptomycetaceae > Streptomyces > Streptomyces sp. NPDC014676. The sequence goes on along the minus strand of NZ_JBIBZI010000008.1, from coordinate 7,383 downwards.
CACCTCCCGCAACCTCTCCCTCTGCTTCGGCCTCCCGCTCGTCGTCGAACAGGTCGGCGACCGCTTCACCGCGCAGGGCCTCCCGATGTCCTGACCCCTCCCGCAGCCCAAGACCCGGAGCCGCACGGCGCGTTCAAACTGATCGGCGCCCTGTCGGCGACCGGGTGTGCGGTCCTACCATGACCACGTGGACATCGACGCATGGCTGTGGTGGCTCATCGGCGCGGCGGTACTCGGCATCGGGCTCGTGGTCACCGCGATGCCCGAACTCGGCATGCTCGCGGTGGGCGCCGTCGCCGCGGCAGTGGTCTCCGGCATCTTCGGCGGCGGTGCCGTCGCCCAGGTCGTGGTCTTCGCCGTCGTCTCGACCGCCCTCATCGCCGTCGTACGGCCCATCGCGAACAGACACCGCACCGGGCGGCCCCGACTCGCCACCGGCGTGGACGCCCTGAAAGGGAAACAGGCCGTCGTCCTGGAGCGCGTCGACGGATCCGGTGGCCGGATCAAGCTGGCCGGCGAGGTCTGGTCGGCACGCGCACTCGACGCCGGTCGTGCCTATGAAGTAGGTCAGGAAGTGGACGTCGTGGACATCGAGGGGGCCACGGCCATCATCATGTGACCGGGCACGACACAACTGGGGCGAACAACCCCCCAGTTGCACCGATGGTCTGTCAGACTCGACCAGCAAGATCTTCAACAACGAGATCTTCCGCAGGCACGAGAGCTGCCGCAGGCGCCGAGGCTAAGAAGGGTTCGGGGAACCGACGATGCAACCGATCATCATCGTCCTGATCATCCTGGTGGTGCTGGTCTTCATCGCCCTGATCAAGACGATCCAAGTCATCCCACAGGCCAGCGCCGCCATCGTCGAGCGCTTCGGCCGCTACACGCGGACACTCAACGCGGGCCTCAACATCGTCGTCCCGTTCATCGACACCATCCGCAACCGCATCGACCTGCGCGAACAGGTCGTCCCGTTCCCGCCGCAGCCGGTGATCACCCAGGACAACCTGGTCGTCAACATCGACACCGTCATCTACTACCAGGTGACCGACGCCCGCGCCGCCACCTACGAGGTCGCCAGCTACATCCAGGCCATCGAACAGCTCACCGTCACCACGCTCCGCAACATCATCGGCGGCATGGACCTGGAGCGCACCCTCACCTCCCGGGAGGAGATCAACGCGGCCCTGCGCGGCGTCCTCGACGAGGCCACCGGAAAGTGGGGCATCCGCGTCAACCGCGTCGAGCTCAAAGCCATCGAACCGCCCACCTCCATCCAGGACTCGATGGAGAAGCAGATGCGCGCCGACCGCGACAAGCGCGCCGCGATCCTCCAGGCCGAGGGTGTCCGACAGTCCGAGATCCTGCGCGCCGAGGGCGAGAAGCAGTCCCAGATCCTGCGCGCCGAAGGCGAGGCCAAGGCGGCGGCCCTGCGCGCCGAGGGTGAGGCCCAGGCGGTCCGTACGGTCTTCGAGGCCATCCACGCCGGAGACCCCGACCAGAAGCTCCTCTCCTACCAGTACCTCCAGATGCTCCCCAAGATCGCCGAGGGCGACGCCAACAAGCTCTGGATCGTCCCCAGCGAGATCGGTGACGCCCTCAAGGGACTCTCCGGCGCGATGGGCAACTTCGGCGCGATGGGCGGCGGCAACAGCCCCTCGGGAACCGCCAACGTCCCCTCCCAGGAACGCCGGGAAAAGCCCTCCATCGACTAGGAGCCACACCAGGGCCACCCTGTCAGCACACGTTCCCCGCACCCTTTCAGGGGCGCGGGGAACTGCGCGACAAGCCCCTGCGCACCCGCAGCCGCACAGCGACCCACACCCCTACGGCGAAGTCCTCACGCCGCATCCAGCGTCAGCCACTCGGGCAACGCCTCGAAGTCCTCGGCGCCCAGCGCCAGCAGCATCGCATCGGCCGGCGTGGGCTCGAACGGCCGCCGCAACAGCGGCATCCCCGCCTGCTCGGGCGTCCGGTTCGCCTTCCGGTGGTTGTCCTCCGCGCACGACGCCACCGTGTTCAGCCACGTGTCCTGCCCACCGTGCGACCGCGGCACCACGTGGTCCACGGTCGTCGCCCGCCGCCCGCAGTACGCGCACCGGTGCCGGTCCCGCACCAGGACACCCCGCCTCGACCACGGCGCTTGTCTTCGGAACGGCACCCTCACGTACTGGCAGAGCCTGATCACCCGGGGCGCCGGTATGTCGACCGCGGCTCCCCGCATCCGCAGTTCGGGGTGGGCCTGCTCGACGACGGCCTTGTCCTGAAGCACCAGAACGACGGCTCGGTTCAGCGTCACCGTCGACAACGGCTCGAAGCTCGCGTTCAGTACCAGCGTGTCCCGCATACCAGCCCACCTCCCGTGTGCACCGGCCCACCCCTCGGCGGGCTGGGATCAACTCTGGCCGGGCACGCCGAGATGGACAACGCAATATCCGCTGCTCCTGCGGGAGGTGACCCCCGCGACCCCCGGCAACAAAAATGCCCGCCCCTGATCAATTCCAAGACCAGGGGCGGGCAAACGTTCCGTGAACGCTCGAGGCCGCGCGGGAGACCGCTCAGGACTCCGCGGGCACCTCGTACTCACCGATCAGCTGGGCACGCGCCAGCGTGTGGAACCGCAGGTTGAAGCCCACCACGGCGGGAGACGCGTCCGCGTCCGGACCGAGCTTCTCCTGGTCCACGGCGTACACCGTGAACACATACCGGTGCGGCCCGTCCCCGGGCGGCGGCGCGGCACCGCCGAAGTCCTTGCCGCCGTAGTCGTTGCGCGCGTGGACCGCGCCCTCGGGCAACCCTTCGAACGTGCCGCTCCCCGCACCGGCCGGCAGCTCGGTCACCGTGGCCGGGATGTCGAACACCACCCAGTGCCAGAACCCGCTGCCCGTCGGGGCATCGGGGTCGTAGCAGGTCACGGCGAAGCTCTTGGTCTCCGGCGGGAACCCCTCCCACCGCAGGTGCGGCGAGGTGTTGCCGGCCGCGTGGACCTGAGCGTCCTTGAGCGTCGCCCCCTCCCGCACGTCCTCGCTCGACACCGCGAACGACGGCACGGGCGGATGGAAGTCGTGGGGGAGCGGCCGCCGCTTGAGCTCGGTCACCTCGGTACCTCCTGATCGATTGTGTTCAGTGAGAACCGAGCCTAGAACCAGTTGCGCTTGCTACCGACCTCCGACAGCCACTGGTTGAGGTATGCCGTCCAATCGGTCCCCTGGTAGTCGTTCAGCCCCACCTTGAAGGAGCGGAACGTGTCGCTGCCCTCGCTGAACAGACCCGGCTTCTTGTCCATCTCCAGCACGACGTCCATGGCCTGCTCGTCGGCCACGAAGCTCAGCTCGACCTGGTGCAGCCCCCGGTACTGCTGCGGCGGGAAGAACTCGATCTCCTGGTAGAACGGCAGCTTCTGCCGGGTGCCCCGGATGTGGCCGCGCTCCATGTCCGCGTTCTTGAAGCGGAAGCCCAGCTGGATGAACGCGTCCAGGATCGCCTTCTGCGCCGGCAGCGGGTGCACGTTGACCGGGTCCAGGTCACTGGAGTCCACGGCCCGCGCGATCGCCAGCTCGGTGCTCACCCCGATGTTCATCCCGCGCAGCGGCTGCCCGTCGATCATCGTGATCGGCGTCTCCCACGGGATCTCCAGCCCGAACTGCACCGCGTGCACCGCACCCGCCTGGAGCTCGAAGGCACCACCCAGGCTCGACTTGGTGAACTCGATGTCCTGCTTGTACTCCTGGTCGCCGTTTTCCACCTCGACCTTGGCCTGCAGCCCGACCGACAGACCCTCGATCTGCTGGTTCACGGACCCGCCCTGGATCCGCACCTCGCCCTGGACGACACCGCCCGGAACCACGTTGACCTCGTGCAGCACCGTCTCGACCGAGGCCCCGCCGGCACCCAGGCTCGCCAGCAGCTTCTTGAACGCCATGTCTCTCCCTCTCCAGGCGACCCCCGTGGGCCACACCTGATCCGTCGTCCTGCGTCGAGTCGTACGTATGGACCCTTGATCCCTAACAACGCGATCCGGCCGTGGCCGGTTCCGTGTTCCACACCCTGGCAACCACGGAGCCCGCTGACCACCCCGCGGAGCCGTCCGTCTCCAGTACGCTCGGACGGCATGATCGCGACCCCCGACCGTACGCCCCTGCCCAGAGAGTTCTTCGACCGCCCCGTCCTCGAGGTCGCCCCCGACCTCCTCGGCCGGATCCTGGTCCGCACCACCCCGGACGGTCCGATCGCCCTCCGCCTCACCGAGGTCGAGGCCTACGACGGTCAGAACGACCCCGGCTCCCACGCCTACCGCGGCCGCACCGCCCGCAACGACGTGCTGTTCGGTGCGCCCGGCCATGTGTACGTCTACTTCACCTATGGCATGTCAAGGCGGTCGGCATGAACGTCGACGTCCTCGTCCATCCTGCCGAAGAGGTCGCCCCCAGGCTGCTCGGGAGCGTCCTCACCTGCAAGACCCCCGAGGGGACCGTGAGCATCGCCATCACGGAGACCGAGGCGTACTCCGGTACCGCTGACCCGGCTTCCCATGCCTACCGAGGCCGGACACCCCGTAACGCCGTCATGTTCGGACCCGCAGGACACCTGTATGTCTACCGGTCCCACGGTCTCCACTGGTGCGCCAACGTCGTCACCGGGACGAACGGCATCGCCTCGGCTGTCCTCATCCGGGCAGGCAGGGTCATCGAGGGGGAAGACCTGGCACGCAAGCGGCGAGGGGAGAAGGTCGAGAGTCCACGCCTTGCCCGAGGTCCCGGGAACTTCTGCCAGGCACTCGGCATCACGGCGGAGCACAACGGTGCGGACCTCCTGACAGGTACCTCGGTCGTGTTGTCCGAGGGTGAGCCTGTACCTGCCGCGCTCATCCGGGTTGGTCCTCGGGTAGGCGTGAGCAAGGCACACGACTGGCAACACCGGTTCTACCTCGCCGGTGATCCAACGGTCTCGGCGTACCGGCTGAGCCCCAGAGCCAAACCGTCCACCGGAGCCTGAGCCGCTGTGCGCCTTGCTCACGGCTCGCCGGTGAGTCGGCGCGGAAAAGTTGGACAGGCGGCGGGTGATCGCTCGCGAGCGTGGCGTGTGACGCGTTCCTTGCCGGTCCGGTGACCGCCGACGCGCGCCGACTCGGGCCGGACGGGTGATGATGCGTCTCGCTGAAGGTGGCCCAGTCTTGGTCCCCCCGAACCGCCGCTGCCTCCAGTCACCTACGGTTGCCCAACCTGGTCAGCGTCGAATCCGGATGACGATCAAGGCAGGACTGACCTAGCGTTCCGCGCGTGACATCCCCGGACGGCTATCACGACGACAAGCCCAGCGTGACCATCCGCTGCCCGGGCACCTCCTCTGTGGGCGTGACGTTCTGCGACCGGTTCAGCTTCGATGCGGACTCCGTGCACTATGCCGTCGAGCTACGGGCCCCGGGCCTGACTGCTCGCGTCAACGAGGTCGTCGCCTGGATCTGGGACAGCGATCTCATCACGTTTCTGGAAGATCTCGCTGCCGACCACCGGGGATGGGACGGCGAACGAAGCCGGCAGACCGACGACCGAGACCTGACGGTGTCGGCCGTCTTCCGATCCGGCGGCTACGTCGGGCTGACCTGGGCCGTGCGGCCGTGGCCACAGGCCGCTGGCGTCTGGGGCGCCTCGGTGACCACCTGGCTGGAGGCCGGCGAGCAGATGGCTACCCTGGCGGCCGACGTCCGGAACTTCCTCACCGGGGAGCAGCCGTGACATCCGGCATGCGCATCACCTGGACGTTGGCGGGATCCGGGTGGGCCGACTGCTCCGTTGAAGATCACCGGGCGAAGGTCGAGCTCACCGCGTCCTACATCAGCAATGCGCCCGAGGAGTTCCTGACTGCGGTGGCCCGGCTCAGCGCCGGGGAAGCAGAGACCCGCGCCCAGTTCGAGGCCGAGCCGACCGCCTACCGGTGGATCTTCTACCGCGAAGGCGAAAGCGCCTGGATCCGCGTTCTCGAACTACGCGACGGCAGCGACGCTGATCTGCGTGCCGTCGCTCTCGTAGTGCATCAGGACGACCGTCGAGCAGTCGAACATCCAGAAGTCCTCGACATCCGGCAACGGGTTCTCTCGCTCGGTCACGTCAAGGATGCGGATGTCCTCCCCGGCGAGCAGGTGCGGGGTGTAGTACCGGGAGAGCTCGAAGCGCAGGTACTCGGAGAGCGGCCGAGTCAGGACGTGCACTCGCCCCTTGCTCTTCCCCTCTCCGCGCAAACGCTTCAGGTCTTCCGTGTACGCGGACGAGTAGGCGTGCGGGGCGACGCGGTTGCCTGCCCGGAAGGCTTCGAACTCTTCCGCCTCCTGCGGTACGAGGTACTGGGGCAGGGTCTCCAGTCGCCACGCTTCCGACTGGAAGCCCCGGAGCATCGCCCGCCACTCGTCACCGTCCAAGAGCACGAACGGCCTCCCGAAGAACGCTTTCGGGGATCTCGACGAACCCTTCCCCCTGCGGGGGCGTGAAGGCGTCGGACACATCGCCCTGAACCACGATGGAGCCGGAAGCGGTGCGGTAGACGTTCGGGCAGTCGTCCTCTCCACACGTGCCGTTGCCGGTGAGTCGAGTCAGTTCTTCGCGTGCCATGCGGAGCCTCCTTGACTTGTCGGCCCGGGCGGACCGCCTGAAGCGACGGCATGTGGTTCTGCATGAACCTCGTGTGCGGCCCCGAGGGACGCGCGAGCGCCGGTTCCTCCGCGCCGGCGAGATCATCGAGGGCGCAGAGCCGGCTCGCAGCCGCCGCCTCTCGGCCCGTAACGACAAGGAACTCGCCAAAGGTCCGGCCCGCCTGGCCACGGCCTTCGGCGTCGACCGCGCACTCAACGGTACGGACGCCTGCGCCGCCGGCGACACCCCGCTGCGGATCCTCACCGGCACTCCCGTGCCCTCCGGGCAGGTGAGCAACGGCCCGCGCGCCGGAGTCTCCGGCGAGGGAGCCGTCCACCCCTGGCGCTACTGGGTCACCGACGACCCGACGGTGAGCCCCTACCGGGCCCACGTACCGCGGCGCCGTCGAAGTTGACTCGACCTTGGAAGGTGCGTAATGTAGTCCGAGCCGCTTGAACCGGGTACGGCGATCGCCTGCAGCCGGAAGCGGCCAACCCACTACCTACGATCACCCCTCAGCGGGGTCGAATTCGTCATGTCCGCATGTCTGAATTCCGAACCGCGGAGCCCGATTATGAATCGAGCGGGGGAATCGGTTAACGTAGTGAATGTCGAAAGGCCGACAGGCGAAAGCCCAGGGCTTAACGACATGGCCCGCCGACCGGGAATCAGGCCCGAAAGGATCTGATAGAGTCGGAACCGCCGGAAAGGGAAACGCGGAAGCGGAACCCCGGAAAGCACCGAGGAAATCGGA
>NZ_JBIBZI010000007.1:182729-437758 GCF_043084105.1 Streptomyces sp. NPDC014676 | reverse complement strand
CTGGCGTTGACTTTTGGCACGCTGTTGAGTTCTCAAGGAACGGACGCTTCCTTCGTACTCACCCTCGCGGGCTTTCCTCCGGGCGCTTCCCTTCGTTGTTTCCAACTCTACCAGTGTTTTTCCGGCCCTCTGACCACCGTCCCGCAGACATGCAGAAGATGATCCAAAGTTAGGATCTGACAAGTTGGATTGCTGCCGAGTCGGGGGCGTCTGTTCGCGCCGCTCATCCCGAGCAGGAGTACGACTCTACACGGGGTCGCGGACCACGCGCAAATCGATTAGAGTGCGTGGTCTAGACCTCTCGTCTAGACCACTGATCCGGACCTGTCCCCCGGAACCGGTACGTCCTATGACATACGCTGCTGAACAGCGCGCCGGAGGCAGGCAGTGACGGCGGCGTACGTACAGATCTCCACGCCTGGGAGGCTCCCCATGACCACCGTGACGTCCCCGCTCGCAGGACGGGCCATCGGACTGGCGTCCGTGCCCGACCCGGTCTTCTCCGGGGCCATGGTCGGCCCGGGTACGGCGATCGACCCCGCGCGGGAGCCCTCCGAGGCCGTCTCCCCGGTCGACGGTGTGATCGTCTCCCTGCACCCGCACGCGTTCGTCGTCGTCGACGAGAAGGGACACGGCGTGCTCACCCACCTCGGCATCGACACCGTGCAGCTCAACGGCGAGGGTTTCGAGCTGCTCGTCAACAAAGGCGACACCGTGACGCGCGGACAGAGCATCGTGCGCTGGAACCCGGCCGCCGTCGAGGCTGCCGGCAAGTCCCCGGTGTGCCCGGTCGTTGCCCTGGAGGCCACGGCGGACGCTCTCTCCGAGCTTCGTGACGACGGTGATGTGAAGGCCGGCGACACCCTCTTCCTCTGGAAGTGACGCGGCGCCGTCCCGTGACGGCCACCAGGACAACCAACGCGGCGGCGGAGCCCGCCGCTCTACCGGAGACGGGTGAGATGGAGACAACGCTGCGAGGCGTCGGTGTCAGCCACGGTGTGGCGATCGGCGAGGTACGGCACATGGGTACGGCGGTGCTCGAGCCGCCGGCGAAGCAGATCCCGGCGGAGGAGGCGGAGCGCGAGCAAGGGCGCGCCCGCAAGGGCGTGGAGGCGGTCGCGGCCGATCTGACGGCGCGCGGCAATCTCGCCGGGGGCGAGGCCCAGGCGGTTCTCGAGGCGCAGGCCATGATGGCTCAGGACCCCGAGCTGATGGCCGACGTGGAACGGCGCATCGCCGTCGGCAGTACCGCTGAGCGTGCGGTGTACGACGCGTTCGCCGCGTACCGCGAACTGCTCGCGAATGCCGGTGAGTATCTGGCGGGCCGCGTGGCCGACCTCGACGACGTGCGGAACCGTATCGTCGCGCGGCTGCTCGGGGTGCCGATGCCGGGTGTGCCGGACAGCGACGAGCCGTACGTCCTCGTGGCCCGTGATCTCGCGCCGGCGGACACGGCGCTGCTCGACCCGACGCTGGTGCTCGGCTTCGTGACCGAGGAGGGCGGCCCGACCAGCCACAGCGCGATCCTGGCCCGCGCTCTCGGTGTCCCGGCCGTGGTCGCCCTGCCGGGTGCCGGTGAACTCTCCGAGGGCACGCTGATAGCCGTCGACGGCAGCACCGGTGAGATCTTCGTGAACCCGAGCGACGAGAAGAAGGCCCGGCTCGAGGCGGCGGCGGCCGAGCGCAAGGCGGCGCTGGCGGCGTCGACCGGGCCCGGTGCGACCGCCGACGGTCACAAGGTGCCGCTGCTGGCCAATATCGGTGGCCCGGCGGATGTGCCGGCCGCCGTCGAGGCGGGCGCCGAGGGGGTCGGTCTCTTCCGTACCGAGTTCCTGTTCCTGGACGACGACAAGAAGGCTCCTTCCGAGGAGAGGCAGATCGCGGCCTACCGTCAGGTACTCGAGGCGTTCCCCGAGGGCCGTGTCGTGGTGCGGGTGCTGGACGCGGGCGCGGACAAGCCGCTGGACTTCCTCACTCCGGCGGACGAGCCGAACCCGGCGCTGGGCGTGCGTGGTCTGCGGACGCTGCTCGACCACCCCGAGGTGCTGCGTACGCAGCTGACGGCGCTGGCCAAGGCCGCCGAGGGGCTGCCCGTCCACCTCGATGTCATGGCCCCGATGGTGGCGGACCGGACCGATGCCAAGGCTTTCGCGGACGCCTGCCGGGAGGCGGGGCTGCGGGCGAAGTTCGGCGCGATGGTCGAGATTCCGTCGGCCGCGCTGCGGGCGCGCTCGGTGCTGCAGGAGGTGGAGTTCCTGTCGCTGGGCACGAACGACCTCGCGCAGTACACGTTCGCCGCGGACCGTCAGGTGGGTGCCGTCTCCCGGCTGCAGGATCCGTGGCAGCCCGCGCTGCTCGACCTGGTGGCGCTGTCCGCCGAGGCGGCGAAGGCCGAGGGCAAGAGCTGTGGTGTCTGCGGTGAGGCCGCTTCCGACCCGCTGCTCGCGTGTGTGCTGACCGGTCTGGGGGTCACCTCTCTCTCCATGGGGGCCGCGTCCATTCCGTACGTAAGGGCGTCACTGGCTAAGTTCACGCTGGCGCAGTGTGAGCGGGCCGCGGCGGCGGCCCGGGCGGCGGACAGTGCCGCGGATGCCCGTGCCGCCGCTCAGGCGGTGCTGTCGGGCGAGTAGCCGGACCCGGGCCGGTCGGCGATGGGTGTCCCCCGAGGGGTGCCCCACCTCCAGGTGGGGCACCCCTCGGGCGTTTCCGGCTCAGTGGCTGTGGGCTTGGCCCGGTCCCTCGCCGAGGTCGGGTGGCGCGCAGTAATCGACGTTGGACTCCGGGGAGATGAGGTCTCCGGACTCGGCATCGGTGCAGTAGGCGTCGAAGACCTCGCCGGCGGTGAGGGGTTCGAGGCCGTAGGCGCGCAGTCGCCAGCCGTGGACGCGGTCGGGCCTGCCGGGTTCGCTGATCCGCATGACCAGTCCGCCGGGGCTCCCGGTGGCGAGGCCGACGGCCAGGACGGTGGTGAATTCGAGGGCTTCGGACTCGTCGAGTTCCATACGACCGGCGATGTCGTCGGCGTGCAGGACGGCGACGAGCGTTTCGGGTGGTCCGGAGACGCTGCACACGAGGTGCCGCTCGCCGGGCGGGGCCGTGTCGAGGATGCGGACGAGGAGGTGCGAGGCGCGGATGAAGGCGGCGCGGCCCAGGTCCTCGCCGCACGAGGCGCAGGTGCCGAGGCGGGCGAGGAGCGTGGTCGCGTACTCCCAGGTGGCGTGACGTACGGCCTCGTCGACGAGGGTGGGCAGAAGGTCGGCCAGTGGGCGGCCGTCGTAGGGGACCGTGGGGCCGGTGGAGGCGAGTGCGGCCGTGAACCGTGTGCGGCTGGTGTGGCTGTCGGGGTCGAGGCCCGTCTGCGCGCAGTACTCGGCGTAGTCCTCGGGGTCGAAGAGGGCCACCGTGGTGTGGGTGCCCTGCAGCGCGCGCGTCCTGAGGAGGGCTTCCATGTGTTTGAGGTAGGTGGTGTGGTCGTCGAAGACGAAGCTGTCGTAGCCCCGCATGGCGCGGAAGTCGTGCTCGTCGGCCAGCAGGCCGATGGTGCCCGCGACTTCGCGGCGCAGGGCGCGTCGCAAGGTTCGGTGGTCGGTGTAGGCCATGTCTCCCCCTGTGCACAGTCGATCAATGCTCACTCACAGTAATCGGCGGCACTGACAACGCGTGGGCAGAGGGGGAGCCGGTCCTGTTCCCGGGACCGTCAGGCGCGTTTGCGGGCGAGTTCCTCGTAGAAGGCGAGCAGGTCGAGGTTGTCGATGGAGCCCGGGTTGACCGCCTTTTCCAGCGGGGTGCCCTGGAGGAGCCGCTTGACCGGGACCTCGATGCGTTTGCCGGTGAGGGTGTGCGGGACGCCGGGTACCTCGATGATCTCGTCGGGGACGTGACGCGGTGACAGTTGCTCGCGGATGGCCTGCTTGATGCGGCCGCGCAGGTCGTCGTCGAGGGTGGCTCCGGGTACCAGGTGGACGAACAGGGGCATCCAGTAGCCGCCGTCGGGTTGTTCGACGCCGATGACGAGGGACTCCCTGATCTCGGGGAGGCGTTCCACGGCTTCGTAGATGTCGGCGGAGCCCATGCGGACTCCTTGACGGTTGAGCGTGGAGTCGGAACGGCCGTGGATGACGACGGAGCCGCGGGAGGTGATGGTGATCCAGTCGCCGTGCCGCCAGACGCCGGGGTAGGTGTCGAAGTAGCTGTCGTGGTAGCGGGTGCCGTCGGGGTCGTTCCAGAAGTGGATCGGCATGGAGGGCATCGGGTTGGTGACCACGAGTTCGCCGACCTCGTCGGTCAGGGGCTTGCCGCTGGGGTCCCAGGACTGCAGATCCGTGCCCAGGCCGGGGGCCTGGAGCTCGCCGATGTGGACGGGGAGGGTCGGTACGGCTCCGGCGAAGCAGGAGCAGACGTCCGTGCCGCCGCTGACGGAGGCGATCCACAGGTCGGCCCCGTTCTCGGCGAACTCGTCGTGCAGCCAGCGGAAGCCGTCGGGGGGCAGGGGGGAGCCTGTGGTCGCGACGCACTTCACCGCGGAGAGGTCGAAGTCGCGCGAGGGGTGCACGCCGGCCTTGCGGCAGGCCATGACGTAGGCGGCGGAGGTGCCGTAGAGGGTGGCGCCGGTGCGTTCGGCGATGCGCCACTGGGCGCCCGTGTCCGGGTGGCCGGGGCTGCCGTCGTACAGGACGATCGTCGTTCCGGTCAGGAGGCCGGAGACGAGGAAGTTCCACATCATCCAGCCCGTGGAGGTGTACCAGAAGAAGCGGTCCTCGGGTCCGAGGTCGCAGTGGAGTCCGAGCTGCTTGAGGTGTTCGACGAGGATGCCGCCTTGGGACTGGACGATCGCCTTGGGCAGTCCGGTGGTGCCGGAGGAGTAGAGCACCCACAGCGGGTGGTCGAAGGGCACCTGCTCGAAGACCGGTTCGGCGTCCGCGGCGGTGAGGGCGGACCAGTCCAGGGCCCCGTCGGGGGCCTCGGTGCCGAGCAGGGGGATGTGTACGACGGCGCGCAGGGTGGGCAGTTCGCGGCGGAGTTCGGCGACGATGTCGCGGCGGTCGTGTTCCTTGCCGCCGTAGCGGTAGCCGTCGATGGTGAACAGGACGACGGGTTCGACCTGCTGGAAGCGGTCGAGGACGCTGCGGGCGCCGAAGTCGGGGGCGCAGGAGGTCCACACGCCGCCCACGGCCGCCGTGGCGAGGAGGGCGACGACGGCCTGCGGGATGTTCGGGAGGTAACCGCTGACGCGGTCTCCGGGGCGTACGCCGAGGGAGCGCAGCTCGGCCGCCAGGGAGCCGACCTGGCGGCGCAGCTCGGCCCAGGTGACGGGTCGGGGGTCATGGGTCTCGTCGACGTACAGGAGCGCGGCTTCGTCCGCGCGGGAGGCGGTGGCGCGCAGCGCGTGTTCGGCGTAGTTCAGCGTGGCTCCGGGGAACCACTGGGCGCCGGGCATCGAGCGGTCCCCCAGCACCCGCGCGCAGGGAGTCGAGAAGCGGACGTCGAACCACTCCGTGACCGCTTTCCAGAAGGTGTCCAGCTCGTCCACGGACCAGCGGTGGAGTGCCGCGTAGCCGCCCCCGGCGGGGGCGCCGTGGTGTTCGGCGGCCCATGCCTGGAACGTGGTGATCCGTGCCTGGGCGATCTGGTCCCGGCTCGGCTGCCAGAGCGGCTGGGGGTTCACGGTCGACATGGGGCGGCTCCCGGACTGTGCGCGTCGTGTGCGTCCTCCGCGCACGGGCTGGGGTGTGCGCGTGACGCGGCTGACAGGGACGATGCCATGTGATCGACTTCCGCACCAGGGCGTCCCCCACATACTCCGTGTCGTGAAGATGTGGTCCGATCACGGGTGAACGGCAGTTGAACGACACGCACGCGGGGCGCGGTCAATGGCAGGGTGAGCAGCATGGACGGTCGTGACCTGGTGCGTTCGGTGAAATCGGTCGATTCGTTGGGGGCGGCTCAGGGGTTGCGTACCGTACGAGCAGCGTGGCGCAGGCGGCGGGCCGACGCCACCGGGCTGCCGCCGCGGGGGCCGGTGCGGGCGCGGGTGCCCGGGACCGTGCGGGAGGTGGAGCCGGGGCTCGGTGGGGGGCTGGTCAGGTTCGACCGCTCGGAGCTGCGGATCTTCGTGGCGGTGAACGGGGCGGTCTTCTGGGGCTGGGACGGGGCTGCTCCGGAGCCGTCGTACGCGCTGGCCGGCCGCTGTCCCGATCCGGATCCGCGGGCCGCGCTGGAGCCGGACAAGGACGGTGGCTGGCGGGTGGTGGCCGAGCGGGTGACGGTGGGGGTCTCGCGGCACGGTGCGGTGGAGGTGCTCACCCCGGGGGGTGTGATGCTGCGGCGTGATCTGCCGCCGCGGTGGTGGGAGCCGGCGGGTGGTGGTGCCGCGCACTGGATGCAGCGATCCGAGGTGCCGGCCGACGCGCGTTTCTTCGGGCTCGGGGGGCGTACGTCGGGTCCCCGCCTGCGGGACGGCACGTACAGGTTGTGGAACACCGCGCCCGGTCGTGCCGTCGGGCCTGGTGACGATCCGTTGTCCGTCACGATGCCGGTGCAGATGGTGGTGGCCGACGCGGGCACACACCTGGTGTTCTACGACAACGCGTGGGACGGCACCGTGACGCTGCGGGAGGGCGAGGAGGGCGCCGGTTCGGGACATGACCGGGCCGGGACGAGTGAGCTGCGCGTGGGTGGCGGCCCGCTGCGCTGCTGGGTGATGGTGGGTGCTCCCGCGCGGGTGCTGCTCGCCTGGGCCTCGCTCACCGGCGCGCCGGCGCTGCCGCCCGCGTGGGCGCTCGGTCACCATCACGTGCGGGGGTCTTCCGGCGGCGAGGAGGAGGTGCGGCGGATCGTCGCGGGGTACCGGGAGCACGGGCTGCCGCTCGACGCCGTGCACCTCGGCGCCGAGCACTTCGATGCCCGTCGGGTGTTCACCGTGGACCAGGAGCGGTTCCCCAAGCTGCCGGTTCTCGCGGACGAGCTGCGGCACGAGGGGGTCAGGCTGGTATCGGTCGTCGGTCCGGCGGTCGGCGCGGCGCCCGGCATCCCCGTGTACGACGAGGGGGTGGAGCGGGACGCGTTCGTACGGGACGCCTCCGGAGAGGTCGTGGAGGGGGTCGGGTGGGCCGGGGAGGTGGTCTTTCCGGACTTCACGCACGCGCGCGTGCGTGCGTGGTGGGGCGGCTTGTACACGGAGCGGCTGGCGCAGGGATTCGCGGGCGTCTGGCACAGCATGGACGAGCCGACGTCCTTCGCGGCCTTCGGTGAGCCGACGCTGCCGCGGTCGGCGCGTCATGCGCTGGACGGGCGCGGCGGTGACCATCGTGAGGCGCACAACGTGTACGGGCTGTGCATGGCCCGGGCGGCGTACGAGGGACTGCGGGAGCGGGCGCCCTCCGAGCGGCCGTTCGTGCTCTCGCGTTCCGGGTGGGCCGGTATGCAGCGTCACGGCGGGGTGTGGTCGGGCGGGGTGATGGCGGGGTGGCCCGGGCTGCGGGCTGCGTTGTCGCTGGTGGTGGGGCTGGGCCTGTGCGGTGTTCCCCACGCGGGCCCGGACGTCGGCGGCTTCGACGGGGAGGTGTCGCCCGAGCTGTATCTGCGCGGGCTCCAGTTGGGGGCCTATCTTCCGTTCTTCCGCACCCGTGCCGGTGCGCGGGCGGGCCGGGGTGAGCCGTGGGAGTTCGGCGCGGACGTGCTCGAGCACGTGCGCGCGGCGCTCGTCGAACGTCGGCGGCTGCTGCCGTACTTCATGACGCTGGCGCATCTGGCCCGGCGTACCGGAGCGCCGTATGTACGGCCGTTGTGGTGGTCGGCGGCCGAGGAGCGCGCGTTGCGCGACTGCGAGGACGCCTTTCTGCTCGGTGACTGTCTGCTGGTGGCGCCGGTGCTCGCGCCGGGTGTGGAGCGGCGGGCGGTCCCGCTGCCGCGCGGGCGGTGGTACGACACGGCGACGGGACGGGCGTACGACGGGCCGGCCCGGGTGTGGGTCGACGCGCCGCTGGGGCGGATACCGGTGTTCGCGCGCGGGGGCGCCGTTCTTCCGGTGCTGGGGGAGGACGGTGGTCCGGAGCTGGAGGTGTGGGCACCGGCCCGGGGGCGGACCGGGGGCGGGCTGGTGGTGCCGGATGCCGGCGAGGGATGGGAGGAGCCGGAGATCGAGCGTTACACGGTGCGGTGGTCGGGTCCGCGGGTCGTCGTCGAGCGGGAGGGCGAGGACGGCGGGGTCGAGCCGTCCTGCCCGGTGCGCGTCCGCGGGGCGGGCGCCGACGGGGGTCAGATGTAGCGGCCCTCGAACCAGGCCCGTACGGCCAGGGTGTGCAGGGGGAAGGCGAGTTCCTCCGGGCGGCGCAGCAGGTGGCGGTCCTCGGTCTCGTCGGTGGCGGTGAAGGGCGGCAGGTCTTCCGCGGGGCGTTCCGGGAGGAGTCCGAACAGCAGCAGGTGGCCGTCGGGCGAGCTCATGGCGTCGGCGAGCCGTACGTCGCGGCTCGCCGCGCTGATGCCGGTCTCTTCCTCGAGTTCACGGACGACGGCCTGGCGCCAGTCCTCCCGGTCGTCGATGTAGCCGCCGGGCAGGGCCGTACGCCCGCGCGCGGGTGCGATGGTGCGGGTGATGACGACGAGGCCGGTGCCCTGCGTGTCGTACACGGGCTGGAGGGCGACCGCGACCGGCAGCGGGTTGCGGTAGGTGACGGTGCCGCAGGAGGGGCAGGTGCGGGGCCAGCCGGAGACGTCCTCTCCGAAGGCCGTGCCGCAGCTCGAACAGTGGGAGTCCGGCGCGGCGTTGGGAGCCATGGCATGAGTTTCGGACACGCGCGGACTGTATCCGATCACGGTGGGGGCGTCTTCGGGGGCCGGTCAGTTGTGGCCGGTGAGTGACCTCCGGGACACCGTGAAGTCGAAGTAGGTGTCCGGGTGGGCCTCCGGCTTGAAGGTGTAGTGCCACCACTCCTCGGCGAGGTTCACGAAGCCGAGGTCCTCCAGGGTGCTCTTGAGGAGCAGCCGGTTGGCGCGTTGTTCGCCCTGGACGCGTGGGTCGAGGGTGTGGCTGAGGGTGTCGAAGCAGTCGTAGCCGGTGCCCATGTCGACGGAGGTGTCGGGGAACCGCTCGTCCTCGGGGGCGAAGCAGGGGGTGAGGGGCTGTCCGGGCCGGTAGGGCTTGGTCGGTTTCGTGGGGAGTTCCACGAGGGTGAGGTCGACGGTCGAGCCACGGCTGTGGCCGGATTTCTCCGCGATGTAGCCGTCGGTGAACAGCCGGGTCTTGTCGACGTTCGGGTAGAACTCGGCCTTCGTCCTCTGGTCGTCGAGGTCCTCGGCCCAGCGCACGAAGTGGTCCACCGCGCGCTGTGGCCGGTAACAGTCGTAGACCTTCAGGGAGTAGCCCTGGCGCAGCAGTTGCTGTTGCGCCGTGTGGAGGGCCTCGGCGGCGGGGCGGGTGAGGATGCACAGCGGCTGCCGGTAGCCGTCGATGGGTTCGCCGACGAAGTTGTGCGGGGTGAAGTAACGGATCTCCTGGATGATCGTCGGGTCCACGCTGTTCAGTGCCACGAAGTCGCGGGGCGCCTTGGGTTCGGGCTTCGCCTGGGCGGTGGCGGAGGCGGCGGTCGTGGCGAGCAGGGCGGTGACGGCGGTGACCAGACGGCGTACCGCGTGGGAGAGTCGTGTCATGTCTCCTGCATCTACCAGGAGTCGGCTCCTCCGGGGAAGGACCCGTCCCCTGGCCGCCGAGTGTCCGCGCCACCGCGGAGGTGACGCTTCCGGCCGGGTGGCCGATAACCGTTGCGGTCGGCGACCTTGACGCCCCCTGAGCGCCGGTGAACACTTCCCGGTGTCAGTCGACATCGCCGTACATCTCGGTGCATTCCGGCACGTCGCCGCTGAGGCCTCCTGCGGCACGGCCCACTCCCCCACGGGGCGATTCGGCTGCGACGGCACGCTCGTCACGGACGCCGGGCGGGGCGCGGATCCTCCCTG
The DNA here is from genome assembly GCF_043084105.1 of Streptomyces sp. NPDC014676. Lineage (NCBI taxonomy): Bacteria > Bacillati > Actinomycetota > Actinomycetes > Kitasatosporales > Streptomycetaceae > Streptomyces > Streptomyces sp. NPDC014676. The sequence continues at coordinate 427,804 of NZ_JBIBZI010000007.1, read as the reverse complement.
CCTCCGGCTGAAGTCGCCATGGGAAACGCACCCTGCACGCGAGGTCGGGGGCGGATCGTCCCGGGCCGGGGCCCAGGAGCCGCCATGAGCAACGGAGACATATTCGTCGGGGAGATCATCGGCACCGCGATCCTGATCCTGTTCGGCGCCGGAGTGGTCGCCGCCGTCGTCCTCAACTACTCGAAGGCGGGAGAAGGGCTTCGGCTGGATGGAGGAGGGTGACGGCTGACCACGCGCGTGGTGCGTCACTCTCCGCGCCGCGGCCCGTGCTCCGGTCGGCGGGAGTACGGGCCGCGGGCCTGCCGGCGTATCAGGTGGTGACCGTCTGGCGTCGCTGCGCGGCCTGGGCCATGGCGTGCTGGACGACGCCGATGAGAGTCTCCTTGACCGACTCGCGGTCCCGCGCGTCGCACATCAACAGCGGTACATGGTCGTCGAGGTCGAGGGCGCGGCGGACGGCGTCGGCCGGGTAGCGCGCCGCCCCGTCGAAGCAGTTGACGCCGACGAGGAACGGTATGGCACGTCGCTCGAAGTAGTCGATGGCCGCGAAACAGTCCTCCAGGCGCCGGGTGTCGGCGAGGACGACGGCTCCGAGGGCGCCCTCGGACAGCTCGTCCCACATGAACCAGAACCGCTCCTGGCCGGGCGTGCCGAAGAGGTACAGCACCAGGTCCTCGCGGAGCGTGATGCGGCCGAAGTCCATGGCCACGGTGGTGGTGTTCTTCGCTTCCACACCGGAGGTGTCGTCGACCGGGCGCCCGGCCTCGGTGAGGAGTTCCTCGGTGCGCAGCGGCCTGATCTCGCTGACCGCGCCGACGAGCGTGGTCTTGCCCACCCCGAAGCCGCCGGCCACCAGGATCTTGAGCGTGACGGGCTCGACCGGGGGCTTGCCGCGTTCAGAACGCCCGAAGATCATCGATCTCTTCTCCTGCTTGATGGGGGTCGGGCGGCGGGCCGTATCCCCCGCCGCCGGGGGTTTCGATGACGAGTACGTCGCCGGCGCCGACGTCCGCCGAGTCGCTGCCGGCGAGCGGGACGACCGTGCCGTCCGCTCGCTCGACCCGGTTGGCGCCCGGTGCGCCGGGGGCACCGCCCGCCATGCCGTACGGGGGCACCCTGCGGTGCTGGGACAGTGTGGAGACGGTCATCGGCTCCAGGAAGCGGATCCGGCGCACGGCCCCGTCCCCGCCGCGCCACCGTCCGGCGCCGCCGCTGCCGCGGCGCACCGCGAACTCCTCGAGGCGGACGGGAAGTCGCCACTCCAGGATCTCGGGGTCGGTGAGCCGGGAGTTGGTCATGTGGGTCTGCACGACGGAGGCGCCGGGGAAGCCGTCTCCGGCGCCCGAGCCGGAGGCGACGGTCTCGTAGTACTGGTGGCGGGCGTTGCCGAAGGTGACGTTGTTCATGGTGCCGGAGCCCTCCGCCTGGACGCCGAGGGCCGCGTACAGGGCACCGGTGATGGCCTGGGAGGTCTCCACGTTGCCCGCGACGACGGCTGCCGGCGGCTCGGGGGCCAGCATGGAGCCCGGCGGCACGATGATGTCCAGCGGGCGCAGACAGCCGTCGTTCAGCGGGATGTCGTCGGCGACCAGGGTGCGGAAGACGTACAGGACGGCCGCGTTGACGACCGAGAAGGGGGCGTTGAAGTTGGTGGACAGCTGGGCGGAGGTACCGGTGAAGTCGATGGTCGCGCGGCGGTTCTCGCGGTCCACGCGGACGCGTACGCGGATGACGGCGCCCGAGTCGGTCTCGTAGGCGTACGCGCCGTCGTCGAGGGCGTCGACGACGCGGCGCACCGCCTCCTCGGCGTTGTCCTGGACGTACTTCATGTAGGCCTGGACGACGTCGAGGCCGAAGCCGTCGATCATGCGGCCGACCTCGTCGACGCCCTTGTGGTTGGCGGCGATCTGGGCGCGCAGGTCGGCGAGGTTGGTCCTCGGGTTGCGGGAGGGGTGGGGGGCCTCGGTGAGGAGGCGGAGGGTCTCCTCCTCGCGGAATCGGCCGTTCTCGGTGAGCAGCCAGTTGTCGAAGAGGACGCCCTCCTCGTCGATGGTGCGGCTGCCGGCCGGCATGGAGCCCGGTGCGATGCCGCCGATCTCGGCGTGGTGGCCGCGTGAGGCGACGTAGAAGAGGACCTTCCGGTCACTCTCCGTGCCGTCGGTGGCCCCGGTGCCGAAGACCGGGGTGATGACGGTGACGTCGGGCAGATGGGTGCCGCCGTGGTACGGGTCGTTGACGGCGTAGGTGTCGCCGGGGCGCATGGCCGGGCCGCGCCGCCGGATGACCTCCTTGACGCTCGTGCCCATGGAGCCCAGGTGGACGGGGATGTGCGGGGCGTTGGCCACCAGGTTTCCGTCGGGGTCGAAGAGGGCGCAGGAGAAGTCCAGGCGTTCCTTGATGTTGACGGACTGGGCGGTGGACTCGAGGCGGGCGCCCATCTGTTCGGCGATGGACATGAAGAGGTTGTTGAAGACCTCGAGCAGCACCGGGTCCGCTTCCGTGTCCGCTTGGGAACTCTGCGTGACCGCGACGCGTTCCATGACCAGATGCCCGTCGTCGGTCGCCGCGGCCCGCCAGCCGTCGTCGACGACGGTCGTCGCGCCAGGCTCGGTGATGATCGCGGGTCCGGTGACGGTTTCGCCGGGGGGAAGGTCCTCGCGGCGGTGGAGGGGTACGTCACGCCAGGCGCCGCCGGTGTGGAGGCGGACGGTCCGTGGGTTTTCGGCGCGGCGGACGGGGGTGCCTTCGTAGGGAGCGAGGGCGGAGAGATCGGGGGGTTCGGTGATGCCGGTGGCTTCGACGGAGAGGGCTTCGACGACGATCGGGCGGTCCAGCGTGAAGGAGTACGTGGCGCGATGACGTTCTTCGAAGGTGTGCCGCATCGTGCCGGGATCGGTCAGTTCGACGGTGAGGGTGGTGTCGGTGCCGTCGTAGCGGAGCTGGGCACGGCGGGTGACCTCGATGCGCTCCTCGGGAACGTCCTCGGCGAGGAGTTCCGCGCGGGCCGCCGCTTCGAGGTCGTCGGCGGTCCGGTGGACGTCGGGCATGGAGGACGGTTCCAGGGGGGCCTCGACGGAGCGTTCCCGCATGGCCGTGGTGTCGGCGAGGCCGATGCCGAGCGCGGACAGGACGCCGGCCATGGGCGGGACGAGGACGGTGCGGATGCCGAGGGAGTCGGCGACCATGCACGCGTGCTGTCCGCCCGCTCCGCCGAAGGTGGTGAGGGCGTACCGGGTGATGTCGTGACCCTTTTGCACGGAGATCCGCTTCACGGCGCCGGCGATGTTGGCGACGGCGATCCGCAGGTAGCCCTCGGCTGCCTGCTCGGGGGTGCGGTCGTCGCCGGTCTGCTCGTGGATCTCGCGGGTGAGGTCCGTGAAGCGGTCGCGGACGAGCGCGGCGTCGAGGGGCTGGTCCCCGTCCGGGCCGAACACCGTGGGGAAGTGGGCGGGCTGGATACGGCCGAGCATGACGTTGGCGTCGGTGACCGTGAGCTGGCCGCCGCGCCGGTAGCAGGCGGGGCCCGGGTCCGCGCCCGCCGAGTCCGGCCCCACGCGGTAGCGGGATCCGTCGAAGTGGAGGACCGAGCCGCCGCCGGCGGCGACGGTATGGATGTCCAGCATGGGCGCGCGCAGCCGGACCCCGGCGATCTGTGTGGTGAAGACGCGTTCGTACTCGCCCGCGAAGTGCGAGACGTCGGTGGAGGTGCCGCCCATGTCGAAGCCGATGACGCGGTCGAAGCCGGCGAGCTGCGACATGCGGGCCATGCCGACGATGCCGCCGGCCGGCCCGGACAGGACGGCGTCCTTGCCGCGGAACTGGCCGGCTTCGGTGAGGCCGCCGTTGGACTGCATGAACATCAGCCGTACGTCGTCGAGTTCGTCGGCGACATGGCGGACGTAGCGGCGCAGCACGGGCGAGAGGTAGGCGTCGACGACGGCGGTGTCGCCGCGCGGGACGAGCTTCATCAGGGGACTGACCTCGCTGGACAACGAGATCTGCGGGAAGCCGATGCGGGCGGCGAGTTCCCCGACCGCCTGTTCGTGGGCGGGGTGGAGATGGCTGTGCACACAGACCACGGCGACGGCCCGGATGCCGTCGTCGTACGCCTGTCGCAGCGGCCCGGTGAGGGCGTCCAGGTCGGGTGCGCGCAGGACGGTGCCGTCGGCGGCGATGCGTTCGTCCACCTCGACGACCCGTTCGTGCAGCAGTTCGGGCAGGTCGATACGGCGGGCGAAGATGTGCGGGCGGTTCTGGTAGGCGATGCGCAGCGCGTCGCGGAAGCCGCGGGTGACGACCAGCAGAGTCCGTTCGCCCTTGCGTTCGAGAAGGGCGTTGGTGGCGACGGTGGTCCCCATGCGCACGGCGTCGACGGGGTCGTCGGATCCGGCCAGCAGTGCGCGGACGCCCACGACCGCCGCGTCGGTTCCGCGGGTCTCCCGGCTCCCGCGGTGCCGGGGGTGTTCCGGAGCCGGGTTGTCGGACAGCACCTTGTGTGTCAGCAACCGGCCGTCGGGGCGCCTCGCGACGATGTCGGTGAAGGTGCCGCCTCGGTCGACCCAGAACTGCCAGCCTGTCACGTCAGTATCCCGCTTCCGCGCCGGTCACAGCGCCCGGAGGCCGTTGATCACGTCGCGCAGAATACTCTCGTCCGGCAGCTCGGCCGGGGGTACTGGCCGGTTCACATGGACCCATTCCGATTCCACGAGGTCTCCGACGAGGACCCGGACCACTCCGATCGGCAGATCGAGTTCGGCGGAGAGTTCGGCGACCGTCTGCGAGGTGTCGCGGCACAGTTCGACGATGTCCACATGCTCCGGGGAGAGTGTGGGATCGTCCTCCGGATCGCCCGCGTGCGGCTCCGTGACGACCACCGCGATCAGGTCGAGGCGGTGCTGGGCCGCACTGGTGGTGCGGCCCCGCGTCATGGCGTACGGACGGACGACCGGTCCGGCCTCGTCGTCGAACCAGTGGCTCCTGCCCTGACCGTCAGCGCTCATGTCATCCCACTACCCGCCCGAGGGCAGATCGGTGCGCGGAGCGGCGCCCAGATGCACACCGACCCGCTTCACGAGGAGCGTCATCTCGTAGGCGACCTGTCCGACGTCCGAGTCGGCGTCCGCGAGGACGGCGAGGCAACTGCCGTCGCCGGCGGCGGTGACGAAGAGGAACGCCTCGTCGAGTTCGACGACGGTCTGCCGGACGTCGCCTGCCTCGAAGTGGCGGCCCACGCCCTTGGCGAGGCTGTGGAAACCGGAGGCGACGGCGGCCAGATGCTCGCTGTCCTCCCGAGTGAGGTCCTTCGACGCGCCCGTGGGCAGACCGTCGCCGGAGAGCACGATCGCCTTGCGGATGCTGGCGACGCGGTCCACCAGGTCGTCGAGGAGCCAGTTCAGCTCCCCCTTGTCGGTCGTGGTGTGGCCGGTGGCCCTCGGTTCGGTCATCGACCGTCCCCCTTGTTCGTTCGTCGTGGTGCTGTGCCGCTGTCGGCTTCTTCGCCGGCGGCGTTCTCCTCGCGGCCGCGCTGCCAGCCGCGCTGGAGCGAGGCCATGCGGCTGCGGACTTCGTCGGCATCCCGTTCAACGGGCCGGGCCCTGTCCTCGTTCCGAGGTTCGGCACTGCGCTTGAGCTGCGGGGCGAGGCTGGCCTGCCGTACACGCCGGGGCAGCGATCCGCCGTCGGGCCGTACGGCGTCGGTGTCCGTGCCGTCCGCGGCCGACGAGGAGTCGTCGGGGCCGCTCGCCGCGACGGCGGGGCGGCGGATGCGCTGGGGCAGGCCGTCAGGAGGCTCCGGCCGGTCGTCGCGCACGGGGCCGGGGGGCGCCGGAGTGTCGCTCCGGTCCCCGGTTCCGGTCCCGGGGCGGGAGGGGTCGGGGCTCCGTCGGCGGGCGGGCAGCGGAGGCAGTGACTCCGCGTCCGGTTGTTCGCGCTCGGTATCGGAGGAGAGCCGTTCGGTGCGGCGGCGTGCGAGGAGCGGGGAGCGTGCCTCCGCACCCGGGCGGCCGGGACCTCTGCGTCCCGCGGGGTCCTCGCCGCGGTGGCGGACGGGCAGCAAAGACGCCGCTTCCAGGTCGGGCCGGGTGGACGCGGCGGGCGTGCCCTCCTCGTCCGTGCGCTCCGCACGGGCGCGTGCGTCGCGGACCGGACGCCCGTGGGAGCTGACCAGCTTGGGTGCTCCCCTGCGGGTCAGCGGGACCGGGGCGCTCCCGTCGTTCCCACCCGGGTCCGTGCCCTCGGGCGTGTCGGAGGTCTGCTGATGGTGCTCGCGGCCGGGCCGCTCCTCCTGGGTGCCGGTGAGGGAGCGTCGGGGGCTGAAGAGGCCGCCGCGCCGGCTGTCCTCGGCGCCCAGGGCACCGGGGAAGCCGTCGAGCGCGTCCAGGTCGACGGGGGCCTCCAGTTCGACCGGCCCGTCCAGCAGCGAGGCGGGGAGCCGGGGCAGCTGTACGGGCACCTGGGAGAGCGCGGCGCGGCGGCTCTCCTCCGGTTCGCGGTCCGTGGAGCGCCGGGGGCGGTCGAGGCGGAACCCGACGCCGTTGGTGTCCGGGACGTCGTCCGTCAGCAGCGCGTCGGGGATGAAGACGACCGCTGTGGTGCCGCCGTACGGGGAGGGCTGCAGGGAGACCCGGACGTTCTGGCGCTGGGCGAGGCGGCTGACCACGAACAGTCCGAGCCGGTCGGTGTCGGAGAGTTCGAACTCGGGGGTCTCGGCGAGTCTGAGGTTGGCGTCCAGGAGGGCGTCGGCCGTCATGCCGAGCCCGCGGTCGTGGATCTCCAGAGTGAAGCCGTTGGCCACGCGCTCGCCGAGGACCTGGACGGCGGTGTGCGGCGGGGAGAACACCGTGGCGTTCTCCAGCAGTTCGGCCACGAGGTGGGTGAGGTCGGCGACGGCCGGGCCGGTGACGGCGACCCTCGGCAGCCGGCGGACCTCGATGCGTTCGTAGTCCTCGACCTCGGCGACGGAGGCGCGTACGACGTCCATGAGCTGGACGGGCTTGCGCCACTGCCGGGAGGGCGCGGCGCCGGAGAGGATCACCAGGCCCTCGGCGTGCCGGCGCATGCGGGTGGTGAGGTGGTCCAGCCGGAACAGGTCGGCGAGTTCCTCGGTGTCCTCGGTCCGGCGTTCCATGGTGTCCAGCAGGGTGAGCTGCTTGTGCAGCAGGACCTGGCTGCGGCGGGCGAGGTTGACGAACACCTCGGAGACACCGGCACGCAGTTCGGCCTGCTTGACGGCGGCCTCCACGGCGGCGCGCTGGAGGGTGTTGAGGGCCTGGCCCACCTCTCCCATCTCGTTCTTGTCGTACTCCAGGCGCGGGACCTCGGTCTCGACGTCGACCTGTTCGCCCGCCGAGAGGCGGCGCATCACGCTGGGCAGCCGCACACCGGACGCCTCATGGGCCTCCAGGCGCAGCTTCCTGAGGTCCCGGACGAGTCCGCGGCCCACGCGCACGGAGAGGACGAGGGAGACCACGAGGGCGATCAGGCCGAGGACACCGGCGATGACGGCCTGGGTGATGACGCCCATGGCGACGGGGCGGACGCGGTCCTGGTAGCGGTCGGCGGCCCGGTCGTTGAGGGTGCCGAGTTCGGAGAGCACATTGCCGGCGGCGATGTCCCAGCTCTTGGCCGTGATCCCGCGGGGCTCCCCGGCGCCGGAGGAGACGACCGCCTCCTCGCCGACGCGCAGCGGGGCGGACGCGGCGTTCTTCCAGAAGGTCTCGTAGCGGTCGCGTTCGGACGCGGGGAGCTGCGGCAGACCGGCGTCGTACATCAGGGTGCGCTGGGCCACGAGGTCGGAGATTTCCCGCACTTCGGCACGGGACAATTCGCCGACGATCAGGGCGGAGCCGAGCAGGGCGTCCTCGCGGGAGAGTAGTTCGCGGGCGCGGGCCAGACCGACCAGGGCGCGGTACTGCTTGTCGAGCTCGACGTCGTCGACCACGTGCAGACTGGCCAGCAGGATGTAGCACGGATCGATCAGCCGGTTGTAGAGGTCGAGGGCCTGGGAGCGGTTGACGGTGCCGTCCTCGACACTGCGGCGCAGGGACTCGATGCCCTCGAAGGAGTCCAGTACCGCGCCCAGTTCGTCGGAGTCCCCGTGCATGGCCTCGCGCACATCGATGTCCGTCGCGCTTCTGCGGACGCCGGCGACCGCGTCGTCGGTGGCGGAGCGACTGCGCCGGAGTGCGGCGAGGCCGTCGGAGGCGCGGGGGTCGGCGAGATAGACGAGGGTCTGCCGGCGCTCCTGCTGGAGGACGCGGACGGTGTCCTCGACGGGGTAGCCGACCTCCTCCATCACCGACGACACGTCGAAGAGGTGGCTTGCCTCGCGGCCCGTGAGCACCGTGGTGAAGGCCCAGATCGTCGTCAGGGACAACAGCGGCACGAGAAGCAGCGCCACGATCTTCCGGCGGATGGACTTCCCGCGAAAGCGCATGGCCTCCCCCAGCTCGGCCCCCGACCGGACGGGGGTACACATGTGCGTCAACAAACGGCGCGAGCCTACTACCGCGCCGGGGCGAACTCGAAGAGCCGTCCGGAAGCTGTAGTTCCGTACCGGGGACGGGAGATGGGGAGTTGTCCGGGCATTGCGGGAGATTGCCCACCGGAACCGGGGGCATCTTCCCGGGGCCGATCTCCGGGACAGGAGAGGACGGTTGGCCGGTTTCTTTCCCGACCGGGAATCTTCACGTCGTGCCGTTCGTCCTTCTCTGTGGGAAATGGGGGCGGAATCGGCCACAAGAGCCGTGTCCCGCACCTGGGCGGCGTAGAACGGCGCAAGCCGGGCAGCCACTGGAGAACCGGGTCTTCGGACACGAGTGAGCGGTCTGCTGGCGGTGGGGAGTGACACGTTGATGGGCACGGCGGAGCGGCGTGAGGCGCCCGAGGAGGGCGCGGCGGCGCAGGTGACGACGCGGTCGGATGCCGGGGCGCCCGGACCCGGTGCAGCCGCGTCCGGGCGCGGACCGGCCGGCGCACGCGGCGCCGCGGCGCGGGAGAGCGGAGGGAGCACAGGCGGGCCCGGCGGCTTCAGCGGGAAGGCCTCCTACCGGCCACTGTGGGTCGAGGAGCCGGCCCGGCGGCGCCGGCTGCCGGATCCGGTGCGGACGGCGGCCGTGCGGGCGGTGCTCGTCATCTCGGTGACGCTGATTCAGGCCATGGTGGCCTTCCTGTGCACGCTGGCCGAGTCCTGGCTGGCGTTCCCCATGGTCATCAGCAGTGTCGTCAGTACGATCCTGGCGACTTGGGGAGTCCTGGACGTCTGGGTGACCCGTCAGGTCTGGAATCAGCGCAACGGCGTGGTGTCCGCGCCCAGCAGCACCGCGCGGGCCCTGCGGCGCGAGCGGCGCCGCGCCCGCCGTCAGCAGCGGGCAGCCCAGCGGACACAGGCTCGAATACGCCGGCGGGGCGGGGCCGGGCAGCTGTCACACCCCTGAGACCGCTCGCTCGCCGGTACGCGGGCCCTCGGTACGCTGAAGTCGCGCAGGGCGCGCCGGCAGGCGCCCTGCGCGACGGTTACCGACAGATGGTGAGAGCCGAGCCATGACCGGCGAGCGGAAACAGCCCGGGGGGAACGGGAGGGGCACGACGAGTGCCGTGCAGTCGGTGGACCGTGCGGTGAGCGTGCTGGAGATCCTGGCGCGGCACGGCGAGGCGGGTGTCACGGAGATCGCCGGCGAGCTGGACGTGCACAAATCCACGGCCTTCCGGCTGCTCGGTGTCCTGGAGAACCGCGGTCTGGTGGCCCAGACGAAGGACCGCGGCAAGTACCACCTGGGTGCCGGTGTGCTGCGCCTCGCGGGGGCGGCCGCCGTGCGGCTGGACATCTCGCAGGAGGGCGTCCCGGTCTGCCGGGAGCTCGCCGACGAGCTGGGCGAGACGGTGAACATAGCGGTGCTGGACGACGACGCCGCCGTCAACATCATGCAGGCCCGGGGCACGGCGTCGGTCACCGCGCAGAACTGGCTCGGCAGGCGCACCCCGCTCCACGCCACCGCCGGCGGCAAGGTGTTCCTGGCCCACCTGCCACCCGCCGCTCGTGAGAGCCATCTCGCGCGCCCGCTGCGCCGGTTCACGGAGCGGACGATCGTCGCGGCGTCGGAGCTGCGCGGTGAGCTGGAGACGGTGGTCGAGCGGGGGTACGGCGCCACGCTGGAGGAGCTGGAGCTGGGACTCGCGGCCGTCGCGGCACCGGTCCGCTCGCACGACGGCACGGTGATGGCGGCGATCAGTGTCTCCGGGCCGGTGTACCGGCTGCGTGCGGACCGGCTGCTCGAGTTGGGCAGCCGGACGGCGACGGCGGCGGCCGAGCTGTCCCGGCGCATGGGCTACGGCTTCTGAGCCTCGTCCGGGGTGCCGCCTGATCAGCCGCTCGCCGCCGCGGGCCGCTTGAACATGCGGGTCGCCGTGATCTCGCTGTGCGCCTCCTCGGCCGGGTCCTGCTGCGGGAGCCCCGGCCGGAGGTGTTCCTCCACGCTGATGTACTTCAGGCCGGCCCGCAGGTCGGCGTCGTTCCGCAGTCGGATGACCAGCGGGAACTCCGCGAGCGCCGTGGTGTCGAACAGACCGGTGGTGTACAGGAGCTGGACGCCGAGCGCGTCGGAGACCGCGCGCTGGAGTTCCAGGAGGTAGGTGGCGTTGGCGCGGCCGATGGGGTTGTCCAGGAACAGCGTGCCGGCGTGGCGGTGCTTGTCCCGGCCGCGGTCGTTGGAGCGCAGCGCGGCCATCGTGCAGTACAGGGCGATGGCCGCGGTGAGCAGCTGGCCGCCGGAGAACACGTCGCCCATCTGGCCGACGGGTACGCGTTCGGCGCGCAGTACCGCGTCGGGCTTGAGGATCTCGACGGCGACGCCCTTGGGCTGGAGGGCGGCGGCTACCCCACGCAGCAGCAGGGACATGCCGTCGCGCCGCAGGTCGGAGTTCTTCTTCACGGCCGCCCGGGTCGCCTCGTCGACGACCTCGCCGAGCCGCTCGGTGAGGGTGGCCTGGTCGGGTTCCTCGAAGCGGATGCGCAGGAACTCCTGTCCGGACCACTCGCCGAGCCCTTCCGGCAGCCGGGACAGCCGCTGGGCGGAGCGGAGGGTGGCGAGGGCGGACTCGACCAGGCCCCGCAGCCGGTCCACGATCGAGTCGCGGTTGCGCTCCAGCTGCTCCAGCTCGTCGGTGAGGACCCGCAGCCGGGGGGCGAAGGCGTCCGCCCACTTCTGGGCGTGCTCGGGCAGCGCGGAGGCGGGCAGTTCGCGGATCTGCTGGCGCGCGGGGGTGCGGACCTGCTCGTAGCGCGTGGAGTTGGCGTGCCGGACGAGGACGTCGCTCGCCTCGCGCACGGCGGACTCGGCGGCGGACAGGTCCGCGGCGCAGCCGCGCAGGGAGCGGCGGGCTTCGGCGGCGGACTGCCGGGCGTCCTCCAGGCCGCCCGGATAGGGCTCGGGCTGCTCCTGCTCCTCCTCGCCCGCGTGCTCGCGCAGCAGATCGCGGAGCATGGCGGCGATCTCGTCGAAGCCGCCGGCCGCGTCCTCGGCGGCGCGGTGCGCGTCGAGCAGTTCGGCGTGGGCCTCCCGTGCCCGGCTCAGGGCCTCGCTGCGGGAGGCGAGTTCGGTGGTGGCGGTGCGCAGGAGGGCCTGCGCGTGCTCGGCGTCGCGCGGTACCAGTTCCTCGGGGAGTTCGGTGTGCGCCTCGCCGTCCTCGGGCGCGAGCCGTTCGGTCTCGCCGCGCAGTCGTCCGAGCTGCTCGCTCGCGCTGGACATGCGGGTCTCCAGGAGCTGCACCAGCTCCTCGGCGCGGGCGGCGGCGGCCTGCCGGCTGGGTCCGTCGGAGCCGTCGGGCGACTGGAGCAACTGCTCGGCGCGGGTGCGGACCTTGTTGCTGAGCCGGTCCAGTTCGGCGCGGGCGGCGCTCTCGTCGCTCTCCGCGCGGGCCTGTTCGGCGCGCAGGTCGGCGCCGACGCCGACCTTCTCGTACACCTGGGACGCGGCGCGGTAGGCCTCGCGCAGGGCGGGCAGGGACGCCTGCGGCGCTCCGGTGCCGTCCTCGGGCACGTCGTCGGGGGCGCCCGCGATCTCGGAGCGCTCGGCGCGCAGCGCGCGGGCGGTGCGCCGGGCGTCGTCGGCGGCCCGCTGGGCGCCGCGCCGGTCCTCGTCGGCGGCGCGCGCCCTTTCCAGGCAGGTCTGGGCGCGGGCCTCCGCCTCGGTCGCGTCGTCGGCGAGTTCCCGCAGCTTGACCTGCCAGCCGGCCCGTTCGCGCAGCCGGAAGGCGAGTCCGGCGAGGGCGTCGGCCGCGCGCCGGGCCTTCTGCGCGGCTTCCTGCCGCTCGTCACGGACGCCGACGGCCTCGGCGGCGGCCTCCTCGGCCTCCGCCCTCGCGGTGCGTGCCTCGGCCAGCTCGGCCTCGGACTCCTCGGCGAACGCCCGTGCCTCGTGGGCCGTGGCGGCCAGCTCCGTGAGCCGCCCGGCGGGGCAGCCGGTGCGCCAGGAGGCGAGCCGCGCGGCCAGCTCCCGGTCCTTGCCGAGCCGGGCGGCGAGCGCGCGGATCTCCTCGTCCCGCTCGGTGGCCCGGGCACGCAGGGTCTGCCGTTCCTCGTCGGCGGCGTGCTCGTCGTGCATGGCCGGGTTCGGCGGTACGAGGAAGACGTCCCCGGTGTCCGTGTCCGGCGCGGGGGTGGGGGCGAGCAGGGCGGCGGCGGTGCCGACGGCGACGGCGGACCGGGGCAGCAGGGCGGCGTCGCTCAGTGCCTCGCGGGCGCGGAGGTGGGAGTCGGGGTCGGTGATGACGACGCCGTCGACGAGTTCGGGGCGGGCGGCCAGCACGCGCGCGTGGTCGGCGGGGGCGACGGCCTGGGCGAGGTAGCGCCATCCCGGGAGGGCCGGGATGCCGTGTTCGCCGAGGAACTCGACCGTGGCCAGCACGTCCGGGCCGGGCGGCAGCAGCCCGCCGTCGCCGAGGGCGCCGAGGATGCGGGCGTCGTCCGCGGCGGCGGTCCGCAGGTCGAACAGCTGCCGCTCGGCGGAGGAGACGGCGTCGTCGAGCAGTTCGCGCAGCTCGTCGGCGAAGCGGTCGAGTTCCTCGGCGGTCAGGGCGCCCTCGCCCTGGGAGGACCCGGTGCCGGGATCACCCGCCGCGCGGTCGGCGTCCGTGCGCCGGTCCGGTACACCGGCCCGCTGCCTGCCGGTGGCTCCCGGCAGGCTCAGCAGTTCCGCCAGTCGTTGCTCTGCGGCGAGGTCCTCGGCCGTGCGGCGCTCGCCCTCGTGGGCGCGCTCGGCCGCCGTGGCCGCGTCCGCCGCGCGGGCCGCGGTGAGTTCCGCGCGGCTCTCGGCGGCGGCCGCCTCGCGCGCGTGCTCGGTGGCCCGGCGGGCCGCCTCGCGGGCGGTGTCCCAGGCGGCGACCGCCGTCTTCTCGGCGTCGCTGGCCGCGAGCGCGGCCCTGGCGGGGTCGGCGTCGGGGGCGCTGTCGTCGAGCCAGCCGGCCCGCACGGCCTCGGCGGTCTCCTGCTCGACCTCGGTGAGCCGCTGCCGCAGGTGCCCGACCTCGCTGCGGGCCCGCTGTGCCTCGGTGGCGGCGGCGGTGGAGTCGCGGTAGGCGCCGTCGCTGACCTCCTGGAGGGCGGCGGAGCGCTCCTCCTCCTCGTTGGCGAGGTTCTCGGCGTTCCGCGCGGCCGCGTGCAGGGCGCGGACGAGGTCGACGGCGGCCTTGGCGCGCGCGGCCAGCGCGGGGGCCGCGTCCCGCTCGGCCTCCTGGATGGCGGCGGACACCCTGGCGACACGGTCGGCGGCGGCGCGGTGGCGCAGCACGGCCTCTGCGGCCTGCCAGGCCGAGTACAGGGTGCGCGCGTCGGCGAGTTCGCGTTTCTGGGCGGCGGCGGACTTCTCGGCGGCGGCGAGCGCCAGGGAGGCGTGCCGATAGGCGAGTTCGGCGGAGATCAGCGCGCTGTGCTCGCGTGCCGACTCGGCGTGGGTGACGGCGTACGCGGCGGCGGTGACCCGCTGCGCCAGGTCGGCCGCGCGGACGCGTTCCCGGGCGCCGCGCGCGGAGAGCCTGCGGGCCAGGGTGCGGGTGCGGCGCTCGGCGGCGGTGTAGATCTCCCGCGCGCGGGTGCGGGCCTCGGCGGCCTCGACGATCCGGCCGAGCAGGTCGACGGATCCGGCGGTGAAGTCGCGTTCGGCGATCAGTTCGGCGCGCCGGCCCAGTTTGTTGCCGAAGCCGCCGACCAGGTCGGCGAGTCCGTCGGTGTCCCGGGTGTCGGTGACGGCGCGCAGCAGCAGATCGGTGAAGTCGGAGTCCTTCTTGACCGCGAAGAGACCGGCTGCCTCACCCTCGTCGGCGTTCATCTCCCGCTGGTAGCGGAAGAGTTCGGGGTCGAGTCCCAGCTCGCCGAGGTGTTCGGTCCAGCGCTCGTGGATCTCCTCCCAGTGCACCTCCAGGTGCGGGTAGTTCTTGCCGGCCTCCGTGAGGGCGTCCCGGAAGCCCTTCATGGTGCGGCGCCGTCCCCGCGCGCCCGACTGGCCCTCGACGGGCGGCCGTACGGCCGTGGACTCGGCGACGGGGAGGTTGTCCAGGCTGAGACCGGGGCCGGGCCGGAAGGAGTACCAGGCCTCGGCGAACTTCCTCGGGTCGTTGGAGACCTGGCGGCCCCGCCACTCACTGGCCTTGCCGACGACGACGCACTCGCCGGTCTGCACGTGCTGCCATTCCAGTGCCACATGGCCGCAGTCGTCGGCGAGCAGGAACTTGCGCAGCACACCGGAGCTGGCGCCGCCGAGGGTGTTGCGGTGGCCCGGGAGCATCACGGAGAAGATCAGCTTCAGCAGGACCGACTTGCCGCCGCCGTTCTCCAGGAAGAGCACCCCGGCGGGCGCCGGCCGGCGCGGCGGGCCGACGGGCTCCTCCTGGAAGAACTCCGCCTGCGTCGGCGCGGGGTCCGGCACGGGCCCGCCGACACCGCGCAGGTCGAGCACGGTGTCGGCGTAGCGCGCACCGGCCGGCCCGATGGAGTAGAGGCGGACCCGGGACAGCTCGTACATGGCGGACTCTCGTGAGGCTTCGTGAGACGGGGGTTCAGGCGGAGTGGAACGGCAGGCCGGCGTCGGCGACCAGTTCCAGGGCGTCGCCGTCCTCGGGCGGCAGCAGGGTGGGCGTGCCGTCGGTGACCGGGACGACGCCCAGCTCCAGCAGCTCGGCCATGGCGGCGCTGCCCGCCATGTCGCGGACCTGGAGCTGGTAGCGGGCCGTGGTGCGGTACGTGCCGCCGTTGTCGTCGCCGGTGCGCTGCAGGAAGCCGGAGTCGGTGAGGAAGCCGACGGCCTTGGCGACGATGCCGGTGGTCGATCCCGCGAGGCGGCGCGCGTCCTTGGTGGCGCCGGTCGAGCTGCGTCTGGCCCAGATCCGCCACGCGGCCTCCAGGCCGGGGGCGTCGCTGGCCGGGTCGGTGTTCTCGCCCTGCTCCGCGGCCCGCTCCTCCAGGCGGTGGCAGGCCTGGCGGACGAAGGAGTCGACGCCGTTGACCGTGACGCGCCCGATGTAGCCGTCGTCGGCGAGGTCCTCGGGGCGTGGGAAGGCCATGGCGGCGACGGCGAGGTGGGCGAGCCCGTGCAGGAACCGGTCGCCGCCGTCGGCGGAGGTGCGGCGCGCGTAGTCGCCCATGCGGACGGCGAAGACGGAGTCCTCGGCGGCGGTGACGGCCATGCCGGCGCGCGGGGACACTTCAAGCACGATCAGTCCGAGGCCGGTGGCCACGGCGTCGGCGAGCCGCGCGAACGGCGGGTCCTCGCGGTAGCGGCGCAGCAGGTCGGCGTACTCCTGGTCGCGGGCGGGCTGGAGTTTGGGCTGGAGGCCGAAGGCGACGAGCCGTGCGGCGTCGGCGGCGTCGGCGGGTGTGACGGCGGCGCTCGCCGGTGCGGCCACGGCCTCCGGCTCACTCCACTCGACGTGCTCGGTCACGGTCGGGACTCCTTGCTCTGGGACAGCTCGGTACGGACTGCTTGCTCCGTCATGCCGCCTCCGACCGGTCCGCGGCCATCCCCGCCGCGTCCAGCAGGGCCGTGCCGACGATGAGGTCGGCGCCGCCGAACTCGGGGTCGTCGAGTTCGGTTCCGTCGTCCACGGCGAACAGCAGTTTCGGTTCGCCCTGGCGGTAGGCGGTGCCGACCGGGGGGCTGGCGGCGTGGATGGCCAGCAGGGCGACCAGGTAAGGCAGTTCGGGGTCCTGGCGGCGGGCGTCGGCGAGCAGTCCGGACAGCCGGCGCGGTGCGTCGGCCGGCAGGTCCAGCAGCTCCGTGGCGGCCGCCAGCTGCTCCTCGCTGAAGCGGCTGTCGTCGGGCGTGGCGATCAGGTCGGGCTCGGGCATCTCGGCACCGAGGTGTTCGCGCTCCACGGGCGGTGTCAGCAGGATCTCGACGAGGTCGGCGACCCGGACGGAGACCGGGGTGCGCAGTCCGGTGCCGTGGGCGAAGAAGGCGTCGGTGACCCGGGCCGCCCGCTCCACGGGCAGCGGCAGCAGGGGCGCGAGGAGGTGGCCATAGAGGTCGGTGCCCGAGACCGACGTGGGGGTGGCGAAGGCCTGCCGGTCCTGTTCGGCGCGGAACAGCGGGCCGGCCTCCAGCAGCCGTGACTGCAGCTGGGTGTGGCGCCGGATGCAGTCCTTGACGATGTCCACCAGCTCGGCCGCCCGGCGCTTGTGCTCGGGGTCCTCGGACTCGTCGCGCGCCTTGCGGATGTTGGTGAGGATCGCGTTCTCGTGGCGGTAGCGGTCCGCCACGTGGTCGAGGGCCTCGGCGATCATGTCGGGCACGGCGCTCAGCCAGTCCACCGCGCGGACGTTGCGGCGGGTGGCGTCCAGGGCCCGGCGCAGGGTCTCGGAGTACTGCACGGTCCGGTAGCGGGCCTGCTCGGCGGCGAGCTGTGCGTCGGCGAGCCTGCCCCTGCTGATCAGCACCTCCAGCTTGACCTCGGCGGCGATCTGCGCGCTGGTGACATCGGTGTCCAGGGCGCCGACCAGGACGTTGACCGCCTCGTCGGTGGTCCTCAGGTACACCGTGCCGCCGGGGCCGGGGACCTCCTCGATCAGCTTGAAGTCGTAGTCGCGGCGCACATAGGTGCCGTCCGCCCCGAACATGCCGTACACCGCGCGGAAGCCGCGGTCGACGCTGCCGACGTTGATCAGGTTCTCCAGGACCCAGCGGGCCACCCGCTCGTGCTCGGCGGCGGGTCGGCGCGGAGCCTGGGCGGCGATGCGCGGGACGATCCGGGCGACTATCTGGTCGTGGTCCGCGCCCGTGTCGAAGTCCATGTTCAGGGTGACGAGGTCGATGGCCGCGAGGGCGATCTCCGCCATGCCGTACACCGAGTACTCGCCGGCGAGGTTGGCCTTGCGCGCGTCGAGGTCGTGCAGCGGCGCGGTGCACGCGAGCGCGCGCAGCCGCCGCGCCAGCCCTTCGTCGGCGGCCGGGCCCGGCGCGGGCCGCGGCCCCGCGCTGAGCTGGGGCGGAACGCTGTCCGTCGATGCAGGCGAAGTCACGGTGCACAGACTAGGTCCTCGGTCTGACAACGACCCAAACGACCGTGTTGCGCCCCGGCGCGACGGTCGTCACACTGTCGGCCGGCCGTCCTGTCCGTCCTCGCCGACGCGCCGCCGGTACACCTCGACGACCCGTTCCAGCGAGACCTCGAGGTAGGCCGCCAGCAGCGCCTCGGCCTTGTCGCGGTCCCCGTCCTGAAGCGCCTGAAGAATACCGATATTACGGGCGATATACGGTTCGTGCAGTCGCCGGGGTTCGTCCACGACGTGGAAGGCGAGCCGCAGCTCGGCGAAGACGCTGCGCATCAGCTCGTCCGTGCGCTCACTGGCGGCGAGGGCCACCAGTTCCCGGTGGAAGTGGATGTTGGCCGTACCCACGCCGTTCCAGTCACCTTCGCGCGCCGCCGTACGCCCCTGCTCCACCACCTCGGTGAGCGCGTCGAGCGCGTAGGGCGGGTCGCCCAGCCCGCGCACGACGGCGCACTCGACGAGGCGGCGGGTGCGGTAGATGTCCTCGACGTCCTCGACGGTCAGCACCCGGACGAACACGCCCCGGTTCAGCTCGTGGACGAGCAGCCGTTCGTGCGTGAGCAGCCGGAACGCCTCGCGCAGCGTGTTGCGGGAGACGCCGAGCGCACCGCCGATGCTGTCCTCCGACAGCCGCGTACCGGGCGGGAAGTAGCCCTCGGCGATACGGCTCCTGAGAATGTCCGCGACCCGCTCGGCGGTGCTGGTACGGCCCAACAGGGCACGATCGTCGGCCAGTCCGCCCATCTGCTCTGCCATGCCGGAATTCAATCGCACGAGGAAGTACGAGACAACATAGGTATTGAAGGATCGTTCAACGATCCTCTACCTTGCTGGGCAGTGGCACGGCTCACCCCTTCCCGCACCCTCCGTCCTCTTCTCTGCGAGGTGCCCATGAGCACGCCCCCTCCACCGCGGGCCCTGACCGACACCCCACGCCCCGTACCGCCCGAACACGCCGCCGGAGACGGGGCGTTCGGCTGGCTGCGCGCACTGGGGCCGCGCGGCCGGCGCGCCTTCGGCGGCGCGTTCGGCGGCTATGCCCTGGACTCGTACGACTACTTCACGCTGCCGCTCACGATGGTCGCGCTGTCGGCGTACTTCGGTCTGAACAGCGGCCAGACCGGTCTGCTCACGACCGTCACCCTGGTGGTGTCCGCGGTCGGCGGCGCCCTCGCCGGTGTGCTGGCGGACCGCATCGGCCGGGTCAGGGCACTGCTGCTGACCGTGATCACGTACGCGGTGTTCACGGTGGCCTGCGGCTTCGCGACCGACTACGAGACGCTGCTGGTGTTCCGCGCGCTGCAGGGTCTCGGCTTCGGCGGTGAGTGGGCGGTCGGCGCGATCCTGGTCGCCGAGTACGCGAGCGCCAAGCACCGGGGCCGCACCCTCGGCGCGGTCCAGAGCTCCTGGGCCGTCGGCTGGGCGCTGGCCGTGATCGTGTACACGGTCGTCTTCTCGCTGGCCGGCGACGACCTCGCCTGGCGCGTGATGTTCTGGACCGGTGCGCTGCCGGCGCTGCTCGTGGTCTGGGTGCGCCGCAGCGTGCAGGACGCTCCCGAGGCGGCCGCCGCGCGGGAGACGAGCGCCCGGAAGGGCTCCTTCGCGACGATCTTCCGGCCGGGCCGGCCGGGAGCACCGGGCCTGCTGCGCACCACGCTCTTCGCCGTGCTGCTCTCCACCGGCGTCCAGGGCGGCTACTACACCCTCGCCACCTGGGTGCCGACCTATCTGAAGACCGAGCGCGACCTGTCGGTCGTCGGCACCGGCGGCTATCTGACGTTCCTGATCTCGGGTGCCTTCATCGGCTACCTGACCGGCGGCTACCTCACCGACCGGCTGGGCCGCCGGCGCAACATCTGGCTGTTCGCGCTGCTGTCCGCGATCTGCATCCTGGCGTACACGAACATCCCGAACGGCGCCAACACCGTGATCCTCGTGCTCGGTTTCCCGCTCGGGTTCTGCATGTCGGCGATCTTCAGCGGCTTCGGCTCCTATCTGAGCGAGCTGTACCCGACGGCGGTGCGCGGTACGGGACAGGGCTTCACGTACAACACCGGACGCGCCGTGGGCGCCGTCTTCCCCACGACGGTCGGCTTCCTCGCCGACGGCTGGGGCGTGGGCGGGGCGCTGGTCTTCGGCGCGATCGGTTACGGCATCGCGGCGCTGGCGCTGCTGGGGCTGCCGGAGACGCGCGGGAAGGAACTGGAGTGAACCACACCGACGACCGTACGCCGACCGTGGTGGACGACCACCCTGTGACCCTGGCCGACGAGCACGCGCGCGCGTGGAGCCCGCGCACGGCGCGCGCCCGCTTCCGGGAGGGGCTGGCGGGTCCCACGGCCGGTGTGGCCGCGGGGCACACGCAGGCCAATCTGATCTCGGTGCCCGCCGACTGGGCGTACGACATGCTGCTGTTCTGCCAGCGCAACCCCAAGCCCTGTCCGGTCCTGGACGTCACCGACGCCGGTTCCACGGCCACCGTCCTCGCCCCGGACGCGGACCTGCGCACCGATCTGCCGCGCTACCGCGTGTGGGAGCACGGCGAGTTGGTGGACGAGCCGACGGACGCGCGGGCGTACTGGCGCGGTGATCTGGTGTCGTTCCTGATCGGCTGCAGCTTCACGTTCGAGTGGGCGCTGGCGGCGGCGGGTGTTCCGGTCCGGCACGTTGAGCAGGGCCGCAACGTTCCCATGTACGTGACGAGTTGGCAGTGCCGTCCGGCGGGTCGGCTGCGCGGGCCGATGGTGGTGTCCATGCGGCCGGTGCCGCCGGAGCACCTCTCCGCGGCGATCCGGGAGAGCAGTCTGCTGCCGGCGGTGCACGGCGGTCCCGTGCACTGCGGTGCCCCCTCCGGGCTGGGCATCGACGACCTCGGCCGGCCGGACTTCGGCGAGCCGGTGGACTTCGAGCCGGACGACATCCCGGTGTTCTGGGCCTGCGGGGTGACCCCGCAGGCCGCGGTCATGGCCTCCCGTCCGCCGTTCGCCATCACGCACGCACCGGGGCAGATGTTCCTCAGCGACGCCCGCGACGAGCAGTTCCGCGTGGCCTGACCGGCCTGTGCGGCACGAGGCAGGAGAAACGAAGGACCCATGACGTCGATCGATCTGAACGCCGACCTCGGCGAGGGGTTCGGCCGCTGGCGGCTCACCGACGACGAGCGGCTGCTGTCCGTGGTGACCAGCGCCAACGTGGCGTGCGGTTTCCACGCCGGGGACGCGGTCACCATGCGCCGGGTGTGCGAGCTCGCGGCCGGGCGGGGGGTGCGGATCGGCGCCCAGGTCTCCTACCGGGACCTGGCCGGGTTCGGGCGGCGCGCGATGGACGTGCCGCCCGCCGAACTGGCGGCCGAGGTCGCCTACCAGATCGGCGCCCTGGAGGTGTTCGCCCGCGCGGCGGGCGCCCGCGTGGCGTACGTCAAACCGCACGGGGCGCTGTACAACCGGGTGGTGCGCGACGAGGAGCAGGCCGGCGCGGTCGTCGACGGGGTGCTCCTGGCGGACGCCACGCTGCCCGTGCTCGGCCTGCCCGGCTCCCGGCTGCTGGAACTGGCCCGGAAGGCGGGGCTGCCGGTGGTCACGGAGGCGTTCGCCGACCGGGCGTACACCGACGGGGGCACGCTGGTGCCACGTGGTCAGGAGGGCGCCGTGGTCACCGACCCGGAGTCGGTGGTGGCTCGTTCGGTGGACCTGGCCCGCCACGGGGAGGTCGACGCGCACTCGGGACGGCGTATCGAGGTGCGGGCGCGCTCCCTGTGCCTGCACGGTGACACGCCCGGCGCGGTGGACCTGGCGCGACGGGTGCGTGACGCGCTGGAGGCGTCCGGGGTGCGGGTGGAGGCCTTCGTATGAGGGTGCTGCCCGTCGGCGAGGACGCGCTGCTCGTCGAGGTCTCCTCGGGCGACGAGGCCCAGGCGCTCCACGCGGAGCTGCTGCGGCGCCGCGCGGAGGGCTCGTTGCCGGCCGGTGAGATCGTCCCGGCGGCGCGCACGGTGCTGCTCGACGGCCTGTCCGATCCGGCCCGGCTGGCCGCCGAACTGACCGCCCTCCGTCTCCCGCCCGTGCCCCCGCACGCGCGGGAGACGGTCGAGATCCCGGTGCGCTACGACGGCCCTGACCTCGCGGACGTCGCCGCGCACTGGGGTGTCCCCGCGCGGGAGGTGGCCCGCGTCCACGCGGGCACCGAGTTCCGCGTCGCCTTCTGCGGGTTCGCGCCCGGCTTCGGCTACCTCACCGGTCTGCCGGCCCGCTACGACGTGCCCCGCCGGGCCACTCCGCGCACCGCTGTCCCGGCCGGCTCGGTGGCGCTGGCGGGTCCCTACACGGGCGTGTACCCGCGGTCCTCGCCGGGCGGCTGGCAGCTGATCGGTACGACCGACCTCGTGCTGTGGGACCACGCGCGCGTGCCGGCGGCGCTGCTCTCCCCCGGCACGCGGGTGCGTTTCGTCCCGGTGACGGGGTCCGCGGCATGACGGACCGTGCGCTCGCCGTCGTCCGCGCGGGAGCCCTCACCACCGTGCAGGACCGGGGCCGTCCTGGACACGCCCATCTCGGCGTCCCCCGTTCCGGGGCGCTGGACGGGCCCGCGGCGGCGCTCGCCAACCGGCTGGCCGGCAACCCGCCGGACGCGGCCGTCCTGGAGACGACCCTCGACGGCTGCTCCCTGCGGCCCCGTTCGACGGTCACCGTGGCGGTCACCGGGGCTCCCTGCCCGGTCGCCGTGGACGGCCGGCCGGCCGCCTGGGGAGCGCCGGTGCGCGTGCGTGCCGGGTCCGTGCTGGACGTCGGCGCGGCGGTCTCCGGCGTACGCGCCTACGTGGCCGTCTCCGGCGGGATCGCCGTCGAGCCGGTGCTGGGCAGCCGCTCCACGGACCTGCTCTCCGGTCTCGGCCCGGCGCCCCTCACGGACGGTGCCGTACTCCCCCTGGGAACGCCCGGGGAGCCCCACGCGCGCGTGGACGTCGCCCCGCAGCCGGCGCCCCCCGACGAGCTCGTGCTGCGGGTGACGCCGGGCCCGCGCGACGACTGGTTCACCCCGGCCGCCGTACGGCTCCTCACGTCCCGCGCGTACCACGTGTCGCCGGCGAGCAACCGCATCGGACTGCGCACGACCGGACCGGCCCTGGAACGGGCCCGCCGGGACGAACTCCCCAGCGAGGGCATGGTGCTGGGCGCGGTCCAGGTGCCGCCCGACGGCACGCCGGTGGTCTTCCTCGCCGACCATCCGACCACCGGGGGCTACCCGGTGGTCGCGGTCGTCCGCCCCGCCGACCTCCCGGCCGCCGCGCAGGCGCGCCCCGGCACACCGGTCCGCTTCGTCGCCGTACGGTCCCGTCGACGCCTCTCCGGCGGATGACACCCGGGTCGCGTGCGAGGCAGGGGGCGTCGGCACCGTGGCCCTCCCCGCGCGGGAGGGCAGGTGTACCCCGTGTCCGGACAGGTCAGGCGGCACCCGGGCGTCGTTCCCCCGTCGACAGCGCGGCCAGGGCCGCCGAAACGGCGGCGGAGGCACGCAGGTCGAGGCGGACGCTGGTGCCCCGCGCGTGGTGGCGCATCTCGTCGGCGGCCAGGGAGAGCAGTTGCGGCAAAAGGTCGGCGCACCGGCGGGCCACCCAGCCGGTGCCGGCCGTGGCCAGCCACCGCAGGCTCGCCCACGCGGTGGGTGCCGGGGAGTCCGGTTCGGGCGAGGGGGCCGGCCCGGTCGCGACACCGCGTTCCGTCAGCAGTGCGTGGAACCGCACGGCCAGTTGACGGTGTCCCGGCTCACCGGGATGCAGCCGGTCCGCGCTCCACATCGACCGGTCGCTGATCCAGTCCCCCTCGCCGGCGTGCAGATGCGCCGCGCCGTAACGGTCGGACAGGGCGTGCACGACGGTGTTCACCGCCCGTTGCCGCCGGGCCAGCGGGCGGGCCAGCGCGCCCGGCAGCCCCAGCATCCCGCCCGGATCGGGCAGGCACGCGGTGAGCAGCACGGCGCCCTGCTCGGTACAGGCCGCGTACACCTCGTCCAGCCTGGCCGCCACGTCATGGATGTCGAAGGTGCGGCGCAGGGTGTCGTTGACGCCGACGACGACGGAGACGAGGTCGGGCCGCAGTTCCAGCGCGGCCGGCAACTGCCGTTCGAGCACGTCGCGCGTCTGTGCCCCGCTCACCGCGAGGTTGGTGAACCGCACGGGCCCGGCACACAGCGACGGCGCGAGCAGCGCGGCCCAGCCGCGCCATCCGCCACCGGTCCGGTCCCCGACGCCCTCGGTCAGCGAGTCCCCGAGGGCCACGAACCGCAGCGGTCTCACGACAGCCCCCGGGACGCGACCGGCCGTACCGGGGGCACGGCTCCGTCCGCCGTCACCGGCGCGTCGAGGGCCGCGAGGAAGGCCGCCACGGCCGTCCCCCAGCCGAAACGCTCCGCACGCGCGCGTGCCGCCTCGCGCCGGACCGGCTCCGTCCGTTCCAGCAGGAGCTCGACGGCGTCCGCGAACGCCTCCCCCCGGTCCTCGGCGACCGCCCCCGCCGGGCCGATGACCTCCGGAAGCGCCGAGGACGCGCTCGCCACGACGGGCGTACCGCACGCCATCGCCTCCAGCGCGGCGAGCCCGAAGGTCTCGGCGGGCCCCGGTGCCAGGCACACGTCGGCGGACGCCTGGAGCGTGCCCAGCAGCCTCCGGTCGCGCACGTGTCCCAGGAAGGTCACCGGCAGTCCGCGCTCCCGCGCGCGCTGTTCGAGCCGTGCCCGCAGGGGCCCGTCCCCGGCGACCACCAGCACCGCGCGCCGTCCGCGCCGCAGCAGCGCCTCCAGCGCGTCCAGCGCGGTCCCGGGCCGCTTCTCCAGGGAGAGCCGGGAGCACATCACGAGCAGCGTCTCCGGCACGCGCGCGTGCCGGGCCCGCAGCCCCGGGTCGCGCAGCGCGGGGTGCCGTTCCACCAGATCGACGCCCAGTGGGGCCCGTACGACATTGCGGGCCCCTATGCGTACGAACTCGCGTGCGGCGAACTCGGTGGTGCACACCACGCGCGCGTACGCGTGTGCGGTGCGCGTGTTGAGGGCGTCCGCGGTGCGCCGGGCGGCCGGCTCGGGCAGTCCCCAGGTGCGCAGCACCCCGTCGGCGGTCTCGTGGGAGACCATGACCGCCGGGACGCGGGCCCGGCGGGCCCACCGTCCGGTCCAGCGCAGGGTCGTACGGTCGGACACTTCGAGCCGGTCGGGGGCCAGGTCCTGGAGCAGGGCGGCGATCCGCCGTTTGTCGGTGAGGACGCGGTAGCCGCCGGTGCCGGGCAGCAGCGGGCCCGGGAGGGTGATCACCCGCCCTTGCTCGGTGTGGTGGTCGCTCTCCCGTTCGCCGGGGACGATGAGCACGGGCCGGTGTCCCGCCTCCAGGTAGCCCTTGCCGAGTTCCCGCAGCGCGGTGCGCAGTCCTCCGGAGGCGGGCGCCACGAAGTTCGCCAGCCGCACGATCCGCAGCGACGCGCTCATGCCGCCACCGCCGTCCTGCGTCCGGCGAGCACATCGGCGTAGTGGCCGATGAGCTGGTCGCCGACGGCCGCCCAGGTGCGGCCCTCGACCGCCGCGCGTCCTGCCGCCCCGTACGCGGCCCGCAGGGCGGGGTCGGCGGCCATGGACCACACCGCGTCGCGTACGGCGGCGGCGTCGCGCGGGGGGACGAGGAGTCCGGTGCGGCCGTGCGCGACCAGGTCCAGCGGGCCGCCCACGGCGGGGGCGATCACGGGTACGCCGCTCGCCATCGCCTCCTGCACGGTCTGACAGAAGGTCTCGAACGGTCCCGTGTGCGCGAAGACGTCCAGTGAGGCGAAGATCCGCGCGAGGTCCTCGCCGGTGCGGCGGCCGAGGAAGGCCGCGCCGGGCAGCGCCTGCTCCAGGGCCGGCCGGCTGGGTCCGTCGCCGACGACCACGACCCGCACGCCGGGCAGCGTGCGGACCCCGGCCAACAGCTCGACCTGCTTCTCCGGGGCGAGCCGGCCGACGTAGCCGACGATCAGCTCGCCGTTCGGGGCGAGGGTGCGGCGCAGGGCCTCGTCGCGGAGGCCGGGCCGGAAGCGGACGGTGTCCACACCGCGCGGCCACAGCCGGACCCGGGGTACGCCGTGTGCCTCCAGGTCGCGCAGGGCGGCGCCGGACGGGGCCAGGGTGACGTCGGCGGCCGTGTGCACGGAGCGGATGCGCCGCCAGGCGGCCGCCTCGCCGGCGCCCATGTACGTACGGGCGTATCCGGCGAGGTCGGTCTGGTAGACGGCGACGGTGGGCAGGCCCAGGCGGGCGGCGGCCGCCATGCCGCGCACGCCGAGGACGAAGGGGCTGGCCAGATGGACGACGTCGGCCCGGTGCTCGGCGATCGCGGCGGCCGGGCGCCGGCTGGGGAGGGCGACACGGACCTGGGGATAGCCGGGGAGGGGGAGGGAGGGGACGCGGACGACGGGGCAGGGCACCCCGTCGCCGGGTTCGTCGCCCGCGACGGCGGGGGCGACGACGAGGGGGGTGTGACCGCGGTCGACGAGGTGCCGGGCGGTCTGGAGCGCGCAGTGGGCCACGCCGTTCACATCGGGGGGAAAGGACTCGGTGACGATGACGACACGCATACCGGTGTTGTCGCCGCGCCGGACGTGGTCACGTCAACGTGGATCTTTCCTCGCGGGGAACGCGCCGTGAGCGTTGCCTCCCTCACCCGCGCAGGTCAGGCGGCATCCACGCACACCTGACCCACGGGTCACCCGTCGTTCACACCGCGCGGGCGGAAGGGATCACACGGCGGTCTCCTCCGGGCCGATCCGGCTGCGTACGGCGGTCTGCACCTCGGCTTCCTCGGCCGGGTCCGCGGCGAGCCGGCGCAGGCGTTCGACGACCCGGGTGTCCCCGGTCTCGGCGTGCCGGGCGGCGATCTCGCGGGTGGTCTCCTCGCAGTCCCACAGGCACTCGACGGCGAAGCCGCTGCCGTAGGAGGGGTCGGTCGCGGCGAGGGCGCGGGCGGCGCGGCCCCGCAGATGGGACGAGGCGGTCTCGCGGTAGATGTGGCGGAGCACGGGGGCGGCGCAGGCGATGCCGAGGCGTCCGGCGCCGTCGACGAGGGTCCACAGGGTGGGCGCGTCGGGGCCCTCGCCCCGTACCGCCTCCCGGAGCGCCGCGAGGACCAGGTCGCGGTCCTGCAGACCGCCCCGGCAGGCGAGGACCCGGCCGGCGGCGGCGCCGAGCGGGTCGGGCCGACGGGCCCAGCCCCGCGCCCGGTCGACGGCGGCGAGACTGCGCATGCGTTCGAAGGCGTCGACGGCGGCCTCCACCACGGCCGTCGAACCGGTGGCCACGGCGCCCTCGATCAGGGCGAGGGCATCGGGATCGTTGCTGTCGGCGAGGTAGCGCAGGGCGGTGCACCGGGCTCCCTCGGTGCCGTCCTGGGCGGCCCGGACGATCTCGGGCCGGTCCTCGGGGCCCGCCACGGCGGCGAGGCAGCGGGCGGCCGGGACATGGAGCGCGGCGCCGCGTTCGACGCCCTGCTGGGCCCATTCGAACACCGCTCGCACGCTCCAGCCGGGGCGGGGCCCGCCGGGGCGCATCTGCCGCTGCCAGCGGTCGAAGGACCCGGCCTCCTGGGCGGCGCGCACGCGTGTGGCGACGGATGCGCGGGGATCGTCGGCCCACAGGCGCCAGGGCCGTGGCTCGAAGGCGTCGCGGACGGTGGCGGCGAGCTCCGCCTCGCCCTCGGCGTCGGTGGTGAACCGCGCGAGGACCGGGGCGGCCAGGGCGCGCAGGCCCGCGTCGTCGTCCCTCAGGGCCAGCTCGTCCAGGGCCCAGGCCCAGTTGGTGCCGTGGGCGGCGTACCTGCGCAGCAGGTCGAGAGCGTCCCGCCTGCCGTAGGAGGCGAGGTGCCCGAGGACCGCGAGGGCGAGTCCGGTGCGGGACTCGTCGGTGTCCAGGACGTCCTCGGGATCGAAGAGGTGGGCCTCGACCGCGTCCAGTTCGCCGTGCAGATCGAGGTAGAGGCGGGCGTAGTAGAGGGAGCGGTTCTCCACCTGCCAGTCGTGGCGCGGGTCGCGCAGCACACAGTGGTTCAGCGCCGCGAGCGCTTCGGAGCGCGGGGCGGTGAGCGCGTGCAGCGTGCCGTCACCACGGCCCCGCTGGAGCAGGCCGAGCAGCGTACCGCTGGGCGCTATGACCGGATCGAACATGGGAAACAGCCTCACATCAAGCGTCGACGCAACCGGGGACCTGCATTACCTGGCCGCGTGACAACACGTCGGGGCGCCCGCCGTTTCCTGCTTGCTGTAGACCATCTCTCTCTGCCTCTCGTCGGTGGCCCATGCGGACCGCATCACGGCCCGCGCGGTGCGGCAACACCTGCCCAGCCATCGCGTCCGTGAATCACGTCGTCATGATGACCCGGCGGTCACATCTACCGCGACCGAAATTTCGGCGGCCCTGTACCGCCTCCCCCGTTTTCTGTGTCTTCGCTGGTCAGAGCGGTTCGCTCAGCGCTCGCCGAACAGATCGAGCAGTTCCGTACGACCGAACATCCGGGCCGTGTCGACGGCCGAGGGGGTGCCCGCGGACGGGTCCGCGCCACCCTTCAGAAGGGCCTGGATCACCTCGGTCTCGCCCTTGAAGACCGCTCCCGCGAGTGGCGTCTGACCCCGGTCGTTGACGCGGTCCGCGTCGGCGCCGCGCTCCAGCAGCGCACGCACCGCCTCGGCGTGACCGTGGTACGCGGCGAGCATCACGAGGGAGTCGCCCCGGTCGTTGGTGAGGTCGGCCGGCACGCCCGCGTCGACGTAGGCCACGAGTTCCTCGGTCCGGCCGCGCCGGGCCAGGTCGAAGATCTTGGTCGCCAGCTCCACGACCTCGGGGTCGGGGGCATCGGTCATCGCCGGACCGCCTCTCACTGCACATGCTTCACGCATCGGGGACAGGACGTACGTCTGCGAGCGGTGCAGAGCCGTACGGGTGAATCGCCAGGGTACTGGCTCACCGGACACATGACCCGTCACGCCCGGGGCAATGATCACGGCAGACCCATTCGGGGGAAATGCCGAGAATCGAACCAGTTGCACCTTTTATCGTATGGATACATTCTGTGAGCCTGGCAGTACTCATGGTGACTGTCCCCGCGAACCAGGAGAACTCACATGATCGTCTCTATCTCATGCGTGGTGCTGCTCGGCATCGTCGTCTTCATCTTCTTCCGCAAGGACGGGCTGAAGGCGTCGCACGCCCTGGTGGCGATGCTCTTCGGCTTCTATCTGGCCAGCACGGCCATCGCACCCAGCATCAAGGCGGGCGGCGAAAGCCTGGCCGGCCTCCTGGGCGGATTCAAGTTCTGATCCGCCCGACCCCGCACCGCCCGCCCGTACGCACCCTCTGGAGACAGCAGTGGCCCGGCGCCCACTCCCCCGCATCCTGAGCAACGGCGGCGCACAGCTCGCCCGGAGCCGGGAACTGGCCAGGACGGCGGCCGAAGGCGCCACGGACGTCCTCCATCCGCTGATCACCATCACGCGCGGTCTGCGCCGGCTGGCCTCGGCCGGGCGGCGCAGGTGGGCCGACACGCCCAAGGACCGGCGTGGCGCGCTGCTCTTCCTGGTGGTGTCGGTCCTGCTGGTCGTGGCGCTCGCGCCGTACGGTCCCCTGCTCGCCGTCATCACCCTGATGGCGGCGGCGGCCTGGCAGGGCCGGGACCGTGCCCCCTCGGCGCCCGCCGGACCCGACGCGTCACAGGCCCAGCGCCTGAAGTCGCTCTACGAGGCCCTGGTGCCGTACTTCTCCGCCGCCGAGGACCCCGAACCGCTCTACGCCCACGGCGGCGACTGGGGAAAGGTCTTCTCCGAGTACGCGTTCGACTCCACCGGCCGGATCGCGCACCTGGTGATCGGCTACCCCGCCTACTTCACCGACGGCGAGCCGGAGTCACGGGCGCGGATCGAGCATCTGCTCGGCGCGAAATCGGGGCGGGGCCGTGAGTACCACTTCGCGTGGGACGAGGAGGCCAACCAGCTCACGGTCCGCGTCCTCGCGCCCCTGCCCACCGACATCGCCGCCCAGCCCTTCGTCACGGCCCCCGGTGAGACGGTCCTCGGCTTCACCGATCCCACCGGGGTGCAGCGGACGCTGCCGCTCACCCACGGCGCCCACGGCGAGGAGCGGCGCGATGTCCCGCCCGTCGTCTGGCGCACCGGCATCCGCTCCACCGAGTCCCATCTGCTCGTGGCCGGCCAGCCGGGCAGCGGCACCTCGACGCTGCTGCGCTCGATCGCCCTGCAGGCCCTGCACCACGGCGACGTGGTGATCGTCGACGGCGGGGGCACCGGCGAGTACGCCTGCCTGACCGGCCGGGACGGCGTGCTCGCCGTGGAGTGCGGGCTGACGGGGGCGCTGACGAGCCTGGAGTGGGCCGCGCACGAGACGGAGCGCCGGCTGATCGCGGCCAACCGCGCGCACCAGGCGGGCGACCCGCCGCCCGAGGACACCAGGCGTCCCCTGTGGCTGCTGCTGGACCGGCCGAGCGCGTTCACGCACCTGGCCGCCGCGGACGGCCGCGAGGATCCCCAGTCGCTGCTCCAGGTTCCGCTGCGGCACGGCCGTCCGGCGAACGTCACCGTGGTCGTCGCCGAGCAGCTCGACGGTCTGGAAGGCCTCAGCGATCCGGTACGGCAGCACACACGCGCGCGCGTGTCGTCCTCGGGTCCGCGACGGTGGAGGAGCTGAGGGCCGTTCTGGGAGCGCCGCCGCACACCACGCCGGTCGACCAGGTCCCGCCGGGGCGCGGCTACGCCCGGCTGGGCTCGGGGCCGGTCCACCGTCTCCAGGTTCCGGCGACGCCGGATCCGTACGACGACGCGACCAGTGAAGCGGAGCGGCAGGCGGTGCTGGAGCTGTTGCCGCCGCGGACGACGCCTGCGGACGAGGAGCCGGAGCGGCTGGAGGCGGGGGTGGCGGAGGCTGTGCGCCTCGACAAGGCGGCAAGGGAGAAGGCGGCCGGCGCCGGGACCGAGGGGGCGGCGGAGGCATCCGCCGAGGCGGCGGTGGCGGAGCCCACCACCTAGTGTGCCGCGCCGTTGACTCGCCGGTTCTTGGCGTCCCGGTGACGCCGGCTCGGCCGAGTGCTCCCAGGCCGAGGCCGAACGGGCGGCCGGCCGGCCCGGCCGGGCGAGGCGCGGATCCACCGACGGGCTTCGGGCGCAGCACACCAGCCGGCCGCCGGGGACGCCTTGTGGCACGTACCGCTGCGCCCACCCGTGCCGCCCCGGGGAATCTCCCAGGCCTTCGAGACGCTGGGGGAGGCACGGCTGCCCGCGGTCGCAGGAGCATCGTCCCCTCTCTGAACGTCCGGATGACCGCGCGCGGTCGCACCGGTACCGGCACCCCTGGTCACGCCACGAACGTGCGGGGGGTTTCCGTGCCGGACGTGCCGCCTGTCTCCACGATGCGGGCTGCTGCGGAGAGGCGTACCGCCGCCTCCTCCGCCACCGCGCCGCCCACCGTGAAGGGGAGGCGTATGTAGCCCTCGAAGGCTCCGTCGACGCCGAAGCGGGGGCCGGACGGGACCCGGACGCCCACCCGTTCGCCCGCCTCGGCGAGGCGGGAGCCCGAAAGGCCGCCGGTGCGCACCCACAGGGTGAGTCCGCCGCGCGGTACCTCGAACTCCCAGTCGGGCAGCTCCCGCCGTACCGCGGCCACCAGCTCGTCCCGGTTCTGCCGGGCCTGGGCACGCCTCACCTCCACCGCCTGTTCCCAGCCACCGGTGCCGAACAGCCAGTTCACGGCCAGCTGTTCCAGCACGGGCGTGCCCAGATCGGCATACGCGCGTGCGGCGACGAGGCTGCGGATGACGTCGGGTGCCGCGCGCACCCAGCCGATGCGCATACCGGCCCAGAAGGCCTTGCTCGCCGAGCCGACCGTGATCACCGTGGACCCCGCCGGGTCGAAGGCGCACACCGGGCGCGGCATCTCCACGTCCGGGTCGAGCCACAGCTCGCTCATCGTCTCGTCGGCGACCAGCACCGTGCCCGCGGAACGCGCCGCGTCCACCAGGCGGCGTCGCTGGTCCTCGTCGGCGAGCGCACCGGTCGGGTTGTGGAAGTCGGCCACGACGTACGCGATCCGGGGCGCCGCCTCGCGCAGCACCTGGCGCCAGCGGTCCAGGTCCCAGCCGGTCAGTCCCTCGGCCATGGCGACGGGGACGAGCCGGGCCCCGGCCTCCCGCATCAGCTGGAGGATGTTGGCGTAGGACGGCGACTCGACGGCGATGCGCTCGCCGCGTCCCCCGAAGAGGTGGCAGATGGCGTCGATGGCGCCCATGGCGCCGGTCGTCACCATGATCTGCTCGGGCATGGTCGGGATGCCCCGCGCGGTGTAGCGGTCCGCGATCATCGAGCGCAGCGCGGGCAGCCCGGCGGGATAGTCGCCGTGGGTGTGCGCGTACGGCGGAAGCTCCTCCAGCGCGCCCTGGACGGCCCGGGTGAGCCAGGGCTCGGGCGCGGGCAGCGCGGCACAGCCGAGGTCGATCATCGAGCCGAGGGCTTCGGGCGGCAGCGGTTCGAGCCCCCGCGCGGGCACCGGATTGCCGGCCGGGACCGCGGTCCAGCTGCCCGCGCCGCGCCGTGACTCCAGGAATCCCTCGGTGCGCAGCGCCTCGTAGGCGGCGGCCACGGTGGTGCGGCTGACGGAGAGGGCGAGGGCCAGTTCCCGTTCGGCCGGCAGCCGCGCGGCCACCGGGACGCGTCCCTCCAGCACCAGCAGGCGGACACCGTCGGCGAGCGCGCGGTAGGCGGGCGGACGGCGGGTCCCGGGACCGGCCGGGCGGTCCTGCTGGGAGTTGAGCAGCCGGGCGAGCTGCGCCGCACCCACTGCGGAGGTCCACTGCACCATGAGAATCAGTCCACCTTCCCCGGATTGGCCATGGATGACATCATCAGCCAAGCCACAGGGTGTCATGTGTCGGTCCACTTCCACCATAGGGGGCACGTTTTGGCCAGGTACTCCTCCCGGCACGGGCATCTCGCCCGGCGGCTGTTCCAGCTGTACGCGGGTCTGGCGCTGTACGGCGCGAGCTCGGCGCTGCTGGTGCGGTCGGGGCTCGGCCTCGAACCGTGGAACGTGCTGCACCAGGGCCTGTCCGAGCGGACCGGACTGTCGATGGGCGTGGTGCTGACCCTCGTGGGCGCGGCGGTGCTGCTGCTGTGGATCCCGCTGCGTCAGCGGCCGGGGCTTGGCACCGTCTCCAACGTGCTGGTGATCGGCGCGGCGATGGACGCGACCCTGACCCTGGTCCCCGACGCGCACGCCATGGCCGTACGCGGGCCGCTGATGGCGGCGGGCATCGTGCTCAACGGCGCGGCGACCGGACTGTACATCGCGGCGCGCTTCGGCCCGGGCCCGCGCGACGGGCTGATGACGGGACTGAACCGGCGCACCGGAGTGTCGGTCCGCCTGGTCCGCACGGCCATCGAGATCACGGTCGTCGTCACGGGCTTCCTCCTCGGCGGCACGGTGGGCGTCGGCACCCTGCTGTACGCGGTGACGATCGGCCCGCTCGCCCAGCTGTTCCTGCGCGCCTTCGCCGTCCCCTCGACATCCGGCGGCAGCACGGTCGTCGCCGGCGGTCGACCACGGCGCGCGATACTGCGTCCGTGACCCCGCGGATACGCCACTCCTACCTCGACCGTCCCGGCCCGATCGCCTTCGCCCACCGGGGCGGGGCGGCGGACGGCCTGGAGAACACCGTCCGGCAGTTCCGGTGCGCCGTCGAGGCCGGCTACCGGTACATCGAGACCGACGTCCACGCCACGCGCGACGGCCGGCTCGTCGCCTTCCACGACGCGACCCTCGACCGGGTGACGGACGGCGCGGGCCGGATAGCCGACCTGCCGTGGCGGGACGTGGCGCACGCGCGCGTGGCGGGCGAGGAACCGGTCCCCCTGTTCGAGGAACTCCTGGAGACCTTCCCCGAGGTGCGCTGGAACGTCGACGTGAAGGCCGAACCGGCCCTCCTGCCGTTCCTGGACCTCGTCGGGCGCACCGGTTCCTGGGACCGGATCTGCCTCGGCTCGTTCTCCGAGGCCCGCGTGGTGCGCGCCCAGCGGCTGGCCGGTCCCCGGCTGGCCACCTCCTACGGCACCCGGGGCGTGCTGAACCTGCGGCTGCGGTCCTGGGGGCTGCCGGCCGCGGTACGCCGGTCGGCCGTCGCCGCCCAGGTCCCCGAGCGGCAGTCGGGCATCCAGGTGGTCGACCGCCGATTCGTACGGACCGCCCACGCGCTCGGGCTCCAGGTGCACGTGTGGACGGTCAACGAGGCGGAGCGGATGCACCGGCTCCTGGACCTCGGGGTGGATGGCATCATGACCGATCACATCGACACACTGCGCAAGGTCATGGAGGACCGCGGCGTCTGGGTCTGAGACCCCGTGCCCGACCGCCTCCGCGCGCTCACGGGGAAGCGAGGGCACGGGTGGACACCGACACCGTGCGGTCACCGGCGCCGGACGAGGCCGCCGGCCGGCGGCGCGAGCAGCGCGGCTGGTACTTCTACGACTGGGCGTGCTCCGTGTACTCCACGAGCGTGCTCACCGTGTTCCTCGGCCCCTATCTGACATCGGTCGCCGAGGCCGCGGCGGACGCGGACGGGTTCGTCCACCCGCTGGGCATACCGGTGCGCGCGGGCTCCTTCTTCGCCTACTCGGTCTCCCTGTCGGTGATCCTGGCCGTGCTGGTGATGCCGCTGGCGGGGGCCGCCGCCGACCGCACCGGCCGCAAGAAGCCGCTGCTCGCGGCCGCCGCGTACACCGGGGCCGCGGCGACGACGGGCATGTTCTTCCTGGGCGGCGAGCGCTATCTGCTCGGCGGTCTGCTGCTGGTGGTGGCGAACGCGGCGCAGTCGGTGGCGATGATGCTCTACAACTCCTACCTCCCGCAGATCGCCCCGCCCGAGGAGCGCGACGCGGTCTCCTCGCGCGGGTGGGCCTTCGGATACGCGGCCGGGTCCCTGGTCCTCGTTCTGAACCTCGTCCTCTACACCGGTCACGAAAGCTTCGGCGTCTCCGAGGGGATGGCGGTGCGCGTCTGCCTGGCGTCGGCCGGTCTGTGGTGGGGCGCCTTCGCGCTGGTGCCGCTGCGCCGGCTGCGCGACCGCCGCGCTCCCGCGCGGGAGGCGGCCCTGCCGGGCTTCCGGCAGCTCGCGGCGACCGTCCGCGACATGCGCCGGCACCCGCTGACGCTGGCGTTCCTGCTGGCGTACCTGGTCTACAACGACGGCATCCAGACGGTGATCACCCAGGCCTCGGTGTACGGCTCCAAGGAACTGGGGCTCGGACAGTCGACGCTCATCACGGCCGTGCTGCTGGTCCAGGTGCTGGCGGTGGCGGGCGCGCTGGCGCTGGGCCGGCTGGCCCGGCGGTACGGCGCGAAGCGCGCGATCCTCGGCTCCCTGGCCGCCTGGACCCTGACCCTGGCCGCCGGGTACTTCCTGCCCGCTGAAGCCCCTGTGTGGTTCTTCGTGCTGGCGGCCGGAATCGGCCTGGTCCTCGGCGGCAGCCAGGCGCTGTCCCGCTCGCTCTTCTCCCATCTCGTACCGCCCGGCAAGGAGGCCGAGTACTTCTCCGCGTACGAGGTGAGCGATCGCGGGACGAGCTGGCTGGGGCCGCTGCTGTTCGGCCTCACCTACCAGCTCACGGGCAGCTACCGGGACGCGATCATCTCCCTGGTGGGCTTCTTCGTCCTGGGATTCGTCCTGCTCGCACGGGTGCCGGTGCGGCGGGCGATCAGCGAAGCGGGCAACCCGGTTCCCGAACGGATTTAGCGCTGGGCGCGAAAGGGCTGTAGTGTACGCGTTTGGCCTGCCAGGCGTACCGTTACTGCGCGTCAAAGATGCCGAACGCTGAGTCGCATCTCCTTATGGGTGTGACAAACCGGACGTCGGGGGGTACTGCACTGGTTGACAAGGCTGCGGCTACGACGGCGACGCATGACCCGGATCGGAACTCCGGACGGGAATCTTTACCGCCGCCCGGACGTTGACCGGATGACGACGACAGCGACACCTGTCCTGTGGGCGACAAGCCCGGGAGGCACGATTCATGAGTGAGCGAGCTCTTCGCGGCACGCGCCTCGTGGTGACCAGCTACGAGACGGACCGCGGCATCGACCTGGCCCCGCGCCAGGCCGTGGAGTACGCATGCGAGAAGGGGCACCGCTTCGAGATGCCCTTCTCGGTCGAGGCGGAGATCCCGCCGGAGTGGGAGTGCAAGGTCTGTGGTGCCCAGGCACTCCTGGTGGACGGCGACGGCCCCGAGGAGAAGAAGGCCAAGCCCGCGCGTACGCATTGGGACATGCTGATGGAGCGGCGTACCCGAGAGGAACTCGAAGAGGTCCTCGAGGAGCGTCTCGCCGTTCTGCGCTCCGGTGCGATGAACATCGCGGTTCACCCCAGGGACAGCCGAAAGTCGGCTTGATCCCGCCGGGGACCTGGGCGAGGCCACACACGCACAGCGGCACAGGACCGCGGGCGCCGTACGAGATGTACGGCGCCCGCGGTCCTGTGTGCGTGCGGGACCGGCCGCCCTCAGCGGGTCAGCGGCGGGCGCGGTCCCTGCGGGGTGTCCCGAGGAGCGCCTCCGGGTTCGTCCCGGACGACCTCGCCCTGGATGACCTTGCCGTCGGGCCGGCGCATACGAGCCTGTTGGAAGGCATCTCCGAGGGAGCCCTGCGCGGTCTCGCGGAGCTTGCGCTCGAAGGTGCGCTCGGCGTGACGGCTCACGGCCTTCTGCACCGGCGGCACCAGCAGGAGCAGCCCCACCGCGTCCGAGATCACGCCGGGAATGATCAGGAGCAGGCCGCCCAGCATCGTCAGGCCGCTGCCCTCGCTGTTCGGCCGGGCCTCGGACAGCATCCCGACCTGCTGCTGTTGCAGCGTCTCGGTCAGGTTCTTGAAGGCCCGCCGGCCGGCCCGCTTGATGACGGCCGAGCCGAGGACGAGGCCGGCCACCAGGATCAGGAAGACCACCAGCCCGTTCGACGCCCCGGCGACCATGGTGAGCAGCCAGATCTCCAGCACGAGCCATGCGGCGACACCCAGCGGCAGGAAGGTGCGCAGCCGGGAGCGCCGGGGCCGGGCGGAATACGGGGTCTGAGCGCCAGTCGTCATGCTCCCAGTGTGCCTGGGCCCGGCTCAGCGCGGGATAAGCGGGATCACCGGAACCACCAGGCTGAACAGATGGTCGTACGCCTACGGTTCGGACCGTTTGACGTCCGGCTCGGGCTGCTTGACGTCCGGTTCGGACCGCTTGATGTCCAAGTCGGACCGCTGTTTGTCGTCGCCGCGTCCGAGGACCTTGCCGACCCTCTCCCCCACACCCCACGCCGTGACCCGCCACAGCGCCTCGACGAGGATGTCGCGGCTCATCTTGGAGTCGCCGAGTTCGCGCTCGACGAACGTGATGGGAACCTCGACGACGTGATAGCCGGCCTTCACCGCGCGGCGGGCCAGGTCGACCTGGAAGCAGTACCCCTGGGAGGCCACGTCCTCGAGGCCCAGGCCCTCCAGCGTCTCGCGGCGGAAGGCGCGGAAGCCGCCGGTGATGTCGCGCAGCGGCAGGTCGAGCGCCACGCGCGAGTAGAGGCTGCCCCCGCGCGAGATGACCTCACGGGACTTCGGCCAGTTCACCACCCGGCCGCCGGGCACCCAGCGCGAACCGAGCACCAGGTCGGCGCCCTTGAGGGCGGTCAGCAGACGGGGCAGTTCCTCGGGCTGGTGGGAGCCGTCGGCGTCCATCTCGATCAGTACGCCGTAGTCGTGTTCCATGCCCCAGCGGAAACCCGCGAGATAGGCCGCGCCCAGGCCCTCCTTGCCCTTGCGGTGCAGCACCTGGACGTGGTCGTCCCCGGCGGCCAGTTCGTCGGCGAGCTTGCCCGTGCCGTCGGGGCTGTTGTCGTCGGCCACGAGAACGTGCGCCTCGGGAACGGCCTCGCGCACCCGGCCGACGATCGCCTTGATGTTCTCCGCCTCGTTGTAGGTCGGGATGATCACCAGAGCCGTGCCGAGCGGGCCGAAGTTCCGCCCCTGGGATCCTGCCGCGAGGGTCCCGTCGCCGTCGTTCACTGCTGCCCCTTCATGTCCTGTGCGCAGGGTCCCACCATAGTGGGCACGGCCCGCGCCGACGTGACGGGACGTTCATACGGTGGTGTCGTTTACCGAAGATCGGGTAGGAACATACTTTTTGGGCGTGCGGGAGAGAGCGCGGGACAGCGGATGGGGGCCCGGCGCCCTTCGGGCCGGCCCGGGACCCGCCGGCTGCGGATCGGCCTGGAGCCGTTGTCTACTGAGCGCCCGGGCCCCATCCGGGGGTCGCACCTCCCCGGCCGGTCGGCCCGTCCCTCGGTACCGCGCCGCCACTGGGCCTGGTTCCCAGTGACGGTGCCCCGGTGCGGCGCACCGTCCCTGACCCAGCGGTACCGACACGAGTGGCCGGACGTCCTCCGGTCGGGCGTCGGTGGTGGACCCGGCCGAACCTACCGGCCCCCCGCGGCCGCCTGTCAACAGCCGTCCGGCCTGCGCGATGCGGTTCGAATACCTGGTCGGCGAGGAGGACGCGCAGGTCGCGGGAGAAGGGCGCGGCACATGATCGTCACCGCGCCGCCCGCGTAGATCACTCGCCCGGCCGTACGAACACCGTGCGCCCGCCGACCACGGTCCGCAGGCAGACCGGCAGGTCACGGCCGGGGGCGAGGTCGGGCAGGCCGGGGGTGCCGGAGCGGGGGTCGGTGGACCAGCGCGCCACCCGGTCGTCGGGTGCCTGGACGACGAGTTCACCGGTGTGCCAGAGGGCGTAGTCGGCGGGCGCGCCGGGCACCAGGACGCCCGCGTCGTCGCGTCCGACCGCCCGCCAGCCGCCGCGCGTGTGCGCGGTGAACGCGGCGCGCACGGAGACGCGGTGCTCCGGTGTGCGGTGGAAGGCGGCGGCCCGGACCGTGCCCCAGGGATCGAGGGGGGTGACCGGACTGTCGGAGCCGAAGGCGAGCGGGACGCCGGCGCGCAGCAGCGCCGCGAAGGGGTTGAGGGTACGGGCCCGCTCCGTTCCCAGGCGCCGTGCGTACATGCCGTCCTCGCCGCCCCACAGGGCGTCGAAGGCGGGCTGGACGGAGGCGGTCAGGCCGAGTTCGGCGAAGGCGGCGACGGTCTCGGGGGTGAGCATCTCGGCGTGCTCGACACGATGCCGGGCGGCGCGGACGCGGGCGAGGCCGAGTGTGCCGGCGGCGGCCCGCACGCCGTCCACGACGGTGCTCACGGCGGCGTCACCGATGGCGTGGAAGCCTGCCTGGAGGCCCGCCTCGGTGCAGGCGACGACATGGGCGGCCACGGCCGTGACGTCCAGGTGGGCGATGCCGGTGTGGGCGGCGTCGGCGTACGGCTCGTGCAGGCACGCGGTGTGCGAGCCGAGGGCGCCGTCGGCGAACAGGTCGCCCGCGGCGCCGATCGCCCCCAGCTCCTTCGCCTTGGCGACGTCCTGTTCGGCCCAGTAGCCGACGACGCGCGGGCCGCTCTCCCCGGCGGCGAGCCGCAGCAGCCCGGTGAAGTCGTCCTCGGAGGAAATCTCCGGGCCCCCGCACTCGTGGACCGTGCCGATGCCGAGGGAGGCGGCGTGGGTGAGGGCGGCGCGCTGGGCCTCGGCGCGCTGGGCCGGCGTGACGGCGGCCAGGGCGGCGGCGCGCACCGCGTGGTGGGCGTCCCCGGTGAGCGGGCGGTCCTCGCGGGTGACCACGACCGGGACGAGGTCGAGGAGCGCCGTGGTGACGACCGCGGAGTGGACGTCGATCCGGCTCAGGTAGAGGGGACGGCCGCCGGTGGCCTCGTCGAGCTCGGCGCGGGTCGGAGGACGGCCGCCGGGCCAGCGGGCGGCGTCCCAGCCGTGGCCGAGGAGGACCCGGTCGTCCGGGCGGGCGGCGGCGAACTCCCGTACGCGGGCCAGCGCGGCCTCCAGCGAGGGGGCGGTGGACAGGTCGAGGCCGGTGAGGGCGAGACCGGTGGCCGTGGTGTGGACGTGCGCGTCGGTGAACGCGGGGGTGACCAGCGCGCCGTCGAGGTCGATCACCTCGTCGACGCCGTCCGCGAAGGCGTCGGCTGCGCCCTCGGAGCCGACCCAGGCGAC
The DNA here is from genome assembly GCF_043084105.1 of Streptomyces sp. NPDC014676. Lineage (NCBI taxonomy): Bacteria > Bacillati > Actinomycetota > Actinomycetes > Kitasatosporales > Streptomycetaceae > Streptomyces > Streptomyces sp. NPDC014676. Next base: position 388,132 of record NZ_JBIBZI010000007.1, on the reverse strand, counting down.
CTGACCGCGCTCGACGACCATCGCGGTCGCGAAGGGGTCGGCGGGGCTGTGGACCTCGCCGCGGCGGAGGAGGACGGTGCGGGGCGGGGCAGGGCGTTCACTCATGTCCCACAGTCTCGCGCGTCGCCCGGCCTACGCCGCACGCAGGTCCCTCCCCGGGGGGCCGAACCACCCACCTCGATCGCCCCCGCCGCCCCTTCCCTCCCCCACTCTCGGCTTCGCTCGAGCGGGGGGACCCCCATGAGCGGGGGGAGACCCCATCGCCCCCGGGGGCGCTGCCCCAGGACCCCCGCTCCTCAAACGCCGGAGGGGCTGGTTTCTGCCGGGCGGACTGAAGTCTGCGAGGCGTTCAGATGCGCGGCGGGCGGGCTTCGTACGGGGTGGAGAGGACCACTGTCGTGCGGGTGGAGACGCCTGCCAGTGAGCGTACGCGGGCGAGCAGTTCCTCCAGTTCGTGCGGTGTGGACACGCGCACCTTGAGGATGTAGTTCTCGTCGCCCGCGACGCTGTGGCAGGCCTCGATCTCGGGGACGCCGGCGAGGCGGTCCGCGATGTCGTCGGGGGCGCTGGGGTCGAAGGGTTTGACCGAGATGAAGGCGGTCATGGGCAGGCCGACAGCCTCCGGGTCGACGACCGCGGCGTAGCCGCGGATGACGCCACGCTGTTCCAGCCGGCGCACCCGCTGGTGCACGGCCGACGTGGACAGGCCCGTGGCCTTGCCCAGGTCTGTGTAGCTCATCCGCCCGTCCTTGACGAGCAGCTGCACGATCTGTCGGTCCAGCTCCTCCATGACGCAAGAACCTACAGTGCGCTTGATCTCCTCGGACACCTGAGCCGCCCAGGTCATGCCCGGTTCGTGATGTCCCGGAGGCCACCGCGCACGGTCCGGGGGGACAAAGCCCCCGCACCGGGCACCCGCACCTGGCATGTGACGAACGCCACACCCTTCAAGTGGTCTCCGTGATGTTCCCGTGATTAGCCCGAAGGGGGGACGGGAAGTGCTTGCTGTGGTCGAGGCCGCAGTGCCTTCACGGCCCAGCCCGAGGGGGAGAACCCAATGCAGAGTCTTAAGCGCCTTGGTCGTACCACGTCCAAGCGGCAGCAGCCGGTCGTCGAGCTCGACCCGGAGTACGTCGAACCCGACGTCCCGGACGAGGAACTCGACGCCTACGACACCTTCGAGATGTACCGGGTCGTCTGCCCGGACTGCGCGCAGCCCATCGCCCTGCTCGCGGACGAGGACACCCTGCCGGAGCACGCGCTGTGCGCCTCGCCGTGGAACCCGTTCGGGCTCACGGTCTGCGCCGGCACCGGCCGCCGGGCCGACGAGGCGCGGCCGGCCGACGAGTCCGTCACTCCCCAGGAGCAGGACACGGCCCTGCTGCTGACGCTCCCTCAGGGACTCGACTGGCGCACCCAGCCCTTCTCGCACGTCGGCGGTCCGGGCTCGCGTCCGATCCGGGTCCCGGCGATGCGGCGGCACGCCGCCTGAGCGCACAACGGTGCGGGGGCGGCGCGGTTCGCCGCCCCCGTCCGTGCGGGACGGCCGCGAACGCACGTCCTGTTCCGGGGGTCGGTGACCCGTCCGGCCGCCCCCGCGTTGCCCGGGTATGACGACCCCCACGCACTCGACGACCGGGCGTCAACGCCGCGTCCTCGTGCCACCGCCCATGGAGGCGGTCGCACTCGCGCCGCCCCGGCTCCCGGATCCGCCGATCTACCGCGATCTGATGCGGACCTGGGCGGACCGGGGCCGCACGCTGCCCGGGCGGCACGACTCGGAGTGGACCCGGCTCACCGCGCCCTGGCGGGGGCTCGACCCGCTCAGCGGGTCTCCGGGCCCGCGAGGTGGCGGGCGATGACCATCCGCTGGATCTGATTGGTGCCCTCGACGATCTGCAGGACCTTGGCCTCACGCATGTAGCGCTCGGCGGGGAAGTCCGCGGTGTAGCCGTAGCCGCCGAGGATCTGCACGGCGTCGGTGGTGACCCGCATCGCCGTGTCGGTGCAGTGCAGCTTGGCCATGGCGGCCTGCTTGGCGAACGGCCGCCCCGCGTCACGCAGCCGGGCCGCCGTCAGATACAGCGCGCGCCCCGCCTCGATCTGCGTGGCCATGTCGGCGAGCATGAAGCGCAGTCCCTGGAAGTCGGCGATGGGCTTGCCGAACTGCCGCCGCTCGGCCGCGTAGCCGAGCGCCTCGTCCAGCGCCGCCTGGGCCAGGCCGATCGCGCAGGCGGCGATTCCGAGCCGGCCGCCGTCCAGCGCCGACAGGGCGATCGCGAAGCCCTGCCCCTCCTCGCCGATGCGCCGCGCGTCGGGAACCCTGACGCCGTCGAGATGGACCTGGGCGGTGGGCGAGCCCTTCATCCCCATCTTCTTCTCCGGCACGGCGGCGCTCAGCCCTTCGGCGTCGCCGGGCACCAGGAACGCGGTGATGCCGCGCGGGCCCTCCTCGCCGGTACGGGCCATGACGGTGTAGAAGTCGGCGATGCCGCCGTGGGTGATCCACGCCTTGGTGCCGGTGATCACCCAGTCGTCGCCCTCGCGCACGGCCTTGGTGCGCAGCGAGGCCGCGTCCGAGCCCGAGGCGGGCTCGGAGAGGCAGTAGGCGCCGAGCAGGCCGCCACCGAGCATCGCGGGCAGACGCTCGGCCTGCTGCTCCTTGGCGCCGAAGGCGGCGAGCGCGTAGGAGGCCAGGGTGTGCACGCTGACGCCGAGGCCGACGGTGAGCCGGGCCGCGGCGAGCTCTTCGAGAACCTGGAGGTAGACCTCGTACGGCTGGTCTCCGCCGCCGTACTCGGAGTCGTAGGGGAGGCCGAGCAGGCCGGACTCGGAGAGCAGGGTGAACAGTTCGCGGGGGAAGCGGCCCGCGTCCTCCTCCTCGGCCGCCCGCGGGGCGACCTCGCGCTGCGCGATGTCGCGGACGAGCGAGATGAGGTCCCGGGCCTCGTCCGTGGGCAGTTGCCGGTCCACCGGCTGCGGGGCGCGGTCGGGCATGGCGACGCTCTCCTCCCTGTTCGGGCACATCGGCGTGCGCCTTGGGTGGGGGCGGCTCCGCCGGGGTCGTATCGGTGCCTGGCCGATGCTCGCACTCCCGGGTCTCGGAAGCTGCTGACCAGCGGCTGTGCGCTGCGAGTATGCCCGATCGGCCGCGGCAAGTCACCAGTTAACGACCGCTCACTCAAAAAAGTTTTCACGCCCTCGCCGAACGGAACATTCCTCCGAAAGGCGACACCCGGAACGGGAAACCGATCAAGGGCCGGGGCCCGTCTCAGGCGTCGCGGCGAGCGGGCGCCGGGGCCGGGTGGGCGGGGTCCAGCTCCTCGATGGCGCGCATGGCCCCGCCGAGCGTCTTCACCAGCAGCTCGGTCATGGTCTCGCGGGACAGTTCGCGGCGGTCGATCCAGTCGAGCGCGGCGCCCTCCACGCTGCACACCCAGGCCAGCAGCCCCATCCGCGCCACCGGCGCGATGTCCGTACGGCCGTAGGCGCCCTCGGCGATGGTCGCGACGATGGCCTCGCGCACCCCGTCCCGGATGGCGTGCACCTCGGTGTCGAAGCCGACGCCGCCGCTGACGATCGCGCGGTAGGCGGCCTGGTTGTGCTCGGCGTACCGCAGATAACTGTCGACGGTGCGGTGCACCCGCTCCACGGGCGGCAGTCCGGCACCGCTCGCGGCGAAGCCGACCAGGCCGGCCACCGAGTCCTCGATGATCGCCAGGTAGTAGCCGCGCTTGGAGCGGAAGTAGTAGTAGATCAGCCCCTTGGCGACCTGCGCCTGGCGCGCGATGTCGTCCATCGAGAGCGCGTCGTACGACGTGTCCGCGAACAGCCTCCGCCCGATGGCGATGAGTTCGGCGCGGCGCGCGGACGAACGCTCGGTACCGCGCGCCGCCGGGCGTACGGCGGACTGCCGGCTGATGTTCAATGTCGACCCAGGTCTTCCTGCGGACGGTGGGACATCCCGCCGCAGTATGTCAGGTCATCCTGAAGGCTCGGGCCGGTAACCCCGCGACCTGGGGTCAGAGCAGTCCCAGCTGGGTCACGAACATCGCGAGGACCACGACGAGGGTCCATCCCATGGCGTGTTCGAGGATCTTCGGGCCGTCCTCCCGGGGGCCGCCGGTGCGGGCGCGGGTGACGGTGGCTGCGTTCGTGGTCATGTCTTCTCGCTGGTCTCTGTGGTGCGGTGGACTCCCCCTGCGACTGACGTCCACCTTGCCACCATGAGCGGCTTTCGCGGCCGAGACGTCGGTCACAGGCGTCCGGCGGCCCCGGTCGCCCGGGGCCGCCGGCGGGGCCGGCTCAGCGCACGCCCACCGCCGCGAGCGCCTCGCGCTGCCGCGGGGCCGGCCGGGCCGGGAAGTAGAGGTAGCAGACCCCTCCGGTGCCGGACACCACCTTCCCGGAGGCGTTGTACCGCTTGGTCCGCAGCCAGATGTTCTCCCACTCGCGCCGCCGGTAGACACGGCGCACGGCCGCGTTGTCGTCCGAGGCGGGGTCGTTGGCGATCACATCGCCGTCGGCGGTGAAGCCGATCACCGTCATCAGGTGCCCGGAGGTGCCGTACCCCGCCCCGGTCAGCTCCTCCGCCAGGAACGACTGCGACGTGATGGCCGGGACGCCCGCGGCGATCAGCGTCTCCAGGTCGGTGAGGGAGCCGAGGCGGGTGACCACGCCCGCCAGGCCGTCGAAGGTGGCCGCGTAGGCGGCGTTGAACGGCCAGTTGCCGCAGCCGGCGTACTGGTGGTCGTACGTGTACCGGGCCGCGTGGCAGATCTGCGGGTCGGCGTAGGACGGGTCGACCCAGGAGAGCTGCTCCTCGGTGAGCCGGCCGCCCCAGTACTCGATGATCATCTGCGAGGAGGTGGGGCTGCACCAGGCCTCGCCGCCGTTGTCGTACTCCGGGTACTGGCCCTTGTGGATCTCCTGCGAGTAACGCGGGACGATCAGCTCCTTGGCGAGACCGGGCCGGGAGGCGGGGACGGTGAACCGGTCGGGGACGTCGGAGCCCATCGCGCCGAGCCGCCACACGGTCGGGGTGAGCCGGGTGCCGGGGCGGCGGTGGAGGGTCAGTCGCAGCCGGTACGAGACGACGCGCAGGCCCGAGGCCGCGTCGTCCACGGAGAGCGTGTCCGTCCAGACGGTGCTCTTCCCGTCGCTCTGGCCGTCCACCGAGGTGCGCCGGATGTCCTGGTCGCCGGCGGCCCAGCGGCCCATGACGTACCAGGGGGTGTCCGTGCCGTCGGAGTACGTGCACTTCAGCTCGGTCTGGAGCCAGGTGCCCGCGGGGGTGTGCGCGTTCCAGGAGGCGATGACCTCCGTCGCCGGAACCCCGAGGCGGTGCACGGGCGAGGTCCAGGTCGCGTACTCCCAGGCGGCCGTGCGGCCGGTGTGCGGGTCGGTGTAGTCCGTGGTGCCGGCGGGCCTCGCGATCAGAAGGCCGGGGCGGACACCGGCGACGGCACGGGTCCCGGCGGCGGTGCCGCCGCGCCAGTCGCTGTACGAGGTCCAGGACCGGTTGTCGACGGGGCGGGCGGCGGTCCGGCCGGCGGTGTCGGTGGCGTGTCCGGCCGGGGTGCCGGCCGTCGGGGTTCCGGCGGACGCCGGGCCCGCGCTCCCGGCGACGGCGGTGACGACCGCCGCGGCCAGGAGGGATCTGCGGGACGGCGGTTCGGCTCTGCTCATGGGCGGGGGACCCCCAGGTGTCGGAGTCGGGACGGGACCACAGCACGGCCGGACGGACGGTGTACGTCCGCCGGGTGGAACGGGCGTGCGCCCACTATGAACGCAGCCGGGCGGATCCTGCCAGCACCCCGGCCGTACCACGTCCGACCAACATGGGACTCGACCAATGGCGGGCCCCGGAGGACCCGCCCGGCCGAGGGCCGGTCCGCCCGGGGGCCGGTCCGCCCGAAGGCCTAGAGTGCTCCGGTAGGCCCTTCCTCCTCTCCCCTCCCCGCCCCCAGGAACCAGCCATTCACGATCTCGCCTCCCGCATCCGCCGGCTCACCCCCTCGTGCGGCCCGGTCCGGCTCGTCGGCGTCGACGGGCACGCCGGCTCGGGGAAGTCGACGTTCGCCGTACGGCTGGCCGAGGCACTGGACGGCGCCCCGGTGCTGCGGCTCGACGACATCGCCAGCCACGCCGAACTGTTCGACTGGACCGGACGGCTGCTGAGCCAGGTGATCGAGCCGCTCGGCCGCGGCGAGACCGCGCGCTACTCCCCCTACGACTGGCGGACCCGCCGCTTCGGACCGCCCCGCCCGCTGCCGCCCGCCCCCGTGATCGTCGTGGAGGGCGTCGGCGCGGGGCGCCGGGCCCTGCGCCCGTATCTGGCGCTGCTGCTGTGGATGGACCTCCCCCGGGAGGAGTCCTGGTCGCGGGGGCGGGCCCGCGACGGCGCGGAGCAGCGGGAGTTCTGGGACGGCTGGGTCCGCGCGGAACACGAGCACTTCGCGGGTGACCCCTCACGCCCCTTCGCGGGGCTTCTGGTGCGGCAGCGCCCGAAGGGATACGAGCTGCTTCCCGGGCCCGCCGGGGCGGGTGAATCACCCCCTCCACTCACGCAGGGTGATGGGCCACCCGCGTTGTGGTGAACCCGTGAAGAGCGGTCCCGGACAAGTTGCCGGAGTACCCCAACTCCGCTTGACCGGGGGCGCGTACAGGTCTTACGTTCTCAATGTGCGGCCCTTCGGAGCCGCCGGCAGACGCGAAGCCCCCGGTTGTTCCCCCGTGATCGGGGGCTTCGTTCTGCCCTCTCCGCACTTTTCGGACGCTCAGCGGCATATGACGATCACCCTGGGTCACCACACAGGGGCCGCGCTCCCCCTCCCACCTCGCCCTTCGGCGGGTACGGCACCCTACGGACGTACCGCCGCCGCGGGTACGATGCCCTCGGTGCGACCTACGGACGCTACTTCGCGCACCTTCCAACTCCGGTCCGCGGTACAGCGGTTCGACCAACGGGAGCCAACGGACGAGGGCCGGCCGGCACACCGACGGGGGCACGGTTCGTGGGGGACGTGATGGACTTCGGCACGCAGGGCCCGCAGGCCCCGGCCGACCTCGCCTGGCTGCGGGGCGTGGACGCCTACACGATGGGCGCCTATCCGCAGGCGGAGGAGGAGTTCCGGGCCGCGGTGCGGCTCGACCCGGGGATGGCCGACGGCTGGCTCGGACTGCACGCGCTGCGCGTCGACACGACGACCGCGCTGCTCAGGATGTTCCGGCACCGGGAGCGCTTCGGCGAGCAGCGCGCCCGGCACCGCCGCACCCTCAACTCCTGGTACTGGCTGGGCTGGTGGGTGCAGCCGGTGCTGGAGAGCCCCCGCGATCTGCTGCTGGCGCACGCCTCCCACTGGCTGGACGGACGCCACGTCCCCGAGCTGGACCGGGCGCTGGCCGGACTGCCCCCGGTGGACACCGATCCGCAGGTCCGCTTTCTGCACGCCTGCCGCGCCTACCTGGTCAAGGACTGGGAGCAACTGGTCCGGTACACGGACTCCCTCGTGGAGGACCCGCTGCTGGGCATCGAGGCCGGCCTGTTCGGCGGCATGGCACGGGTGCGGCTGGAGATGTACGGGCAGGCCGAACCGCTGCTGTCGGCGGCGCTGATGCGGTGCCGCAGCGAACAGCCGCAGCGAAAGGAGCTGCGCTACTGGCTGGCCCGCGCCCACGAGGGGACCGGTCGCAGCGCCGCCGCGCTCCCCCTGTACCGGGCCGTGCACCGGGTCGATCCGGCCTTCATGGACACCTCCGCCCGGCTCGCCGCGATCGCCGAGGGCGACGGGTACGACGACTCCGCCGATCTCGCCGCGATCACGCTCACCGGGGCCGGGCAGGACGTCATGGACGGCCCCGACATGCTCGATCCGCTGTTCGGCACCGAGGGACGTGACCTGCGGCTGTCCGAGCCCGAGCCCGTGCCGGGTCCGCTGCCCCCGGTCACCGCTGCGGGTGTGCGGGAGCGGACGGGCTCCGGGGCGTCACCGCTGCCCACCGGGCCCACGGACCCCGCCTTACTGGAGGAGGCGCTCGCCGAACTGGAGCGCATGGTGGGCCTGGAGCCGGTGAAGCGGCAGGTCAAGGCGTTGTCGGCGCAGTTGAACATGGCGCGGCTGCGGGCCGGGCAGGGGCTGCCGGTGCAGCCGCCGAAACGCCACTTCGTCTTCTCCGGGCCGTCCGGGACGGGGAAGACGACGGTGGCCCGCATCCTCGGCCGGGTGTTCTACGCCCTCGGGCTGCTCGGCGGTGACCATCTGGTGGAGGCCCAGCGGGCGGATCTGGTGGGTGAGTATCTGGGGCAGACCGCGGTGAAGGCCAACGAGCTGATCGACTCCGCGCTGGGCGGGGTGCTGTTCGTGGACGAGGCGTACTCGCTGTCCAACTCCGGGTACGGCAAGGGGGACGCGTACGGGGACGAGGCGCTGCAGGTGCTGTTGAAGCGGGCGGAGGACAACCGGGATCACCTGGTGGTGATCCTTGCCGGGTATCCGGAGGGGATGGACCGGCTGCTCGCCGCGAACCCCGGGCTGTCGTCGCGGTTCACGACCCGGGTGGACTTCCCCTCGTACCGGCCGCTGGAGCTGACCTCGATCGGGGAGGTGCTGGCGGGGGAGAACGGGGATGTGTGGGACGAGGAGGCGCTGGACGAGCTGCGGTCGATCGCCGGGCACGTGGTGGACCAGGGGTGGATCGACGAGCTGGGGAACGGGCGGTTCCTGCGGACGCTGTACGAGAAGAGCTGTGCGTACCGGGATCTGCGGTTGTCGGTGTATCCGGGGGCGTTGACCCGGGATGATCTGGCCACGTTGCGGTTGCCGGATTTGATGCAGGCGTATGGGGAGGTGCTGTCGGGGCGGGGGCCGACGGACCCACCGGGGCTGTGAGGCCCCGGTGGGGTGGCCGACGGGGGTGGTTTCCGCTCGCCCCGCTGGAGGGGGTGCCTCCCCCACTCCCGGCTTCGCTCGGGCGGGGGGACCTCCATCGCCCTGGGGGTACCTCCCAGGCCCTTAAGGCACTGGGGGAGGCAACGATTGCCCGCAGCTACGGCAGCTACGTCGCCAGGGCCTCCTCCGGGGTTCCGCTCGCTCTCTGGGGGGTGACCGTCACTTCTCGGTGGGCCGGGTCGCGCACCTCGCCCACCAGGAGTTCCAGGACGTCCTCCAGGGCCACCAGGCCCAGGACCTTGCCGGAGGAGTCGGAGACCTGGGCCAGGTGGGTCGCCGCGCGGCGCATCACCGTGAGGGCGTCGTCCAGGGGGAGTTCGGGACGGAGGGTCGTCATCGGACGCCACAGGTGCTGCGGGACGGCCCGGTCGGAGTCCTCCAGGTCCAGTACGTCCTTGACGTGCAGGTAGCCCATGAAGGCACCGCTGTCCGCGGCCACCGGGAACCGGGAGTACCCGGTGCGGGCGGTGAGCTCCACGATCTGCCCGGGGGTGACCGCGGGCGTGACCGTCACCAGGGACTCGCGGTCCAGCAGGACGTCCGTCACCGGGCGGGAGCCCAGTTCCAGCGCGTCCTCCAGGCGCTCGGCCTCCTCGGGGTCGAGGAGGCCCGCCTGACCGGAGTCCTCCACCAGCCGGTTGAGCTGTTCGCTGGTGAAGACGGCCTCGACCTCGTCCTTCGGTTCGACGCGGAACAGCCGCAGGACGGCCTGGGCGCAGGCGCCGAGCGCGATCGTGACCGGCCTGCACAGGCGGGCGAACCAGACCAGGCCGGGGCTCAGCCACAGCGCGGCCTTCTCGGGGGCCGCCATCGCCAGGTTCTTCGGGACCATCTCGCCGATGACGAGGTGGAAGAAGACCACCGCGGCGAGCGCGATGACATAGCCGAGCGGGTGGATCATGCCGTGCGGCAGGCGCATCCACGCGAAGACCGGCTCCAGCAGACGGGCGACCGTCGGTTCGGCGACCGCGCCCAGGGTCAGCGAGCAGACGGTGATGCCGAACTGGGCCGCCGCCATCATCTGCGGCAGGTGCTCCAGGCCGTACAGCACCCGGCGGGCGCGGGCCGTGCCGAGCGGTTCGATCTGGCTGCGGCGGACCGAGACCAGCGCGAACTCGGCGCCGACGAAGAAGCCGTTGGCGAGCACGAGCAGCGCGGCGAAGAGGAGTTGCAGCACGCTCATCCGGCCACCTCCACCAGCGGCAGCGGCAGCGGGGCCGTTCTGACCAGACGGACGCGTTCGGCGCGGTAGTGGCCGACCCTGCGCACCGACAGGCGCCAGCCCGGCAGTTCCGTGCGGTCGCCGACGGCCGGGATCCGGCCGAGCAGATCGGCGACCAGGCCGGCCACCGTCTCGTACGGGCCCTCGGGCACCTCCAGGCCTATGCGCCGCAGGAGGTCGACCCGGGCGCCGCCGTCCACGTCCCAGGCGGGGTTGCCGTCCTCGGGCGGGGCGGGGGCGAGTTCGGGGACGTCCTGCCCGTCGTGCTCGTCGCGCACCTCGCCGACGATCTCCTCGACGATGTCCTCCAGCGTGACGACGCCGGCCGTGCCGCCGTACTCGTCGACGACGACCGCGATGGGCTGCTCGCTGCGCAGCCGCGTGAGCAGCGGTCGTACGGGCAGGGTCTCGGGGACGAGCAGCGCCGGGCGGGCGATGCGGCCCACGGGGGTGCGCAGCCGGTCGTGCACGGACACCGCGAGGGCGTCCTTGAGGTGCACCATGCCGACGATCTCGTCGATCCGCTCCCGGTAGACGGGGAAACGGGACAGACCGGTGGCCCGGGTCAGGTTGACCACGTCCTCGGCGGTCGCCGAGGACTGCAGGGCGCTGACCTTCACGCGCGGTGTCATGACGTGCTGTGCGGTCAGTCCGCCGAGGGACAGGGTGCGGACGAAGAGGTCCGCCGTGTCCTGTTCCAGGGCGCCGGCCCGGGCGGAGTGCCGGGCCAGGGAGACGAGTTCGCCGGGGGTGCGGGCGGAGGCCAGTTCCTCGGTGGGCTCGATGCCCAGGGCCCGCACCAGACGGTTGGCCACGGCGTTCAGCCCGGCGATGACCGGGCGGAAGAGCCGGGCGAACACGTGCTGCGGGCCGGCCACGAAGCGGGCGACCTGCAGAGGGCGGGACACGGCCCAGTTCTTCGGCACGAGTTCGCCGATCACCATCTGCACCGCGGAGGCCAGCAGCATGCCGACGACGACGGAGACACCGGCGACCGCGCCCTCGGGGACACCGATGCCGGTGAAGGGGCCGTGCAGCAGTCCGGCGAGCGCCGGCTCGGCCAGCATGCCGACGACGAGGGAGGTGATGGTGATGCCGAGCTGGGTGCCGGAGAGCTGGAAGGAGAGTTCCCTGAGCGACTCGACGACCCGGCGGGCACGCCGGTCGCCGCCCGCGGCGGCCTCCTCGGCGTCCGGTCGCTCGACGGTGACCAGGCCGAACTCGGCGGCCACGAAGAATCCGTTGGCCAGGATCAGCAGGAAAGCGGCTGCCAGAAGCAGCAAGGAGGTGGTCATGATGCCGCCGCCTCCACATGCGCGCGGACCTGGAGACGCGGGTCCGCGCTATGTCGGTAGGGGGCGGCGCAGGTACTACAGGACGATCCGTCCATCGCCGGAGAGGGTCACTCCTCGGATAGCTGGAGCCCCTGTGCACCGGGCGGGGCGGCAGGGGCACAGGCGCGGTCGTCGCGCCTGTGCCCACCAGATTAATCAAGACATCGGCGACTGTGGCAGGTGGACGTCCCCGACGTCTCCCGGAGCCGGGCCCCGGGGCGGCTCCGGGTCAGCTCCGGGGTGCCTCGGGCCCGGCCGTGGAGCGGACCTCGATGAGCGCCCGCAGGGCCCGCGCGTCGGCGACGGCCCGCTGTCTGGCGATGCCCGGCTGGATGCCGAGCGCGGGCAGGCTGGTGCCGTCGCTGAGGTCGAGGAAGACCCAGGGATCACCTGAACGGAGGTTCACCTGAAGGATCTCCGCCCATTCCAGGCGGCGCCGGCTCACGATGTTGACGACGGTGACGCCCGTCTCGTCGGCGACGACCTTCGGCCGGGCCAGCAGGAGCAGCACGCCGGCCAGCAGCGCGGCGGTGAACACGAAGCTGATCCGCTCCCCCGGGCTGAGCTGCTCCAGCAGCAGCGCGATCAGGGTGATGACCACGAAGAGCGCGGCACCGGCCGTGAGCAGCACCGCGCGGGTGCGGCCCGGGCGGAAGGTGACGGGCAGGTCGGGCAGCCGGCCCGCGGTCGTGTCGGACATCGTGGTGCTCCGGGTCCGGTCAGAGGCGGCAGGCGTGGATGGCCGTGGTGAGGATGGCGCGGGCGCCGATGTCGTACAGGTCGTCCATGATCCGCTGGGCCTCCTTGGCGGGGACCATCGCGCGGACGGCGACCCAGCCCTCGTTGTGCAGCGGGGACACGGTGGGGGACTCCAGGCCCGGGGTGAGGGCGACGGCCTTCTCGAGCTGTTCGACGCGGCAGTCGTAGTCCATCATCACGTACGTCCGGGCGACCAGGACGCCCTGGAGGCGGCGCAGGAACTGCCGCACCTTGGGCTCCTCGCCGTCCGCGCCGGTGCGGCGGATGACGACGGCCTCGGACTTCATGATCGGTTCGCCGGCGATCTCCAGGCCGGCGTTGCGCAGCGAGGTGCCCGTCTCGACGACGTCCGCGATGACCTGGGCGACACCGAGCTGGATGGCGGTCTCGACGGCGCCGTCGAGGTGGACGACGGAGGCGTCGATGCCGTGGTCGGCGAGGTGTCCCGCGACGATGCCCTCGTAGGAGGTGGCGATCGTCTTGCCCTTCAGGTCCGCCAGGCCGCCGAGGGTGCCCGGTTTGGTGGCGTAGTGGAAGGTGGAGCGGGCGAAGCCGAGGGGAAGGATCTCCTCGGCGTCGGCGCCGGAGTCGATCAGCAGGTCGCGGCCGGTGATGCCGATGTCGAGCTGTCCGGAGGCGACGTAGATGGCGATGTCGCGCGGGCGGAGGTAGAAGAACTCGACCTCGTTCGCCGGGTCGACGATCCGCAGTTCCTTGGACTCGCGGCGCTGCCGGTAGCCGGCCTCATGCAGCATCTCCCCCGCGGGGCCTGACAGGGAACCCTTGTTGGGGACGGCGATGCGCAGCATGAGGTCGGCTTCCTTCGTGTGAGGGGGTGTGTCGTGGACGCGGGGGTTCACAGGTGGGCGTAGACGTCGTCGAGGGAGATGCCGCGGGCGACCATCATCACCTGGACGTGGTAGAGCAGCTGCGAGATCTCCTCGGCGGCCGCCTCCTTGCCCTCGTACTCGGCGGCCATCCAGACCTCGGCGGCCTCCTCGACGACCTTCTTGCCGATGGCATGGACGCCCTTGTCGACCAGCTCGGCGGTGCGGGAGGTGGCGGGGTCGCCGTGGGCGGCCTTCTGCTGGAGCTCGGTGAACAGCTCCTCGAACGTCTTCTTGGACATGGTGGTCCTTACCCTACGCGGTGACGGGGGCTGCTCACCGCCAGGGCTCGGATACCGAACGCAAGCAGGCCGCGGTGGCCACCGCGGCGGTGACCGCCTCGTGCCCCTTGTCCTCGCTGGAGCCGGGCAGTCCGGCGCGGTCCAGGGCCTGCTCCTCGTCGTCACAGGTGAGCAGGCCGAAACCGACGGGGACTCCGGTGTCGACCGAGACCTGGGTGAGGCCCTGGGTGACGCCCTGGCACACGTAGTCGAAGTGGGGCGTGCCGCCCCGGATGACGACGCCGAGGGCGACGACCGCGTCGTAGCCGCGGTCGGCCAGGACCTTGGCGACGACCGGGAGTTCCCAGCTCCCGGGGACCCGGAGCAGGGTCGGCTCGTCGATGCCGAGGTCGTGCAGGGCGCGCAGGGCGCCGTCCACCAGTCCGTCCATCACCTTCTCGTGCCACTGCGCCGCGATGACGGCGACCCGCAGGTCCCCCACGTCGCGTACGGACAGTTCCGGTGCACCCTTGCCGCTCACGTCTCTCCTCGCTGTTTCTCGTTACTGGTTGCCGCAGGCGGGCACGGTCGGCGTGTCCAGCCAGGGCAGGTCGTGGCCCATCCGGTCCCGCTTGGTGCGCAGGTAGCGGAGGTTGTGCTCGCTCGCGGTGACGGGCATCGGCTCGCGTCCGGTGACCTCGATGCCGTGGCGGGCGAGCGCGTCGGACTTGTCGGGGTTGTTGGTCATCAGGCGGACGCCGCGGACGCCGAGGTCGGCGAGGATCTGCGCGCCGGCGCCGTAGTCGCGGGCGTCGGCGGGCAGACCGAGTTCGAGGTTGGCGTCGAGGGTGTCCCGGCCGCGTTCCTGGAGTTCGTAGGCGCGCAGTTTGGACATCAGGCCGATGCCGCGGCCCTCGTGTCCGCGCAGGTAGACCACGACTCCGCGGCCCTCGGTCTGGATGCGGTCCAGGGAGGCGTCGAGCTGGGGGCCGCAGTCGCAGCGCCGGGAGCCGAAGACGTCGCCGGTGAGGCATTCGGAGTGGAGGCGGACGAGGACGTCCTCGCCGTCGCCGAGGTCGCCGTGGACGAGGGCGACGTGTTCGACGCCGTCGACGGTGGAGCGGTAGCCGTACGCGGTGAAGGTGCCGTGGGAGGTGGGCAGATGGACCTCGGCCTCGCGGCGGACGGTGGGTTCGGCGGAGCGGCGGTAGGCGATCAGGTCCTCGATGGAGATGATCGTCAGGCCGTGCTTGCGGGCGAAGGGGATCAGCTCGGGCAGCCGGAGCATGGTGCCGTCCTCGCCGGCGATCTCGACGATGGCGCCGGCCGGGCGCAGGCCGGCGAGGCGGGCCAGGTCGACGGCGGCCTCGGTGTGTCCGTTGCGTACGAGCACGCCGCCGGGGCGGGCGCGCAGCGGGAAGACGTGGCCGGGGCGGACGAGGTCGGTGGGTTCGGCGGTGCCGCTCGCCAGCAGTCGGAGCGTGGTGGCGCGGTCGGCGGCGGAGATGCCGGTGGTCACGCCGTGGGCGGCACAGGCGTCGACGGAGACGGTGAACGCGGTCTTCATCGACTCGGTGTTGTCGTCGACCATCTGCGGGAGGCGCAGCCGGTCCAGTTCCTCGCCCTCCATGGGGGCGCAGATCAGGCCGCGGCACTCGCTCATCATGAAGGCGACGATCTCGGGGGTGGCCTTCTCGGCGGCGACGACGAGGTCGCCCTCGTTCTCGCGGTCCTCGTCGTCGACGACCACGACCGGGCGGCCGGCCGCGATGTCGGCGATCGCCTGCTCGACCGGGTCGAGCAGGAGGTCCTCGACGCCGTCGGTGCTGTACAGGATCGGTGCCGTGCTCATGCGGGCGCTCCTTCCAGAGTGGGCCGCGCGTCGCGGGAGCGCAGCCACCAGTCGCGCAGTCCCCACAGGACGAGCGCGCCGTAGATGACGTAGACGAAGCCGGAGAAGGCGAAGCCGTTGGCGAAGTTCAGGGGGACGCCGACGAGGTCGACGAGCAGCCAGGCGAACCAGAACTCGACCATGCCGCGGGCCTGCGCGTACATGGCGACGATGGTGCCGACGAAGATGTAGGCGTCCGGCCAGGGGTCCCAGGACAGGGACGGGTAGAGGGTGAACAGCCCGCCGACGGCGAGGGTGCCGAGGGCGGCCCCGGTCAGCAGTGCGGCGCGCTCGCGCCACGTCGCGAACCGTACGGCGACGGAGCCGTCCTGCGCCTGTCGCCGGCCGCGGTTCCACTGCCAGAAGCCCCAGGCGGCGACCAGCATGACGACGACCTGCTTGCCCGCGCTGCCCGAGAGGTGGGCGGTGGAGAAGGCGGCGAAGAGGATCAGACCGGAGACGAACTGGGCGGGCCAGGTCCACAGGGAGCGGCGCCAGCCGAGGGCGAGGGCGATCAGACCGATCACGTTGCCGAGCATGTCCGACCATTTGATGTGCTGGTCGAAGAGGGTGAAGGCCTCGGAGTTGAGCCAGTTCACCGGGAAGCCCCCTCACCGGTGACGCGGTCGCCGAGCATCCGCTCGACGTACTTGGCGATGACGTCCACCTCGAGGTTGACCGGATCGCCGGGCTGCTTGAGACCCAGGGTCGTCAGGGCGAGCGTGGTGGGGATCAGGCTGACGGTGAAGAAGTCGGGCCCGGCGTCGACGACGGTGAGGCTGATGCCGTCGACGGTGATGGAGCCCTTCTCCACGACGTAGCGGGAGAGGCCGGTGGGGAGGGAGATCTTCACGATCTCCCAGTTCTCCGACGGCTCGCGCCCGAGGATCTCGCCGGTGCCGTCGACGTGTCCTTGGACGATGTGGCCGCCGAGGCGGGAGCCGACGGCCGTGGGGCGTTCGAGGTTGACGCGGGAGCCGACGGCGAGGACGCCGAGGCTGGAGCGCTTCAGGGTCTCCGCCATGACGTCGGCGGTGAACTCGTCGCCCTCGTGCTCGACGACCGTGAGGCAGACACCGTTGACGGCGATGGAGTCGCCGTGCTTCGCGCCTTCGGTGACGACGGGGCCGCGCAGCCGGAAGCGACAGGCGTCGTCGAGGGTCTCGACGGCGGTGATCTCGCCCAGCTCTTCGACGATTCCGGTGAACACTTCCCGGGTCCTCCTGCCTCTTCGGGCACGGACTCCGGGGCTGTCGATGACGACAGAAACCGCGGACGACGACACCGGGGCGACGCCGGACAGAGCCCGCCCAGAGGGCGAACCGGTACGGCGGCGCGCATGGATGCCCGCCCGCCGCGCACTGCCTCCCATCCGGACTTTAACCGTCGGTCCAGGAATTTCACCTGGTCAACCGGCCACTGGAGGCGACCGGGTCGCGGACTGTAACCGCCGGTTCGGACTTTCACCGACCCCGGAGTGCGCTGCTACTGGTACAGGGCCAGTGTGCCACGGCCGGCCGCACTCCATGCGGGCGAGGAGTGTGGAGTGGCTCACAGGAAGTGACACGGAGACCGCCGAGGGTCGCGCGAGGAGCAACTCCCCCGCCGGGAAGCTTCCTTGACGGCCCGCCCAATTGGTCCATACCTATTGACGCTTTGGTCTAGTCCTCTTAGGGTCCGAGCCAACTTCCCCGGAGAGGACCCCCTGTGCCGTCCCCCTCACGCCCCGGAGCGAGACCCGCGTTGCTCGCCTCCGCCGCCGTCGCCGGCCTGCTGCTCGCCGCCCTCCCGGCCACCGTCTCGCACGCCGCCGACCAGGAGTCCTGTCGTCCCGACGGGCTGTACTCGACGCTGGGCGTCGACGTCCCGTACTGCTCGGTCTACGACTCGGCCGGCCGGGAGAAGATGGGTGCCGACCACCAGCGCCGGGTGATCGGCTACTTCACCGGCTGGCGCACCGGCAAGGACGGGAAGCCCGCCTACCTCGCGTCCGACATCCCCTGGGACAAGATCACCCACATCAACTACGCGTTCGCGCACATCGACAAGGGCAACAAGATCTCCGTCGGCTCGGACAGCGCCACCAACCCGGCGACCGGGATGACCTGGCCGGGCGTGGCCGGCGCGGAGATGGACCCGCACCTGCCCTACCAGGGCCATTTCAACCTGCTCAACAAGTTCAAGAAGCAGCACCCGGACGTCAAGACGCTGATCTCGGTGGGTGGTTGGGCCGAGACCGGCGGTTACTTCGACGACGGCGGAAACCGGGTGGACTCCGGCGGCTTCTACTCGACGGCCACCAACGCCGACGGCTCGGTCAACCAGGCCGGCATCGGCACCTTCGCCGACTCGGCGGTCGACTTCATCCGGACGTACGGCTTCAACGGCGTCGACATCGACTACGAGTACCCGACGACGATGAAGGACGCGGGCAACCCGCTCGACTGGTCCTTCGCGGGCGCCCGCCGGGCCGGTCTCGTCAAGGGCTACGCGGCGCTGATGAAGACGCTGCGCGAGAAGCTGGACCGCGCGGGCGCGGCGGACGGCAGGCACTACATGCTCACCGTGGCCGCCCCCTCGTCCGGCTACCTGCTGCGCGGCATGGAGACCTTCCAGGTCCAGAAGTACCTGGACTACGTCAACATCATGTCGTACGACCTGCACGGCGCCTGGAACGAGTACGCCGGCCCGAACGCCTCCCTGTTCGACGACGGCAAGGACGCCGAGCTGGCCGCCGCGAACGTCTACGGCAGCGCCCAGTACGGCGGCATCGGCTACCTCAACACCGACTGGGCCTACCACTACTTCCGCGGCTCCCTGTCGGCCGGCCGCATCAACATCGGCCTGCCGTACTACACCCGCGGCCACAGGAACGTCCAGGGCGGGACCGACGGCCTGTGGGGCAGGGCGTCCGCCTCCTCCTGCCCGGCGGGCTCCGGTCTGACCAGGTGCGGTGACGGCGCCGTCGGCATCGACAACCTCTGGCACGACCTCGACACCGACGGCAGGGAGTCCCCGGCGGGCTCCAACCCGATGTGGCACGCCAAGAACCTCGAGAAGGGAATCGTCGGCGACTACGTCACCGACTACGGCTTCCCGGCGGACACGAAGCTGACGGGCACGTACGCCCGCAAGTACGACCCGACGCTGGCCGCCCCCTGGCTGTGGAACGCCGAGAAGAGGGTCTTCCTCTCCACCGAGGACGAGCAGTCGGTCGGGGCCAAGGCCGACTACGTCGTGGACCGCGGCATCGGCGGCACCATGATCTGGGAGCTGGCCGGCGACTACGACCGGAACGCCGCCAAGGGCCAGTACGAGACGGGCGACACGCTCACCTCGCTGATGTACGAGAGGTTCAAGTCGGCCGCGCCGTACGGCGCGAAGAAGTCGAACGCGGACCTGCCGGCGGAGGCCGTGAACGTGGACGTGGAGTTCACGGACTTCAAGCTGGGTGACTCCAACTACCCGATCACGCCCGAGCTGCGGATCACGAACCACACGAGGACCGCGCTGCCGGGCGGCACGGAGTTCCGGTTCGACTACGCGACCTCGGCTCCGGGGAACGCCTCCGACCAGTCCGGTTTCGGCACCGAGGTCATCAGCAGCGACCACACGGGCGGCAACGTGGGCGGCCTGAAGGGCGACTTCCACCGGGTGTCGCTGAAGTTGCCGGCGTGGCAGTCGCTGGCGCCGGGCGCGACCGTCGACCTGTCGTTCACCTACTACCTGCCCGTGTCGACCCCGTCGAACTGGACGGTGACGATCGGCGGCAGGGCGTACGCCCTCGCCGGGGACCTGGCGCGCGGGACGACCGTCGTCGAGCCGGGCGGCGGCACGACGCCGACCGACCCGCCCACGACGCCGCCCGGCGACTGCGCGGACCCGGTCTGGGACGCCTCGGCCGCGTACGGCGGAGGCAGCGTGGTGTCCCACGGAGGCCACGTCTGGAAGGCGCAGTGGTGGACGAAGGGCGAGGAGCCCGGCACCACCGGCGAATGGGGAGTGTGGCGGGACCAGGGAGCCTGCTGACCCTCACGGACCGGCCCGGCGGCGGTGACGACGGCCCTTGCCCGCCGCCGGGCCTCACCACGCGCGGATGCGCCCGGTGCCGGACCCGGAGAAGCTGGACTCCGTACGGGGGGCGGGTCCCCGGACCGATGTCACGTCCGGCGGTGGTCGATCCGTCCCAGCAGACGCGGGGCGCTCCGTCGGGGAGCGCCGGGTGCCCGGAGGGACGGAACAGCATGAGCACGATCCTGGTGACCGGCGGTACCGGAACGCTCGGCCGGCACATCGTCGCGCGGCTGCGGGCGGGCGGACACGAGGTACGGGGGCTCAGCCGGCACGCTCAGCCGTACGCCGTCGATCTGCGCGAAGGCGGGCCGGCGCTGGACGAGGCCGTCACGGGCGTGGACACGATCGTGCACTGCGCGACATCGGCGCGCGGTGGCGACGAGGAGGCCGCGCGGAACCTGATCGCGGCGGCCCGGCGGGCCGGGGTCGGACACCTCGTGTACATCTCGATCGTCGGTGTCGACCGGGTGCCGTTCGGCTACTACACATCCAAGCTGGCCGTGGAGCGGCTGGTCGAGGAGTCGGGGCTGGGCTGGACGGTGCTGCGCGCCACCCAGTTCCACGACCTGGTGTTCACGGTCCTCCAGGTCATGGCCAGGATGCCGGTCCTGCTGCTGCCGGCCCGGGTGAAGGACCAGCCGGTCGACGTCACGGAGGTCGCGGACCGCCTGGCCGAGCTGGCCCAGGGCGCGCCGGCGGGCCGCGTCGACGACATGGGCGGTCCGGAGGTCCGGACGTTCGACTCCCTGGCCCGCGCGTATCTGAAGGCCACGGGCCGCCGCCGCGCGGTGGTGAAGGTCCCGCTGCGCGGCGCGTCCTACGACGCCTTCCGCGCGGGCGGCCACCTCGCCCCGGAGCGAGCGGTCGGCAAGGGCACGTTCGACGAGTACCTGGCGAAGCGGTGTGCGGTGCGCGCCGGCCGCCGGTGAGCGGGACGTCCGCCTCCTGCCCGCCCCTGGAGCGGGCACGCGGGCGGGCCGTCCGCAACCGGACAGGGTGAGCACCGGCCCGGTTGATGACCTCCAACGGCCGGCGGCCGGGCCGTGAGCGGGGGCCGGGCGCTCCGCCGAACGTGCGGTGCGGTGCCGTCGATCGTCCGCGGCGCCGTCGTGGCCGGCCGCGCCCACGCGGCGGTAGCCGCACACCGGTACGGTCCCGCGCCCCTTCAGGGCGCTGCCGGGGCTCCTCAGTGCTCGGGTACGCCGAACAGTTCGTCCTGGGCCCGGTCGCGGGCCGTCAGGAGGGCTCCGCGGAGTACCGCGCCGCCGCCCAGGGTGCTGGGCCGTACGTCGGCGGGCAGGGGGGACAGGGCGGCCAGGCGGTCCCGTACCCGCGCGGCGAGTGTCTCGCCGCCGGCCTGGCCGATCTCGCCGCCCAGGACCACGTGGCCGGGGTCGAGCAGCGCGACCACCGAGGCGACGCCCACCGCGATCCGGTCGGCCAGGGTGTCGAGGAAGCGTGCCTCCGGGGAGGCGGGGCCGGCCGACGCGACGGCCGTCCGTACCGCGCCCGCCGCCGGCGGCTCGATGCCCGTCTCCGCCACGACGCCGTACTCCTCCGCCAGCTCCGCGACCGCCGCCGCCCCCACCAGGGAGTGGTAGCCGCCCCCGCAGTCGGTGGCCGAGGGCAGACCGCGGGTGCCCGGGACCGGGAGGAAGCCGATCTCGCCCGTGCCGCCGGAGGCGCCCCTGCGCAGGGTGCCGTCGAGGATCACGGCGGCGCCGGTGCCGTGGCCCAGCCACAGCAGGACGAAGGTGTCCCGGTCGCGGGCCGCTCCGTCGCGCTGCTCGGCCAGCGCGGCGAGGTTGGTCTCGTTCTCCACGCTGACCCGGGCCTCGGGGAACCGTTCCTGGAGTACGGCGACCAGGCGCCGGTGCCACTCGGGCAGGCCCGTGGAGTCGCGCAGTTCGCCGCTCGCGGGGTCGATCAGCCCGGGGGCGCCGATCCCGACGGTGTGCAGCCGGTCGGCGCCCGCCTCCTTCGCCGTCCGCTCGACCAGCGCGACCGCCTGTTCGACCGCCGGTCCGGTGCCCGTCTCCCCGGTGATGGGCAGGGCGGCCTCGGCCAGCACCTCGCCGACGAGGTCGGACACGACCACGGTGACGCCCTCGGTGCGGACGTCCAGCGCGGCCAGGTGCGCCCGGTCCGCGACGATGCCGTACAGCTTGGCGTTGGGGCCGCGCCGCTGCTCCCCCGCCTCGCCGGCCACCGCGATGAGCCCGGCGGCGGTGAGCCGCTCGACGAGGTCGGCGACGGTCGGCCGGGACAGTCCGGTCAGCTGCTTCAACCGTCCCGCGGTCAGCGGGCCTTCCTGCTGGAGCAGACGCAGGGCGAGCCGGTCGTTGATGGCTCTGGCGGTGCTCGGGGATGCGGCCATGCCGGGATCCTTCCAGATCGGCGGGGCCGGCCGGCGCATGCTCCGTCCCCGGATACCCCATATCTTTCAGGCAGGGTTCCTGATAGTTTACGGCGGCGCATACGGAAACCGACGGCCGGGAGGGGCGGGACGATGAGCGCAGTGGTCCATCAGCAGCGCGACGTGAGGCGGGCGCGGTACGCCGTGGCCGCCGTGTTCGCCGTACACGGCGCCGTCACCGGCTCGTTCGCCACCCGCGTCCCCTGGATCCAGGACCACGCCGGGGTGAGCGCCGGGCAGTTGGGTCTCGCGCTCGCCTTCCCCGCGCTCGGGGCGTCCCTCGCGATGCCGCTCGCGGGAAGCATCAGCCACCGCTTCGGCGCCCGCACGGCGCTGCGCGGCCTGATCGCGCTGTGGACGCTCGCGCTGACCCTGCCGTCGATCGCCCCGAACCTGCTCACCCTCTGCCTGGCCCTGTTCGTCTACGGCGCCACGGCCGGCATGTCCGACGTGGCGATGAACGCGCTGGGCGTGGAGGTGGAGAACCGGCTCGACAAGTCGATCATGTCGGGGCTGCACGGCATGTGGAGCGCCGGCGCCCTGGTCGGCTCGGCGGCCGGCACGCTCGCCGCCCATCTGGGCACGGACGCCCGACTGCACCACGCGCTCGCGGCCGCCGCCTTGACGGTGATGGGCGTGACCGCCTGCACCTGGGTGCTCGACCTGCAGCCCGCCGCGGACGAGGAGCCGCCGCCGCGGTTCGCGCTGCCGCCCCGCTCCGCGCTGCTCATCGGCGCGATCGGCTTCTGCGCGGTGTTCGCCGAGGGCGCGAGCCTGGACTGGTCGGCGGTCTATCTGCGCGACCAACTGGAGACCTCGGCCGGTCTCGCGGCCGCCTGCACCACCGGTTTCACGCTCACCATGGCCCTCGCCCGGATCGCCGGCGACCACGTGGTGGACCGCTACGGCGCCGTGCGCACGGTCCGCGCGAGCGGCGCCGTCGCCCTGCTGGGCGGACTGCTGATCGTGTTCGCCGGGCACCCCGCGGTGGCGATGGGCGGGTTCGCGCTGATGGGGCTCGGCATCGCGGTGGTCGTGCCGCTGTGCTTCGCCGCCGCCGGCCGCAGCGGCTCCAACCCGAGCCTGGCCATCGCGGGCGTCGCGACCATCACCTACACCTCGGGCCTGGTCGCCCCGAGCGCGATCGGCCTGCTGGCCCAGGCGACCAGCCTGATGGTGTCGTTCGTCCTGGTGACGGTGTTGTCGTGCGGCATCGCGGGCTTCGCCGGCGTGCTGCGCGCGGGAGACCGTACGAAGATCACGCGTCCGGAAGCAGCAGTTCCCGAGCCCCGTCCCTGAACGTCTCGCTCCAGGGCGCCGGGCGCAGGGTCGTGGCGTCCAGCCGCACCAGCACCCGGCTGCCCCGCGCGTAGGTCACTTCCCCGTCCTGCGAGCAGAAGCGGAAGCCGTACGTCAGTCCGGTCCTGCCGAGCCGCTCCAGCCACAGGTGGACCGCGTACGTACCGGCGCGGGTCACCGGGGCCTCGTAGCCGATGCGCAGTTCCCGGACCGCGTTGCAGGCGTCGCCGGCCGCCGCCCAGTCGCCGTCGAAGCGGACGCCCTTCTCCTGCCACAGCTCGGTCCACGCCCGCTCGACGAGCAGCGGATAGCGGGCGTTGTGCAGCAGCCCCAGCGCGTCGAGGTCGTCGAAGTGGACGGTCACGGGGATCAGCCGCCCGTGGAGCAGGGCGGGGGCGAGCGGGGCTTCGGCGGTCACGGGCGGGACTCCTGGGACGTACGGGATGAGTGCCGCTTACATCGAACAGCGGCGCGTCCTCATCCTAAGCAGACGCTCAGCCGGGTCGGCCACGCCCGTCCACCTGTCCGAAGCACCGCTGCCCAGCCCGCACAATGGTCCGGACACGCTGCACGTACGACGAAAGCGACAGCCCATGAATCTCGGCGTCCGGTGGAAACTGCACGGCGACGGACGCACCCCGGCCCCCGGCGCGGTGGTCCGCCCCGACGAACGGCTCTCCTGGCCCCGCACGGCCGGACTGGGCGCCCAGCACGTCGTGGCGATGTTCGGCGCCTCCTTCGTCGCGCCGGTGCTCATGGGTCTCGACCCCAACCTCGCGATCATGATGTCGGGCGTCGCGACGATCGTCTTCCTGCTGGCCACGCGCGGCCGGGTGCCCAGCTACCTGGGCTGCTCGCTCTCCTTCGTCGGCGTCGCCGCGGTCATCCGGGCCCAGGGCGGCTCCAGCGCCACCGTCACCGGCGCGGTGTTCGTGGTGGGGGCCGCGCTGTTCCTGGTGGGTCTCGCGGTACGGCGCTTCGGGGCGCGGATCATCCACGCCGCGATGCCGCCGATCGTGACCGGCGCGGTGGTGATGCTGATCGGCTTCAACCTGGCGCCGGTGACCGCCTCCACCTACTGGCCGCAGGACCAGTGGACCGCCCTGTCCGTGATGCTGTTCACCGGGCTCGCCGTGGTCTGCCTGCGCGGCTTCTGGTCCCGCGTCGCGATCTTCCTCGGGCTGGTCTTCGGATACGTCCTGTCCTGGGCGCTCGACCGGATCTTCGGGAAGATCCACTCGGCGGACGCGAGCGGCAAGGTCACCGACCACTGGCGTCTGGACCTGTCCGGCGTGGGCCAGGCCGACTGGATCGGCCTGCCGACCCTGCACGGCCCGTCCTTCGAGTGGTCGGCGATCCTGGTCGCCCTGCCGGTGGTCATCGCGCTGATCGCCGAGAACGCCGGGCACGTCAAGGCGGTCGGCGAGATGACCGGCGACAACCTCGACGACAAGCTCGGCACGGCCATCTCCGCCGACGGCGTCGGCTCCATGCTGTCCACCGCGGTCGGCGGCCCGCCCAACACCACCTACTCCGAGAACATCGGCGTGATGGCCGCGACCCGCGTCTACTCCACGGCCGCCTACTGGGCCGCCGCCGGCTTCGCCCTGCTGTTCGGCGTCTGCCCGAAGTTCGGCGCGGTCGTGGCGGCCGTCCCGGGCGGGGTCCTCGGCGGGATCACCGTCATCCTGTACGGCATGATCGGCCTGCTCGGCGCGCAGATCTGGACCAACGCCAAGGTGGACCTGCGCAATCCGCTGAACCTGGTGCCGGCCGCGGCGGGCATCATCATCGGCGTCGGCAACGTCTCGATGGAGTTCACCGACACCTTCTCGCTCAGCGGCATCGCGCTCGGCACGCTGGTCGTCATCACCGGCTACCACGCGCTGCGCGCCTTCGCGCCCGCCCACCTCAAGACGCAGGAACCGCTGCTCGACGAGGGCACGTCCTCCTACGACACCGACGGCACCGAGGGTGATCAGCGCGCCAAGTCGTAGGCGTACGACGGGGTGAAGGTGCCCGGCGCCCCCTTGCAGCCGTCGGACTCCCCCGGCAGCTTCACCCACAGGTAGGCGTCGATGCCGGCCTCCCCGGTGCTCAGCGTCGGGGTCCGGCCGAGCTTGCGGCCCGCCGGGTCGCACCACGCGCCGTCCGCCGGGGCGCCGTTGCCGTTGCGGCTGGTGTCGATCACCGCGCCGAGGCCCGGCGGTCCGCCGAGGGCGTCGAGCACGGCACGGTCGTAGGCGACCTCGTCGGCGGTGGCGTGGAAGTTGGAGACGTTGCTGAAGACGCCGTCGGAGGAGGCGGCCGAGGCGGCCCCGGCCTGCCGCAGCAGGGCGGCCTGCTCGGCGGGCGCGCGCCAGCCGGAGTGCCCGGCGTCGAAGTAGACCCGCGCCCGGGGGTTGGCGTCCTTCAGCACCCGGCCGGCCCGGGCCAGCGAGGCGAAACGGTCGGCGCGCCGGCCGGCGGAGAGGCACTCGGACTGGGCGATCGCGTCGGGCTCCAGGATCACGATGACCTCTCCGTCGCCCAGTCCGGCGGCGAACCGGTCGATCCAGGCGTCGTAGGCCGCCAGATCGGGCGCCCCGCCCTCGGAGTGCCCGCCGCAGTCGCGGTCGGGGATCGCGTACGGCACGAGGACCGGTGTCCGGCCCCGTGCCGCGCCGCCCGACGTCACGGCACGCACCCGGGAGGTGATCGACTCCGGGGAATGGTCCGCGAACCACACGGCCGCCGGCCGGTCGGCTATCCGGGACTCGATGACCGCGCGGCGCGGGTCGTCGGGGTGGGTCCGCACCCAGTCCAGGACCTGGGAGTCGGGGTGGCGGTAGAGGCGGGTGGACACGGGGGCGGTCCGCCGCTTCTTCCCGGTCCCGGACGCGGACGCCTTCGGGCTCGCCTTCTTCGCCGGACCGGCCGTGGGAGAAGGGGACGTCGTCGCCGACGGGGAGGGCGAAGGCGAGGGCGGGAGCGACGGCACGACGGACAGCGGTTCCAGGCGGGGCGAGGAGGTCACCTCGGGGCGTGCCTCGTCCACGCCGCGTCCGTCGCCGACCGCCGACATCATCCCCGTGACGGTGCCGACCGCGACCACCACGGAGGCCGCCGCGACCATCGTGCCGCGCCGGACGGCACGCCGTCGCTCGGCCCTCCGCGCGGACAGGCGCTGGGCACGCGAGCCTGACACAGTACTGCTCCCCCTCCCCCACGACGGGCGCGTTCCCCCGTTCCGGGGAAGCGCCGGGCCCGCCGCCACTGACGCCACCCTAAAGGTGCGACTCTGCGCTCATGGTGCGATGCGAACAAGTCCTCACCGCCGTGGACGGGGTCGTCTCCCGTATGCGCGCCCTCGACGCGGCCCTGCCCGCGCGGGACGGGGTCGCGGTGTTCAACCGTGTCTACCTCGCCGTCACGGAGGCCGTGGACCGGCGGATCGACGCGGGCCGGTTCCCGGACGCGCGGGCGGCGATCGCGCTGGACGTGCGGTTCGCGGAGCGCTATCTGGCGGCGGTGGACGCGGTGTCGCGGGAGCGGCTGCCACCGGCCTGCTGGCGTCCGCTGTTCCAGTTCCGCCGGCACCCCGGTGTACGTCCGCTGCAGTTCGCCCTCGCGGGCGTCAACGCGCACATCGGCCACGATCTCGCGCTCGCCGTCGTGGACACCTGCCGTACGCTCGCCTGCGAACCCGTCGACCTGGAGGACGAGTTCGACCAGGTGGGCGAACTCCTCCTCTCGATGGAGGACCGGATCCGCGAGGAGCTGACACCGGGTCCCGAACTGCTGCGGATCGCCGACCCGCTGACCCATCTGCTGGGCGCGTGGAGCCTGGAACGCGCCCGGGAAGCGGCCTGGACGGCGGCCCGCGCCCTGTGGGCGCTGCGCGGACTGCCGGACATCGCCGGGGAGTTCACCGAACGCCTGGACACGGCGGTGGGCTTCGCCGGCCGCATGCTGCTCACCCCGCTGCCGGACTGACCCGGCGGCGGGGAGGCGGGCTCAGTCCTCGGGGAGCTCCACCGGGGCGATCTCGTCGTAGAGGTCGCCGGGGCCCGGGTTGGTCGGGTCGGTCTCGCCGCCGAAGTGGTGCATGACGCCCCAGACCGCGTTCAGAGCGGTCTGGACGGCGCCCTCCGCCCAGCCGGCCGTCCAGGAGATGTCGTCGCCGGCGAGGAAGATGCCCCGCTTGTCCTCCGGCAGCGCCTCCTGCATGAAGTGGGTGAACAGGCGGCGCTGGTAACGGTAGTGGCCGGGCAGGTTGGCCTTGAACGCGCCCATGAAGTAGGGCTCGTTCTCCCAGGAGACGGTCACCGGGTTGCCGATGATGTGCTTCCGGATGTCGGCCTTCGGGTAGATCTCGCCGAGCGACTTCAGCATGACCTCCATCCGCTCGTTCGCGGACAGCGGCAGCCACTTCAGGCTGTCGTCGCACCAGGTGTAGGAGAGGCAGATGACGGCGGGCTTGTCCGGGCCGTCGTCGAGGAGGTACGTGCCGCGCGTCATGCGGTCGGTGAGCGTCATCGACATGACGTCCCGGCCGGTCTCCTCGTCCTTGTCCAGCCAGAACGGCCGGTCCACCGGCACGAAGAGCTTGGAGCTCTCCATGTAGTGGGTGCGCTCGATGGCGGTCCAGTGGTCGATCGGGAAGAGCGAGTCGTCGCAGGCGATCTTCGAGAGCAGCATCCAGGACTGGGCGGTGAAGATCGCCGCCCGGTAGGTACGGATGTCCCCGTCGGCGTCCGTCACCGTGATCCGGTTGCCGGCGGTGCGGTTGAGCCGGGTGACCGCCGGGCGGGGCTCGCCGTCCTGGTGCAGGGACTTCAGCGAGGTGCCGTACGGCCAGTGGACGATCTTCTCCGGCTCGCGCTCCCACAGGCGCAGGGGCAGCTGCTGGGAGCCGCCGACGATGCCGCGGTGGTGGTCGTCGGCCTCGGTGTAGACGACACGGAGGATCTCCAGGATGGAGTTGGGGAAGTCGGTGTCCCAGCCGCCGGTGCCGAAGCCGACCTGGCCGAAGATCTCGCGGTGGCGGAAGGACTTGAAGGCCTCGGAGTCGCAGAGGAAACCGTAGAAGGTCTGGTTGTCGAGCTTCTCGACCAGCTTCGCCCAGATCTCCCGGATGCGGGGGACGTCGCGCTCGCGCAGGGCGCGGTTCATGTCGGAGAAGTCGGCGCCCTCTTCGAGGCACCTGCCCCAGGCGTCGGCGACGTCCCGGTAGACCTGGGGCAGGTCGTCGAGGGTCTCGGCGTAGTGCGACTCGCCCTTGAGGTCGACGACGGTGGACGGTGTCGCCTCGGCGAGGGGATTGGGGAAGGGACGGGTCTGCAGTCCGACCAGGTCGATGTAGTGCTGGAGCGCCGTGGAGGACGGCGGGAAACGCATCGCGCCCATCTCGGCGGTCAGGGAGTCGTCGCACCCGTCGAAGCCGACGGTGCGCAGCCGGCCGCCGATCCGGTCCGCCTCGTACACGACCGGCTTGAGGCCCATCTTCATCAGCTCGTACGCGGCGACGATGCCGGACAGGCCGCCGCCGATGACGGCGACCTCGGTGCCGTGCTCGGTCGCCGGTATCTGTCCGAGGCCCGCCGGGTGGGCGAGGAAGTCGTCGTACGCGTACGGGAAGTCCGGGCCGAACATGGTGATCGGCGGCTGCTGCTCGTCGGCGTGCTCGATCGCGTTGGGCACGGTGGACGTCATGGGGTACGGACTCCTTGCACAGGTGAAGCGGAGGTGGGGGCGGGGGCTCAGACGAGGGACCCGTACAGGCCGGGGCGGCGGTCGGTCAGATACGGGTTGTTCTCACGGGACGCGGCGAGGAGGACGGGGTCGGCGTCGGCGACGACGAGTTCCTCGGTGCGGCCGGCCCGGGTGCGGGCGACTCCGTCGGGGGCGGCGAGCGTGGACAGGCCCACGAACTCGAACTCGCCCTCCCGGCCGACCCTGTTGACGTACGCGATGTACATCTGGTTCTCGAACGCCCGCACCGGTACGACGGACTCGGCGACGAACTGGAACGGGTGCAACTGTGCCGTGGGCACCAGGAGGAGGTCGGTGCCGGCCAGCGCGTGGGCGCGCACGTTCTCCGGGAACTCGACGTCGTAGCAGATCATCAGGCCGATGGTGAGGCCGTCGAGCTCGGCCTGCACGACGGTTCGCTCTCCCGGGGTGAAGTGGTCCCGCTCGAAGCAGCCGTAGAGGTGGGTCTTGCGGTAGTTCGCGAGACGGGTGCCGACGGCGGAGATCAGCTGTACGGAGTTGAAGACGCGCTCGCCGTCCCGCTCGGGGTAGCCGTAGGCGATCGCGAGGCCGTGCCGGGTGGCGGTCTCCGCGATCGCGTCTGCCGCGTCGCCGTCGGCGGGCTCGGCGAGCCGGCCGAGGTCGTCACCGATCGCGTACCCCGTGAGGAACAGCTCCGAGGTGACGAGCAGCCCGGCGCCCGCGGCGGCGGCACGGGCGGCCGCCTCGTCGAGGACCTTGAGGTTCTCGGCGACGGATCCGGGGCGGCCGGAGCTCTGGAGCAGGGCGGTGCGCATGCGTGTTCCTCACCGGTACGCGGGGGTTTCGGGGGGTCGGATAGACGGTACGGGCGGGCGGCTCGGGGGGACAAGGCGGAGCCGTTGCGCGTCGGTGAGGGGTTTGTTGCGTGCGGGGTGGGGGTGGCGGCGATTCGTTGTGCGGCGCTTGTCGCTTCCGCGATGGGCGGTGGGTTCGCGTGGCCGGGTGCCGTGTGGGGTGCGTGACCCGGTGCCGTATGGGTGCCCCATGTTGTGTGGGCCGGGGGTGGGGTTGCGCGGCCCGGCGCTTGCGGGGTGCCGTCGCGCCCACCCGTGCCGCCCCAGCGGCACGACTGCCCGCGGGAACGGCGGGGCGGCGTCACGACTGCCCGCGGTGGGTGGGCGCAGCCGCCTGCGGCGGGAAGGGGACGGGGCGGGGGTGGTCGCCCGCAGTGGCCGGCGTGTCCGCGCCCCGCACCCCCTCCAAGTGACGTGATCCGCGCCGGTCCGAGGACGGACACCCCCGACCCACCCACCGTGAGCGCTACGGCGGGTCCTCACTCGCGGCGTGCCCTGACGGCCCCGGTGAACAGCATGGCCGCCGTCGCCAGGTAGGGCACCGCGAACACCGCGAAAGCGGTGCTGTGGGCGCCGCCCGAGGCGATCAGCGCGTAGCCGCCGTAGACCGCCACCGTCGCCAGTTCCGTGCCCAGGCCCGCCACCGAGGTGAGGGTGGCCCGGCCGGTGTCCTCGATGCGCCGCTGGAGACGGGCGTCGGCCAGCACCGTCGCCGCCTGGAAGCCGCCGAAGGCGAGGGCGACGAGCCCCAGCCCCCAGGGGGTGCCGTCGGCCGCGCCGGCGGCCAGGGCGAGACCGGAGCCGGCCAGCAGCGCGGCGAGTCCGGCCGTGCCGAGCCGCTCGCCCTCACCGGCCAGCAGGCTTCCGGCGGTGGCGCCGGCCCAGATCAGCAGGAGCAGGTAGGGGACGGTCCCGTCGGCGGCCCCGGTCTCCCGCACCAGCAGGGGCGTGTACTCGTCGAGGGCGCCCCATACCGCGCCGACGGCCGGGACGAGCAGCAGCGCCCCGCGTACCGACCGGTCGGCGCGGGCCCCGGCGAGCCCGGCGCGCAGGGTCGCCGTCCGGCTCCCGTGCCCGGTCTTCGGCGAGCGGTGCTCGGGGAACCGGAGCGCCGTGGCCGCCGCCAGCAGGCACACCAGCACACTGGCGGCCCCGACGGCGGTGTGGCCGCCCCGGGTGAGCACGGGGCCGGCGAGCCCCATCGCCGCCATCACCGCGACCAGCCCGGCCGCACGGGCCCGGCCCATGATCCGGGCGTAGCGGCCGGCCGCGTCGAGCCGTTCCAGCTCGTCGTAGACCAGCGCCTCCAGCGCACCGGAGCCGAGCGCCCCGCCGGCGCCCCACAGCACGAAGCCGAGGGCGAAGGCGCCGTACGACGGGACGAGCACCCACAGGGCGAAGCCGGCGGCGGTGAGCAGCGGGCCGAGCCACAGCAGCAGCCGGCGCGAGACGGCGTCGGCCCAGACACCGGAGGGGACCTCCAGCAGCACACCGGTCACCGACCAGAGGGCGAACAGGGAGGAGATCTGCCCGACGGACAGGCCGGTGTCGCTGAACAGCAGCGCGTACACCGGGTAGAGCAGGACGAAGTCTTCGAGGAACGCGTAGCCGTACAGCGTGGTCGTCAGCCGTCGCACGCGGACGTCGGTGGCACGCGTGGGCGTGAGAGTCATGAGGCCTTCCCGTAGGGGCGGTTCGGACACCGGACGTGGAGGACGTACGGCGGCCGAGGCGGCCCTCGGGAGGCGCGGCCGGTGGATCAATGTCGCCAGGTCATGACCCTCATGCTAGACCGGCCGTGAGGGGTCCCGCCCGGTGTTTCCCCGCCCCGGCTCACCGCTCCCGGGCGGGGAGCCGGGGCGGCAGCACGACGTCGCCGCTGCGCTTGAGGCGTTGCCAGGGCAGCCGGTACCCGTTGGCCGCGGTGAGGCAGGCCTGGACGAGCACCAGGTACATGAGCTGGCGGTAGACGATCTGCTGCAGCGGGAGCGTCCACAGCGGCCGGAGGCTCTCACCGTCGAGGCGGAAGGCGTAGGCCGCGCAGAGGGTCTGCACGGCCAGCACACCGGTCCACGCCAGCATCGTGCGGAGCGGGTTCCCGAAGACCAGGCCGTAGACGGTCAGCAGGTCGATCAGCGGGGCGAGGAGCGGGGTGAGGATCTGGAAGACGGCCAGCAGGGGCAGCCCGAGGCGGCCGAAGTGTCCCGCGTGGCCGCGCTCGACCAGCGCGTGCCGGTGCTTCCACGCGGCCTGCAGGGTGCCGTAGCTCCATCGGTAGCGCTGGCGCCACAGTTGCCGCAGGGTGGCCGGCGCCTCGGTCCAGGCGAGCGCGTCCTCGGTGTAGCGGACCTCCCACCCGGCCCGGTGCAGGGCCATGGTGATGTCGGTGTCCTCGGCGAGGGTGTCGCCGCTCATCATCCCGGCGTCCCGCAGGGCCGTGACGCGAAAGGCCCCGACGGCGCCGGGGACGGTCG
Source organism: Streptomyces sp. NPDC014676 (assembly GCF_043084105.1). Taxonomy (NCBI): domain Bacteria; kingdom Bacillati; phylum Actinomycetota; class Actinomycetes; order Kitasatosporales; family Streptomycetaceae; genus Streptomyces; species Streptomyces sp. NPDC014676. The sequence continues at coordinate 356,035 of NZ_JBIBZI010000007.1, read as the reverse complement.
GCATGCAGTGCAGCAGGTCGTAGGTGCGGCGGTCCAGGTTGAAGCCCATCACGTACTCGATGTGCTGCCAACGGCCCAGCAGGCCCCGGCGGTTGCCCACCTTGGCGTTGCCTGCGGTGGCGCCGACGGCCGGGTCGGCGAACGGCTGGACGAGGCGGTGGACGGTCGAGGGGGCGAAGACCGTGTCGGCGTCGAGCATGACGACGAGGTCGTGGGAGGCCCGCCGGACGCCGGCGTCGAGGGCCGACGCCTTTCCGCCGTTCGGCCGGCGGAGCACCGTGGTCCCCGGGAGGCCGAGTGACTCGGCGACGTCGGCGGTGCCGTCGTCGGAACCGTCGTCCACGACGATGATCTCCACGGGGTGATCGCTCGCGGCGAGCGAGCGGAGCGTCTTGGCGATGCACAGTCTCTCGTTGTACGCGGGGACGACGACGCTGACGGGCCGGGTGACGGGCCGGCCGGCGCCGGGGGGCGGGCGCCGGTGGACGTGATGGTGGGCGAGGACCAGCATCAGCGCGCACCGTGCGAGGACGAGCGCCCCGGCGACCAGCAGCAGCACGCCCACGACCGACACCGCCGTGTCGGACACGGCCACGGCGGCCACGAACACCCGGCCCTTCCACAGGGTTCCCGTGTCGACGGGGCTGGTGAGACCGTCGGTGCCGACGAGGCCGGCGATCGTGGTGAAGCGGTAGCCCTGGGCCTGGAGCCGGGGGATCAGGATGTCCAGCGCCCGGACGGTCTGCGACCGGTCCCCGCCCGAGTCGTGCAGGAGGACGACCGCTCCCCGGCCCGGCACGTCCGGTGTGGCCGCGTCGGCGATCGCCCGCACGCCCGGCCGTCGCCAGTCCCTGGTGTCCCGGTCGACGAACGCCAGCACGTAGCCCTTCCCGCCCAGGTGCCGGGCGACGGACCAGGCCGGTCCGTCCAGGGCCGTGGTGGTCGAGGAGTAGGGCATCCGCAGCAGCGAGCTGTTGACGCCCCCGGCTCCGGCGAGGGCGAGCTGGGTCAGCGCCAGCTCGCGGTCGGTCTCGGCGGCGGACAGGGTGGCCAGGTCCCGGTGGGAGAAGGTGTGCACCCCGATCTCGTGACCGGAGCGGATCAGATCCCGCAGGATTCCGGGGTGGCGCACGGCCTGCCGGCCGGTGACGAAGAAGGTGCCGGGCGCGCCGTGGCGGTCGAGAACGGCCCGGATCCGGGGTGTCCAGACGGGGTCGGGACCGTCGTCGAAGGTCAGGACCACCGTTCTGTCCGGTGCCCGGTAGGTGCGCGGGGGGTCCTGGGTGGTGTCGACGACCGGGCCGCCGCCGGTGACCTCCCGGGGGACGCCGGTGGCCGGTTTCCCGGCGCGTCCCTCCTGGTCCCCGGGGAAGCCCCGGGTCGTGTATCCCTCGACCAGGAGCACCGAGACGACGAAGGCCAGCAGGACGAGTGGGACGACGACGCGGAAGCGGTGCCGGGACGGCAGGGGCGCCCGGGTCCGCCGCGGCCCGGGTGTCACCGGCGGGGGACGGACCGGCCGGCGGCGCATCAGGGGGTCCCGGTCACGGGCGCGTCACCGTCCGGGGCGTCGGAGGGTGCCTGCGGCGGCTCGGACGGACCGGGGGGCGGGGTGGGCGGGGGCGTCTTCGGCGGGGGCTCCGAAGCGGGCGGCTCGTCCGTCCCCGGGGGCGGACCGTCCGGGGGCGGTTCAGGGGCGGGCTCGCTTCCGGTGCCGGGACCGGGTGCGGACGGATCGTCGGGAGCGGGGACGGGGGCGTCGGGCTCCTGCGGTGCCGGAGGAACGCCGGTCGTGGGGGAAACCGGTTCGGCCGGGACCGGGGGCACCGGTCCACCGGGGACGAGCGGGGCCGCGGGGGCGAGGAGCGGACCGCCGGGCGGTGTGAACAGGGGAACCGGCGGGGAGCCCGGGCCCACCGCCGTGCCGGCGCCGCCGAAGTCGCTCCGCCCCGGGTCGGGCACACCGCCGGGCGGCCGGGGTCCGTCGTCCGGTTCCCCTTCCCGGTCCGGCGCCGACGGGGCCGTGGCCTCTCCGGGCAGGGGCGGCAGCAGGACGCCCGGGGCGAACGGGGTCGCCCCCATGAGGCTCAGTACCAGCACCATCAGGTACGCGGCCGCCAGCCCGGCCACGCCGTATCCGGTGCGCCGGAGCATCCGCGCGCGCCTGCCGGTGGAGTCGACGAACACGGGGAAGCACGGATCAGCCGGGGAGACGGTCCGCATATATCCGGAATCATCCTGACTCCGCATGGAGTCAGCGTACGCCGGAACGGGCCTCCCTACGCGGGCGATCCCGACGAGAACCGGCGCAGCAGCGGGGACAGCACCAGCACGGACTTCGTCCGCTCGACGAACGGTTCCCCCGCGATGCGTTCCAGGACCCGCTCGAAATGGCGCATGTCGGAGGCGAAGACCTGGGCGACCGCGTCCGCGTCACCGGTCACGGTGGAGGCGGCCACGACCTCCTGGTAGCGCTCCAGGCCCCGCCGGATGGTCTCCGGGGAGGTGTTGCTGCGGCAGTAGATCTCGACGAACCCCTCCGTCTCCCAGCCGAGGGCGGCCGGGTCCACCCGTACGGTGAACCCGGTGATGGCCCCGGTGGCGCGCAGCCGGTCCACGCGCCGTTTCACGGCGGGCGCGGACAGGCCGACGAGCTGGCCGATGTCCGCGTAGGAGCGGCGGGCGTCCTCGGCGAGGGCGTGCACGATGCGTTCGTCGAGATCGTTCAGCACTGCGGGTGGTTCACTTCGCTTCTGGTGCGGCGGGGGCGGCGAGCCGGGAGCGGCGGTGGCCGTACAGGAAGTAGAACACGAGCCCGGCGGCCATCCAGACACCGAAGACCACCCAGGTGATCGTGGACAGGCTGCCCATCATCCACAGGCAGAACACGAAGCCGAGGGCCGGCATGAGCGGGGACAGCGGCACGCGGAAGGTACGGGGCATCTCCGGACGCGTCCGGCGCAGCACCACGACGGCGACGTTGACCAGCGCGAAGGCGAACAGGGTGCCGATGCTGGTGGCGTCGGCGAGCTGGCCGAGCGGGATCGCGGCGGCCAGCACGCCGCAGAAGAGGGAGACGATCAGGGTGTTGGCGCGGGGGGTGCCGGTCTTCGGGCTGACCTTGCCGAACACCTTGGGCACCAGTCCGTCCCGGGCCATGGCGAACAGGATGCGGGTCTGGCCGTAGAGCACGGTCAGGACGACGCTCGCGATGGCGATGACGGCGCAGAACGCCAGCAGGGTGCCCCAGAAGCTCTGGCCGGTGACCTCGCGCATGATCTGGGCGAGCGTGGCCTCGGAGTCGGTGAACTGCCGCCAGGGCTTGGCGCCCACGGCGACGGCGGCGACCAGGACGTACAGCGCGGTGATGATGGCGAGCGACAGCAGGATCGCGCGGGGCAGGTCGCGCTGGGCGTTCTTCGCCTCTTCGCCGGCGGTGGAGGCGGCGTCGAAGCCGATGTACGAGAAGAAGAGCGTCGCCCCGGCGGCGCTGACGCCGGCCATGCCGAGCGGCATGAAGTTCTCGTAGTTGCCGGAGCGGAAGCCCTGGACGCCGATGGCGCAGAACAGCACCAGCGCGCCGATCTTCACGACGACCATGATCGTGTTGGCGCGGGCGGACTCGCGGGCGCCGCCCATCAGGAACGCCATGGCGAGCAGGACGACGATCAGCGCGGGCAGGTTGAAGACGCCGCCGTCGCCGGGCGGGGCGGAGAGCGCGGCCGGGATGGTGACGCCGATGGTGCCGTCGAGGAGTTCGTTGAGGTACTCGCCCCAGCCGACGGCGACGGCGGCGACCGAGACCCCGTACTCCAGCATGAGGCACCAGCCGCAGACCCAGGCGACCAGCTCGCCCATCGTTGCGTACGCATACGAGTAGGAGGAGCCGGAGACCGGGATGGTGCCCGCCAGTTCGGCGTAGGAGAGGGCGGAGAAGAGGGCCGTCAGACCGGCGATGACGAAGGAGAGCGTGACGGCCGGGCCGGCCTTGGGGACGGCCTCGCCGAGGACGACGAAGATGCCGGTGCCGAGGGTGGCACCGATGCTGATCATGGTCAGCTGCCACAGCCCGAGGGACCGCCGCAGGGAGCCGCCCTCACCCTGGCCACCCTCCGCGACCAGGTGTTCCACGGGCTTGCGGCGCATCAGGCGCGCGACGGGGCCAGGGGACGGCGGGGCGGCGGGGCGGCCGTTGTGCGGGGGTGCGCCTTGGTCGAGCACGCGCTGACTCCTTTGTCGCTGCCGGTCTTCCGCGGCAGGGGACCGACGGCGTCCCGCGACAGCCGGGACCCGTCGAGCGGAGTCCCCGCCACACACGTACAGCGCGTAACCCTACGAGGTTCTTCGTTGCTCCTGAAATGCAGCAACCTTGCGCACCCCCGCAAGATCATTGCGTTGCCGACGGGGACGCGGATGTTCGTTGCGCGGGGGCTTTCGACCGTTGCGCACCGGCCCCCGCCGGTCCCGGGGCGGGGTCGGCGGGGGTGAGGGGCCGTCAGCTCCAGCTGGCGTGCAGCGGCTTTCCCTCGGCGTAGCCGGCGGCGCTCTGGACGCCGACGACGGCCTTCTCGGCGAACTCCTCGAGCGATCCGGCCCCGGCGTAGGTGCAGGAGGAGCGGACGCCCGCGATGATCGAGTCGATCAGGTCCTCGACACCGGGCCGGGTGGGATCGAGGAACATGCGGGAGGTGGAGATGCCCTCCTCGAACAGCGCCTTGCGGGCGCGGTCGTACGCCGACTCCTCGGAGGTGCGGTTGCGCACGGCGCGCGCGGAGGCCATGCCGAAGGACTCCTTGTAGGGGCGGCCGTCCGCGTCGTGCTGGAGGTCGCCCGGGGACTCGTAGGTCCCGGCGAACCAGGAGCCGATCATCACGTTGGACGCGCCGGCGGCGAGCGCCATCGCCACGTCGCGCGGGTGGCGGACACCGCCGTCGGCCCACACGTGCTTGCCGTACTTCCTCGCCTCGGCGGCGCACTCCAGGACGGCGGAGAACTGCGGCCGGCCGACGCCGGTCATCATGCGGGTGGTGCACATGGCGCCGGGGCCCACGCCGACCTTGACGATGTCGGCGCCGGCCTCGATCAGGTCGCGGACGCCCGCGGCGGCGACGACGTTGCCGGCGACGATCGGCACCCGCGGGTCGAGGTCGCGGACCAGCTTCAGCGCGCCGATCATCGACTCCTGGTGCCCGTGCGCGGTGTCGATGACGAGCGTGTCGACGCCGGCGTCCAGCAGTTGCCGGGCCTTGCCGGCCACGTCGCCGTTGATGCCGACGGCGGCGGCTATGCGGAGCCTGCCCCGCTCGTCGGTGGCCGGGGTGTACAGGGTGGCGCGCAGGGCGCCCTTGCGGGTCAGGATGCCCGCCAGGCGGCCGTCCTTGTCCACGGCGGGGGCGTAGCGCCGGTTGGCTCCGTCGAGGGTGTTGAAGGCCTCGCGCGGGTCCGTGTCCGCGTCGATGAGGATCAGGTCCTTGGACATGACCTCTTCGAGCTGGGTGAAGCGGTCCACGCCGGACAGGTCGGTGTCGGTGACCACGCCGACCGGCTTGTGGTCCTCGTCGACGACGACACCGGCGTTGTGCGCGCGCTTGGGCAGCAGGGCGAGCGCGTCGGCGACGGTCTGGTGCGGGGCCAGCACGATCGGGGTGTCCAGGACGAGGTGGCGGCCCTTGACCCAGGAGACGACCTCGGTGACGACCTCGATCGGGATGTCCTGCGGGATGACGACGAGTCCGCCGCGCCGGGCCACCGTCTCGGCCATGCGGCGGCCCGCGATGGCGGTCATGTTCGCGACGACCAGCGGGATGGTGGTGCCGGTGCCGTCCGGCGAGCTGAGGTCCACGCTCTGCCGCGAGCCGACCGCGGAGCGGCTGGGCACCATGAAGACGTCGTCGTACGTCAGGTCGTACGCGGGCTGGATGTCGTTGAGGAAACGCACGTGCTGCACATCCCAGTCGATCAGAGGTGGCCCCCGGACAGGTCAGCCAGGGGGAAGAGCACGTACTTCATTGTCCCATGGCGACCGGAACCCCCGCCCCGGGCAGATCGTCCAGGCTGGTCAGAGCCCTGCTCGGAGGATCCTCCAAGGGCCGGGGCACGGTGGGCGACGGCGTTCGGTACGCCGCTCCGGCGGACGCGTCCCGCACGGCCGCCCGCTCCGCGGGACGCGGCCGCCGCGTACGCCCGCCGGCCGCGTACGACGATCAGCGGCGCCCGCTCCACGGCTCCCCCGGGCCGGACGGTGCGATCGGAGAGGGAGTCGGCGGGGCGTCCCGGTCGCGGCCGAACCAGTCGGTGGGAGCAACCGCGTCCGTACCGGGGCCGCGAGCCCCCGAAGTCGCCGGAGACGGCGCCGTCCCGGTCGTACGGGACGCCCGCGTCGATGAGCTCCGGGGTGCGGCACCCCTCGGCGGGCGGGCCGGCCGGCCGCCCGGACGGTGCCCGTGCCGCCGGCCCACGCGGGCGCCGGCCCGTCGTCACCGGCGGACGAGCGGCCGGCCGGCGGAGCGAGCGGGCAGCGGGCGGGACACGGGAGCAGTGCCTGTCGCGCGGCACCGTGCGGCCGGTGCCGCCGGGCCCGCCCCGCCTCACCCGTCGTCAGGCGCCGTCCGGGTCCGCGCGGTTGAGGGCGGACCGCGGGGTGGGCCCCGCCGTCATCAGGTAGTCCGCGGCCGACGTGTCCGTCACCAGGCTGGTGACCAGACCGGAGCGCAGTACGGCGTCGATCGCGGGCCCCTTGCGCTGTCCGCCCGCGATCGCGACGACCTCGGGCACCCGGCGCAGCTGGTCGGTCTTGACCGTGATGCACCGCTCCCCCAGGTCCCGGCCGACCCGGCGCCCCTCCGCGTCGAAGAGGTGCGCGGACATCTCCGCGGCGACCCCGAGGGAGGCGTAGTGCGCCCGCTCCTCGTCGCTGAGCATGTCGTGCACCGTGGAGATGCCCGGCTCCCAGGAGCCGATGGAGACGCAGGCGACGGTGACCTTGTCGAAGTACTCGAAGGCCCGCGCGATGCCGGTCTGGTGGCGCAGCGCCTGGGCGGTGGCCGCGTCCGGCAGCAGCATCGGCGCGTAGATGGGGTGGGCGTCGCCGCCCGACACCTGCGCGGCGCGCCGCACGGCCTCCACCGAGCCGCGCTCGGCGGTCCCGGCGTCGTACACACCCGTGAGCTGCACGACCGTGCAGGGCGGCAGCCGGTCCAGGGCCGCCGCCATGTGAATGGTGGAGCGGCCCCAGGCCAGGCCCAGCACATCTCCTTCGTTGACCAGCTCGCCGAGCAGGTCGGCGGCCACCTCTCCCAGGTTCTCGGGGTCGGGCGTCTCCGCGGCCTCGGCCGGGGACTCGACCACGACGGCGTGCCTCAGGCCGTACCGGGCGCGGAGCGCGTCGGAGCGCTCCGCGTCCAGCTCGGCCGGCACGCGGATCTCGATCCGTACGAGATCCCGTTCGAGGGCGGTCTCCAGGACCCGGGCCACCTTGAAGCGGCTGACGCCGAACTCCTCGGCGATCTGGATCTTGGATTTGCCCTCGAGGTAGAAGCGGCGGGCCATGGCCGCCGCCTGCACCAGCTCAGCGGGTCCCATCCGCATGGCTGACCGGCCCGCCGACATACCCGACACGGCGATCTCCTCACTGCTGTTCACACTCTGGATTCGCCGTTCATCCTTGCAGATCCGGCGCGGTCGATCAGCCCTCCCGGGCGCCGTTCATGTTCCTGACGCTCAGTGGTCGCATGCCCACGACGCCTTGGCCGTCGCGGCCTCGGCCTGGTTGCGCAGTGCACGTACCGCCTCGGCCGGGTCCGCCGCCCCGTACACGGCGGAACCCGCGACGAAGACGTCGGCGCCGGCGTCGGCGCACCGCTCGATGGTGGACGCCGAGACCCCGCCGTCGACCTGGAGCCAGAGCTCCAGACCGTGCTTGCGGATCAGCTCGCGGGTACGGCGGATCTTCGGAAGCATGATGTCGAGGAACGCCTGCCCGCCGAAGCCGGGCTCGACCGTCATGATCAGCAGCATGTCGAGCTCGGGGAGCAGATCCTCGTACGGCTCGATGGGGGTCGCCGGCCTCAGCGCCATGGAGGCACGGGCGCCCTTGGCGCGGATCTCCCGGGCGAGCCGCACGGGCGCGGTGGCCGCCTCCACGTGGAAGGTGACCGAACCGGCCCCCGCCTCCACGTACTGGGGCGCCCATCGGTCGGGGGCCTCGATCATCAGATGGCAGTCCAGCGGGGTGTCCGTCGCACGGGCGAGCGACTCCACGACCGGCACGCCGAGCGTGAGGTTCGGGACGAAGTGGTTGTCCATGACGTCGACGTGGAGCCAGTCGGCGTCGGCCACCGCCTTCGCCTCGTCGGCGAGGCGGGCGAAGTCGGCGGACAGGATGCTGGGACTGATCTGCGGGGCCATGCACCAAGCGTGCCATGTCCCGCGGGCGTTGCCCGCACCGGTCCCGCGCGGGCCGGCCGTGCTCGCCCCCGGCGCGACCGCCGTACCGGGCGTGCCGGTGCCGCCGGCCGCCGGGACGAACTCGCCCGATCCCACCGACCGCCGGGACGAACCCCGCCCGGTGCCCCGGCCCGGTCGCCGCGACCGGCGCCGCGGCCGTCCCGGGCGCCCTCCTGGACGCCTTCGTCGTGCGGTCGGTGCCGGCGACGTCCCTGTCCCCTGTTCCCGGACGTGGGCCCGCAGGCGTGGCGGCCGGGAGGCGGGCGTCAGCCGGTGCGTCGGATGAGGGCCAGGTACATCGCGTCGGTGCCGTGCAGATGCGGCCACAGCTGTACGTCGGGGCCCTCGCCGAGATCCGGTACGCCGGGCAGCAGCGGCCGGGCGTCGATCAGGTCGGTGTCCGGGAACTGCTTGAGGAGGTCGGCGACCACGGCCCGGGTCTCGGCCAGGTGCGGGGAGCAGGTGGCGTAGCCGACGACACCGCCGACCCGTACGGACTCCAGGGCGGTGCGCAGCAGCCCGCGCTGGAGGGGGGCGAAGCCGTCCAGGTCCTCCGGGCGGCGGCGCCAGCGCGCCTCGGGGCGGCGGCGCAGGGCGCCGAGGCCGGTGCACGGCACGTCGACCAGCACCCGGTCGAAGCTGCCGGGCCGCCACGGCGGACGCGTCCCGTCGGCGGCGACGACCTGGTACGGCCCCGGGTTCCCGGCGAGCGCCTTCGCCACCAGACCGGCCCGGTGCGGCTGCTTCTCGGAGGCCAGCAGCACCGCACCCCGCTCGGCGGCGAGCGCGCCCAGCAGCGCGGCCTTCCCGCCCGGTCCGGCGCACCCGTCCAGCCACATCCGGTCGGGCCCCTCAAGGGGCGCGTCGGCGAGCGCGAGCGCGACGAGCTGGCTGCCCTCGTCCTGCACGCCGGCCCGGCCCTGGGCGACCGCCGGGACGGCGCCCGGCTCCCCGCCCTCGGTGAGCCGCACCGCGTACGGCGACCAGCGGCCGACGACGGCGGCCTCCTCGTCGAGCAGTTCGGTGGTGGTCGCCCGCCCGGGACGGGCGACCAGGGTCACCTCGGGCCGCTCGTTGTCGGCCCGCAACAGCTCCTCGATGCCGGCCCGGCCGCCGCCGAGGGAGTCCCACAGCGCGGAGACGACCCAGCGGGGGTGCGAGTGCACGACGGCGAGGTGGTCCTCGGGGTCCTCGTCGTAGGGCGGCGCGACCCGCTCCAGCCAGCCGTCGAGGTCGTCCTGAGCGATCTTGCGCAGCACGGCGTTGACGAACTTGGCGCGACCGTCGCCGAGCACCACCCGGGCCAGTTCGACCGTGGCGGACACGGCGGCGTGCGTCGGGATGCGCGTGCCCAGCAACTGGTGCGCGCCGAGGTTCAGCACGTCCAGCACCGGCGGGTCCACCTCGCGCAGCGGCCGGTCGACACAGGCGGCGACGACCGCGTCGTACGTCCCCTGGCGGCGCAGCGTGCCGTACACCAGCTCGGTGGCCAGCGCCGCGTCGCGCGCGTCGAAGTCGCCGTTCTCGCGCGCCTTGCGCAGCAGCGGGGGCAGGACGAGGTTGGCGTACGCGTCCCGCTCGTCGACGGCCCGCAGGGCCTCGAAGGCGAGGATGCGGACGGGGTCCTTCTGGGGCCGGCGGTAGGGCTTGGCGGGCCTGCGGGGCCGACGGGGCTGGTCGCTCACGAAAAAGGTGCTCCGGATGTGGGGTGAAGTGCGCTCTCCAGCCTACGTCGTGGAGATCCGGGGGCGTCAGGCGCCGACGGTCTCCCCGGCGGCGATCCGCACCCCGCGTGCCCAGTCCGCCGCCCGCATCGGCTTCTTGCCCTGGGGCTGCACCCACAGCAGCTCCACGGCGTACGAGCCGGTGCCCACGTACACGTTGTTCTTGCCGGCGGACAGCTGCCCGGGCGCGAGGTCGGTCAGGTCCGGCACGGGGGCGGCCTGGACGATCTTCAGCCGCTCGCCCCGGAAGGTGGTCCAGGCGCCGGGCGCGGGGGTGCAGCCGCGCACCACCCGGTCGACGCGCAGCGCCGGGGTGTTCCAGTCGACGCGGGCGTCCTCGACGGTGACCTTGGGGGCGAGGCTGACACCGTCGGCGGGCTGCGGTACGGCCTTCAGGGTGCCGTCCTCGATGCCGTCCATGGTGGCGGCGAGCAGCCCGGCGCCGGCGAAGGCGAGCCGGGTGAGCAGGTCGCCGCTGGTGTCGGTGGGGCGGATCTCCTCCGTGATGGTGCCGTAGACGGGGCCGGAGTCGAGGCCCTCCTCGATGAGGAAGGTGGCGGCGCCGGTGATCTCGTCGCCGGCCATGACGGCGTGCTGCACGGGTGCGGCGCCGCGCCAGGCGGGCAGCAGCGAGAAGTGCAGGTTGACCCAGCCCCGGGCGGGGATGTCGAGGGCGGCCCTGGGCAGGAGGGCGCCGTAGGCGACGACGGGGCAGCAGTCCGGCGCGATCTCCTCGAGCCGCTCCAGGAACTCGGGGTCCCCGGGCTTCACCGGCTTCAGCACCTCGATCCCGGCCTCCTCCGCCCGCTCGGCGACGGGGGAGGCGACCAGCCTGCGCCCCCGCCCGGCGGGCGCGTCGGGCCGCGTGACGACGGCGGCCACCTCGTGCCGCCCGGAGGCGAGAAGAGCGTCCAGTGCGGGAACGGCGACCTCGGGGGTACCGGCGAAGACGAGCTTCATGGGGTGCTTGGGGCCTCTCGGGCGGGGACGGACACGGCAGCGCACCAGTCTATGGGGCGCGCGTCACGGGGACGTACGAAGGGAAAGCCGCCGACGGCGACGCGGCCCCACGGAAAACGTCCGCCTCTCGGCCCACCGGAAACGGGGGGTGCGCGGACGGGAGCCCCGCCGATGCCGGAGGCCGAGGCGCACACCTCCACCGGGGGCGTACGCATATGCCGCCACGCCCCCACCCCGTGACCCGCGGAGCGCTCCCGCGTTGGTCAGCGAAGAGTTGACCACGGGCCCCGACACGGGCTCGATTCCTTTCACGCCGGTTCGAGAGGCTTGTTCATGGCCGACCACGCAACCCACGACGCCCAGGCTCGGGCCAGCCTGCACTTGCTGGTGCGGGACATCGAGCGGGTCCGCCGGCAGGTGGACGCGTTGCGCACGCTCACCGCCCAGTTGGGCAACGTCTACCGCCCGCGCCGCTCCGGGCCCTCCACGGGCTTCGTCGTCTACGGACGCGCCCCCGCCCCCACGGTCCGTCTCGCCCAGGAGCTGCGGGACAGTGTCGAGACCCTGGTCACGGCGGCCGTGGACTTCGACCGTTCCCTGGGCTTCTCGTGGGACGCCGTGGGCTCGGCGCTCGGGGTCACCAAGCAGGCGGTCCACCGCCGCTACGGCGCCCGCCGTGCCGCCGCCCAGGCGCCGGCGGCCGGCGAGGCCGCCGCGGAGGCGCCGGGCACGCGCGCGGTGAACACGGTCGCCGGCGTCGCCACGGTACCGACGGGCCCCGCGGCCCACTCCATGCCGACCCAGCCCACGGCCGGCAGTCCGTCCCTCCGCGACGAGCCGCGCTCGACGGCCTTACCCTCCCCCCGCAACGGCTGAGCCCCCGCTCGCCGCACCGCACCCCGCCCTCCCGGACGCCCCGCCCCCGGGAGGGCGCGGCACACCCCGGCGGGGTTCCGCCGGTGTCCTCAGCCGATGTCCGGAGGGTCGACGCGGACCCACACGGGGATGTTCCCGCCGCGGGCCATGCGTGCCGCCTGGGCCGACTTCAGCGCGGCGGTCAGCGCGGCGCCGTTGCCGGGAGGCACCCGGACCAGCGCCCGGTCCCAGTGTTCGCCGGGGGGCGGCGCGCCCGGCCGGCGCGGGCGGCCCGCCGGGGTGACCGGCAGGGGCACCGGGCCCAGGATCTCCGCCCGCGCGGGCAGCTCCACCGCGCGGAGGAACTCGGCCACCGCCTCGCCGGGCCCCGACACCGCCGCCATCCGGGACACCGGCGGGAATCCCAGCTCGCCCCGCTCGGCCAGTTCCCGTACCGCGTGCCCGACCGGGTCCCACCGGACCAGCGCCTGCACGGGCCGCAGGGTCGGCTCGGCGACCACAACCACCGTGCCGCCCTCGGACTGCGGCCGGACCAGTGCCGCCGCGCCGATCCAGCGGCGCAACGCGTCCTCCCCGGCCCGCAGGTCGGGCCGGCTCAGCATGGCCCACCCGTCCAGCAGCAGCGCCGCCGCGTATCCGCCCTCGGCCACCGGCTCCGCGCCGGGGGTGCTCACCACCAGCGCGGGTGTCCCGGGCACCGTGTCCAGCACGTGCTCGCGCCCGGAGGTGCGCACCGGGACCGCGGGGAAGGCGCGGCCCAGCTCCTCGGCGGTCCGCCGGGCCCCGACCACCTGGGCCCGCAGCCGGAACCCGCCGCACTCGGGGCAGTGCCAGCCGCTCTCCTCGCGCCCGCACCACTCGCACCGCAGCTCGTCGGCCCCCTGTGCCTGCAGCGGCCCGGAGCAGTGCCGGCACCGCGCGGGGGCCCGGCAGCCGGCGCACGCCATCCGCGGCACGTATCCACGGCGGGGCACCTGTACGAGCACCGGCCCGTGCCGCAGCCCCTCCCTGGCGGCCTGCCAGGCGAGGCTCGGCAGCCGCGCCGCGCGGGCGGCCTCGTCCCGCGCGAGATCCCCGTCCCCCACGGTCCGCACCAGCGGCGCGGCGGCCCGCACCCGCTCCCTCCCGGCGACCAGCGGCCGGGCCCAGCCGGTCTCCACGAGCTGGGCGGCCTCCACGGTGCAGTGCCGGCTGCCCAGCAGGAAGCCGCACCTGTCCTGCGCCGCCCGCAGCAGCAGCACCTCACGGGCGTGGGGCTGCGGGGCGTGCGGCTCGCTGTGGCTGTCGTCACCGTCGTCCCAGACGGCGACGAGTCCAAGGTCCCGCACCGGCGCGAACATCGCCGCCCGCGTCCCGATGACGGCCCGTACGGATCCCCGCCGCACGGCGAGCCACCGCGCATACCGCTTCTCCGGTCCGGCATCGGCGGTGAGGACCGCGTGCCGGCCCTCCCCCAGCAGTTCGGTGAGCGCCGCGTCGGCGCGGGCCACGGCCCTTCCGTCCGGCAGGACGACCAGGGCGCCGCGCCCGGAGGCCAGGGTCGCGGCGACGGCCCGGGCCAGTTCCTCGCTCCAGCGCGGCCCCGGCAGCGCGTTCCACACGGCCCGTGGGGTGCCTCCCGAGGCCAGCGACTCCAGGAAGGCGGGCCCCTGCTCGTACCGCTCCCAGGAGCCGGGTACGGGCGCCGGGGGCGGCGGCAGCGGGTCGGGCGAGGGCCGCTGCTCGGCGCGGGCGTTGCGCGGCGGCACGGCGAGCTGGAGGACATCGGCGAGGCTGCCCGCGTACCGGTCGGCGACCGCGCGGGCGAGGCCCAGCAGCTCCTCGTCCAGCACCGGTTCGGGCGAGACCACCTGCGCCAGTGCCGCCAGGGGCCCCGAGTAGTCGGACTCGGCGAGCCGCTCGACGAGGAACCCGTCGATCAGTCCGCCGCCCTCGCGCCGCCCCTCGCGCACCCGGTGCCGTCCGGCCCCGAACCGCACCCGCACCCGCACCCCCGGCTGTGCGTCGGCGTCCAGCTCCTCGGGCACGGCGTAGTCGAAGTAGCGGTCGAGGTGGAGCACACCCTTGTCGACGAGGACCCGGGCGACGGGCAGCTCCTTGGCGAGCGCGGCGCCGCGCCAGGTGCGCGGTTTGGCCCGGGGCGTCCTGGCCTTGCGCACGCTCTCCCGGATGAGCGCGAGCTGCTCGGGCGGCGCGCCCTCCGCACCGCCGTCCGACTGTCCGTTCTCGCTGCTCACGCCTGCATTCTTACCAAACGCCACTGACAGCGACGCCGGCCCGAGGCCGAGCCGGGTACGGATCACGAACGCCCGAGGGCGCTTCTGCCTCGGTCCGCTCGGCCGTACCGGTCCGGGACCGGTGGCAGGATGCGAACCCGCGAGGGGTGCCATCCGGACGTGTGCGTGCCCTTCGCACCGGGCCGTGACGTCGCCGCACTCACCGCGCAGGGCTCACTCCCGTGGCGTGCGCGGGCGTTCACGGCGGAGCGGCTCCGTACGCGCCGAGGCCCGGCGGCCCCTCGAAAAGGGGTGCCGGGCCTCGGGGAGAATCGCGGGACGGCCGGACCTACAGCCCCGCCGCCTTGCGCAGGGCGTCCACGCGGTCGGTGCGCTCCCAGGTGAAGTCGGGCAGCTCACGGCCGAAGTGACCGTAGGCGGCGGTCTGGGCGTAGATCGGGCGCAGCAGGTCGAGGTCGCGGATGATCGCGGCCGGGCGGAGGTCGAAGACCTCGTCGATGGCCTTCTCGATCTTCTCGGTGTCGATCGTGGCGGTGCCGAAGGTCTCGACGAACAGGCCGACCGGCTCCGCCTTGCCGATGGCGTACGCCACCTGGACCTCGCAGCGGGCGGCCAGGCCGGCCGCCACCACGTTCTTGGCGACCCAGCGCATCGCGTACGCCGCCGAGCGGTCCACCTTGGACGGGTCCTTGCCGGAGAAGGCACCGCCGCCGTGGCGGGCCATGCCGCCGTAGGTGTCGATGATGATCTTGCGGCCGGTGAGGCCGGCGTCGCCCATCGGGCCGCCGATCTCGAAGCGGCCGGTCGGGTTCACCAGCAGCCGGTAGTTCTCGGTGTCGAGCTTGATGCCCTCGTCCAGGAGCGCCTTCAGCTCCGGCTCCACGACGAACTCGCGGATGTCGGGGGCGAGCAGCGACTCCAGGTCGATGTCGGAGGCGTGCTGCGAGGAGACGACCACGGTGTCCAGACGGACCGCCTTGTCGCCGTCGTACTCGATGGTGACCTGGGTCTTGCCGTCCGGGCGCAGGTAGGGGATGGTCCCGTTCTTGCGCACGTCGGACAGGCGCTTGGACAGGCGGTGCGCGAGGAAGACCGGCAGCGGCATCAGCGTCGGCGTCTCGTCCGTCGCGTAGCCGAACATCAGGCCCTGGTCGCCGGCGCCCTGCCGGTCCAGCTCGTCCTCGTCACCCTCGACGCGGGCCTCGTAGGCGGCGTCGACGCCCTGCGCGATGTCCGGGGACTGCGCGCCGATGGACACCGAGACGCCGCAGGAGGCGCCGTCGAAGCCCTTCTTCGAGGAGTCGTAGCCGATCTCCAGGATCTTGTTGCGCACCAGCGTCGCGATGTCCGCGTACGTCTTGGTGGTGACCTCGCCGGCCACGTGCACCAGGCCGGTGGTGATCAGGGTCTCGACGGCGACCCGGGAGGTCGGGTCCTCACGGAGGAGTGCGTCGAGAATGGTGTCGCTGATCTGGTCAGCGATCTTGTCGGGGTGACCCTCGGTCACGGACTCCGAGGTGAACAGACGACGGGACACAACGCTCCCTGGGGTTGCAGCGGCTGCTGGCTGATCATTGGCGGACGGCGGGGGCTGCACCCGACGCCGTCCGTGGAACAGTTTATCGGTCGCGCTTCGCCACGGGTCCCCCCGTCTCGTCTCGCGAGAGCGCTGTGACCTGCGGCACGGGCATTCTGCCCATGCCGAGCGAGGTTGGCCAGAGGCGCCACGCCCCGAAGGACGAGGTTTCGGGAACCGGACGACGAAATGAATCACTCATCCGAGGCGTTCGGCCACCAGGTCCCATACGGTTTCGGCCAGGGCCTCCTTGGGGCCGTGCGGGACGGGGGTCTCGCTGCCGTCGGTGCCCAGCACCACGGCCTCGTTCTCCTCGGAGCCGAAGGTCTTGCGCTCCCCCACCTCATTCACCACCAGCAGATCGCAGCCCTTGCGCTTCAGTTTGGCGCGGCCGTTGGCGAGCACGTCGTCGGTCTCGGCTGCGAAGCCGACGATCACCTGCCCGGCGCGCGTCCGGTCGCCGGAGATCTCGGCGAGGATGTCCGGATTCCGTACCAGGGTGATGGGCTCGGGCTCCCGGTCGTCCTTCTTCTTGATCTTGCCGGTGGCGTAGGCGGCCGGCCGGAAGTCGGCGACGGCCGCGGCCATGACCACGGCGTCCGCGTCGGCGGCGGCGCCGAGGACGGCCTCGCGCAGCTCCACGGCGGTCCCCACCCGGACGAGGTCCACGCCCGCCGGGTCGGGCAGGGCGGTGTTGGCCGCGATCAGTGTGACGCGGGCGCCGCGGGCGGCGGCGGTGCGGGCGAGGGCGTAGCCCTGCTTGCCGGAGGAACGGTTGCCGAGGAAGCGGACGGGGTCGAGGGGCTCGCGGGTGCCTCCGGCGCTGACGACGACATGCCGGCCCTTGAGGTCGGGCTCGGTGACGCCGCGGGCCAGCACCCGGCGGCAGACCTCGAAGATCTCGCCCGGGTCGGGCAGCCGGCCCTTGCCGGTGTCGACGCCGGTGAGGCGGCCGACGGCCGGTTCGATGACGACGGCGCCGCGGCGGCGCAGGGTGGCCACGTTCTCCTGGGTGGCCGGGTGCTCCCACATCTCGGTGTGCATGGCGGGGGCGAAGACCACCGGGCAGCGGGCGGTGAGCAGGGTGTTGGTGAGGAGGTCGTCGGCCAGGCCGTGGGCCGCCTTGGCGAGCATGTCGGCGGTGGCGGGGGCGACGACCACCAGGTCGGCGTGCTGTCCGATGCGGACGTGGGGCACCTCGTGGACGTCGTCCCAGACCTCGGTGGAGACCGGGTTGCCGGAGAGCGCGGACCAGGTGGCGGCGCCGACGAAGTGCAGCGCGGAGGCGGTGGGGACGACCCGGACGTCGTGTCCCGACTCCGTCAGCCGCCTGAGCAGCTCACAGGCCTTGTACGCGGCGATGCCGCCGCTGACCCCCAGAACGACCTTCGGCTTGTCCACCGTCTCTCCCCGGACCTCGGAAATGTGCGACCACCCCCATGAGACACCACAGGCCCGGCAACGTGCTGCCGGGCCTGTGGAAAAGTCAGCTGGAATCAGCTGATACGACTTACCGACCGATTACTGAGCGGGGCCTTCGACGGCCTCGGAGGTCAGCAGCCCCGCGTTGATCTCGCGCAGGGCGATCGAGAGCGGCTTCTCGTGGACGTGGGTGTCGACGAGGGGACCGACGTACTCGAGCAGACCCTCGCCGAGCTGCGAGTAGTACGCGTTGATCTGGCGGGCCCGCTTGGCCGCGTAGATCACGAGGCTGTACTTCGAGTCCGTGGCCTCGAGGAGCTCGTCGATCGGCGGGTTGATGATGCCCTCGGGCGCGGAGATGGAAGAGGACACGCTCTACCTTCCGATGGATGGGAAAGATTCAGTCGGCGCGATGGGTGAACGATTGCTCACGATCACACGACGTTCATCAAGGCTAGCAGCTCGCGGGCCACGTCCTCGACGGAGGTGTTGACCAGGGTGGTGTCGAACTCCGGCTCGGCTGCCAGTTCGGTCTTCGCGGCCTCCAGCCGACGCTCGATGACCTCGGGCGACTCGGTGCCCCGGCCCGTGAGCCTGCGCACGAGCTCCTCCCAGGAGGGAGGGGCCAGGAACACCGACTGGGCCTCGGCCATGGACTCGCGGACCTGCCGCGCGCCCTGGAGGTCGATCTCCAGCAGCACGGGCACACCCGCCTCCAGGTGCTCCAGCACCGCCGCGCGGGGAGTGCCGTAACGGTTGCCGGCGAACTCGGCCCACTCCAGCAGCTCGCCGTTGGCGATCAGCTTGTCCATCTCCTCGTCGGTGACGAAGAAGTAGTGGACTCCGTGCTGCTCCCCGGGGCGGGGCGCCCGGGTCGTCGCCGACACCGAGAGCCAGACCTCGGGGTGTTCCTTGCGCATATGGGCGACGACCGTGCTCTTGCCGACCCCGGAGGGGCCGGAGAGCACGGTCAGCCGCGGACGTTCAGTCATGCAGCGATTATTCCAGCAATCACGGGAGGTCCGGGACGCCGGTCCCGGACCGTCCCGCACTCAGGAACCGGTGCTGCCGAACTCGCGCTCCAGGGAGGCGATCTGGTTGGACCCGAGACCACGCACGCGGCGGCTCTCGGAGATGCCCAGTCGCTCCATGATCTGCTTGGCGCGGACCTTGCCCACGCCCGGCAGGGACTCCAGCAGGGCGGAGACCTTCATCTTGCCGATGACGTCGTTCTCCTGACCCTGCTTGATGACCTCGTGAAGGGAGGCGCCGGAGTGCTTGAGTCGATTCTTGACCTCGGCCCGCTCCCGGCGAGCCGCGGCGGCCTTTTCGAGCGCGGCTGCGCGCTGTTCAGGGGTAAGGGGCGGAAGAGCCACGCCTACGTCACCTCGGATGTCGAACTGTCGGATACGGACCGGTGAGGAACCTAGTCGCCCCACACCTGGGGAGTCACGAGCGACACCGTCGCCCGTTCACTCTCCGTCGGAGACTAGCGGCCAACTCCGCCGGAGTCAGCGAGAACTGCGGAAAAGTCCTGGTCAGCCTCCGTCAGGCCGGACATTTAAGACATAATCCCCTGGATTTGAGGATGTATCCAGAGTCCGGCGACCACGGATTCCCTCGTCGGGCGGTTCAGGCCGGCGCCACGGCGGCCCTGATCTCCTCCGCGAACCGCTCCGCGGCGTCACGCAGAGCGACCGTGTCGGGACCGTGGCGCAACACTCCCCGGCTGACGTTCGGCACCACGTTGCGCACCGCGCCGCCGAAGACCGCCGGGAGATCGGCCGCCGTGGCCCCCTGCGCGCCGATACCGGGCGCGAGGATCGGCCCGCCCATGTCCAGGTCGTACGAGGAGAGGTCGCCGAGCGTCGCGCCGACCACCGCGCCGAAGGACCCGAGCGGCTCCTCGCCGGCGTTCTCGACGGCCAGGTGCCCGAGCACGGTCGCCCCGACGGTGCGCCCGTCGGCACGGATCGCGTGCTGGACCTCGCCGCCCTCCGGGTTGGACGTCAGCGCCAGCACGAACAGCCCGGTGCCGGTCTCCCGGGCCAGCGCGACGGCCGGGCTGAGCGAGCCGTAGCCGAGGTACGGCGAGACGGTGAGCGCGTCGGAGAACAGGGGTGCGTCCTTGTGCAGGAAGGACTCGGCGTAGGCGGCCATGGTGGAGCCGATGTCACCGCGCTTGGCGTCCATGACGACCAGCGCGCCGGCCGCCCGCGCCTCCTGGACCGTCCGCTCCAGGACGGCGACACCGCGCGAGCCGAAGCGCTCGAAGAAGGCGCTCTGCGGCTTCAGCACGGCCACCCGGTCGGCGACCGCCTCGACGACGGTGCGGCTGAACCGCTCCAGGCCCGTCACATCGTCGTTCAGGCCCCACTCGGCGAGCAGGGAGGCGTGCGGGTCGATGCCCACGCACAGCGGGCCGCGCTCGTCCATCGCGCGGCGCAGTCGCGCGCCGAAGGGTTCCAGACCGGTCATACCGTCGTCCTCACGTCGGCGCCCACCGCGTCGGCGAGCGTGGCGTACGGGCTGGTGCGCAGCCGCGCGGCGAGCCCCTTGTGCATGGCACGGCCCCAGAAGGGGCCTTCGTAGATGAACGCGCTGTACCCCTGGACCAGCGTGGCACCGGCCAGGATGCGCTGCCAGGCGTCCTCGGCGTTCTCGATGCCGCCGACGCCGACCAGGGTGATCCGGTCGCCCACGCGCGCGTAGAGGCGGCGCAGCACGTCCAGGGAGCGTGCCTTGAGGGGGGCGCCGGAGAGGCCGCCGGTCTCCTGGACGAGGGCGGGCGAGGACGTCAGGCCGAGGCCCTCGCGGGCGATGGTGGTGTTGGTGGCGATGATGCCGTCCAGGCCGAGTTCCACGGCGAGGTCGGCGACCGCGTCGACGTCCTCGTCGGCGAGGTCGGGGGCGATCTTCACCAACAGCGGCACCCGGCGGGCGGGCACCGTACGGTCGGCGGCCTCGCGGACGGCGGCGAGCAGCGGGCGCAGGTGATCCACGGCCTGCAGATCGCGCAGCCCGGGCGTGTTCGGGGAGGAGACGTTGACGACCAGGTAGTCGGCGTACGGCGCCAGTCGCTCGGCGGACCTCACGTAGTCGGCGACGGCCTCGTCCTCGGGGACGGCCTTGGTCTTGCCGATGTTGACGCCGACGACCGTCCTGAAGACGGGCGTACGGGAGGCCAGGCGCGCGGCGACGGCGAGCGAGCCCTCGTTGTTGAAGCCCATGCGGTTGATCAGGGCCCGGTCGGCGACCAGGCGGAACAGCCGCTTCCTGGGGTTGCCGGGCTGCGGTTCCCCGGTCACCGTGCCGATCTCGACGTGGTCGAAGCCGAGCATCGCCAGGCCGTCGATGCCGACGGCGTTCTTGTCGAAGCCGGCGGCGAGGCCGAAGGGGCTGTGCAGGCGCAGTCCGAGGGCCTCGGTGCGCAGTTCCTTGTGGCGCGGAGCGAGCACGGCGGCGACGAACGTACGCAGCACGGGGACGCGCGCGACCAGACGGATCCAGCGGAAGGCCAGGTGGTGGGCCTGCTCGGGGTCCATCCGCCGGAAGAGCAGGGTGAAGAGAATCTTGTACATGGTGTCCTCATGGAGAGGGGGACACCGTTTCCGGTGTCCCCCTGCGGGCTGCTGCTAGTCGCGGGCCGCGGTCAGATGTTCCGCGTGTTCCTGCAGTGAGCGGACGCCCACGTCGCCGCGGTTGAGCGCGTCGATGCCCTGGACGGCGGCGGCGAGCGCCTGGACCGTCGTCAGGCAGGGCACAGACCGGGCCACGGCGGCCGTACGGATGTCGTAGCCGTCGAGGCGGCCGCCGGTGCCGTACGGGGTGTTGACGATGAGGTCGACCTCGCCGTCGTGGATGAGCTGGACGACGGTCTTCTCACCGTTCGGGCCGGTGCCCTCGGACTGCTTGCGCACGACCGTGGCGTTGATGCCGTTGCGCCTGAGGACCTCGGCGGTGCCGGAGGTGGCCATCAGCTCGAAGCCGTGGGCGACCAGCTCCCGCGCGGGGAAGATCATCGAGCGCTTGTCGCGGTTGGCGACCGAGATGAACGCGCGTCCCTTGGTCGGCAGCGGTCCGTACGCGCCCGCCTGCGACTTGGCGTACGCCGTGCCGAAGACGGAGTCGATGCCCATGACCTCGCCGGTGGAGCGCATCTCCGGGCCGAGGACGGTGTCGACGCCTCGGCCGTGGATGTCGCGGAAGCGGGACCACGGCATCACGGCCTCCTTGACGGAGATCGGCGCGTCCAGCGGCAGCTCGCCGCCGTCGCCGTTCGCCGGGAGCAGGCCCTCGGCGCGCAGCTCGGCGACGGTCGCGCCCAGCGAGATCCGCGCGGCGGCCTTCGCCAGCGGCACCGCGGTCGCCTTCGAGGTGAAGGGGACGGTGCGCGAGGCGCGCGGGTTGGCCTCCAGGACGTACAGGATGTCCCCGGCCAGCGCGAACTGGATGTTGATCAGGCCGCGCACGCCGACACCGCGCGCGATGGCCTCCGTGGAGGCGCGCAGCCGCTTGATGTCGAAGCCGCCGAGCGTGATCGGGGGCAGGGCGCACGCCGAGTCGCCGGAGTGGATGCCGGCCTCCTCGATGTGCTCCATGACGCCGCCGAGGTAGAGCTCCTCGCCGTCGTACAGGGCGTCCACGTCGATCTCTATGGCGTCGTCGAGGAAGCGGTCGACCAGGACCGGCCGGGAGGGGCTGATCTCGGTCGACTCGGCGATGTAGGACTCCAGCCGGGTCTCGTCGTAGACGATCTCCATGCCGCGTCCGCCGAGCACGTAGGACGGGCGGACGAGGACCGGGTAGCCGATCTCGTCGGCGATGGCCTTGGCCTCGGCGAAGGTGGTGGCGGTGCCGTGCTTGGGGGCCGGCAGGCCGGCCTCCGCCAGGACCCGGCCGAAGGCGCCGCGGTCCTCGGCGGCGTGGATGGCCTCCGGGGAGGTGCCGACGATCGGCACGCCGTTGTCCTTCAGCGCCTGCGCCAGACCCAGCGGGGTCTGCCCGCCGAGCTGGACGACGACGCCCGCGACCGGTCCGGCCTGCTGCTCGGCGTGGACGATCTCCAGGACGTCCTCCAGGGTGAGCGGCTCGAAGTAGAGCCGGTCGGAGGTGTCGTAGTCGGTGGAGACGGTCTCCGGGTTGCAGTTGACCATCACGGTCTCGTACCCGGCGTCGCTCAGCGCGAAGGAGGCGTGGACGCAGGAGTAGTCGAACTCGATGCCCTGGCCGATGCGGTTGGGGCCGGAGCCCAGGATGATCACCGCGGGCTTCTCGCGGGGCGCGACCTCGCTCTCCTCGTCGTAGGAGGAGTAGAAGTACGGGGTCTTCGCGGCGAACTCGGCGGCGCAGGTGTCGACCGTCTTGTAGACCGGGCGGATGCCGAGCGCGTGCCGGACCTCGCGGACGACGTCCTCGCGCAGGCCCCGGATCTCGGCGATCTGCTGGTCGGAGAAGCCGTGCCGCTTGGCCTCGGCGAGCAGGTCGGTGGTCAGCTCGGGGGCCTCGGACAGCTCGTCGGCGATCTCCTTGATGAGGAAGAGCTGGTCGACGAACCAGGGGTCGATCTTCGTGGCGTCGAAGACCTCCTCGGGGGTGGCGCCCGCGCGGATGGCTCCCATGACCGCGTTGATCCGGCCGTCCGTCGGGCGGACCGCCTCGCGCAGCAGCTCGTCCTTGTCGCCGGGCTCGCCGACGAAGGTGAACTGGCTGCCCTTCTTCTCCAGGGAGCGCAGTGCCTTCTGGAAGGCCTCGGTGAAGTTGCGGCCGATGGCCATGGCCTCGCCGACCGACTTCATGGTGGTGGTGAGGGTGGAGTCGGCGCTCGGGAACTTCTCGAAGGCGAACCGGGGGGCCTTCACGACGACGTAGTCGAGCGTGGGCTCGAAGGAGGCCGGGGTCTCCTGGGTGATGTCGTTGGGGATCTCGTCGAGGGTGTAGCCGACGGCGAGTTTGGCGGCGATCTTGGCGATGGGGAAGCCGGTCGCCTTGGAGGCCAGCGCGGACGAACGCGACACGCGCGGGTTCATCTCGATGACGATGACGCGGCCGTCGACCGGGTTCACCGCGAACTGGATGTTGCAGCCGCCGGTGTCGACGCCGACCTCGCGGATGATCGCGATGCCGACGTCGCGCAGGGTCTGGTACTCGCGGTCGGTCAGCGTCATCGCGGGCGCGACGGTGATCGAGTCGCCGGTGTGCACGCCCATGGGGTCGAAGTTCTCGATGGAGCAGACGACCACGACGTTGTCGTTCTTGTCGCGCATCAGCTCCAGCTCGTACTCCTTCCAGCCGAGGATGGACTCCTCCAGGAGCACCTCGGTGGTCGGCGAGAGGGTGAGACCCTGCCCGGCGATGCGGCGCAGCTCCTCCTCGTCGTGGGCGAAGCCGGAACCGGCGCCGCCCATGGTGAAGGAGGGGCGGACGACGACCGGGTAGCCGCCGAGCGTGTCGACCCCGGCGAGGACGTCGTCCATGGAGTGGCAGATGACCGAGCGGGCGGACTCGCCGTGCCCGGTCTTCTTGCGGACCTCCTCGACGACCTCCTTGAACAGGTCGCGGTCCTCGCCCTTGTGGATCGCCTGCACGTTGGCGCCGATCAGCTCGACGCCGTACTTCTCCAGGACGCCGTTCTCGTGCAGCGAGATGGCGGTGTTGAGCGCCGTCTGGCCGCCCAGGGTGGGCAGCAGCGCGTCGGGCCGCTCCTTGGCGATGATCTTCTCGACGAACTCGGGGGTGATCGGCTCGACGTAGGTGGCGTCGGCGATCTCCGGGTCGGTCATGATCGTAGCCGGGTTGGAGTTCACAAGTACGACCCTCAGCCCCTCGGCCTTGAGGACGCGGCACGCCTGGGTGCCGGAGTAGTCGAACTCGGCGGCCTGGCCGATGACGATCGGGCCGGAGCCGATGACCAGGACGGACTGGATATCGGTGCGCTTAGGCACGCTGGCCCTCCATCAGGGAAACGAAGCGGTCGAACAGGTAGGCGGCGTCGTGCGGGCCCGCGGCCGCTTCGGGGTGGTACTGGACGCTGAAGGCCGGCTTGTCGAGGAGCTGGAGGCCCTCCACCACGTTGTCGTTGAGGCAGACGTGGGAGACCTCGGCGCGGCCGTAGGGGGTGTCGGAGACCTTGTCGAGCGGGGCGTCGACGGCGAATCCGTGGTTGTGGGCGGTGACCTCGACCTTGCCGGTCGTACGGTCCTGCACCGGCTGGTTGATGCCGCGGTGGCCGTACTTCAGCTTGAAGGTGCCGAAGCCGAGGGCGCGGCCCAGGATCTGGTTGCCGAAGCAGATGCCGAAGAGCGGAGTGCCGCGCTCCAGGACGCCCTGCATGACGGAGACCGGGTGGTCGGCGGTGGACGGGTCGCCGGGGCCGTTGGAGAAGAAGACGCCGTCCGGGTCGACCGCGTACACGTCCTCGACGGTGGCGGTCGCCGGCAGGACGTGCACCTCGATGCCGCGCTCGGCCATGCGGTGCGGGGTCATGCCCTTGATGCCGAGGTCGACGGCGGCGACGGTGAACTTCTTCTCGCCGATCGCGGGGACCACGTACGCCTCGGTGGTGGCGACCTCGGCGGAGAGGTCGGCGCCGGTCATCTCCGGGGCCTCCTGGACGCGGGCCAGCAGCGCGGCGTCGTCCTGGATCGCGTCGCCGCTGAAGATGCCGACGCGCATGGCGCCGCGCTCGCGCAGGTGGCGGGTGAGGGCGCGGGTGTCGATGCCGGAGATACCGACGACGCCCTGGGCGTCCAGCTCGTCGTCCAGCGTGCGGCGGGAGCGCCAGCTGGAGGGCACGCGCGCGGGGTCGCGGACGACGTATCCGGAGACCCAGATCCTCTTGGACTCCATGTCCTCGTCGTTGACGCCGGTGTTCCCGATGTGCGGGGCGGTCATCACGACCACCTGGCGGTGGTACGACGGGTCGGTGAGGGTCTCCTGGTAGCCGGTCATGCCGGTGGAGAACACGGCTTCGCCGAACGTGGCCCCCACGGCCCCGTAGGCGCGGCCGCGGAAGATCCGGCCGTCCTCCAGGACGAGTACGGCGGGAGCCTTGCCGGCTCCCCGGGTGGAGGTCGTCATCGCGCGCCTTCCGTTTCCGTCTTGTTGATCATGTCGTTCAGGGTTTCGACCCACTCGTTGTGCTCGACCGCGTGGTCGGAGCGGAAGCCGGAGTCGATCAGCTTGTCGCCGTGCTCCCAGGTGACGACCAGCAGGCCGCCCTCGGTGAGCACCTTGCCGGCGATGCCCTTGTCGAGCCGGGCCTCGCGCAGCGCGGCGACGGGGACGAAGAAGTCGTTCGCGCCGGGGCGTACGACGTCCAGTCCGGCGTCCGTCAGCGTGAGCTCGGCCCGGCTGCGGGTGCCCAGGCCGTGCGCCACGATGCGGTCGAGCCACTGACCGGCGGTGGTGGAGCCGTGGTAACGGCCGCTCATGCTCAGTCTCGCCGGGCCGGGGTCGTCCGGCGCGCTGGGCAGCTCCGGCAGGTCGCCCTGGAGGGTGCCACGCCACTTCCAGCCCTCGCGCATCAGCCAGTAGACGAGCGCCACGAAGAGGGCGAGTCCGACGACCCAGCCGATCCGGGCGGCCCAGTCGGTCACTTCCGCCGATTCCTTCCCGGCGGCCAGCAGGAGTACAGGTGTCACGTGAGCTTCCCGTCGACGAGCGTGGCCTTGCCCCGGAGCCAGGTGTGCGTGACACGGCCCGGCAGCTCGCGGCCCTCGTACGGGGTGTTGCGGCTGCGCGAGGCGAAGCCCGCGGGGTCCACAGGGCCACGGTATGCCGTGTCGACGAGGGTGAGGTTGGCGGGCTCACCTGCCGAGACGGGACGGCCGTGGCCCTCGGCCCGTCCGATGCGCGCGGGCGTGAAGGACATGCGGTCGGCGACGCCGGCCCAGTCCAGCAGGCCCGTGTCGACCATGGTCTCCTGCACCACCGACAGCGCGGTCTCCAGGCCGACCATGCCCATGGCGGCGGCGGCCCACTCGCAGTCCTTGTCCTCGTGCGGGTGCGGGGCGTGGTCGGTGGCGACGATGTCGATGGTGCCGTCGGCGAGCGCCTCGCGCAGGGCCGTCACGTCGCGCTCGGTGCGCAGCGGCGGGTTGACCTTGTAGACCGGGTTGTACGACCGGACCAGCTCGTCGGTGAGGAGGAGGTGGTGCGGGGTGACCTCGGCGGTGACGCGGATGCCGCGGGACTTGGCCCAGCGGACGATCTCGACGCTGCCCGCCGTCGACAGGTGGCAGATGTGGACGCGGGAGCCGACGTGCTCGGCGAGCAGCACGTCCCGCGCGATGACCGACTCCTCGGCGACCGCCGGCCAGCCGCCGAGTCCCAGCTCGGCGGAGACGACGCCCTCGTTCATCTGGGCGCCCTCGGTGAGGCGGGGCTCCTGCGCGTGCTGGGCGACGACGCCGCCGAAGGCCTTCACGTACTCCAGGGCGCGGCGCATGATCACGGCGTCGTGGACGCACTTGCCGTCGTCGGAGAAGACGGTGACGCCGGCCGCGGACTCGTGCATGGCGCCCAGCTCGGCGAGCTTCTGTCCCTCCAGGCCGACGGTGACGGCGCCGATGGGCTGCACGTCGCAGTAGCCGGACTCCTGGCCGAGCCTCCAGACCTGCTCGACGACACCGGCGGTGTCGGCGACCGGGAAGGTGTTGGCCATGGCGAAGACGTTGGTGTAGCCGCCGCTCGCCGCCGCGCGGGTGCCGGTCAGGACGGTCTCGGAGTCCTCGCGGCCGGGCTCGCGCAGGTGGGTGTGCAGGTCGACCAGACCCGGCAGGAGCACCTTGCCGCCGGCCTCGACGACCTCGGCACCGTCGGCGGACAGGTCGGTGCCGACCTGGGTGATCGTTTCGCCGTCGATCAGGACGTCCTGCGGCTCGCCGCCGAGCACCTTCGCACCGCGGATCAGGATCTTGCTCATCGTTCTTACTTCTCCTCGGTGGTGGTACGGGCGGGGGTGACGGCGGGTTCGTTGCCGCCCAGCAGCAGGTAGAGGACGGCCATCCGGATGGACACGCCGTTGGTGACCTGCTCGATCACGGTGCAGCGGTCGGAGTCGGCGACGTCGGCGGTGATCTCCATGCCGCGGACCATCGGGCCGGGGTGCATCACGATGGCGTGCTCGGGCATCCGCGCCATGCGGTCGCCGTCGAGGCCGTAGCGGCGCGAGTACTCCCGCTCGGTGGGGAAGAACGCGGCGTTCATCCGCTCGCGCTGGACGCGCAGCATCATGACCGCGTCGGACTTGGTCAGCGTCGAGTCGAGGTCGTACGACACCTCGCAGGGCCAGGTGTCGACGCCGACCGGCAGCAGGGTCGGCGGGGCGACGAGGGTGACCTCGGCGCCGAGCGTGTGCAGCAGGTCGACGTTGGAGCGGGCGACCCTGCTGTGCAGGACGTCACCGACGATGGTGATGCGCCGGCCGGAGAGGTCCTGTCCGAGTCCGGCGTCCCGGCCGACCAGCCGGCGCCGCAT
The DNA here is from genome assembly GCF_043084105.1 of Streptomyces sp. NPDC014676. Taxonomy (NCBI): domain Bacteria; kingdom Bacillati; phylum Actinomycetota; class Actinomycetes; order Kitasatosporales; family Streptomycetaceae; genus Streptomyces; species Streptomyces sp. NPDC014676. Next base: position 328,316 of record NZ_JBIBZI010000007.1, on the reverse strand, counting down.
GGTGAAGGCGTCCAGCAGGGCCTGGGTGGGGTGCTGGTGGGTGCCGTCGCCCGCGTTGATGACGGCGGCGTCGATCCAGCCGGAGGTGGCCAGGCGGTACGGGGCCCCGGAGGCGCCGTGCCGGATGACCACGGCGTCGACGCCCATGGCCTCCAGGGTCTGGGCGGTGTCCTTCAGGGACTCGCCCTTGGAGACGCTGGAGCCCTTGGCGGTGAAGTTGATGACGTCCGCGGAGAGCCGCTTCTCGGCGGCCTCGAAGGAGATCCGGGTGCGGGTGGAGTCCTCGAAGAAGAGGTTGACCACGGTCCGGCCGCGCAGGGTCGGGAGTTTCTTGATCGGCCGGTCGGCGACCCGGGCCATCTCCTCGGCGGTGTCGAGGATCAGGACGGCGTCGTCGCGGGTGAGGTCGGCGGCCGAGATGAGATGACGCTGCATCTGTCAGGCTCCGTAAGGCAGTTCAATGAGGCGAAATCGGGCAGACGGGTACGCGCGTGGGCGTGCCGGACCGGCGCACGCGGTCGGCGTGCGCTCCGCGGTGCTACTGGGCGGTCCGCTTGGCGCCGAGCAGCACGGTGTCGCGACCGTCCTCCTCGGCGAGCAGGACCTTGACCGTCTCCCGCAGCGACGTGGGGAGGTTCTTGCCGACGTAGTCGGCGCGGATGGGCAGTTCGCGGTGGCCGCGGTCGACGAGGACGGCGAGCTGCACCGCGCGGGGGCGCCCGATGTCGTTCAGCGCGTCGAGGGCGGCGCGGATGGTGCGGCCCGAGAAGAGCACGTCGTCGACGAGGACGACCAGCTTGCCGTCGATGCCGTCACCGGGGATCTCGGTGCGGGCCAGCGCACGCGGCGGGTGCATGCGCAGGTCGTCGCGGTACATGGTGATGTCCAGCGAGCCGACCGGGACCTTGCGCTCGGTGATCTGCTCGAGCTTGGCGGCGAGCCGCTGGGCGAGGAAGACGCCTCGGGTCGGGATGCCGAGGAGCACCACGTCGTCGGCGCCCTTGGCGCGTTCGACGATCTCGTGGGCGATGCGGGTCAGTACCCGCGCGATGTCGGGGCCTTCGAGAACGGGCCGCGCATCGGACTGCGTGTTCTGCGTGTCCATGTGAAACGGACCTCCTTCTCCGCCTCACGGGACGGACTTTAAAGGACGTCGGATTGCGTCGCTCAGGCTATCAGGTCGGGATCCGCGCGGAGCGACACCCCCGATCACCCCAATGGCGTAGCCGATCTTCGCTACCACGGAAGAGTCGGTGTGGACCATTCGGCTTGACGCACGAGAGTAACGCTGCGTAACCTCACAGTGAGTTACCAGCCGCGCGGCATGGAAACCAGCCAGAGTCGCGTCGACACAGTGCCGGGGAGCTATATGTCCAGCGAATACGCCAAACAACTCGGGGCCAAGCTCCGGGCGATCCGCACCCAGCAGGGCCTTTCCCTCCACGGTGTCGAGGAGAAGTCCCAGGGCCGCTGGAAGGCGGTCGTGGTCGGTTCGTACGAGCGCGGCGACCGCGCCGTGACCGTGCAGCGCCTCGCGGAGCTGGCGGACTTCTACGGCGTCCCGGTGCAGGAGCTGCTGCCGGGTACGACCCCGGGCGGCGCCGCCGAGCCGCCGCCGAAGCTGGTCCTGGACCTGGAGCGGCTGGCCACGGTGCCGGCCGAGAAGGCGGGCCCGCTGCAGCGCTACGCGGCGACGATCCAGTCGCAGCGCGGCGACTACAACGGCAAGGTGCTCTCGATCCGCCAGGACGACCTGCGCACCCTCGCCGTCATCTACGACCAGTCGCCCTCGGTCCTCACCGAGCAGCTGATCAGCTGGGGCGTCCTGGACGCGGACGCGCGCCGCGCGGTGGCCTCCCACGAGGAGGCGTAACCGCTCCGCGGGGACGCAGAAACGTGCCGCCGGGGTGGCCGGAACCCTGAGGGTTCCGGCCACCCCGGCGGTTTTGTGCGGGCGCTTCCGCGTGCCGTGTCTTGTGCGGGTACTTCCGCACGTCGTGGGGGCAGCACCTCAGGGGCGCGGCCGGCCACGACCGGCCCGCGGTCGCCTCTTGAGGCGCACCCCTGTGGTGCATGGGCGTCGAGACGCCGGACTACGCTTCGCGGCGAAGCGACGGCTTCAGCTCCTTGAGCCGGCCCAGAAGCCCGTTCACGAAGGAAGGCGACTCGTCCGTCGAGAACTCTTTCGCCAGCTGCACCATCTCGTCGAGGACGACCGCGTCCGGGGTCTCGTCGACCCAGATCAGCTCGTACGCGCCGAGACGCAGGATGCTGCGGTCGACGACCGGCATCCGGTCGATCGTCCAGCCCACCGAGTACTGGGAGATCAGCTCGTCGATGCGCCGCGCGTGCTCCGCGTAGCCCTCGACGAGCTGCATCGTGTACTCGCTCACCGGCGGCTGCCGGGTGTCGGACCGGGCGTGCCGGATCCAGTCGGCGAGGACGGTCAGGACCTCGGCGCCGCGCTGGTCACCCTCGAAGATGATCTGGAAGGCGCGTTTGCGGGCCGTGTTGCGGGCAGCCACGGTTAGCTGTTCACCCGGCCGAGGTAGTCGCTGGTGCGGGTGTCGACCTTGATCTTCTCACCGGTGGTGATGAAGAGCGGGACCTGGATCTGGTGACCGGTCTCCAGCGTGGCCGGCTTGGTGCCGCCGGTGGAGCGGTCGCCCTGGACGCCCGGCTCGGTCTCCTGGATCGTCAGCTCGACGGCGGCCGGGAGCTCGACGAAGAGCACCTCGCCCTCGTGCTGCGCGACGGTGGCGGTGAAGCCCTCGACGAGGAAGTTGGCGGCGTCGCCGACGGCCTTGCGGTCGACCATGAGCTGGTCGTAGGTCTCCATGTCCATGAAGACGAAGTAGTCGCCGTCCATGTAGGAGAACTGCATGTCGCGCTTGTCGACGGTGGCCGTTTCGACCTTGACGCCGGCGTTGAAGGTCTTGTCGACGACCTTGCCGGAGAGCACGTTCTTGAGCTTGGTGCGCACGAAGGCCGGGCCCTTGCCGGGCTTGACGTGCTGGAACTCGACGACGGACCAGAGCTGGCCGCCTTCGAGCTTGAGCACCATGCCGTTCTTGAGGTCGTTCGTGGAAGCCACGGTTGCGGAATCTCCTGGACTGGACTGACGTGGACGACGGCCGGGGCCTGCGCCCGCGCCCAGCGTGGGGCTAGAGCGCGAGCAGCTCCTTGGTCGTGATGGTGAGTAGCTCGGGTCCGCCGTCCGCCTCGGGGCGCACGACGAGCGTGTCATCGATCCGGACCCCGCCCCGGCCCGGGAGGTGGACCCCCGGTTCGACGGTGACCGGCACACAAGCGTCTAGTTTACCCATGGCCGCGGGGGTCAATTGAGGGTCCTCGTCGATTTCGAGTCCGACGCCGTGGCCGGTGAGCGCGGGGAGGGCCTCGGCGTACCCGGCGGAGTCCAGTACCTGGCGGGCGGCCCGGTCCACGTCGCGGCAGGCCGCGCCGGGGACGAGGGACTCGCGTCCGGCCCTCTGGGCGGAGAAGACGAGGTCGTAGAGCTCGATCTGCCAGTCCGCGGGGGCCGTGCCGATGACGAACGTACGGCCGATCTCGCAGCGGTAGCCGCGGTAGGTGGCGCCGAGGCAGACGGAGAGGAAGTCGCCCTCCTCGACGCGGCGGTCGGTGGGACGGTGCCCGGGGCGGCCGGCGTTCGGGCCGGTGGCGACGGAGGTGGGGAAGGCGGGGCCGTCGGCGCCGTGGTCGACGAGGCGGCGCTCGAGTTCGAGGGCGAGGTGGCGTTCGGTACGGCCTACGAGGATGGACTCCAGGAGTTCGCCGAGGGCCTGGTCGGCGATCTCCGCGCCGATGCGGAGGCAGGAGATCTCTTCCTCGTCCTTGACGACGCGGAGCTGTTCGACGGCGCAGCCGATGCCGGCGAGGCGGAGGCGGGGGGCGGCGTCGCGGATCGCGCGGTGGCGGGTCACGGTGAGGTGGTGTTCCTCGACGGCGAGGGAGTCGATGTCCTGGCCGGCGGCGAGGTCGGCGGCGGCGACGGCGGCGTCGCCGCCGATGCCGGGGACGACGTGTACGCGCAGGGATTCGTCGGGGTGGCTCTGGGGGGAGTGGTCGTCGGGCGGGGCGGCGCAGACCAGCAGGTCCTCGGTCCTGCCCAGGAGCAGCACGGCGCCTTCGGGGGCGGCGCCGGCGAGGTAGCGCACGTTTGCGGGCCGGGACACCAGCGCCGCCGCGCTGCCGCCCGCGTTGCAGCATTCCCGTAGCCGGGTACGGCGGACCGCGTAGACCTCTGACATTCTTCGAGCGTAGGAGTGGTGGCTGGATGTCGCCGGTCGGGCGGGGCCGAGTGGGGGTGCGGCGGGGGCACGTGTGGTCGCGTCGTGGGGCCGGGGGTGTGGTGGTGCGGTGAGTCCGCCGCAGTCGGGCCCGTAACGTGCTGCCACGGTGAGCCGGGGTGGGGACCGGCTGAGCGGCGGCCTCCACCGCACCACCACACCCCACTCCCGTGCATCGGCGCCCGCGGGAGCGTCCTACCCGGCTACGGGCAGTCACGCCGCCCCAGCCGCGGGCAGTCACGCCGTCCCAGCCGCGGGCAAGTGACAGCCGGCCCCGGCACCACCGGCGCCGGGGCCGTTGCGACGAGGGGCGGCTACCAGAGCCCTGGGTTCACCACTGCGGAGGGCTCGCCATCGCGCGGGCCAGGACGTCGTCCAGGATGCGGGCCGTTTCCGGTATGTCCAGCTGGGAGTTGTCGATGATGGGGAGCCCCGAGCCGTACCAGCCGGCCATCCGGCCGTGGATACGGGCGACCTCCTCGTCGGTGAGCCGGCGGTTGCCGGAGCGTTCCGCGTTGCGCTCGAGGACGATGTCCAGGCCGGGGAGGAGGACCACAGGGAGCAGGCCGGGGCCCACGTGCCGCTTCCAGCCGCCGAGGCCGACGACCGGCCGGTCGGGGAAGACCGCGTCGTCGAGGATGCACGAGATCCCGTTGGCGAGGAAGTTGCGGGCGGCGAAGCCGCAGGTGCGGCGGGCCAGGCGGTACTGCGCCTCCGAGTGGTCGTTCCACCCGGACTGCGGGTCGGCGAAACCGGAGCGGACCCACTCGCGTACGTCGTCGAGGCTGATGTGGGCGGTCGGCACCCTGCGGTGGTCCGCCCAGTACTTGGCCACGCTCGTCTTGCCGGCGCCCGCGGGGCCTATGAGCAGCACGGCGATGATCGTGCCGGCCGGGTCGGGTGCCGCGGGGGCCTGCGGCGGGCTGGGCATCGCGACCGGGCCGCCGGGCGGCAGCGGTACGTGGCCGGTGGTGTCCGGCGGCGGGGGCATCGAGGCGTGCCGCGGGCCCGCGGGAGGCGGGCCCGCGGGAGGCGGGGTGGGGCCGGGCGGAGGCGCGGGGTAGCCCGGTGCCGGAGGAGGCACGGGCACGGGGGCGGGACCCTGGTGCGCTCCCGGGTGCTGGCCCAGGTGGTGTGCGGCCGGTGACCAGCCGGTGGCCGGTCCGTGCCCCGGCTGATGGGGCGGCGGCAGCGGAGAACCCACTGCGTGCTGCATCCGGTGCCACTCCGTCTCGTACAGGCGATGGGGCGCTGACAGCGGGGGTGACCCGCGTGCTACCGAACGGTACCGCCCCCTGCCGTCGTGGTGTGAACGGCCGGGGGCTGTGATGAGTGCCCGGGGCTACTCCCCGACCTCGCCGTACGCGGCGAGGAGGACGGCCGGGTCCGGGCCTTCGAACACCGTGGGCTTGGCGAGGCCGTCGAGGACGATGAAGCGCAGCAGGTCGCCGCGGGACTTCTTGTCGACCTTCATGTTCTCCAGCAGCTTGGGCCACTGGTCGTAGCGGTAGTGCAGGGGGAGCCCGACCGATTCGAGGACCGTCCGGTGGCGGTCCGCGGTGGCGTCGTCCAAGCGGCCCGCGAGGCGGCCCAGTTCCGCGGCGAAGTGCATGCCGACGGAGACCGCCGCACCGTGGCGCCACTTGTAGCGCTCGTTCTTCTCGATGGCGTGGCCGAGGGTGTGGCCGTAGTTCAGGATCTCGCGCAGACCCGATTCCTTGAGGTCGGACGAGACGACCTCCGCCTTGACCCGGATCGAACGCTCGATCAGTTCGGCGGTGTGCGGGCCGGACGGGGTGCGGGCGGCCTGGGGGTCGGACTCGATGAGGTCCAGGATCACCGGGTCGGCGATGAAGCCGGCCTTGATGACCTCGGCGAGTCCGGAGACGTAGTCGTTGACCGGGAGGGAGTCCAGGGCGGCCAGGTCGCACAGGACACCGGCGGGCGGGTGGAAGGCTCCGACGAGGTTCTTGCCCTCGGCGGTGTTGATGCCGGTCTTGCCGCCCACGGCCGCGTCCACCATGGCGAGCACGGTGGTGGGGATCGCGATCCAGCGGACTCCGCGCAGCCAGGTCGCGGCGACGAAGCCGGCCAGATCCGTCGTGGCGCCGCCGCCCACGCCGACGATGACGTCGGTGCGGGTGAAGCCGGACTGGCCCAGCGCCTTCCAGCAGTAGGCGGCGACCTCGGCGGTCTTGGCCTCCTCCGCGTTGGGCACCTGGATGGCGACCGCCTCGTAGCCCTGCTCGGCCAGGTCCGCGCGGAGCGCGTCGCCGGTCTCGGCGAGCGCCTCGGGGTGCACGATCGCCACCCGCTTGGCCCGGTCACCGATCAACCCGCCCAGCTCTCCGAGGAGCTGTCGTCCCACCAGGACGTCGTAGGGGTCGGTGCCCGCCGTGCCGCCGATGGCGATCCGCGTCACTGCCTCGCTCATGCTTCTTTCAACTCCAGTGCGTTCAGGGCGGCTTCCGCGACCTCTTCGGGGGTGCGGCCGTCCGTGGGTACGACGGCCGTGGCGACCTCCTCGTACAGGTGCCGGCGGGCCTCCATCAGCTCGCGCCACTGCTTGCGCGGGTTGACCGCCAGCAGCGGGCGGGCGGCGTTGAGGCCGGTGCGCTTGACGGCCTCCTCGACGTCCATCGAGAGGTAGACGACCCGCTGCCCGGCGAGCAGGGCGCGCGTCTCCGGGTCGAGGATCGCGCCGCCGCCGAGTGCCAGGACGCCCTCGTGCCCGGTGAGCGCCGTGCGCACCGCGCGCTTCTCGACGGCGCGGAAGGCGGGCTCACCCTCGTCGACGAAGATGTCGGCGATGGTGCGGCCCTCGGCGGTGACGATGTCGTCGTCGGTGTCGCGGTAGGCGACGCCCAGGCGCTCGGCGAGCAACTGCCCTACGGTGGACTTGCCCACGCCCATCGGACCGATCAGCACGATGAACGGTGAGCTCATCGGATGGCCAGGTTCTCGAGGTACGACGTCACGTTGCGGCGGGTCTCGGTGACGCTGTCGCCGCCGAACTTCTCGGCGACCGCGTCCGCGAGGACCAGGGCGACCATGGCCTCGGCGACGATGCCGGCGGCCGGCACGGCGCACACGTCGGAGCGCTGGTGGTGGGCGGCGGTCTCCTCGCCGGTGACGACGTCCACGGTCTTCAGCGCCCGCGGCACGGTCGCGATGGGCTTCATCGCCGCGCGTACGCGCAGCAGCTCGCCGGTGGTCAGTCCGCCCTCGGTGCCGCCGGAGCGGCCCGAGGCGCGCTTGATGCCGTCGGGGGTGGCGACGATCTCGTCGTGCGCCTTGGAACCGGGGACGCGGGCGAGGTCGAAGCCGTCACCGACCTCGACGCCCTTGATCGCCTGGATGCCCATGAGGGCGGCGGCCAGGCGTGCGTCCAGGCGGCGGTCCCAGTGGACGTGGGAGCCGAGACCGACCGGGACGCCGTACGCCAGCACCTCGACCACGCCGCCGAGGGTGTCGCCGTCCTTGTGGGCCTGGTCGATCTCGGCGACCATCGCCTTCGAGGCGTCCGCGTCCAGGCAGCGCACCGGGTCGGCGTCCAGCCGCTCCACGTCGGCGGGGGTCGGGTGGACGCCGTACGGCGCCTTGGCCGCGGCCAGCTCGACGACGTGGCTGACGATCTCGATGCCGGCCGTCTCCTTCAGGTACGACCGTGCCACCGCGCCCAGCGCCACGCGGGCGGCGGTCTCGCGGGCGGAGGCGCGCTCCAGGATCGGGCGGGCCTCGTCGAAGCCGTACTTCTGCATGCCGGCCAGGTCTGCGTGGCCGGGGCGGGGGCGGGTCAGCGGGGCGTTGCGCGCCAGGCCGGCCAGTACCTCCGGGTCGACCGGGTCGGCCGCCATGACCTGCTCCCACTTCGGCCACTCGGTGTTGCCCACCATGACCGCGACCGGGGAACCGAGGGTCAGACCGTGCCGGACGCCACCGAGGAAGCTGACCTCGTCGCGCTCGAACTTCATCCGGGCGCCGCGACCGTAGCCCAGCCGCCGCCTCGCGAGGTGGTCCGCCACCATGTCCGTGGTGATCGGTACGCCGGCGGGAAGGCCCTCCAGCGTCGCCACGAGTGCGGGACCGTGCGACTCCCCCGCGGTCAGCCAGCGCAACCTGCTCAACGGTGCTCCTCAATGCTCGCGCCCCGGTACTGCCCTGCGTACACGTGTCCTCGTGCACGGCTGCGGCGTGACGGGGTGCGCGGCCCCGGTCCGCCACCTCCGATCCTCCCACGTCCGGGCCGGGTGTCCGGCCGCCGGTCCATCAGGCGGACGGGCCAGGACGAACGGCGGGCTCAGGCCCACCAGCCTTCCGCGTCAGCCGCAGTTCCCGTAAGTGCTGGTGTGATACCAGTCACGGATACTGGACGCACCGATCTCCTCGTAGTGAGCCCAGAAACGAACGCACTTGCCAGGAGCGTTGAGGTAGACGGGCCCCGCGTAGTACTTGTAATCGCCGTCGTCCTTCTTCCACGAGCCGCCCTCGGCCTGGATTCCGGCACCCAGGCCCGTGGCCGTGCCGAAGTAGGCCCCGGCATTCTCGTGCTTGACCGTGACAACGCAGTTGTTCCCCGTCGAGGAGCTGTAAAGCAGATAGGCAGTTACGTTCTGCCCCAGCCCCATCGTGTGGCTGCGCTGCACGTAGTAACTGGAGCCACAGGCGGCCACGGCTCGCTCGGCGGGTGTCGCCGCATGCGCCACTCCGGATCCCGCCAGCAATATCCCGAAAGCCGCCGCCGTCAGGGCAAGGACGCGACTGATCGACTTACGCACAGTTCTCCCCTTCTCCGATGCCACTCGACACCGTCCGGCGAGACTATAGCTCCAAAATGATCTTCTTTTGTCAGGATCGCATCAATCAGGCCAGATCGTGACCTAATCACGCTCCCGCTTTCCGAAGTGCCCGCTCTCCCGCTTCTCGCATGGCCTCCAGAGGGGCCGGTGAATGCCCCGTCATCTGCTCCACCTGGAGCACCGCTTGGTGCACCAGCAGGTCCAGCCCGCTGACCACGGCGCCCCCGTACGCCGACCAGCGGGCGGCGAGAACGGTCGGCCACGGGTCGTAGAGCACGTCGAAGAGGGCCGTCGGACGCTCCGGGACGGCCTTGGCGAGGGTGTCCGTGACACCGGCCGGGGTGGTGCTGACGACCAGCGGGGCGTGCAGGGCCTGCTCGGCGTCGTCCCAGGCGGCGATGCGGACCGTGACGCCGAGCCGTTCGGCCCACTGCCGCATCTCCGTCGCGCGGGTCTCGCTGCGGACGTACACGGTGACCTCGCCCGAGCAGATCCGGGCCAGCGCGGCCAGCGCGGAGGAGGCGGTGGCGCCCGCGCCGATGACGGCGGCGGACTCCACCTTGTCGATGCCGTGCTCGCGCAGGGCGGCGACCATTCCGGGGATGTCGGTGTTGTCGCCGGCCCGGCGGCCGTCCGGCGTGAGGACGACCGTGTTGACCGCCTCGACCGAGGTCGCGGTCTCGCTGACCGAGTCGAGCAGCGGGATCACCGCCCGCTTCAGCGGCATGGTCAGCGACAGTCCCGCCCACTCGGTCCCGAGCGTGTCGAAGAAGCCGGGCAGAGCCTTCTCGTCGACCTCGAAACGGTCGTACGTCCAGTCCCTCAGCCCCAGTTCCGCGTACGCGGCACGATGCAGCACCGGAGAGAGGGAGTGGGCGATCGGGGAGCCGAGGACTGCGGCCCGACGAGGTGCGGTCATCAGTTCTTCCTCGCCTCGTTCCACTCTTCGACCAGTTTCGCGTGCTCGGCGTTGGTCTTGGTGAATTCGCTGGTCTTACCGTCGAGCGAGATGAAGTAGTACCAGCCGTCGCTCGTCGGGGCGAGCGCGCCCTTGATGGCGTCTTCGCCTGGATTGCTGATCGGTCCGGGCGGCAGGCCCTTGTAGAAGTACGTGTTGTACGGGTTGTCGTAGTTCCTGAGCTCGCTGAGGGTCAGGTCCAGCTTGCTCTGGTTCTTGACGTAGTTGTAGGTGGAGTCGAACTCCAGCATGCCGTTGGTCTCGGTGTTTCCCGGCTTGAGCCGGTTGTAGATAACCTCGGACATCTTGCGGAAGTCACTGTGGCTGGTGCCCTCAGCCTGGACGAGGCTCGCCACAGTGACAAGCTGCCACGGATCCTCAAGACCGAGGCTCTCGGCCTTTTTCTCGACTTCGAGCTTCTCGTAGGTGGCAGTGGCCTGCTCGACCATGCTCTTCAGCACGTCCTTGGGCGTCTGCCCCTCGGACACGCCGTAGCTGGAGGGGAACAGGAACCCTTCCAGGGGGTCCTTGACGTCCTCATGGTTCACCGCCCACTCGGGCAGGCCGAGCTTCTCCCAGTCGTTCTTAGCGACCTCCGCGGTGGTCCCGTCCTCGACCTTGAGGCGTGCGTCGATGAGCTTGTAGATGTCGGCGTTGCGCTTGCCCTCGGCGATGATCAGGTTGTCGCGGCTCTTCGGGCTGAGCATCAGCTCGACCGCGCTCGCGGCCGACATCTCCTTCTCCAGCGTGTACACGCCGTCCTGAATGGTCTTGCCCTCCGGGTTGGCCGCCTGGGCCGCGACGAAGGCGTCGACGCTCTTGACCACGCCCATCTTCTTGAGCTCCTGGCCGATGGCGTACCCGCCGGCGCCCTTGGGGATCGTGACGGTCACCTGCTCGCCGTTGCCGGCCCCCGCGAAATCCGGGGCGCTGCCGAAACGATCCTGGTAGAACTGGTAGCCGAAGTAGCCGACACCGGCGATGCCGCCGCCGAAGACCCCGACCACGACGAGACAGGCCAGGCCGCTGCGTCGTTTCCTCTCCTTGCCGCCCCGGCCCCGGCGCTCGCCGCGCCCGCTCCGGTCGTCCGGCTCGCCGTCACCGTCGTCGCCGGGGGCGTCGTCGCCACCGCCCGCGAAGAAGGCGTGTTCGCCCTGGTCGGGGCCCGGGTCCCAGTCGGTCTCCGGCTCGGGTTCGGCGCGGCGGCGGCCGGGCGGTTCGGGCGGCGGGTAGGCGTCGGGGGTGCCGTAGTGGTCGGGCTGCTCCGCGCCGTACGTCCCGGCCTGCTGCGCGTACGGGTCCGCCGGGCCGGCCGCGTAGGGGTCCTGCGGGTAGGAGCCCGTGGGCCAGCCGTTCTGGTCGTACTGCTGCTGCTGTTGTTGCTGCTGAGGGTCGTACTGCTGTTGCTGCTGGTCGTACTGCGGGTACTGCTGCCCGCCGTACCCGTGCTGCTCGCCGGTGCCCCAGTCGCCGTACTGCTGCTGCGCCTGCGGCTGCTGCGGATAGTGCTGTGGCTGGCCGCCGTAGGGGGACTGCTGACCCTGCTGGGTCTGCTGTCCGCCCCATCCGCCGTCCCCGTACAACGGGTCGTCCGGATGCCACGGTTCGGAGCCCTGGCCCCGGCCATACTCAGTCATCGATCCCCTAGAGCCGCGAGGCGGCGGTCGCCCGGCCGCCTGAAGACCACGGCTCCCGTACCGCCTCTCTCTGTGCGGCGGCTGTTCGAATGCCGTCCGCATCGCGCGGAACGTTACCGTATCGCGATCAGATGACCACTTCGACGCCCTCACCGGGTGGTCTGCCTGACACCCGTTCGGATTCCAGTGCCTGCTGAAGGATGATCACAGCGGCCGCCTGGTCGATGACGGAACGTCCCTTCTTGGACTTCACGCCCGAGGCGCGCAGTCCCTGACTCGCCGTCACCGTCGTCATGCGTTCGTCGACGAGTCGCACCGGAACGGGAGTGATCATACGGGCCAGCTCCTGCGTGAAACCCCTGACCTTGGCCGCGGCCGGGCCCTCGCCCCCCTTGAGGGAGCGGGGGAGACCGACGACGACCTCGATCGGCTCGTACTCCTCGACGAGCTGCCGCAGCCTGCGGTGGGCGGCGGGGACGTCCCGGCCGGGGACGGTCTCGACCGGCGTGGCGAGGATCCCGTCGGGGTCGCACGAGGCGACCCCGATACGGGCGTCCCCGACGTCGATCGCGAGACGGCGGCCCCGGCGCATCGCCGGGGTGTCCCGCTGGTCCTCGCTCACTTGGCGGTGTCCGCCACGAGCCGCTCGACGGCGTCGACGGCCTCGCCGACGGCGGCCGGGTTCTGGCCGCCGCCCTGGGCGACGTCCGGCTTGCCGCCACCGCCGCCGCCGAGGGTCTTGGCGGCGGTGCGGACCAGGTCACCGGCCTTGAGGCCGCGCTCGCGGGCGGCCTCGTTGGTGGCGATGACCGTCAGCGGCTTGCCGTTGTTCACGGCGAACAGGGCGACGACGACGGCCCGGCCGCCCTGGATGCGGCCCCGCACGTCGAGGACCAGCTTGCGCAGGTCGTCCGGCGTGGTGCCGTCGGGGACCTGGCCGGTGACAAGGGCGACGCCGTGGACGTCCTTGGCGGACTCGGCGAGACCGGCGGCGGCCTGGAGCACCTTCTCGGCGCGGAACTTCTCGATCTCCTTCTCGGCGTCCTTCAGCTTGCCGAGCATGGCGGAGACCTTCTCCGGGAGCTCCTCCGGGCGGCCCTTGATCAGCTCCTGGAGCTGGGCGACGACCGTGTGCTCACGGGCGAGGAAGTTGTAGGCGTCCACACCGACCAGGGCCTCGATACGGCGCACACCCGAGCCGATGGACGACTCGCCGAGCAGCTTGACCAGGCCGAGCTGGGAGGTGTTGTGCACGTGGGTGCCGCCGCACAGCTCCTTGGAGAAGTCGCCGATGGTGACCACGCGCACGCGCTCGCCGTACTTCTCGCCGAACTCGGCGATGGCGCCCTGCTTCTTGGCCTCGTCGATGCCCATGACGTCGGCGCGGACGTCGAGGTCGCGGGCGAGCACCTCGTTGATCTTCTGCTCGACGTCGGTCATCACGGCCGTCGGTACGGCGGACGGGGAGCCGAAGTCGAAGCGGAAGCGGCCGGGCTGGTTCTCGGAACCGGCCTGGGCGGCCGTCGGGCCGAGGGCGTCGCGCAGGGCCTGGTGGGTGAGGTGGGTGGCCGAGTGGGCGCGGGCGATGGCCGTGCGGCGGCGGCCGTCGATGGAGGCGTGGGCCTTGGCGCCGACGGTGACCTCGCCGACCTGGACGACGCCCTTGTGGACGTACACGCCCGGGACCGGCTTCTGGCAGTCGCGGATCTCCACGACGGCACCGGTGTCGACCTTGATGCGGCCGGTGTCGCCGATCTGGCCGCCGCCCTCGGCGTAGAACGGGGTGCGGTCGAGGACGATCTCGACCTCGTCGCCCTCGGTGGCGGCCGGCGAGGAGACGCCGTCGACGAGGATGCCGACGATCGTGGACTCGCCCTCGGTGTCGGTGTAGCCGATGAAGTCGGTGGCACCGGCGCGGTCGGCGATCTCGCGGTAGGCGCCCATGTCGGCGTGGCCGGTCTTCTTGGCCTGGGCGTCGGCCTTGGCGCGCTCCCGCTGCTCCTTCATCAGGCGCCGGAAGCCCTCCTCGTCCACGGAGAGCCCCTGCTCGGCGGCCATCTCCAGGGTGAGGTCGATCGGGAAGCCCCAGGTGTCGTGGAGCAGGAAGGCCTTGTCGCCGGCGAGGACCGTGCCGCCGGCGGCCTTGGTGTCGCTGACGGCGGTGTCGAGGATGTTGGTGCCGGCCTTCAGCGTCTTGAGGAAGGCGTTCTCCTCGGCGAGGGCGACCTTCTCGATGCGCTCGCGGTCGGTGATGAGCTCGGGGTACTGCTGCCCCATCATCCCGATCACGACGTCGACGAGGTCCTTGACGACCGGACCGGTGGCGCCGAGCAGGCGCATGTTGCGGATGGCGCGGCGCATGATGCGGCGCAGCACGTAGCCGCGGCCCTCGTTGCCGGGGGTGACGCCGTCGCCGATGAGCATCACGGAGGTGCGCATGTGGTCGGTGACCACGCGGAGCGAGACGTCGGAGGCGTGGGCGTCGCCGTAGGCCACGCCGGTGAGCTCGGTGGCCTTGTCGATGACGGCCATGGAGGTGTCGATCTCGTACATGTTCTGCACGCCCTGCAGAATCATGGCGAGGCGTTCCAGGCCGAGTCCGGTGTCGATGTTCTGGCTCGGCAGGTCCCCGAGGATCTCGAAGTCGTCCTTGCCGGTGCCCTCGCCCCGCTCGTACTGCATGAAGACGAGGTTCCAGATCTCCACGTACCGCTCGTCGTTGACGGCGGGGCCGCCCTCGACGCCGAACTCGGGGCCGCGGTCGTAGTTGATCTCGGAGCAGGGGCCGCAGGGGCCGGGGACGCCCATGGACCAGTAGTTGTCCTTCTTGCCCAGGCGCTGGATGCGCTCGGACGGGACCCCCACGACGTCGTGCCAGATCCGCTCGGCCTCGTCGTCGTCCTGGTAGACGGTGATCCACAGGCGCTCGGGGTCGAGGCCGTAACCGCCCTCGTCCTGGGAGCTGGTGAGCAGCTCCCAGGCGTACTTGATGGCGCCTTCCTTGAAGTAGTCGCCGAAGGAGAAGTTGCCGCACATCTGGAAGAACGTGCCGTGGCGGGTGGTCTTGCCGACCTCTTCGATGTCGGGGGTGCGCACGCACTTCTGCACGCTGGTGGCGCGGTCGAAGGGCGGCTTGACCTCGCCGAGGAAGTAGGGCTTGAAGGGCACCATGCCGGCCGGGACGAGCAGCAGAGTCGGGTCGTCCGCGATGAGCGACGCCGACGGGACGACGGTGTGCCCGCGCTCCTCGAAGAAGCTCAGCCAGCGGCGGCGGATCTCGGCCGACTCCATCAGTGGTCCTCATTCCGGTTGTACGGGTACGTCGGGTGCGTCGGGTGCGTCGGCTTGTGCGCCGGGCCCTCGACGTACTTGGGGGTGTTGCGGTTCTCGATGACGGCGTAGCTGCGGGGGGCGGGGAGTTCGCGGTCGACGGGGGCGTTGAGCCCGAGCGCGTCGCCCAGTTCGGCCTCCCGCCGGGCCATGTTGTCGCGGACCTCGAGCGCGAAGTCGACCGCGCGGTCCTTGAGCCGGCCGCCGGCCTCGATCGCCTTGTTCGCCGCGGTGACGGCGAGGTGCTCGGGCGTCAGCTGCTTGATCTTGCGGTTGACCTTGGTGGTGGCCCACACTCCGGCGGCGACGCCGGTGGTGAACCAGAACGTTCGGCGGAACATCGCTGGGTCAGTCCCTCTTTCCCCGGGTCCGCTTGTCACGCCGCGCGCCCGGGACGGTGCGGCCCACGATCACGTCGCGCCTCGGCTCCCTGGCCGGGGCGTCGTCCTTGCGGCCGCTGACGGCGCGGCGCACTCCGTAGCCGAAGGCGGCGACCTTGACCAGGGGGCCGCCGAAGGTGGAGGCCACGGTGGTCGACAGCGCGGAGGCGTTGGAGGTGACCTCCTGGACGTCGGAGGCGATCGCGTCGACCCGTTCGATCTGGGTCTGCGCGGAACGCACCGCCGCCGAGGCGTCCGCCAGCAGGGGGACGGCCTGGTCGGTCACGTCCGCCACCAGCCTGGTGGTCGCCCGGAGCGTCTGGGCCAGCCTCGCCAGCGCGACGGCGAGGAAGGAGACCAGGATCGCCCAGAACACGGCCACCAGGATTCCGGCCACCTCGCCACCGGACACTGTGTGCACCCGCTCCCTTGAAACGCGCCTGAACATCGAGAAAGTCGTGGGTCGAGCCTATCGCGCCGGTGACGGGACTCCGTACCGGATTACCGTCCGCCACCGGCGGAGTCGCGGGAAGCGACGACGAACCCGCCGCCTCGCCCGCCCAAAGGGGCGGGGAGACGGCGGGTTCGGGATACCGCGCGCCTGCTGGGATCAGCGGGCGTAGTACTCGACGACGAGCTGCTCGTCGCAGATCACCGGGATCTCCTTGCGGTTCGGCTCACGGTCCAGGCGGAACGCCAGGGACTTGAGGTTCACCTGGAGGTAGCGCGGGGTCTCACCGTCGGGGGCGAAGCCGCCTTCACGGGCGATCGTGAAGAGGGTCTTCTCCTTGGAACGGTCGCGGACCTGCACCACGTCGTCCGGGCGGACACGGAAGGAGGGCTTGTCGACCTTCTTGCCGTTGACCTGGATGTGACCGTGGACGACCATCTGGCGGGCCTGGTAGATCGTGCGGGCGATGCCCGAACGCAGGACCAGCGCGTCGAGGCGGCGCTCGAGCTCGATGATCAGGGCCTCACCGGTCTTGCCCTGCACCTTGGAGGCACGCTCGTAGGCGCGGACGAGCTGACGCTCGGAGATGTCGTACTGCGCGCGCAGACGCTGCTTCTCCAGCAGACGGACCTTGTAGTCCGAGTTCTGCTTGCGGCCGCGGCCGTGCTCGCCCGGCGGGTAGGGGCGGGCCTCGAAGTACTTGACGGCCTTCGGGGTCAGCGCGATGCCGAGGGCACGCGACTTCTTGACCTTGGGGCGGGACTGGTTCGCCACTTCTCTTCCTTTTCCTTTTCGGCTGCCTCAGGGTTACGGGAGGTCGCATCCGCAGCCGGGGAATTCCCATCGGGCCCGCGAGGGACCTGGTGGGCAGCCGCTCCCCTGGACTGGGCACATACGTGCAGCACACGAACGGCCCACCGACCGGTCCCGGGACTGACGGGGGGTGGTGGGCTGCCCGCGACACCTACGACGGTGCGCGACGCTCCTGGATCGAAGATCCGGCTGGGTGTCCCGCCTGAGGCGCCGACCGGAGCCGGACACGGGACTCAGCACTCCGGCAGATTCTACAGGGTGGTCAGGACCGCTTCCGACCGAGGTGCTTCCTGGTCCACTCCACCGCGTCCGCGTACCGCGCCTCCGCGCCGTGCCGGGTGGGCTCGTAGTACGTGCGGTCCTTCAGGGCGTCCGGCGCGTACTGCTGCGCGGCGATGCCCTCGGGCAGGTCGTGCGGGTAGGTGTAGCCCTTTCCGTGCCCGAGCTTCGTCGCGCCCTTGTAGTGGCTGTCCCGGAGGTGGGACGGCACGGGTCCGGCCAGTCCCTTGCGTACGTCGTCCAGGGCGGCGCCGATCGCGGTGGTGGCCGCGTTGGACTTGGGCGCGAGGGCGAGGGCGATGGTGGCGTGGCTGAGGGTGAGAGCGGCCTCCGGGAAGCCGATCATGGCGACGGCCTGGGCGGCGGCGACCGCGATCGGCAGCGCGTTCGGGTCGGCCAGGCCGATGTCCTCGCTCGCGGAGATCATCAGCCGGCGGGCGATGAAGCGGGGGTCCTCGCCGGCCTCGATCATGCGGGCCAGGTAGTGCAGGGCGGCGTCCACGTCGGAGCCGCGGATGGACTTGATCAGGGCGCTGGCGACGTCGTAGTGCTGGTCGCCGTCGCGGTCGTACTTCACCGCGGCCCGGTCGACCGTCTCCTCCAGCGTGGCCAGGGTGATCGACGCCTCGCCCTTGTCGAGCGCGGCCCCTGCGGCGGCCTCCAGGGCGGTGAGCGCGCGGCGGGCGTCGCCGCCCGCGATCCGCAGGAAGTGGTTCTCGGTGTCCTCGGGGAGGGTGACGGCGCCCTTCAGGCCCCGCTCGTCGGTGAGGGCGCGCTTCAGCAGGTCCCGGACGTCGTCGTCGGTGAGCGGTTCGAGGGTGAGGAGGAGGGAGCGGGAGAGCAGCGGGGAGATGACCGAGAAGTAGGGGTTCTCGGTGGTCGCGGCGATCAGGGTGACCCAGCGGTTCTCCACGGCCGGGAGCAGGGAGTCCTGCTGGGCCTTGCTGAAGCGGTGGATCTCGTCGAGGAAGAGGACGGTCTCCTGGCCGTACCCGCCGGAGGCGCGGCGGGCGCCGTCGATGACCGCGCGGACCTCCTTGACGCCCGCGGTGATCGCCGACAGCTCGACGAAGCGCTTGTTGGTGGCCTTGGAGACGACGTAGGCCAGGGTCGTCTTGCCGGTGCCGGGCGGGCCCCAGAGGATCACCGAGGAAGGACCCGCGGGGCCCGAGGCGCCCTCGCCGACCAGTCTGCGCAGGGGGGAGCCCGGCTTCAGCAGGTGCTGCTGGCCCACCACCTCGTCGAGGGTGCGCGGGCGCATCCGGACCGCCAGGGGGCTGCCGGTCGGGTCCTTCTCCTGGCGTTCTTCTGCTGCGGCGGTGAACAGGTCGGGCTCCACGCTGAAACCCTAAGGCACCGCACCGACAGCCCGGGGCGGGCGGTCAGCTGGTCCAGAACTCCCACCAGCGGGTCAGGATCAGCATGCCGATGATGCCGATGTGCAGGACCGGCATGACCCAGGTGAACTCGCCGAAGAAGCCCTTCAGCCAGCCGGGGGCGGGCAGGAAGCCCTGGCGGACGTTGAACGACGTCACGTACCAGAACATGATGATCGTGGCGACCCAGGCCAGGCAGCACCACAGGCACAGGGCGTTGATCCGGTACAGGGACTGGAACATCAGCCAGGCGCAGAACACGGTGCCGAAGAGGGTGCCCGCGTTGAAGGTGAGCCAGTACCAGCGCGGGAAGCGGGCCCGGGCGAGCAGGCTCATGCCGACGCAGACGACGATGCCGTAGGTGACCAGGCCGAGCATCGGGTTGGGGAAGCCGAAGACGGAGGCCTGGTCGCTCTCCATGACGCTGCCGCAGGAGACGACGGGGTTGAGGCTGCACCCGGGGACGAACGTCTCGCCCTTGACCTTGGCCTCGAGCAGCTTGAACTTGTCGAGCGTGATCACCCACGCGGCGAGCACGCCGGCGGCGCCGGTGATCACCAGGAGCAGGGCGAAGGCCCGGCTCGCGCCCTCCGTGCGCGGCGCGGAGGCGGCCCGCTGCGGTGCGGCCGAGGGTTCGGGATCCATGTCGACGTCCCTGACTGTCGTCTTGCTCATCACGCCGATTCCGTCACTGGGGTGTGGACCTGCTTCGGGCAGGGGCCATTGTGCCGTACGGGACCGTGGGTTCGCCGTTGTGCGGACATAAGTGCGTACCGGCGTTCGCCCGTGAGTGTGCGGTTTCGGCCGCTGCCCGGGGACGACCGTGCACACGCTCCGCTCAGGATCATCCGGCCGGGTGAACCGCCCGTAGGTGTTGACGACGAAGGCGCCGGTGCCCCGCGCGGGGCACCGGCGCCTTCGTCGGTACGACGGGTCAGCCGAGCCGTGACTCCAGCTCCGCCACGATCTCGTTGACGCCGACCGCCGTCTGCTCGCCGGACTCCATGTCCTTGAGCTGCACCACGCCCTCGGCGAGGTCGCGGTCGCCCAGCACCAGGGCGTAGCGGGCGCCCGAGCGGTTGGCGGCCTTCATCGCGGCCTTGAGGCCCTTGCCGCCGTAGGAGAAGTCCGCGGCCACGCCGTTCTTGCGCAGTTCGATGACCTTCGCGAACAGCACCCGGCGGGCCTCGTCGCCGAGCGGGACGGCGAACACGCTGGTGGTGGCGGGGAGTTCGAGCTCGACGCCCTCCGCCTCCAGGGCCAGCACGGTGCGGTCGACACCCAGGGCCCAGCCGACGGACGGCAGCGCGGGGCCGCCGATCATCTCGGACAGGCCGTCGTAGCGGCCGCCGCCGCCCACCGCGGACTGGGAGCCCAGGCCGTCGTGGACGAACTCGAAGGTCGTACGGGTGTAGTAGTCGAGGCCGCGGACCAGCTTGGGATCGTCCTCGAAGGCCACGCCCGCCGCCGTGATCAGCTCGCGGACCTCCTCGTGGTACGCCTTGCAGGCGTCGCAGAGGTAGTCGCGCAGCAGGGGCGCCCCGGTGAGCTGCTTCTGCACCGACTCGCGCTTGTCGTCCAGGACGCGCAGCGGGTTGATCTCCGCGCGGCGCAGCGTGTCCTCGTCCAGGTCGAGGCCGCGCAGGAAGTCCTGCAGCGCGGCCCGGTACACCGGGCGGCACTCCTTGTCGCCGAGGCTGTTGAGCAGGATGCGGAAGTTCCGCAGGCCCAGCGAGCGGTACGCCTGGTCGGCGAGGATGATCAGCTCGGCGTCGAGCGCCGGGTCCTCCGCGCCGATCGCCTCGGCGCCGACCTGGGAGAAGTGGCGGTAGCGGCCCTTCTGGGGGCGCTCGTAGCGGTAGTAGGAACCGGAGTACCAGAGCTTGACCGGGAGGTTGCCCGCCTTGTGCAGGTTGGCCTCCAGGGCCGCGCGCAGCACGGAGGCGGTGCCCTCGGGGCGCAGGGCGAGCCGGTCGCCGCCCTTGGTCTCGAAGGCGTACATCTCCTTGGTGACGATGTCGGTGGACTCGCCGACACCACGCGCGAACAGCTCGACGTTCTCGAAGCCGGGCGTCTCGATGTAGCCGTAGCCGGAACCCCGCAGCGGGGCGGCGATGGCCTCGCGGACGGCGAGGTACTTGGCGCTGTCCGGCGGGATCAGGTCGTACGTGCCCTTGGGGGCCTTGAAGGTGCTCACGGAAGGTCTCGTCACATTCCTCGTCGGGGAGCCTCGGTGGTGGCTCCCTGGCCGGCGGCCACCTGCCGCAGATACGGGTTGGTGGCGCGCTCCTGGCCGATGGTCGTCTGGGGGCCGTGGCCGGACAGCACCACGGTCGAGTCGTCGAGCGGCAGGCACACGCGGGCCAGGGACTCGAGCATGTCGTCCATGGAGCCACCCGGCAGGTCGGTGCGTCCGATGGAGCCGGCGAACAGCAGGTCGCCCGAGAACATGACCGGCGGGATGTCCGCCGTCTCGGGCAGGCCGAAGGTCACCGACCCCTTGGTATGGCCCGGCGCGTGCGCGACGGAGAACGTGAGGCCCGCGAGGTCCAGCCGCGTGCCGTCGGCGAGTTCCCTGACGTCGTCCGGCTCCCCCACCGTCAGCTCGCCCATCAGTGGCATGCCGATGGCACGGCCGATGCCCTTCTCGGGGTCGCTCATCATGTACCGGTCCTCGGGGTGGATCCAGGCCGGTACGTCGTGCGCTCCGCACACCGGGACGACCGAGGCGACGTGGTCGATGTGGCCGTGGGTGAGGACGACGGCGACGGGCTTGAGCCGGTGCTTGCGGACCGCCTCCGCGACGCCGTCGGCGGCCTGGTGGCCGGGGTCGATGATCACGCACTCCTCACCGGCGGCGGGGGCGACGAGATAACAGTTCGTCCCCCAGGCCCCGGCGGGGAACCCGGCAATGAGCACGATCGTCCTTCGTTGTGTCGATACGGGAGGCTTGCGACGGGGCTGCGCCCGTGGTCAGAGCCTACCGGCGCTGCCGATTCCTCAGCGAACCCATATACGGTACGGGGCACACGCAGGCGGTCGGCTCACCGCACGCACGCACGCGTACCGGCCGGCACACGAGACGCATGAGGAGAGAATCCGGTGGTCAGCCAGGAGCAGCGGCGGCGTCAGCTCGCCCGGGAGAAGTTCTTGCGGCAGCAGCAGCGGCGCACCGAAGCACGGCGGAAGTCGCGGGTGCGCAACTCGGTGATCGCGTCCGTGCTCGGTGTGGTCCTCGTGGGCAGCGGCGCGCTGTACGCGACCGGGGCACTGGAGCAGGGCGACGACAAGACCAACGCGAACGCGGAGGTCACGCCGAGCGCCGCGCCGACCAGCAAGGCTCCGGACCCGTGCGACAAGCCCGCCGAGGGCAAGGTCAAGACGGAGACCTGGAAGAAGGAGCCGGCGGTCGCCATCGACAAGTCGGCGAAGTACACCCTGAAGCTGGACACGACCTGCGGCGAGATCGACGTGGCGCTGAAGGCGTCGGCGGCCCCGCACACGGTCAACTCGTTCGACTTCCTGGCGAAGAAGGGCTACTTCGACCACAGCAAGTGCCACCGGCTCACCACGAGCGGCATCTACGTGCTGCAGTGCGGTGACCCGACGGGCACCGGCACCGGCGGTCCCGGCTACACGATCCCGGACGAGAACCTGAAGGACAAAAGCCTGAAGGACAACATCTACCCGGCGGGCACGGTCGCGATGGCCAACACCGGGCAGGCGAACAGTGGCGGCAGCCAGTTCTTCCTGGTCTACCAGGACAGTCAGCTTCCGCCCAGCTACACCCCGTTCGGGACCATCTCGGACGCCGGCATGAAGGTGCTGAAGAAGATCGCCGACGCCGGGGAGAACACCGGAGCGGGTGACGGGGCGCCCAACGCGACGGTCGTGATCGACAAGGCGACCGTCACCAAATCCTGACCCCCAACTGCGAAATTTCGGTCGCGCGGGATGCGGACAGGCATCCCGTCGGTCGCCTATGTTGGCCGTGACGAAACTGTGGACGATGCCCGGGGGAGCTTCGAGGCCCCCTCGACGGCATCATGTGGAGGAGGCGCTGTGAGCAGCGACCCGTGGGGCCGCGTCGACGAGACGGGGACCGTGTACGTGCGTACGGCCGACGGCGAGCAGGTCGTCGGTTCCTGGCAGGCCGGCTCCCCCGAGGAGGCGCTGGCCTACTTCGAGCGCAAGTACGAGGGCCTGGTTGTCGAGATCGGCCTCCTCGAGAAGCGAGTGAAGACCACCGACCTGTCGTCCAAGGACGCCCAGGCCGCGATCGGGCACCTGCGCGAGCAGGTGGACGCGCACCACGCGGTCGGCGACCTGGACGCCCTCAGGGCCCGGCTGGACAAGCTCGTGGAGCTGGTGGATGCGCGCCGCGAGGAGCGCAAGGTGCAGCGGGCCAAGCAGTCCGACGAGGCGCGGCACGCCAAGGAGGCGCTGGTCGTCGAGGCGGAGGAGCTGGCGCGGTCCGACCAGTGGCGGGCCGCCGGTGAGCGGCTGCGGGCGCTGGTGGACACCTGGAAGGGCCTGCCGCGGCTGGACCGCAAGTCGGACGACGAGCTGTGGCACCGGTTCTCGCACGCGCGGTCGGCGTTCTCCAAGCGGCGCAAGCAGCACTTCGCGCAGCTGGACGCGCAGCGTGAGGAGGCCCGTCAGACCAAGGAGCGGCTGGTCGCGGAGGCCGAGTCGCTGTCGGGCTCGACGGACTGGGGGCCGACGGCCGCCCGCTACCGCGACCTGATGTCGGAGTGGAAGGCCGCGGGCCGCGCCCAGCGCGAGCACGAGGACGACCTGTGGAACCGCTTCCGCGGCGCCCAGGACGTCTTCTTCGCCGCCCGCAGCTCGGTCTTCGCCGAGCGGGACGCGGAGCAGGCCGAGAACCTCAAGCTCAAGGAGGAGCTGGCCGAGGAGGCCGAGAAGCTCCTGCCGATCACGGAGCTGAAGGCCGCGCGGGCCGCGTTCCGCGGGATCAACGAGCGCTGGGAGGCCATCGGCCATGTGCCGCGGGACGCCCGCCCGAAGGTCGAGGGCCGGATGCACGCCGTGGAGCGGGCCCTGCAGGAGGCCGAGGAGGCCGAGTGGCGCCGGACGAACCCGGAGGCACGCGCGCGTGCCGCGGGTCTGACCGGTCAGCTCCAGGCCGCCGTGGACAAGCTGAAGGGCCAGATCGAGCAGGCCAGGGCGCAGGGCAACACCGCCAGGGCGGAGAAGCTGGAGCGGGAGCTGGAGGGCCGCCAGGCCCTGCTGGACCAGGCCCTGAAGGGTCTGCACGAGTTCGGCGGCTGAACCCGCGCACGGCACGCGAAAGGGGGCTCCCGTACCTCGGGTACGGGAGCCCCCTTTCGCGTGTGCGCCGTCCGCTACGTGCGGTTGCGGGCCGAGGTCACCCGGTAGACGTCGTAGACGCCCTCCACGCCGCGTACGGCCTTCAGGACGTGCCCGAGGTGCTTGGGGTCGCCCATCTCGAAGGTGAAGCGGGAGGTGGCGACACGGTCGCGGGAGGTCTGGACGGCCGCGGAGAGGATGTTGACATGCTGGTCGGACAGGACGCGTGTGACGTCCGACAGCAGCCGGGACCGGTCGAGGGCCTCGACCTGGATGGCGACCAGGAAGACCGAGGACTGGGTGGGCGCCCACTCGACGTCGAGGATCCGCTCGGGCTCCCGGGACAGCGAGTCGACGTTGACGCAGTCGCTGCGGTGGACCGACACGCCGCTGCCCCGGGTCACGAACCCGATGATCGGGTCGCCGGGCACCGGCGTACAGCAGCGGGCCAGCTTCACCCAGACGTCCTCGACGCCCTTGACGACGACACCGGGGTCGGCGCTGGAGCGGCGCTTGCGGCTGCGGGCCGGCGGGACCGACTCGTCGATCTCCTCGGTGGCCGCTTCCTCACCGCCGAGGGCCTGGACGAGCTTCTGCACGATGTTCTGCGCGGAGACATGGCCCTCACCGATCGCCGCGTACAGCGCGGAGATGTCCGAGTAGCGCATCTCGTGCGCCAGCGTGACCAGCGAGTCGCCGGTGAGGATGCGCTGGATCGGCAGGTTCTGCTTGCGCATCGCGCGGACGATGGAGTCCTTGCCGTGCTCGATGGCCTCGTCGCGGCGCTCCTTGGAGAACCAGGCGCGGATCTTGTTGCGGGCGCGCGGCGACTTGACGAAGCCGAGCCAGTCGCGGGAGGGGCCGGCGCCGGCCGCCTTGGAGGTGAAGACCTCCACCAGGTCGCCGTTGTCGAGGGTCGACTCCAGCGGTACGAGGCGGCCGTTGACCCGTGCCCCGATGGTGCGGTGGCCGACCTCGGTGTGGACGGCGTAGGCGAAGTCCACGGGGGTGGCACTCGCGGGCAGCGCTATGACGTCACCCTTGGGGGTGAAGACGAAGACCTCGTTGCGGGAGAGGTCGAAGCGCAGGGACTCCAGGAACTCGCCGGGGTCCTCGGTCTCCTTCTGCCAGTCCAGGAGCTGCCGCAGCCAGGCCATGTCGTTGAGGTGGTCGTCCTTGCCCTTGCCGGACGACCTGGGCGCGTCGGAACGGACCTTGGAGGCGCCGGCGACGGCCTCCTGCTTGTACTTCCAGTGCGCGGCGATGCCGTACTCGGCGCGGCGGTGCATGTCGAAGGTGCGGATCTGCAGCTCGACGGGTTTGCCGCCGGGGCCGATGACCGTCGTGTGCAGCGACTGGTACATGTTGAACTTGGGCATCGCGATGTAGTCCTTGAACCGGCCGGGGACCGGGTTCCATCGCGCGTGCACCGTGCCGAGGGCCGCGTAGCAGTCGCGGACGGTGTCCACGAGGACGCGGATGCCCACCAGGTCGTAGATCTCCGCGAAGTCACGGCCGCGGACGATCATCTTCTGGTAGACGCTGTAGTAGTGCTTGGGGCGGCCGGTGACGGTGGCCTTGATGCGGGCGGCGCGCAGGTCCTGCTGCACCTCGTCGGTGACGATGGCGAGGTACTCGTCGCGCTTGGGGGCGCGCTCGGCGACGAGGCGGACGATCTCGTCGTACATCTTGGGGTAGAGGATCGCGAAGGCGAGGTCCTCCAGCTCCCACTTGATGGTGTTCATGCCCAGGCGGTGGGCGAGCGGCGCGTAGATCTCCAGGGTCTCGCGCGCCTTCTTCTCCTGCTTCTCGCGCTTGAGATAGCGCATGGTGCGCATGTTGTGCAGGCGGTCGGCGAGCTTGATGACCAGGACGCGCGGGTCCTTGGCCATGGCGACGACCATCTTGCGCACGGTCTCGGCCTGCGCGGCCTCGCCGAACTTGACCTTGTCGAGCTTGGTGACGCCGTCGACGAGGAGGGTGACCACGTCGCCGAAGTCGCGGCGCAGGTCCTCCAGGCCGTACTCGGTGTCCTCGACGGTGTCGTGCAGCAGCCCGGCCATCAGCGTGGCCGGATCCATGCCGAGCTCGGCGAGGATGGTGGTGACGGCGAGCGGGTGCGTGATGTACGGGTCGCCGCTCTTGCGCTTCTGGCCGCGGTGCCAGCGCTCGGCGACCTGGTAGGCGCGCTCGATCTGGCGGAGCGTGGCGTTCTCGATCTTGGGGTCGTTGCTGCGGACGATCCGCAGCAGCGGTTCCAGGACCGGGTTGTACGGGTTGGCGCGCTGGACGCCGAGCCGGGCGAGACGGGCGCGGACGCGGTTGGAGGAGCCGGAGCGCGGCTGGCCGGTGTTCGGGCGGGCCAGGGGCGCGGAGCGCTCGGGCGGGGCCGGCTTGGGGCGCGGCTGCTCGGGCTTGTCGACCGGCGTGGACTGGGCGTGCTGGACCGGCCCGCGCGTGTCGTTCTTCGCGTGGGGCGCGCTCGGCGCGGGCTTGGCCGCGGCCGCCGAGGCGGACTCGGGCTTGGCGGCGGTCAGGTGCTGGGCCTCGTCTGGCAAGAGGGCTCCTCGTGCGCGATCCGGGTCCCCCGGTCAGGCTCCGGAGACCCCATGGTAGCGATCCCGCGCCCGCGGATCGCCTGCGGGCGGCTGTGAGGACGGTCTACTCCTGAAAACACCCGAGGCGGGCACCGGATTCCTCCGGGCCCGCCCGAACGGTGTTCCCCGTACGCGGTTCGTGTGTGACGCCGCTGGTCAGACCGTGAGCAGCGCCTCCAGCGGGGCGCCCGCCATGGCCGGTTCCAGCCGGGCGCGGCCGCCGAGGAAGCCGAGCTCCATCAGTACGGCCAGACCCGCGACCTCGGCGCCCGCCCTGCGGATGAGCTGGACCGACGCCTCGGCGGTACCGCCGGTGGCGAGGACGTCGTCGACCACCAGGACGCGGTCGTCGGCGCTCAGGTCCTCGGCGTGCACCTCGATCTCGGCGGAGCCGTACTCCAGGTCGTACGCCTGGCTGAGGGTGGCTCCGGGGAGCTTGCCCGCCTTGCGTACGGGGATGAAGCCGAGGCCCGCGCGGACGGCGACCGGGGCGCCGAGGATGAACCCGCGGGCCTCCAGGCCGACGACCTTGGTGGCGCCGGTGGCGCGGGCGATGTCGGCGAGGGCGTCGCTGAGCGCGGAGAACGCCGCGGGGTCCGCCAGGAGCGGGGTGATGTCCTTGAACATCACGCCCGGCTCCGGGTAGTCCGCCACGTCCCGGATGCGGCTGAGCAGCAGCTCTCTGATCTCGGTCATCGGCGCTTCCCGGAGGGACGGCCCCGGCCGCGGGTGCGGGTGGCCGACTGGTCGCCCGGGCCGACGACCGCGGGCGCGGCGCCCTCGGACTCGTCGTCGTGGTCCTCGCCGGTGACCGGGGCCTCCTGCGTCCCGCCCTCGGTCACGCCCTGGGCGCGCTTGGCCAGGACGCGCTTCTTCAGCGCCCTCATCGCCGGCTCGCGCTCCTTGAGGTCGGCGACGAGCGGGGTGGCGATGAAGATCGAGGAGTACGCACCGGCGGCGAGGCCGACGAACAGCGACAGCGAGATGTCGTTCAGCATGCCGGCGCCGAGGACACCGCCGCCGATGAACAGCAGGCCGCCCACCGGCAGCAGCGCCACCACCGTGGTGTTGATGGAGCGGACCAGGGTGCTGTTGATGGAACGGTTGGCGATCTCGCTGTAGGTCCAGCGGGTCTGCTTGGTGATGTCCCTGGTCTGTTCCTTGAGGCTGTCGAAGACGACGACCGTGTCGTAGAGCGAGTAACCGAGGATGGTCAGCAGACCGATCACCGTGCCCGGCGTGACCTCGAAGCCGACGAGGGCGTAGATGCCGACGGTGATGGTGATGTCGTGGATCAGGGCGACGAACGCGGCGAGCGCCATGCGCCACTCGAAGGCGATCGCCAGATAGATCACGACCAGGATCATGAAGATGCCGAGGCCCTGCCAGGCCTTGTTGGCGATCTGCTCGCCCCAGCTCGGGCCGACCAGTTCGGCGTTGATCCGCTCGTCGTCGACCTTGAGGTCCTCGGCGAGCTTGTCCTTGATGCTGTCCGAGGTCTTGGTGTCGATGCCCGCGACCTGGATGCGCAGGCTGCCGTCACCGAGCTTCTGGACGATCGCGTCGTGACCGGAGGCGTCCTCCGCGTACTCCTCGGCCTGGGCGACCGAGACGCTCATGTTCTTCGGGGTGGTGAAGACCGCTCCGCCCTGGAACTCGATGCCCATGTGCAGGCCGCGCACCGCCAGGCCGAGGATGGCCGTGATGGTGATCAGGATGGAGATGCCGTACCAGATCTTGCGGTTCTTGACGAAGTCGTAGCCGACCTCGCCGTGGTGCAGTCGGGCGCCGAGGGTGCCGAGCTTCGACATCTCTCACGCCTCCTTCGTCTGGGCAGGGGCGGAGGGACGGCGGGTACGGCGCAGGGGCGGCTTCGCGCCCAGCGCCTTCGGGTCGAGGCCGGACCACTTGTGGCCGCTCGCGAAGAACGTGCGGCGGGCCATCAGCGTGAGCAGGGGCTTGGTGAAGAGGAACACCACCACGACGTCGAGCACGGTGGTCAGGCCGAGTGTGAACGCGAAGCCCTGGACCTTGCCGACGGTGACGACGAAGAGCACCGCGGCGGCGAGGAACGACACGAAGTCGGAGACCAGGATGGTGCGCCGGGCGCGCGGCCAGGCCCGCTCCACGGCGGGACGCAGGGTGCGGCCCTCGCGCAGCTCGTCCCGGACCCGTTCGAAGAACACGATGAACGAGTCCGCCGTGATGCCGATGGCGACGATGGCACCGCACACGGCCGGCAGGTTCAGCGCGAAGCCGATGGCCGGGCCGAGCAGCGACATGATCACGTAGGTGAGCGCGGCGGACACCAGCAGCGACAGGATCGCGATGAAGGACAGGCCTCGGTAGTAGACCAGCAGGTAGAGGACGACCAGGGCGAGGCCGATGGCACCGGCGATCAGGCCGGCCTTCAGCTGCTCACCGCCGAGCGCGGCGGTGACGGTGGTGACGCTGTCCTCGCGGAAGGTCAGCGGCAGGGCGCCGTAGGACAGCATGTTGGCCAGTTCCTGCGCCGACTGCTGGTTGAAGTTGCCGGAGATCTCGGCGTTGCCGCCGGTCAGGGCCTGGCTGACGTACGGGTCGGAGACGACCTCGTTGTCCAGGACGATGGCGAACTGGTTCTGTGGGGACTGGTTCTGGGCGAGCTGGCCGGTGATGTCGGCGAACTTCTTGGCGCCCTTGTCCGTGAAGTCCATGGTGACGACCCAGCCGGCACCGGTCTGGGTGTTCAGGACGGCGCTGGCCTCGTCGACGTCCGTGCCGTCGACCGCGGCGGGGCCGAGGATGTACTTCTGCCACTGGCCCTGGGAGTTCTGGCCGCAGGCGACGGTCGAGTCGGTGGCCTTGGAACCGTCACCGGCCTTGGCGCGGACGCTCTCCTTGGTGCAGTCGAGCGCGGCGTACTGCGCCTGGAGCTTGCTGTCCGCTTCGCCGGAGGTGCCGCCGGTCGCGGACGCGGAGGGGCTGGCCCCGTCCTCGGCCGTGCCGCTCGGGGAGGCGGACGGCGTCTCGTCGGCCTTCAGGGCGTCGGTGACGGCACGGCCCTGGGTGGTGGCGCTCGCCGACGGGGAGGAACCGTCGGTCGCCTTCTCCGTGGCCTTGTCGGTCGCCTTGTCCTTGCCGGAGTCCTGCTCCGAGCCGTCGCCGGTCGCACTGGGCGTGGGAGCGGCGCCGCCACCGGCGAGTTCGGTGGCGACGACCGGGCGGAAGTAGAGCTTGGCGGTGGTGCCCACCTGGTCCCGGGCCTGCTTGGAATTGGTGCCCTTGGGAATGTTGACGATGATGTTGCGGTCACCCTGCGTCTGGACCTCGGCCTCCGAGACGCCAAGACCGTTGACACGCCGCTCCATGATGGAGACCGCGGTGTTCATGTTGGTCTTGTTGATCGCGGACTCCTGGCCGGCCTCGGGGACCGCCGCCAGCGTGATGCTCGTACCGCCGGCCAGGTCGATGCCGAGACGCGGAGTGGTGTGCCCGGAGGCGAACATCCCTCCGGTGAGCGCCACGATGGCGATCAGGATCAGAGCGAGCGAGCGCCACGGCTTACTCGTGGCGCTCGCGTTCCGTCCCTTTTTGACTGCTGCCACCTTCTCGTACTCCCTCTCGGGCCGCCTCGCGCCGGATCGGCGGGCGGGCGGCCATGACATGGTGTCGGGACTCCGTGCGAGTCGGGCATGTCCCGGGGCGCGCGGGCAGCACCCGCGCGCCCCGGGACACGACTACTTCGCGTCGGAGTCGCCGTCGGACTTCTTCGACTGCGCGTCCGCCTTCACCTCGTCGGCGTCGGCCGGCTCGTCGGCCGCGTCCTTCTTGCCGAGGTCGACAGGCGTGTCGTCGGAGGCGGCGGCAGCGTCGGAGGAGTCGTCGGTCTCGGTGAGGGAGGAGGCGTCGTCGGGGACGACGTCGGCGTCGGACTTCAGGTCGTGCTCGATGCCGTGGACGATGCGGTTGTACTCCTCGTCGGTCAGGACGGCACCGATCGAGTTCTTGGCGAACAGCAGCTCCACACCCGGGCCGGCGTCGAGGAGGACCGTGTCCTCACTGACCTCCTTGACCGTGGCGTACATGCCCCCGATGGTGCGGACGCCGGAACCGGGCTGCATCTGGTTCCGCATGTCGATGGCCTGCTGCTGCTTCTTCTTGGCCGACCGGGTCATCAGGAACATGGCCCCGATGAGCACAATGAACGGGAGGAGGGTCAGGAGACTCACGGGTCGGAACTTCCTTCACACGACCGCGATGGTGAACGGCCTGATGGTTGGGGGTGTGTACTGCCGCCGACAAGGGTGGCATCGGCGGAGTCTAAGCGAGTCCGCGCGCAGGGAACAACGCTCAGCATGGCACCGGGGTTCCTACCCGGGCCATCGTCCTCGCCGTCACGCCCCGAACAGGTCCCCTTGTCCGTTTCCGGAGGTCCCCGAGCGGGGCGGCGTGAGGCCGAGATGCGCCCATGCCGCCGGGGTGGCGACCCTCCCGCGCGGGGTACGGGCGAGCAGGCCTTCCCGTACGAGGAAGGGTTCGGCCACCTCTTCCACGGTCTCACGTTCCTCCCCGACCGCGACGGAGAGCGTGGACAGGCCGACCGGTCCGCCGCCGAACAGCTTCAGCAGGGCTTCCAGTACGGCCCGGTCCAGCCGGTCGAGGCCCCGGGCGTCGA
Source organism: Streptomyces sp. NPDC014676 (assembly GCF_043084105.1). Lineage (NCBI taxonomy): Bacteria > Bacillati > Actinomycetota > Actinomycetes > Kitasatosporales > Streptomycetaceae > Streptomyces > Streptomyces sp. NPDC014676. The sequence goes on along the minus strand of NZ_JBIBZI010000007.1, from coordinate 297,398 downwards.
CCTCGTAGACGGCGAGGGCCGCCGCCGCGATGTCCTTGGTGATCAGCCCGTCGGCCTTGACCTGCGCGTAGTCCCGGACGCGGCGCAGGAGGCGGTTGGCGATGCGGGGCGTGCCGCGGGAACGGCCGGCGATCTCCGCGGCGCCGGCCGGGTCGATCTCCACGTCGAGGAGGCTCGCCGAGCGGTGGACGACCCGCTCCAGCTCGGCGGGTTCGTAGAACTCCATGTGAGCGGTGAAGCCGAAGCGGTCGCGCAGCGGGGGCGGCAGCAGGCCGGCCCGGGTGGTGGCGCCGACCAGGGTGAAGGGGGGAAGTTCGAGGGGGATGGCGGTGGCGCCGGGGCCCTTGCCGACGATCACGTCGACGCGGAAGTCCTCCATCGCCATGTAGAGCATCTCCTCGGCGGGCCGGGACATGCGGTGGATCTCGTCGAGGAAGAGCACCTCTCCCTCCTGGAGGGAGGAGAGGATCGCCGCGAGGTCACCGGCGTGCTGGATGGCGGGGCCCGAGGTGATGCGGATGGGGGCTTCCATCTCGGCGGCGATGATCATCGAGAGGGTGGTCTTGCCGAGGCCGGGGGCGCCGGAGAGCAGCACGTGGTCGGCGGTGGCGCCCCGTGCGCGGGCGGCGCGCAGCACGAGGTCGAGCTGCTCGCGGACCTTCTCCTGGCCGATGAACTCGCCCAGGTCCTTGGGGCGCAGGGCGGCCTCGACCGCCTGGTCCTCGCGGTCGGCGACGGAGCCCACCAGCCGCTCGCCGGTGGCGTCGGTGTCGGTGGTGTCGTCCCAGTTCATGTGCGTGTGCCTCAGCTCTCCGTACGGGCTATCGGGCGCGGTTCAGCGTCTGCAGGGCCGCCTTCAGCAGCTGCCCCACCTGCGGGGTGCCCTCGGCGGCCTCCGCCTGGGGTGTCACGGCGGACACGGCCTCGTCGGCCTCGCGGGTCGCGTACCCGAGGCCGATCAGGGCGGCGTGCAGCTGGTCGCGCCAGCCGCTGGTGACCGGTGCGCCGACGGCGGGGGCGCCGAGCGGCTCGCCGAGGCGGTCCTTGAGCTCCAGGAGCAGCTTCTGGGCGCCCTTCCTGCCGATGCCGGGGACGGCGGTCAGCGCCTTCTCGTCCCCGGTGGCCACGGCTCTGCGCAGGGCGTCGGGGGCGTGCACGGCGAGCATCGCCTGGGCCAGCCGGGGGCCCACTCCGCTGGCGGTCTGGAGCAGCACGAAGACCTGGCGTTCGTCGTCGTCGGCGAAGCCGTACAGGGTCAGCGAGTCCTCGCGGACGACCAGGGAGGTGGCGAGTTTCGCGGGCTGTCCGACGCGGAGCGTGGAGAGCGTGTTCGGTGTGCACTGGACGGCCATGCCGACCCCGCCGACCTCGATCACCGCGGTGTCGGGAGCGAGGGCGGCGACCGTGCCGCTGACGAAGGCGATCATGTCGTACGGCCTTTCGATGCGCGCGGGGCTTGTGGTGCGCGGGGGGTTCTGGAGGCGTGCAGGGCGGCGGCCCGCTGGAGCCGGTTCTGCGCGGGGGCGCGCCAGATGTGGCAGATGGCGAGCGCGAGGGCGTCGGCGGCGTCGGCGGGCTTCGGCGGCGCGTCCAGCCGCAGCAGGCGGGTGACCATGGCGCCGACCTGGGCCTTTTCGGCTCGGCCCGAGCCGGTGACGGCGGCCTTGACCTCGCTGGGTGTGTGCAGGACGACGGGGATGCCGCGGCGGGAGGCGCACAGGATGGCGACGGCGCTGGCCTGGGCGGTGCCCATCACCGTACGCACGTTGTGCTGGCTGAAGACGCGCTCCACGGCGACGACCTCGGGCCGGTGCTCGTCCAGCCACTGTTCGAGGCCCTGCTCGACGGCGACGAGGCGGTGACCGAGGTCGGCGTCGGCCGGTGTGCGGACGACGCCCACGCCGAGCATGGTGAGCGGCCGCCCGGCGACGCCCTCCACGACACCGACGCCGCACCGGGTCAGCCCCGGGTCCACCCCCAGTACGCGCACGTGCCACCCCTTTTCCCTCGATCACCTGTTTGTGCAGGCTATCGGGTGCCACTGACAGAGCGGCGGGCCGACGGGAGTGTCCCGCCGGCCCGCCGAGCAGTGGACGCGTTACGCGTCGACCTTCTCCATGATCTCGTCGCTCACGTCGAAGTTGGCGAAGACGTTCTGCACGTCGTCGCTGTCCTCCAGCGCGTCGATGAGCTTGAAGATCTTCTTGGCGCCCTCCTCGTCCAGCTCGACCTGCATGGTCGGGACGAAGTTGGCCTCGGCGGAGTCGTAGTCGATCCCGGCGTCCTGCAGGGCGGTGCGCACGGCGACCAGGTCGGTGGCCTCGCTGAGCACCTCGAAGTTCTCGCCGAGGTCGTTGACCTCCTCGGCGCCCGCGTCCAGGACGGCGGCGAGGACGTCGTCCTCGGTCAGCTCGCCCTTGGGGACGATCACCACGCCCTTGCGGTTGAACAGGTAGGACACCGAGCCCGGGTCGGCCATGGAGCCGCCGTTGCGGGTCATCGCGACGCGCACGTCCGAGGCGGCGCGGTTGCGGTTGTCGGTGAGGCACTCGATGAGCACCGCGACACCGTTCGGACCGTAACCCTCGTACATGATCGTCTCGTAGTCGGCGCCACCGGCCTCGAGACCGCCACCGCGCTTGATGGCGGAGTCGATGTTCTTGTTCGGCACCGACTGCTTCTTGGCCTTCTGGACGGCGTCGTAGAGGGTGGGGTTGCCCTCCAGATCGACACCGCCCATCCGCGCGGCGACCTCGATGTTCTTGATCAGCTTCGCGAAGAGCTTGCCGCGCTTGGCATCGATCACGGCCTTCTTGTGCTTCGTCGTAGCCCATTTAGAGTGGCCGGACATCTGCCTGTCTCCTTCGCGTAACCCATCTCTGCAACGAACGCAGGAATCCTACAAGGACTCGGCCGCCCGGCATGCGCGCACCATGTCGACGAAGAGGCCGTGCACGCGGTGGTCGCCGGTCAGTTCCGGGTGGAACGACGTGGCCAGCGCGTTGCCCTGGCGGACGGCGACGATGTGGCCGCCGTGCTCGGCGAGCACCTCGGCGCCGGCGCCGACGGACTCCACCCAGGGGGCGCGGATGAAGACGCCCTCCACGGGACCGCCCTCGACGCCCTCGACGTCGACCGCGGCCTCGAAGGACTCGTTCTGCCGGCCGAAGGCGTTGCGGCGCACGATCATGTCGATGCCGCCGACGGTCTCCTGGCCCGAGCGCGGGTCGAGGATCTTGTCGGCCAGCATGATCATGCCGGCGCAGGTGCCGTAGACGGGCATGCCCTCGCGCACACGCGCGCGGAGGGGCTCCATCAGGCCGAAGAGGACCGCCAGCTTGGAGATCGTGGTGGACTCCCCGCCGGGGACGACCAGGCCGTCGACCTCTGCGAGCTCCTCGGGACGCCGGACCGGCCTGGCCACGGCGTCGGCCGCGGCCAGGGCGACGAGGTGCTCCCGTACGTCGCCCTGGAGGGCCAGGACACCGATGATCACGGTCACCAGCCGCGGTTGGCGTAGCGCTCGGTCTCGGGGAGGGTGTCGCAGTTGATGCCGACCATGGCCTCGCCGAGGTCGCGGGACGCGTCCGCGATGATCTTCGGGTCGTCGTAGAAGGTGGTCGCCTTGACGATGGCGGCGGCACGCTTCGCCGGGTCGCCGGACTTGAAGATGCCGGAGCCGACGAAGACGCCCTCGGCGCCGAGCTGGCGCATCAGCGCGGCGTCGGCCGGGGTGGCGACACCGCCGGCGGAGAAGAGGACCACGGGGAGCTTGCCCAGCTCGGCGACCTCCTTGACCAGCTCGTACGGGGCGCGCAGCTCCTTGGCGGCGGCGTACAGCTCGTGGTTGTCGTAGCCGCGCAGGCGGGCGATCTCGTTCTTGATCTGGCGCAGGTGGCGTACGGCCTCGACGACGTTGCCGGTGCCGGCCTCGCCCTTGGAGCGGATCATCGCGGCGCCCTCGGCGATCCGGCGCAGGGCCTCACCGAGGTTGGTGGCACCGCAGACGAACGGGGTGGTGAACGCCCACTTGTCGGAGTGGTTGACCTCGTCGGCCGGGGTGAGGACCTCGGACTCGTCGATGTAGTCGACGCCGAGGGACTGCAGCACCTGGGCCTCGACGAAGTGGCCGATGCGGGACTTGGCCATCACGGGGATGGAGACCGCGCCGATGATGCCCTCGATCATGTCCGGGTCGGACATCCGGGCCACACCGCCGTCCTTGCGGATGTCGGCGGGGACCCGCTCCAGGGCCATGACGGCGACGGCGCCGGCGTCCTCGGCGATCTTGGCCTGCTCCGGTGTGACGACGTCCATGATCACGCCGCCCTTGAGCTGCTCGGCCATGCCGCGCTTCACGCGGGCGGTGCCGGTCTCGGGACCCTGGTTTTCGGAGAGCGTGCTGGACACGAATGACCTCGCTGAGGGGAAGGAGGGGGTTTCTGCAGCACTGAGGAAACGTGAACGGACCAGGCCACAGCAAGGGCCAATGAGAAGCCGGTGGATCCTTTTCGGTCGGTGGCGGTCCGGCCGGGTGGCCGGATCCCGCCGTCACGCGGCCCGCTCGACCAGGGCGGCAGGCGGCTCGTCGTCCATCTCGAAGGCCATCGGGAAGGGCGCGTGTCCGGCCAGCCGGAACCAGCGCACCTTGCGGTGCCGGCGCAGCGCCCGTGCCGCCCGTACGGCGTCGTTGTGGAAGCGGCGGGCCATCGGCACCCTGCGCACCGCCTCGGCGAGCTCCAGGGCCGCCTCCTCGCCCCCGGGAGCCTCCCGGACCGCGTCCACCTGCTGCGCGTCGCCGAACACCGCGCGCAGCGCCTGGCTGAGCTCGCTCTCCGCGACCTCACGGTGCTCCTCGACCGACTGCCGCGCGGCGTGCGCGGCCTCATAGAGCACGATCGACGCGGCGGGGTCGAGCACGCCCGAGGTGGCCAGTTCCTGCGCCACGGAGGCACGGCGCAGCAGCTGGGCGTCGAGCGCGGCCCGGGCGGCGTCGATCCGGGCGTGCAGCCGGTCCAGGCGTCCCGCCGTCCAGCTCAGGTAGAGGCCGATGACGACGAGGGCGACGAGGATCCAGATGAGGGTTGCGGTCACGGGCGGCAAGGCTACCGGGGCGCTCTCAAGGGGCTGCGCCCCCGGACCCCTTGCGGCCCGGGCGGCCCCGTCCCCAGGACCTGTCCGCCCCTTCCCGCCGTCCGCCCGGAGGGCGGGCCACGCGCCTGGGATCCCCCTCCGCGGGAGTACGTGCCAGGCGTCGCGCTGCAGGCGGGAACGGTCCGGGCGGGCCCCGGGGCCCGCCCGGCGGATCAGGCCGGAGGGAACCGGCGGCGTCTTGCGGCCCGGGTGAGCGGGGCGATGGGGCCCCGCTCACCCGGGCCGCAAGGTGGAAGAGTGCGTCGACGCGCCGGGGTCCCTCCGGGGAGGGGCGTACCGGCCCCCGCGCCCGCGCCCGCGGCATGGTCCGCCGGGCAGGTCCCTAGTCCCGTGCCAGGCCGAACCGTGCCCTCAGCCCCGTCGCGCGGTCGTCCGTCGCCACCGCCGCCGCGCCCGCCGTCACCGTCTCGTAGACCGACAGGATGTCCGCGCCGACCGTCGACCAGTCGAAGCGGCGGACGTGGGCGCTGCCGCGGTCACGGAGCTCCGCGCGGCGCTCCGGGTCCTCCAGGAGCCGTACGGCCGCCTCGGCGAGGGCGTCCGGGTCCTCGTTGGCGAACAGCTCGCCCGCCGCTCCCCGGTCGAGGACCTGCGCGAACGCGTCCAGGTCGGAGGCGAGCACCGGCGCACCCGCCGACATCGCCTCGACCAGGACGATGCCGAAGCTCTCCCCGCCGGTGTTGGGTGCCACGTACAGGTCGACGCTGCGCAGGAAGCGGGCCTTGTCCTCGTCGCTGACCATGCCGAGGAACTCCACGCGCGGACGCAGTTCGCGGGGCAGCGACTCGACCGCCTCCTCCTCGTCGCCGCGTCCGGCGACCAGCAGGCGGGCCTGCGGGCGGGCGGCGAGGATCTTCGGCAGGGCCTTCATCAGCACCGGCAGGCCCTTGCGGGGCTCGTCGATGCGGCCGATGAAGCCGATGGTGTCGCCCTGCCACTCCGGCTTGGGCTCGGCCTTGGCGAAGAAGTCGACGTCGACGCCGTTGGGGATGACCACCGCGTCGCCGCCCAGGTGCTCGACGAGGGTGCGGCGGGCGTACTCGCTCACCGCGATCCGCGCGCTGATCTTCTCCAGGGCGGCCTGGAGGATCGCGTACGCGGCGATCATCGCGCGGGAGCGCGGGTTGGAGGTGTGGAAGGTGGCGACGATCGGCCCCTCGGCCGCCCAGCAGGTCAGCAGGCCCAGCGAGGGCGAGGTCGGCTCGTGGATGTGGACGACGTCGAAGGCGCCCTCGTGCAGCCAGCGCCGCACCCGCGCGGCGGACAGGAAACCGAAGTTGAGCCGGGCCACCGAGCCGTTGTACGGCACCGGCACCGCGCGGCCCGCCGAGACGACGTACGGCGGCAGCGGGGTGTCGTCGTCGGCCGGGGCGAGGACGGACACCTCGTGACCGAGCCGGATGAAGTACTCGGCCAGGTCACGGATGTGGAACTGGACGCCTCCCGGCACGTCCCAGGAGTACGGGCAGACGATGCCGATCCTCACGCGGTTCCCTTCCGGTCCTGCTCGGGGGCGGTCGCGGGGTCCCGCGCGGGGTCGAGGTCCCTCAGCCACAAGCGCTGCAGCATGTGCCAGTCCTCCGGATGGTCGGCGATCCCCGTGGCGAAGGCGTCGGCCAGCGCCTGTGTCATGACAGACGTCTTCTCCGCGCGCGTACCTGACTCGGGGACCTCGACCGGCGGATGGACCCGGCCCCGCATCACCGGCGAGTCGTCGTACCAGAGGGTCACCGGCAGCAGCCGGGCCCCGGTCTGCTGGGCGAGCAGGGCGGGTCCGGCCGGCATCCGGGCGGTCTCGCCGAAGAAGCCGACCTCGACACCGGAGGAGGACAGGTCGCGGTCGGCGACCAGGCAGACCAGTCCGCCGTCGCGCAGCCGCCGGGCCAGGGTGCCGAAGGCGGAGCCGCCGCTGTGCGGCAGCACCTCCATGCCGAGGCCCTCGCGGTAGGCGACGAAACGGTCGTACAGCGTCTCCGGCTTCAGCCGCTCGGCGACGGTGGTGAACGGTATGCCGAGCTTCGTGGTGACCCAGGCGCCGGCGAGGTCCCAGTTGGCGAGGTGCGGCAGCGCCAGGACGACGCCCTTGCCGGCCGCCATGCCGTCGGTCAGGTGGTGGAGGTCCTTGACGTCGAGGCCGTCCGCGATGCGCTCGGGGCTCCAGGCGGGCAGCCGGAAGGACTCCATCCAGTAGCGCAGGTACGACCGCATCCCCGCGCGGGAGAGTTCGGCCAGCCGCTCCGGGCCCGCGTCCGGCACGACGCGCGCGTAGTTGCCCTCCAGCCGGAGCACGCCTTTGCCGCGCTGCTTCCACGCGAGGTCGGCGATGGTCCTGCCGAGGCGCGCGGCGACCGGCTCGGGGAGTCTCTTGACGGTGCCCCAGCCGGCGCCGTACAGGGCGTCGGCCAGCCGCTCCTGGGCGCTCACTTCGCGGCCTCGCTCCCCTGGGCCTCCGGCCGCTCCGCGGCCTCCGCCTCGGCGGACTCGCGGCGCACGGTGACCACCCGCTGGATCAGCGTGACCAGGCTGCCGACGGCGACGATCCACAGGGCGACCGGCAGCAGGTACTGGATGCCGGGTACACCGAACGCGTGCAGGCCCGCGAGACCGGCCGCGACCAGCGAGACCACCAGCCGTTCGGCCCGCTCGACCAGTCCGTTGACGGCGACCGGCAGGCCGATCGACTCGCCGCGCGCCTTGGTGTACGACACCACCTGGCCGCTGGCCAGGCAGAAGATCGACACCGCGCACAGGGCGATGTCGTCACCGCCCCCGGCGTACCAGAGGGCGAAGCCGCCGAAGATCGCTCCGTCGGCGACCCGGTCCAGGGTGGAGTCCAGGAAGGCGCCCCAGCGGCTGGAGCGGCCCAGCTGGCGGGCCATGTTGCCGTCGACGAGGTCGGAGAACACGAACAGCGTGATCACGACCGTGCCCCAGAAGAACTCGCCCCTGGGGTAGAAGACCAGCGCGCCCGCGACCACTCCCGCGGTGCCGATGAGGGTGACCGTGTCGGGGCTGACCCCCCGTCGGATGAGAAACGCGGCGAACGGTGTGAGGACACGCGTGAAGAATGCACGCGCGTACTTGTTCAGCATGGCCTTCCCGACGGTCGGTGGGGCCGCGCGGCCCCTGCTGGCCACCCGGCGGGCCCAATCGTAGCCACGCACACGCGCGGGCGGCGGCGGGGCACCCGTACACCCGCGCGGGAGCGGGGCCACGACGCCCTCACCCCGGCACGTCCCGCACGGGCCGGGGCCGCCGGAGTCGACGCCGACCGGTGCCGACGTCCGCCCCCGCACCCGCGTGGGAGCGGGGCCACGACGCCCTCACCCCGGCACACACCGGCCGCCACCCGCTGCACCCGCGCGAAGGCGGGACGGGGACTGTCCCGCGGACCGCTCCGCGGACGCGGGGCCCGGTACACGCTCCCCCGCTGTCTGAAGGATGTGGGACACCCCGAGCCGCGTCGTCGTCACTCACCGACTCCCCACGCCCGGCTCCGCTCGAGCGGGGGTCCCTCCCCCACGCGGGAGGGGACCCCCGTCCCGTCGGCCCCCTCCCCCGCCCTGCGGCCGCACGCTCCCCCGCTCCCGGCTTCGTCCCACCGGGATCCCACGCGCGGGGCACCCCGTCGCCCTCCGCGCATCCGGGCCGCGGGGCACCGCCGGTTTCCTCCCGCCCGGCCGCCGGGCGGACCCCGGCCCACGAGGCGGTTCGCACCGCCGCGGGCAGGGCCGGACGTCGGGATCGCGTCGTTCGTATGGACGCGCCGTGACGGGAGTGGAAAGCTCGAAGGACCGCGGGCGTCGCCGGAGCCGCACCGCACGCGGATTCCGCGGGTCCGCGCCCACAGTGACCTCACCGTGCACGGGAGGCAGGATCATGGGCGACAAGGCGCACACACACCCCGGAGCCGCCGGCAGGGCTCAGCCGGCCGACCACCCCACGTCCGTACGGAATGTGGTGCTGGTCGGCCACTCCGGATCGGGCAAGACGACCCTGGTGGAGGCCCTCGCGCTGACCGCGGGGGCGGTGAACCGGGCGGGCCGCGTGGAGGACGGCGGCACCGTCTCCGACTACGACGACATCGAGCACCGGCAGCAGCGCTCCGTACAGCTCTCCCTGGTGCCCCTCGAATGGGACGGCATCAAGGTCAACCTCTTGGACACCCCCGGATACGCCGACTTCGTCGGGGAGCTCAGGGCCGGTCTGCGGGCGGCGGACGCGGCCCTCTTCGTCGTCTCGGCCTCGGACGGCGTGGACGGCACCACCCGCATGGTGTGGGACGAGTGCGCCGCGGTCGGCATGCCGCGCGCCATCGTCATCACGCACCTGGAGGCGGCCCGCGCGGACTTCGAGGAGATGACCCGCGTCTGCGCGGAGACGTTCGGCGGCGACGACCCCGATGCCGTACTGCCGCTGTACCTGCCGCTGCACGGCCCGGAGGGGCCCGACGGGCACGCGCCCGTGACGGGCCTGACCGGACTGCTGTCGCAGAAGCTGTTCGACTACTCCACCGGCGAGCGCAAGGAGTCCGAGCCCGGCGAGGACCAGCTCCCGCGGATGGAGGAGGCGCGCGGCCGGCTCATCGAGGGGATCATCGCCGAGAGCGAGGACGAGACCCTCATGGACCGCTACCTCGGCGGCGAGCAGATCGACGTCAAGACGCTGATCGAGGACCTGGAACGGGCGGTCGCGCGCGGGGTGTTCTTCCCCGTCCTGGCCGCCGCGCCCGCCGCCGACGGCGCCCGCCAGGGACTCGGCACGGTCGAACTGCTCGAGCTGGTCACCGGCGGCTTCCCGACCCCGCTGGAGCACGGCACCCCGAGCGTGACCACCGTCGACGGCAGGCCGCGCGAGCTGAAACCGTGCGACCCCGACGCCCCGCTGGTCGCCGAGGTCGTGAAGACCTCCTCCGACCCGTACGTCGGCCGGCTCTCCCTGGTCCGGGTCTTCTCCGGCACCCTGCGCGCCGACCAGACCGTCCACGTCTCCGGGCACGGGCTCGCCGACCGCGGGCACGAGGACCACGACGTCGACGAGCGGATCGGCGCGCTGTCCACCCCGTTCGGCAAGCAGCAGCGGCCCGTCTCCCACGTCATCGCGGGCGACCTCGCGTGTGTGGCGAAGCTCAGCCGCGCGGAGACCGGCGACACCCTGTCCGCCAAGGACGACCCGCTGCTCATGGAGCCGTGGGACATGCCCGACCCGCTGCTGCCGCTGGCGATCCAGGCGCACAGCAAACCCGACGAGGACAAGCTCTCGCAGGGCCTGTCCCGGCTGGTGGCCGAGGACCCGACGATGCGGCTGGAACAGAACCAGGACACCCACCAGGTGGTGCTGTGGTGCCTGGGCGAGGCGCACGCGGACGTGGCCCTGGAGCGGCTGCGCAACCGCTACGGCGTCCAGGTCGACGCCGTGCCGCACCGGGTGTCGCTCAGGGAGACGTTCGGCGGCAGGGCCGCCGGGCGCGGACGGCACGTCAAACAGTCCGGCGGGCACGGCCAGTTCGCCATCTGCGAGATCGAGGTGGAGCCGCTGCCGAACGGCTCGGGCATCGAGTTCGTCGACAAGGTGGTCGGCGGCGCCGTACCTCGGCAGTTCATCCCCTCCGTCGAGAAGGGCGTACGGGCCCAGGCCGTCAGGGGAGTCGCCGCGGGACATCCGCTGACCGACGTCCGCGTGACACTCCTCGACGGCAAGGCGCACTCCGTGGACTCCTCCGACGCCGCGTTCCAGACGGCCGGCGCGCTGGCCCTGCGGGAGGCGGCCGCGGACGCGAGGATCCATCTGCTGGAGCCGGTGGCCGAGGTGAGCGTCCTGGTCGGCGACGACTACGTCGGCCCCGTGATGAGCGACCTGTCCGGCCGCCGAGGCCGGGTGCTCGGCACCGAGCAGTCGCCCGGCGGACGCACCCTCGTCAAGGCCGAGGTCCCGGAGATCGAGATCGGCCGGTACGCCGTCGACCTGCGCTCCCTCTCGCACGGCACCGCCCGGTTCAGCCGCCGGTACGCGCGGCACGAACCCATGCCGTCGAACGTGGCGGAACGGGTCAAGGAAGAGGCGCGTACCGCCTCGTAACCGGCGACGGGCGCCCCCGGGAGACCCGGCGGGCGCCCGCGTACGCCCCTCGCACCGGGACGGCTTCGGAATGCCTCACTCCGTGGTGACGGACGGCTTCGGCCGTCCGCCTACGGACGACAGTGGGTACGGATACGCTGAAGACCTGATCAACAGGTGTGCGCAGCAAGGAAGTCGGGAAGGCCGCAAGACGACAGTCGCGGCGATCGGGGGCGGGAATGACCGTTGAGAGCGGTTACGCGGATTTTTTCGGTCCGCAGGTGCCGCGCACGGGCGACGAGGGGCAGACGCCGACGTTCGCGCTGGCCTCGGCGGCCTACCGGGACAACGAGGCCGAGGAGATACTCAAGGCCAACAGCGAATGGCACAAGTCGGCCGTGAGCGCACCCAGGCTGAAGCTGTTCCGGCCGAACCTGGGCGAGGCGTTCTCCAGGGCGATCATCGACCGGATGCTCGGCTCCGGCCGCGCGCCGCTCATCCAGTCCTTCGGCGCCCAGCCGCAGGTGGTGGTCGAGCACTCGCTGGCGGCGCACCGCATCCGCCGCGAGCGGGACAACTGGCTGAGCGCCATCATGGTCCTGTGCGGACTGCTCTTCCTGCCCGGGCTGCTCGTATGGCTGCTGGTCTTCCAGATCCGTACGACGATGTCCAGGCGCGAGGACAAGCGGGCGGGCGCGCTGGCCACCACCCTGCTGGTCGCGGTGGGCGCCCTCGCCGTGCTGTTCCTGATCCGCATGCCGTTCGACGGCTTCTGGGGCTGGTACGCGCGCGCGGCGGTCGTCGCCCCGGTGCTGGGCTGGTTCTGGGCCAAGCGGATCTGCGAGCGCACGGCGAGGGACCTGCGCGAGCGCTGGGCCGGCCTGCTCTCCGGGAGCAGCGTCGGCGCCAAGGTGCCCGAGGCGGTGCCGAGCAGCCCCGGTGAGACGGCCGCCGAGCAACTGCGCCAGTCCCTGGCCCGGCTCAGCGCCGAACAGCAGTCCAACTCCGTCTTCTACGCCGGGCCCAAGGGCATACTCGGCATGGGCACCCGCTGGGGGAGCTGGCAGCTCGCCGAGGACCTGGTGCCCGCCGACCCGGACCGGGAGATCAACCCGTTCCGCAGCTGGGACGTCATCAAGGCCATCTACGACCGGCTGCGGATGCTGGAGCGCGGGCCGCTGCACACCGGCGGCTTCCCCAAGCCGTCGGTACGGCACTGGATCGTCACACCCATCGGGGAGAACGCCGACGCGGTCTCCCGGCCCGAGGGCACCGACGTCGAGGCGTACCAGGTCAAGCCGCACGCGATACAGGACATCTGCAACAAGCAGCAGTTCGGCGCGGGCGACCGGCACTACCTGGGCGTGCAGTGGACGCTGTGGGACGGTCAGCTGGTGCTCACCATGCTGATCACCGTGACCGTGCTGCACGAGACGCTGCGCATCGAGGTCACCGGGCACGCGCTGGGGCCGGTGCACTCGCTGTTCACCAGCAAGCCGGCGGCCAAGGAGAAGGAGGTCCAGAAGTCGATCAGGTTCTGGGAGACCCGGAAGGTGAAGCTCCCGCTGGTCGACTCGGACGAGGTGGTACGCCTGGCCGCGCGGGCGCCGCTGACCTGGTACCCGCCGCTGCTGTACTGGCTGGGCGGCAAGCTGAGCCTGCCGGAGCCGTTCGGTCTGCGGCACGCGTGGGCGGACAGGCCGTGGCGGCACCGGTTCATGGCGGACGACGCGTTGCGGGCGGCCACACCGGTTTTGCGGGTGGTGCACTCGGCAGCGATCAAGGTGCTGAAGGAGAACGGGGTGGACACGGAGAAGTTCGGTGCGCGGTCGTCGTCCCTCAGCGCCGCGGTGCAGGATGCCGCGCCCAGGAAGGCCGACGTGTACGACGCGTAGGCCTCCGGCGGTCGGGCGGCTGCGGGTACGTCGCGGTGACGGGCTCTGGGGGCTGCGCCCCCAGACCCCCCATCGGCCTGAACGGCCTCGTCCTCAAACTCCCCCAGAGGGGAGACCCCCAGACGGGCTGGTTGATGCAGGCCACGCCTCCGCGAGCATCTTCCTCGTGTCCGCCAGGAGCTGGGGCAGGATCTTCGTGTGGCCGACCACCGGCATGAAGTTCGTGTCGCCACCCCAGCGGGGGACGATGTGCTGGTGCAGGTGGGCGGCGATGCCCGCGCCCGCGACCGTGCCTTGGTTTATGCCCAGGTTGAACCCTTGGGCCCCGGAGGCCGTGCGCAGAGCCGTCATCGCCTGCTTGGTCAGCTCGGCGAGCTCCGCGGTCTCCGCGTCGGTCAGGTCGGTGTAGTCGGCGACGTGACGGTAGGGCACGACCATGGTGTGGCCGCCGGTGTAGGGGTACAGATTGAGCACCGCGTAGACCAGCTCGCCACGCCGGACGATCAGGCCGTCCTCGTCGGACTTGGCCGGGATCGAGCAGAAGGGGCAGCCGTCGTCGGCGCCCGGGCCGCTCGGCTTGTTCTCGCCCTGGATGTACGCCATCCGATGGGGCGTCCACAGACGCTGGAACGCGTCCTGCGTCCCCACTCCCCACTGCTGCTCAGGCTCACTCGTCATGCGTGCAGCATATGGCTTCGCCGGAGGACCGCGGAAAAGGCCCCCGGGAAACCCGAGGGCCTACAGAGCCCCGCTGCAGCGGGGAGCATGCGCCGGCGACCGTGCCTTGTTTCATGCCGATCGGATCACCCCCGCAACGGCGGGGAGCACATCACACCTGGATCCGGCGCTCCACCACATCAACGAGCTTCGCCAGCGCCTGGTCACGCGGAATGCCGTTCTCCTGCGAGCCGTCGCGGTAGCGGAACGACACCGTACCCGCGTGCATGTCCTCGTCACCGACGATGATCATGAACGGGACCTTCTGCTTCTGCTGCGTGCGGATTTTCTTCTGCATCCGGTCCGAGGAGGAGTCCACCTCGACGCGCAGCCCCTTCCGCCGTGCCTCGCCCGCGAACTCCTCCAGGTACTGCACGTGGGCGTCGCCCACCGGGATGCCCACCGCCTGGACCGGAGCGAGCCACGCCGGGAACGCGCCCGCGTAGTGCTCCAGGAGCACCGCGAAGAAGCGCTCGATGCTGCCGAACAGCGCGCGGTGGATCATGACCGGGCGGGTCTTGGAGCCGTCCGCGGCGGTGTACTCCAGGTCGAAGCGCTCCGGCAGGTTGAAGTCGAGCTGGATGGTCGACATCTGCCAGGTGCGGCCGATGGCGTCCTTGGCCTGGACGGAGATCTTCGGGCCGTAGAAGGCGGCGCCGCCCGGGTCCGCCACGAGCTCCAGGTTCTGCTTCTCGGCGACCTGGCGCAGCGTCTCGGTGGCCTCTTCCCAGGCCTCGTCGGTTCCGACGAACTTCTCCGGGTCCTTGGTGGACAGCTCCAGGTAGAAGTCGGTCAGGCCGTAGTCGCGCAGCAGGTTGAGGACGAAGGTGAGCGTCTTGTCGAGCTCCTCCGACATCTGCTCACGGGTGCAGTAGATGTGCGCGTCGTCCTGGGTGAAGCCGCGGGCCCGGGTCAGGCCGTGCACCACGCCCGACTTCTCGTACCGGTACACGGTGCCGAACTCGAACAGGCGCAGCGGCAGTTCACGGTAGGACCGCCCGCGCGCGTCGAAGATCAGGTTGTGCATCGGGCAGTTCATGGGCTTGAGGTAGTAGTCCACGCCCTCGTCGAGCTGCATGGGCGGGTACATGCCGTCGGCGTACCAGTCCAGGTGGCCCGAGGTCTCGAAGAGCTTCCCCTTCGTCGCGTGCGGGGTGTAGACGAACTCGTAGCCCTCCTCCTCGTGGCGGCGCCTGGAGTAGTCCTCCATGACCCGGCGGATGATGCCGCCCTTGGGGTGGAAGACGGCGAGGCCGGAGCCGATCTGCTCCGGGATGGAGAACAGGTCGAGCTCGGAGCCGAGCTTGCGGTGGTCGCGCTTCTCGGCCTCGGCGAGGAACTCCAGGTGGGCCTTGAGCTCGTCCTTGCTGGGCCAGGCGGTGCCGTAGATGCGCTGGAGCATCGGGTTCTTCTCGCTGCCCCGCCAGTAGGCGGCGGCGTTGCGCATCAGCTTGAACGCCGGGATGTTCCGGGTGGTGGGCAGGTGGGGGCCCCGGCAGAGGTCCTTCCAGCACAGCTCGCCGGTCTTGGCGTCGAGGTTGTCGTAGATCGTCAGTTCGCCGGTGCCGACCTCGACGTCCGCGCCGTCGTCGTGCGAGGCGGAGCCCTTGAGGCCGATCAGCTCCAGCTTGTACGGCTCGTCGGCGAGCTCCTCACGGGCGGCCTCGTCGGTCACCACGCGGCGGGAGAAGCGCTGCCCGCGCTTCTGGATCTCCTGCATCTTCTTCTCGATGGCCTTGAGGTCATCGGGGTGGAAGGGCTTCTCGACGTCGAAGTCGTAGTAGAAGCCGTCCTTGACCGGCGGGCCGATGCCCAGCTTGGCCTCGGGGAACAGCTCCTGCACGGCCTGGGCCATGACGTGCGCGGTGGAGTGGCGCAGGATGTTCAGACCGTCCTCGGAGGAGATCTCGACTCCCTCGACGGTCTCGCCGTCCTTGACCTCGTAGGAGAGGTCCTTGAGCTCACCGGCCACGCGCGCGGCGATCACCGAGCGCTCGCCGGCGAAGAGCTCGGCGGCCGTAGTGCCCGTCGTCACCACGCGTTCTTCCCGCTCGGAATCGCGTTGGATGATCACACGGACGTCTGACACCGGTCTCTCCTGACTGAAGGCTGTGGTCGCGGCGCCATACCGGAGCGCACGCATGGGTGCGATCGTACCGACCCCGGGCCGCCCACCGCGAAATCATTCCCCGCCGCAGGCCTCCTCGAAGAAGTCGAGGTCCTCCTGGAGCGCCTTCATCAGGCGGTCCCGCTCCGCGTCGTCGACCTGTACGGGCACCACCTCGCCCGCCCCGGTGAGGCGCCGGAAGCCGCCCCGGCTCTCCAGCCGGCCGTGCACCCGGACCGGCAGTCCGACGAGGTGGGCGTGTCCGGCGATGCGGTACGCCTCCTCCTCCAGGGCGATCCGGACGTGCGGGACCTCGGCGCCGGCCAGCACCCGCAGCCGTACGGTGCCCGCGCCGCGCGGCCCCGACCTGCGCATCCGCACCACCGTGCCGGTGATCAGCACCGGCACGGACGGCTCGGCCCGGAGGTAGCGCAGGCCGGCCTCGCGCAGGGCGGGCAGGTCGCCGGGTGAGAACTCGACGGGCTCGGCCGGGGCCGCGCAGCCCTCGGGGACGCCGGCGGCCGGCGCCCACTCCACGGCGATCCGGGCGCCTTCCGAGCCCCGTACCAGGGCGACCAGCGCCTCGGTCAGCTCGTGGCTGACCCCCGCCTCCACGGCGGAGTCGAAGGCGTCCATGCCGCCGGTGGCCCGCCGGTAGTCGACGGCCTCGCGGGTGGCGTGCAGCGCCTGGTGCAGGCATACGGCGAGCGGACGGCCGGTGGCGACGGGCACGAACGCGGTCAGCCGGCGACCGCCGGGCGCGGGGCCGACCAGGACGTTCGCCAGGGAGGCGGCGGCGGCACGCCGGTGCCGGGCGCCGTGGTAGCCGGCCCGCGCGCGCGTGGTGAGCGCGGCGGCGAGCAGCACGGCGCGGGCGGCGCTGCGCAGCCGCTCCTCGACGGTCCAGGGGGCGGAGTCCCCGGGGCCGGACGGCACATCGCGCCACCAGCGGATCTCGTCGCTGGGGACGGCGAGAGCGAGGAGGACCTCGCGGGCGGAGGGCGTGCCGCTGCGGGTCAGGGCGAGCAGGGCCTCGCCGAGCAGGTCCTCGCTGTCGGGGAAGGCACGGCTCTCGGGCACCAGCAGGCTGGTGCCCGAGCCGCCCGGTCCGGGCGGCGTCCAGCGGCCGTAGCGACCGGGGGCGCCGCCGCGCCGCTGCCAGCCGTGCCGCCGCAGCAGGGCGGCGAGCACGGCCGGGTCGACCGCGCCGGGCTCGGGCGGCGCGGCCTCCCGGGCGGCGTCGGCGGGATGGGGACGCACGGGCCTCAGGGGTTCGTCTGTCGAGCGATGCGTCACGGTGTCCCTCCCGTCCCGACCCGCGTCATGATCTCGCACAGCGCACGGTCGTCGAAGATGCGTGAGGTCGGTATCCGCACGGTCGTGCGGCGCCGGCCGGTGACCGGCTGTCCGGCGAGGTTGGTCCAGTAGCAGCAGTGCCTCAGGTCGAGCCGGTCGTGCCCGGCCCGCAGCCACTGGTCCCGCGAGCGCGGGACGATCATCACCACGAGGATCTTGTGCACCGACACGGGCGTGCGGGCGAGCTTCGCCAGGTGGTCGTTGTCGAGGGTGAAGGAGAAGAAGCGGCCCGGAGGGTCCGGAGGGACCTGGTATGTGGCTTTGAGCTGCACCTTGATGGTCACCTCGTCGTCGACGGTGTGTCCGGGCGCGCTGTGGCTGACGTGCCAGTCGATGCCGTTGTCCGGGAACGGCTGGGACAACGAGCAGCCGGCCGCGGCCGCGACGGCGTGCAGATAGCCGACCTGCAGTGTCTCCATGCAGGCGGTGGTGGCGAGAGAGCCGCGGGCGGGTGCGGCGCGCTCGGGCAGCAGCCCGCCCCGCTCGGGCTGCGCTATGGCCATGGCCAACAGCCTTCCCAACTGGTGTATCCCCGCTGCGGACCGCTGAACTGCGCGGATCCGTACTCCTGTTGTCTCCTTCCGGCGTACGGCGCAAACAGGCCGGGTATCACCGGTTCGGGCAGTGGACGGTGCGTCCACTGCCGCTGGTGGACGAGGGGTTGTTGGGTATGGCGTGCTGGTACGAAGGGCCGTTGGCCGCTTTCGACACGGAGACGACGGGTGTGGACGTCGAGACCGACCGGATCGTGTCGGCCGCTCTCGTCGTGCAGGACGCGCCGGGCACCCGGCCGCGGGTGACCCGCTGGCTGGTGAATCCGGGGGTGCCGGTGCCGGCCGCGGCGACGGAGGTGCACGGACTGACGGACGATCACCTGCAGCGCAACGGCCGCTGGCCGGCGCCGGTGATGTACGAGATGGCCCAGGCGCTGGCCGAGCAGGCCAGGGTGGGCCGGCCGCTGGTGGTGATGAACGCGCCGTTCGATCTGACGCTGCTGGACCGGGAGTTGCGCCGGCACCGCGCGTCGTCGCTGGACCGCTGGTTCGAGCGGACGCCACTGCTGGTGCTGGACCCGTGGGTGCTGGACAAGCACTTGGACCGCTATCGCAAGGGCCGGCGCACGCTGACCGATCTGTGCGCGCACTACGGGGTCGAGCTGGCGGGGGCGCACGACGCGGCGGCGGACGCTGTGGCGGCGCTGGAGGTGACCCGGGCGGTGGGGCGGCGTTTCGCGTCCCGGCTGGAGCGGCTGTCCCCCGCCGAGCTGCATCCCTTGCAGGCGGTGTGGCACGCGGCGCAGGCGCGGGGGCTCCAGGCGTGGTTCGCGCGCACGGGCACGGACGAGGTGGTGGACCCGGCGTGGCCGCTGCGTCCGGACCTGTCGGCGGCGGCGTGAGAGCACCGCGGGGAATGCAAGAAGCCGGTCCGTCGGGGACGGACCGGCTTTCCCGGTGGGCGATACTGGGTTCGAACCAGTGACCTCTTCGGTGTGAACGAAGCGCTCTCCCACTGAGCTAATCGCCCGGGAACGCACTGAACAATACAGGTCCGGGGAGGGTTCCTTCAAACCGCTTCCAGGTGGGCGGCCAGGCCGCGCCGGCCGGCCCGCATCATCAGCGCGTGGTTGGCGCGGAGGACGGGCCGTCCGGGCACGGCGAGCAGGCGCAGCAGCGGTGTGCGGACGTCGACCTCCTGCTCGTAGTGGGCGAGGCAGCCGTGGGGTCCCAGGCGGGTGACGGTCCAGCGGGCCCAGCCGTCGATGTCGCCGGAGAGGCCGGCCTCCAGGATCCCGGTCTCCGGGTCGCGCCGGCCCTCCCGCACGGTCGAGGTCAGGTCGTACGGCAGGAAGGAGCGGATCGTGACGATCCCACTGGTGTCGTCGAGCCTGGTGACGTCCCGTACCTGGGGCCACCACAGGGGGTAGTCCTCGATCCGTTCCAGGACGCGGTAGACCACCGGGGCGGGCGCGGACAGGGTCCACAGACTGCGGAAGCGGTAATGGTTCCAGTCCATGGTCGCAGTGTTCCCGTCCGCGCCCGTTGTGTGCGTCTACGGCATCCGGTCCCCGAGCAGCGACAGCAGCTCGATGGCGGCGAGACCGTAGAGCGCGGTGTCGTTGGTGGACACCCAGGCGGCCTCACTGCCGGCGACCAGGGCCGTCGGGCCGCTGATCCTCCCGGTCTTCCAGGGTGCCGACTCCTTGTAGCCGTCGGAGTCGTAGAACTTCTGCCAGGCCCTCTCGGCCAGCTTCTCGTCGCCGGTCCGTACGGCGGCGTAGGCGTCGAGGCGGGAGTGGCCCTGGAAGAGGATCAGGCTGCCGAAGTGGGAGCCGTAGCGGGCGGCCTGTTCCGTCTTGCTCGCGTTGAAGTAGCGGCAGTAGTCGTAGTAGGCCTCGTTGAACTCCGGCAGGTCGACGAGGTCGATGAGTTCCGCGCAGAGTTCGTTCAGACCGAAGACGGCCGACAGGTGGGAGACCTCGACCTTCGGGGTGTCGGCGACGGCGAACCTGCCGGTGTCGAGGTCGTACAGGCCGCTGCCCTGGACGAAGCCGTTGGGCTGGGCGGCGATGGTCTCCATGGTGGACAGGACGCGGGCCCTGGCCTTCTCCCACTTGGGGCCCTTGCGTTCCCACTCGGTGAGCCAGGCGGAGACCAGTCCGCTCCAGTCGGTGCCGAAGCCGATCGACAGGGCGTTGCGGTCGGGCGTGTACGGCTCGGTGCGGATCTTGCGCAGGGGGTCGAGGGCGAGGAAGGTCTCGTCGGAGTCGACGTTGGCGTGCATGAGGTCGCCGACGCGTTCGTCGGCGGTGAGGAAGTAGTAGTAGCGGCGGTAGGTGGTGTTGGCGATGCGCTGCTGTTTGGCGCTGTCGGCGAAGTGCTGGACGCCGTGGCGGGTGCCGAGGCCGGCCCACTCGCCGATGTGGTAGACGTCGACCTCGCCGGTGTGGCGGGTCATCGCCTCGGCGAAGCGGAAGATGTCGGCGCGGCCGGAGCGCAGGTACGCGTACCAGAGCCACAGGTCGGGTGAGAGTTCGGAGTTGTCCCAGGCGTAGCCGCCGACGTCGTACCGCCACTGGTGCCGCACGGTGTCGTAGGTGTGCATGATGTCGCCGTAGTCCCAGAAGCCGTACCAGCGGCGCTGTTCCACCTGGTCCTTGTAGTAGGTGAAGAGGAAGTCGAGGTGGTCCTCGATCCTGGCCTTGGCGGGGGTGGAGCGGTCCGGTTCGGCGAACAGGCCCTTGCCGAAGACGCCCGCGGCGACGAGCTGCCTGGGCGGGGCGGCGAGCTGCGGGAGGACGCGGACGGCCTCGATCTGTTCGGCGAGCTTCTCGGCACTCGGGGTGGACGCGTTGGCCCAGAAGAGGAGTTCGGAGGTGCGGGCGATGCCGTACGGGGTGCCGAACCCGGGCTCGTAGTCCTCGTAGGTGATGTTGAGGCCCTCGATCTGTTCGGGGAAGGTGTCCTGGCCCATGCCGTCGTGGTAGAAGCGCAGGTCCATGGGCTGGGCCTCGGGTGACCAGAGCCAGAGGGTGACCTCGGCCTCGTCGGTGTGGGCGTCGCGGATGTCGAGCTGGGCGGGGTGCTTCTCCCAGAAGTCGCGCAGTCCGAAGGAGAGGCCGCCGCCGACCCCTCCGACGTAGCCGAAGCCGGAGGCGCGCCGGCCGCCGCCGGCGCCGATCCAGCCGTAGCCCTTCTTGGTGCGCTTGCGCACGGTGAAGCCGTCGGCGGAGAGCTGGGAGAGGGTGTAGTCGCCCCATTCGGGGATGTACTGCAGGCGGGTGGTGACCCGCTGGTCCCAGGTGGCGGGGTCGGGGAGCTTCTCGCCGGCGAACTGGGCCGCCTGGACGGCGGCACCGGGGTCGCGGCGCAGTCCGGTGATGCCCTTGACGGCCTCGCGGAGCAGGCCGGTGCCCTCGCCGCCGAGGCGGATGTGGCGGTCGTAGGACTCGTCGCGCAGGGGGACGGTGAAGCGGACGCCGAGGCCGCGGATGAAGTCGCCGCTCGCCTTGCCGGGCTCCTGCTTCCCGTCGTAGGTGATGGTGTGCACCATGCGGAAGGAGTCGGCGCCGGCGTAGAAGTAGAGGCGGACGGAGAAGGGCAGCAGGTCGCGGTGGCCCTTGCGGTGCTTGCCGTCGATACGGACGACCGCGCGGACGGGGCCGTCCTGTTCGACGGTGACGTCGGTGACGGCGCCGTCGAAGCGTTCGGTCCTGACGGTGGTCTGGTCGCCGTCCTCGTACTCGGGCTGGCGCAGGACGACGAGGCGGCCGTTCCTGGCGATCTCGGTGGAGCCGCGGGTGACCGACTTGACGATCGTGGAGCCGGACGTGCCGATCCTGGCGGTGATGACGCCGGTGGAGACGTCGATGGTGCCGCCGCGCCTGTCGACGGTGACCTTCTTCTCGGGCGCCGCGGGCGCCCCGGTGGTCAGGGTGAGCTTGCCGGAGCCCGAACTCACGGCGTGCGCGGTCCACTTGAGGGAGCCGTCGGGCCAGTAGGCGAGCGGCCAGGACTGGACGGGGACGGACTTCCCGTCGGCGTCGGTCAGCGCGAAGGTCTGGTCCTCCTGGTGGGCGCCTTTGGGCCAGGGCACGCCGACGGTGGAGCCGGGGGCCGCGCCGAGGCCGCCGTCCTCCAGCCAGTCGAGGGTGACCGGGTCGGCGTCGGCGGCTTCCGCGCGGGGCGCGGCGGCGGCGTTCGGCGTTCCCAGGGCCCAGCTGAACTGGGCGGCGGCTCCGGCGACGGCGGCCGCCTTGAGCAGGGATCGGCGGGGGATGGGGGACATGGCCTTTCCTTTCCGTTGCGGCAGTGCAAGGTGGCGTCAAGGGCATGACAGACAGAGGTCCGGCGCCGGAGCGCCGGCCTCGAGAAGGGGCACCGCCCGTCAGCGGCGCCGGTACCGCTCCTCCACGGCGACGGCCGCCGCCGCGACGGCCCCCAGGACGGGGACCGCCAGCGGCGGGACGAACCCCGCGGACAGGGCCACGACGGCCAGCCCGCAGACGACCAGGAAGGATCCGGCGGGGTCGAGCACGGTGCGCCGCCCGGCGTCCGCGAGCAGAGCCCGCCAGGTGGTGCCGGGCGTCCAGACCGCGGCCGCCCGCAGCAGGGCCACGGCGGCCGCGATCAGCGCGAGGACACCGACGGCCCCGACGAGCGGCCCGCCGGGGAGTCCGGCCCGCGCGGCCAGGACGTCCACCCACACCGCTGCGGCCACCGCCCACCCGGCGAGCCCGACGGCCCACCCGCCGCGCACGGCCGTACGGAAGTCCGTGACGAACTCCCGCAGGCCACCGCCCTGGTGGGTGGTACGGCGCCGCAGGTGCCGCGCGGCGGCGGCGAAGGCCGCGGGGTAGGTGACGACCCCGAGGCAGGCCACGGCGATCCACACGCCGGTGAGCAGGCACTCGGCGAAGACCCCGAAGCGCTCGCCGGACACGGACTCCCCGCGCGCGGTACGGGCCTTCACGCGTGCTTGCGCCATGGTGACCGCCTCAGCCCTTCAGTCCGGAGGTCGCCATGCCGTCGATGAGGTAGCGCTGGAAGGCCATGAAGAAGGCGATGACCGGCACCAGCGCCACCAGCGACATCGCGATCATGCTGCCGTAGTTGGAGACGCCCTCCTGGTCGCGGAACATCATCAGGCCGAGCGAGACGGTGTACTTCTCGGGGGTGTTGAGGTAGATCAGCGGCCCCATGAAGTCGTTCCAGGCGTTGATGAAGGTGAAGATCGCGCTGGTGATGATCGCGGGCCGGCTCAGCGGCAGCACGATCGACCAGTAGGTGCGCAGGTGCCCGCAGCCGTCGAGCTTGGCGGCCTCGTCCAGTTCCCCGGGCAGTCCGCGCATGAACTGCACCATCAGGAAGACGAAGAAGGCCTCCGTGGCCAGGAACTTGCCCGCGACGAGCGGCACCAGGGTGTCGGTGAGCTCCAGGTTGCGGAAGAGCACGTACTGCGGGATGAGCAGCACGTGGTACGGCAGCAGCAGCGTTCCGATCATCAGCGTGAAGAGCAGGTTCCGCCCGGCGAACCGGATCTTGGCGAAGGCGTACGCGGTCAGCGAGCTGGACAGGACGACACCGGCCACGGCGAGGACCGCGTACACCAGCGAGTTCCAGAAGAAGCTGCCGATGGAGATGCCGGAGATGCCGTCGGCGAGCCCGGAGAAGTTCTCCCAGACCGGCGCGGTGGGCAGCAGGTCGAGGCTGGCGATGATGTCCTTGCTCGGCTTGAACGAGGCGCCGACCACCCAGATCACGGGATAGAGGACGACCGCGAGGACGAGGAGCGCGCCCACGTGCCAGGCGATCGATCCGAGGCGCCGTCGCTCGTTCGCCGCGGGCAGGGCGGGGCTGGTGGCACTGGTCACTTGGCGGCCTCCTCGTAGTGCACCCACTTCTTCTGCGACCAGAACAGGACCGCCGTCACGAGCGCCACCGCGATCACCAGCGTCCAGGCCATCGCGGAGGCGAAGCCCATCTGGGCCTCCTTGAAGCCCTTCTGGTAGAGGTAACAGGTGTAGACGAGCGTGGCGTCGGCGGGCCCGCACCGGGTGTCGGAGACGACGTAGGCGGAGCCGAACACCTGGAACGCGTGGATGGACTCCAGCAGCACGTTGAAGAACAGCACCGGGGAGATCATCGGCAGGGTGACGTTCCAGAACCTGCGCAGCGGTCCGGCACCGTCCATCTCGGCGGCCTCGTACAGCTCCTGCGGGACCTGCTTGAGGCCGGCCAGGAAGATGACCATGGGCGCGCCGAACTGCCAGATGCTGAGGGCCACCAGGGCGTAGATGACGTAGTCCGGGTTGCCGATCCAGCCGCCCACGTCGAAACCGAGGACCTTCTGCGTACGGTCCACGACCGCGTCGTCCGAGAACAGCGCCCGCCACACGAAGCCGACGGAGACGCTGGCGCCGACGAGCGAGGGCATGTAGAACGCGGCCCGGTACAGGCCCTGTCCGCGCCGCTTCTGCGCGAGCAGCAGCGCGATGCCGAGCGCGAGCAGCAGTTTCAGAGGGGTCGCCACGACGACGTACTTGAGGGTGACCTCCACCGACTTCTGCCAGCGCGGGTCCTGGAACATCGTCGTGAAGTTGTCCAGGCCCACCCACTGGGGCGGTGTGAACAGGTTGTAACTGGTGAACGCGTAGTAGAGCGACGCGATCATCGGCCCCGCCGTGAGCAGCAGGAACCCCGCGATCCACGGCGACATGAACAGATAGCCCGCGAGGGTCTCGCGGCGCCGCCCGCGCCGCCCGGCGGCGGGGGCGGCGGGCCGCTTCCCGGCCGGGCGCGCGGGCACTTCCTTGACGAGCGTCATGGTGGTACGTCCCCTCAGCCGGCGAACGCGGCCTTGGCCTCGCCGAACAGTGCCCTGGCGGCGTCGGCCGGCTTGGTCTTGCCCTGGGCGACCTCACCGCCGATGCGCAGGAACGCGGCCTCGATGACGTCGGCGCCCGACGGGTGCGGGGTGATCTTGCCGAGGACGCCGGCCTCGGCGACCTGCTCCTCGTACGCCTTGACGCCCTTGTTGTTGTCGTCGGCGGGCGTGAACGCCTCGTACTGCTCGGTGGTGGCGAGGATGCCCCGGTCGTAGCCCATGATCTTGCCGACCTCGGGGTCGTGGACCATGAAGTCGATGAACTGGGCGACTTCCTTGGGGTGCTCGGTCCCCGAGAAGGCGCTCAGCATCAGCGAGCCGAGGTACTGGCCGGTGGCCTTGCCGTCCGTGGTGGGGATCGGCGCGAGCCCGTAGTCCGACTCGCCCTCGCCCTCGTAGCGGATGGAGAAGTTGTCCCAGGTGAACTCGGACGCCGCGAGGCCCGCGGAGAGCGCGGACTTGGGCTTGACCTGCTCGACCTTCTTCGGGTCGGCGACGAGCCCGGACCGCACGCGCTTGTAGCCGTCCTCCCACCACTGCGTCAGGTCGTCCTCGGTGAAGCCGAGGTCGGTGTCCGTGAAGAAGGCCTTGCCGTTCTGGCGCAGGTAGAGGTCGTAGAGGTACATGATGCTGAAGTAGCCGGTGTCACCGGCGATCTTCAGCTTGTCCTGGATCGTCTGCAGCGCGTCGAAGTACTCGTCCCAGGTCCAGCCGAACTTCGCCTGCACGCCTGCCTTCTCGAAGGCCTTGAGGTCGATGACGAGCGACATGGTGTTGGCGCCGACGGGGACGGCGATCTGCTTGCCGTCGACCTGACCGTTGGCCAGGACGCCGTTGCGGAAGTTGTCCAGGCTCAGGTTTCCGGCGTCCGCCTGCGACTTGAGGTCCAGCAGAACACCGCGCTTGTCGTACTTACGCAGGAAGCCGACCGCATTCTGGAAAACGTCCGGCGGATTCCCGCCGGACGCCTGGGTCTGGAACTTCTCCCAGAACGCTTCGTAGTCGGTGAATTCAGGCTTGATCTTGATCTTCGGGAACTTCTTCTCGAAGAGCGCGATCGTCTTCTTGATGGCGATGGTGCGCGGCTCGCCGCCCCACCACGCGTAACGGATCGTCACCGTCCCGTCCCCCGAGCCGCTGCCGCCACCGCAGGCGGTGGCCGCCGCGCCGATTCCCGCGACGGCCAGCGAGGCCCCCGCCGCTTTGAGGATCGTCCGCCTCTCCACATTCCCGCCCTGCTGCATATGAGCCTCCCCGCGACGTTCGCGTCCGCCTCATGAATCGTTTCAAGTAAGCGCTTGCTGGCACAAGTTACGGAGGGCTTACGGGCGCGTCAATGATTCGGACAGGAATTCATGGGCGCCGCGATCCGGCACCGGCGGCGGCCGGCTCGCCCGCAGGGCTCAGCCCGGCCGTAAACGCCCAGATGACAGCCCTGCGGCCGACCGGCCGAACATGCCGGAGCCCACCGGGACGGGTACGGCGGAAGGTCACGGTTGGATGAAGACGGCCGGAAGCGGAAGGCCCCGGGGACACCGGGAGGGTCCTCACCCGGCGACACCCCGCCGCGGACGCGCCACGCCGACCGCACACGACGAGGCGGCCCGGCTCACGATTCGTGAGCCGGGCCGCCTGGTGATCCGGTGGGCGATACTGGGTTCGAACCAGTGACCTCTTCGGTGTGAACGAAGCGCTCTCCCACTGAGCTAATCGCCCGGACGCAGGAAGAACATTACCCCATGTCACGGGGTGCCCGTGACCGGCGGGGGCCGGGTTGCGCGACCCCCGCCGCGGATCACTGGTCCTTGATCTTCCAGGGCATCTGGAGACCGAACTTCCACAGGTAGATCCCGGCCAGCACCGCGATGATCACCACGCCGATCGAGGTCAGGATGATGTTCCGGCGCCGCACTCTGGGGTCCAGGGCGCGCTGCGCCGCCTCGGTGACCTTGCGCTTGGTCCAGCGCAGCACCAGCTGGGCCCAGACGAACTCGGTCGCCCAGATCGCCATGCCGCCGAAGATCACGACCCAGCCCGGTCCTGGCAGCGGCAGCATGATGATGCCGGCCACCACGACCGCCAGGCCGACGACGAAGACGCCGACCTGCCAGCTCAGATGCAGCGCGCGGCGCGCCTTGATGAATTCCGGTGCCCTCGAGCCGAGCCCTCGCTCGGCCTCGCTCTCGCTGTCGTCCACCGTCGCCCCGTGGGCCGCCACGGCGGCCTCGCCAGGCTTGTCACTCCCCGTGTTCATACAGCCAAACACTACCTGAGTGAAAGACATCACCGGAATGGGTGATGGGCACGAACGATCTTTCGGCCGGAAGAGTTACGTAATCCCACACAAAACACTCAGAGGGGTTTACAACGGCACCGTAGGTGGCATGTCGATTTGGCCGACGTGCGAATCCCCGAGCGCACACTGAGCGAAAGGCCCTGGCGCTTATGAACACCACGGTCAGCTGCGAGCTGCACCTGCGCCTCGTTGTGTCGAGCGAGTCCTCCCTGCCTGTCCCCGCAGGCCTGCGGTACGACACGGCCGACCCCTACGCCGTGCACGCCACCTTCCACACCGGAGCCGAGGAAACCGTCGAGTGGGTGTTCGCCCGCGACCTCCTGGCCGAGGGACTTCACCGCCCCACGGGCACCGGCGACGTCCGTGTCTGGCCGTCGCGCAGCCACGGTCAGGGCGTCGTCTGCATCGCCCTGAGCTCTCCGGAGGGGGAGGCCCTGCTCGAGGCCCCGGCAAGGGCCCTGGAGTCCTTCCTGAAGCGCACCGACGCCGCCGTGCCGCCCGGTACGGAACACCGGCACTTCGATCTCGACCAGGAGCTCTCGCACATCCTGGCGGAAAGCTAGGCGAGGCTCGCGAAGCCGCCCGGCGCCGTCGACTCGGGGAGACGGCTCGGGCCCGTACAGCCGCATACGGCTCACACAGAACGGCGCCGACACCGCGGGGTTCCGCGGGCGGCGCCGTCGTGCTGTGCGCACGCCGAGCCGGCGTCGGCCGAACGGGTGATCGGGAACGACGGCAGGTCTCCGCGCGTTGCATTCGAAGCCATGTGCGGAGCGGGGAGGTACGGGGCGCGCCGGAGCCACTACCATCGGCCACCATCGGCGGGCGCCCGCCCGACCCCCAGGCCAGGGAGCGAACTGTGCTGATCACCCACGACACCCGGTGCGCGCTCGACACCGTGGTGGACCTGGTGAACTCCGCGCCGGAGGACGACACGACACCGGAGAGGCTGCCGGACGTCGCGGCCCTCGAGGAGTTCGTGCGGCGGCACGAGGTCAGCGAGGTCGGGGTGCTCACGGAGTTCGACCTGGCCGCGGTGCGCAAGATCCGCGGCCGGTTCGCGTCGGTCTTCGCCGCTCCGGACGCCCGCGCGGCCGCCACGCTGATCAACGAGCTGATCGCGGCCGCGGGCACCACGCCCCGGCTCACCGACCACGACGGCTACGACTGGCACGTGCACTACTTCGCGCCCGGCGCCTCCGTGGCCGACCACCTGGCCGCCGACTGCGGGATGGCGCTGGCGTTCTTCGTGGTCGCCGGGGAGCAGGAGCGGCTGCGGCGCTGTGAGGCCCCGGACTGCCGGCACGCCTTCGTCGATCTCTCCCGCAACCGTTCGCGCCGCTACTGCGACAGCCGCACCTGCGGCAACCGTCTGCACGTGGCCGCCTACCGGGCGCGGCGCAAGGAGGCGGCGGGCTGACGCCCACGCGGGCGAAGCCGCTCGATGCCGTGCCGACGCGGTCCCGACGGGTGACGCCGGGTACCGCGGGTACGGGTCACAGCCACAGCAGATCGTGCAGGGCAGCCGTGAGCAGCAGACACCCGATCACCGCCAGGAAGATCATCAGCGGTGGCTGGGAAAGGGCGAAGAGGCATCCACGCGGCTCGTCCTGCTGCGGCGCGGCATCACTCTGTGTCGTGTCCAGCATCTCGCGGCGATGATGACGCATCGGGAGCACCCGACGCGATCAACGCTCACGGAGTGAGTGTTGATCGCCGATTCCGCGATCTACGGTTCGGCTTGTGATCATTTCCGGGCGCTCGCGGACCCACTGTGACGTTTCTGCCGGTCGCGCGCATTCACCCGTGGCGCGCCACCGTCATATGCCGTGTTTCTTGAGGATGGCCTCGATGTCGCTGAAGTCGTCCTCGCCGCGGGAGGTGGCAGCGGGGCGGGCCGCCGGGCGGGACCCCTGGCCCAGGGAGGGCGCGGAGGCCCCGGGTGCCGCCGCCTCGGGGCGTGCCGCGGCCCGCGCGGCCTTGCGCTCCTTACGGGTGCCGCCGCGTCGGCGCTCCACGGTGCGGGTGGTCGCGAACAGCACCCAGGACAGGCCGAGCACTCCGAAGCCGGCCCATGCCGTCGGGCTGAAGGCGGTGTCGGCCAGCCAGTCGACGACACCGGCCATCACCAGGCCGAGGGGCACGAGCGAGTAGGCGGCGATGCGGGCGGCCGCGAGGAAGCGCTTGCGGTAGGCCGTGACCGCCGCGATGCCCAGGCCTGCCGCGGAGACGGCGGAACAGACGGTCTCGGCAATCATCCGGTCCTCCAGGCAGGTGGGGTCGCTGTGACGCTTCGTCCCTTCCATCCTGCACCTGTGGGGCCCGGCCGGGCCATGCTCCGGCCGGACATCAGGGACATCTCCGGGTCGGTGATCCTCCGCAGGTGCGAGCACCGGTACGGCCGGGGGCGCGGTGACCGGCGTGTTCCCGGCACCCGGCGTCGGTGCTTCCCCGCCAGGGGCTACCGCCTCCCGGACTCCCGCTTCGGCCCTGAACGGGCCTCGTCCTCAAGCGCCGGACGGGCTGGGACATGGCACCGGAGGGTTGGAGGGACGCACCGGGCAGGCAGAGGACGGTCCTTCGGACGTCCGATCGGGTGGTCCGGGGTCCGGCTGGGAGGTTCGGGGTCCGGCTGGGAGACTGTGACCATGAGTGACTCCTCCCCCGCCCGCCCCACCGCCCCCGTCCTCGACGTCTGGTGCGAACTGCAGTGTCCGGACTGCCGGAGCGCCCTCGACGACCTCCGTGCCCTGCGGGCCCGCTACGGCGACCGCCTGGAGCTGCGGCTGCGGCACTTCCCGCTGGAGAAGCACAGGCACTCCTTCGCCGCCGCCCAGGCCGCCGAGGAGGCGCTGGAGCAGGGGCGGGGATGGCCGTACGTCGAGGCCGTGCTGGAACGGGTCGAGGAGCTGGACCGCAGGGGAGAGGGCTTCCTCGTCGAGGTCGCCCGGGAACTCGGCCTGGACGCCGAGGAGTTCGACACCGCGCTGATCGACGGACGGCACATCCTGATCGTGGACGCGGACCAGGCCGAGGGCAAGGCGATCGGGGTGACGGGCACCCCCACATACGTCATCGGCGGTGAGCGCCTCGACGGCGGCAAGAGCCAGGAGGGCCTGCGCGAGCGCGTCGAGGAGATCGCGGACCGGCTGCTGGCCGAGCAGGAGGACTAGTGCGCTGCGCCTGAAATCCGCAGGTGGATCTCTCTCGCCTCCGTGGTCGGATTCCCGCCGCCGGACCAGGCGCGTCGGCCGTTCATGGCTCAGCCGGGACCGCCTGGGAACCTCAGGCGCGGGACACCAAGAGCCTGTCCGGCGGATCGTGCCGGAGACGCGGGGCGTGCGCAGCCTCCTTGTTCTCCTCCGGCTTGAGCCGCCGAACAGGCCCCAGGGGTGCCGTTCGGGCCGGGCCGGCTTCGGACGACGGCGCCTCGTGGCCGGCCCGAGGGGTCGATGAGAGTCCCCTCCGGGGGGCGTGTCGGGCCCCACGGCCCCGGAGAGATCCGAACGGCATTCCCCGGCCCCGGGCATGCCGCCCGCCGTCACAGGAGCGGCTTGTACATCGAGTACTGCGTCGTGCCGTAGCCGAGGGAGTCGTAGAGCCGCTCGGCCGGGGTGTTGCCGGCGAACACGTTGAGGCCGATGGTCCGGTTCCCCGCGGCAACCGCCTGGGCCTCGGCGAGCAGCATGAGCGCGCGTCCGTGTCCCCGGCCGCGGTGGGCGGCGTCGGCCTCGACGTCGAAGACGTAGGCCCGTTCCCCGCGCACCGACAGCCACAGGGTGCCCACGGGCGTGCCCTCGTGTTCGAGGACGCTGAAGAGCATGTCCTCGGTGGCGTGGCCGTCGGGCAGCAGCGCGGCGTGGTCGTTCGCCGCCTTGGCCCGCGCCTCGGCCTCCGGCACCCCGCGCCGGATCCAGTCCCCCGCGTAGTCCTCCTGGCCCTTGGCCGACCAGGGCCCGAACTCGTCCTCGGTCATGGGCCGGGCCGCGCTGCCCCCCGGAAGCGCGGGCGGGGTGTCCGCGAGGGCCTTCTCCATGGTCCGGTTGCGCACGACGTAGCCGAGCGCCGTGGCCAGCCCGAGGGCGGCCCGGGCGTCGGCGGGGACCGTCGCCTCGATACGGCGGCACCCCCAGCCGCGCGCCACCTCCTCCGCGGCGAGCGCGGCCACCGTGCCCCGGCCGCGCCGGCGGTCCGGCTCCTCGATGAGCAGACTCGTGATCCGGGCGACGGCGTCACCGAAGACGGGATGGGTGCCGAGATGGACCGCCCCGACGGGACGGCTGTTCACGCACACCTGGTAACGGCGCGAGCGCGTGCCGTCGGGGTTCTGCTGAAGCGGCTCGGCCGGCCGCAGGGTGGTGGTCATCGAAGGTTTCCTACCCGCCTTCCCGTCGCCCACCACCGCCCTTGTTCCGAGGGCTCTGTGGGCTCTGTGGGCCCACCTCCTCCGTCCGCGTCCCGGATCAGCCGGATTCCGGGTCCGTCACGGATCGAGGTCGGCCCCGGAGCGCTCGTCGAAGATCCGCATGGCCTTGGCGGTCACCGGGCCGGGGGCGCCGGGCAGTTCACGGTCGTCGACGCGGTGCACGGCCTGGACGTCGCGCAGGGTGGAGGTGAGGAAGACCTCCTCGGCCCGCCCCAGCACGTCCAGCGGCAGGTCGGTCTCCTTGGCGCCGGTCCACTCGACGGCGAGGGCGCGGGTGATGCCGGCGAGGCAGCCGGAGGCGAGCGGCGGGGTGTGGAGCTCGCCGTCGAGGACGACGAAGACGTTCGACCCGGTGCCCTCGCAGAGCTGTCCGACGGTGTTGCCGAACAACGCCTCGGACGCGCCCCGCTCGTGGGCGCGGGCGAGGGCGACGACGTTCTCGGCGTACGAGGTGGTCTTCAGGCCGGTGAGCGCGCCGCGTTCGTTGCGGGTCCAGGGGACGGTGATGACGGCGGTGGAGTCGGGGCGGCGGGTGGTCTCCCCGAGGGCGACCACGAGGGTCGGGCCGTGCTCGCCGCGGTCGGAGCCGAGCGGGCCGTGGCCGCCGGTGTAGGTGAGGCGCAGCCGGCCGAGCGGCATCGGGTTGGCCTCCAGGACGGCGGCGCAGGCGCGGCGGACCTCGTCGAGGTCGGGGTCGGGCAGCCCGAGCCCGCGGGCCGACCGGGTCAGCCGGTCGAGATGCCGGGTGAGCGCGAACGGACGGCCGTCCACGGCCTTCACCGTCTCGAAGACGCCGTCGCCCACGGTCAGTCCGTGGTCGAAGACGGAGACACGGGCGGACTCGGTGTCATGCAGTCCGCCGTCGAGCCAGATCTTCACCCCTGGGTCCCTTCGATCGTCTCGTACGTTCCCGACGCTACCGCGAGCAGTCGGGAGGCCTTCAGTTCGGTCTCCCGCCACTCCCCCTCGGGGTCGGAGCCCCAGGTGATCCCGGCGCCGGTGCCGAACCGCAGAACGGCGTCGCCACCCGCGGTCCGGTCGATCCAGAAGGTGCGGATGCCCACCGCGAGCACGCCGGTGCCGCGGTCTGCGTCGACCCAGCCGATGCCGCCGCAGTACGGGCCGCGGGGCGCCGTCTCCAGCGCGTCGATGATCCGCAGCGCGCTGGACTTGGGCGCGCCGGTGACGGAGCCTGGCGGGAAGGCGGCGCCGAGCAGCTCGGGCCATCCCGCGCCGCCTCGCAGCTCGCCCCGCACGGTCGACACGAGGTGGACGAGACCCGGGTGCTTCTCGACGGCGCACAGGTCGGGCACGGTCACCGTGCCGGTGTCGCAGACCTGTCCGATGTCGTTGCGGACCAGGTCGACGATCATCACGTTCTCTGCGTAGTCCTTCTCCAGCAGGTCGTCCTCGGTCCGCCCGGTCCCCTTGATCGGCCCGGACTCGACGACCCGTCCCTCCCGCCGCAGGAACAGCTCGGGTGACGCGGTGGCGATCTCCACCCCGTGACCGGGCAGACGAATCGTTCCGGCATACGGCGCCGGGTTGCCCCGGGCGAGCAGGGCGGTGAGGGCGTCCACGTCGGCGCCGGACGGCACGGGCGCGGACAGGACGCGGCAGAGGTTCGCCTGGTAGACCTCGCCGACGGCTATGTGGTCGCGGATACGGCGTACGGCCGTCGTGTACGCGCCCCGGTCGAGCGAGGACGTCCAGTCGCCGGCCGCCGGCCCCCGCCAGGCCCCCGGCACGGGGGCGGGGACCCGCTGCTCCCGGACCTCCCGGAAGCGGGCGCAGGTCAGGCGGCCCTCGAAGTCGGCGGCGACGGCCCAGAACCCCGTGGAATCCAGGGCCGCGGGGTCGTCGGTGACGTCGAGGAGCCCGGTGGCGACGCGGTCGCCGAAGCGGGCGAGAGGTGTCAGGTCCAGCACGTGACGAGTCTATGGCGGGCGCGGTTCCGGCGGCCCGGGCACGTCCGTGAGCGGGCGCAGCGCAGCACGCTGCACAAACGGGTTTTTGTACTGGCCCCGGAATCCGCTAGAGTTCAGTTCGTCGCCGGGACGCGCAAGCCGACCGAAACGACAGGCGGACGTAGCTCAGTTGGTAGAGCGCAACCTTGCCAAGGTTGAGGTCGCGAGTTCGAGCCTCGTCGTCCGCTCGAAGGAAGAGGGGGCTTCCCGGTCCCCTACACTCCTGGTGGAGTGGCCGAGAGGCGAGGCAACGGCCTGCAAAGCCGTCTACACGGGTTCAAATCCCGTCTCCACCTCCAAGGACGATTAGCTCAGCGGGAGAGCGCTTCCCTGACACGGAAGAGGTCACTGGTTCAATCCCAGTATCGTCCACTCGGATCTCCGGATCCCCCGCGCGATTAGCTCAGCGGGAGAGCGCTTCCCTGACACGGAAGAGGTCACTGGTTCAATCCCAGTATCGCGCACGCAGTGCCCATGATCCACTCCATGGAGTGGTCGTGGTCCCGAGGACGATTAGCTCAGCGGGAGAGCGCTTCCCTGACACGGAAGAGGTCACTGGTTCAATCCCAGTATCGTCCACACCGCCCGAAGCCCCCGGTCCCGCGACCGGGGGCTTCGTCGTGTCTCCGCGCGTCTCCGTCAGCTGGAGAAGAGCATGTGCCCGAAGCTCTTGTGGCGGTGGTGGCCGTGGTGGCCGCCGTGCGGGGCGCCCCAGGCGGGGGCCGGCGCGGCGGGGTAGGCCTGCGGGGCCGGCGGCGCGGGCTGCGACCACTGGGACTCCAGCCGGGTCAGCGACTCCAGCTCGCCGTAGTCGAGGAAGATGCCCCGGCACCCGCTGCACTGTTCGATCTGGACACCGTTGCGGTTGTAGGTGTGCATCGGGGCATGGCACTTCGGACACTGCATGATCGGTTCAACTCCTAGCCGGTCGTTCCTGCTTCGCGTATCGCCAGGACAGACTCTGCCCGGCTGCGGGTCGGTTGCACCCTACGTCGGGAAACTTCCGCTCACCCCGTCGGGGAGGCGGGACTGACGGAACCCATGCGCGCGCAGGCCTCGACCAGCGACCGCTCCACCTCGTCCAGGGGCCGGCCGGCCGCGACGGCCTTGGTGACGGCGCGGGCGGCGGTCTGGGCCGTGAGGGCGCGGGCCGGGACGTCCAGCACGGTCCAGGGGTCGCCGTCGGACGGTACGGCCGGGCCGCCGGCCACGCGGTAGGCGGTCAGGAAGCGGTGCCACTCGTCGGGAGCGAGCAGTCCGCAGGCGTACCAGGCCGCCGGGCGGGCCAGGTCCCATGCCGGTACGCCGGTGCCGAGGTCGTCGACGTCGATGAGCAGCCAGGGGCCGGTGTGCGCGGGGTGGCGTATGAGCTGGCCGAGGTGGAGGTCACCGTGACAGAGGGTGGTGGTGTCCGGCATGGGGGCCTCACCGCGGGCCCAGGGCGGGAGAGCGGCCCAGGCGTGCAGTACGGGAGCGGTGGCGGGGTGCCGGGGGGCGGTGGTGCGGAGGAGGGCGATGGCGTGGGCGGCCTTGGCGGGGCCGCGCATGGGGGGCACGGCGGTGGGGGCGGGGGCCCGGTGGAGCCGGGCGAGGAGGGTGGCCGCGGCTTCCCAGGGCGCGGCGTCCGGGTCGTCCGGATCCACGGGAGTGCCGTACGGCCAGTGGGTGACGAGTCGTCCGTGCAGTTCGGTGGGGGTCGGGGTGAACGGGGGGAGGAGGATGCCGGGGAGGCGGGTGGCCACGGTGAGACGGAGGGTCAGCTCGGTGGGGTCGGCGTCGGGGGCGTGGGCCTTGGCGACGGTGCCGGCGTGTCGTACGACGGTGGCGTCCTCGCGGACGGCGAGGGTGGCGGTGGTGCAGGGGCAGGTGCGGGGGCTCGCGTGGGCCGCTGCCGTGACGTGGGCTGTCAGGGCGGGGAGGAGGTCCGTGGTCACGGGGTGAGGGTACGGGGCGGTTGCCGGGGCGGCGTGGCCCCGCGCCTGCGGGTGCTCCGGCGTTGGGGCGGGCCGGGAGGTTCACGCGGCCCGGCGCTTACGAGGTGCTCCGCGTTGAGGTGGACCAGGAGATTCACGCGGCCCCGCGCTTATGAGGTGCCTCCCCCAGAGGGGGTACCCCCAGCCCACCCGTGCCGCCCCAGCGGCACGACTGCCCGCGGATAGCGGATGGCGGCCGCAGGGGCAAGGAACGCAGGCAGAGCAATGCCGGCGCAGCTCCCCAGCTGCGCCGGCATTTTTGCCGTCCGCCGCACCCCCGTCCCCACGGGGTTTCATGGGTGGATGTCCCCGCCCGGACCGCTCTTCCGGGCCTGGGGTCGCTGTTCAGCGCCCCAGCATCTCGCCCACGGACGACGCCTGTGTGGCCACCGTCTCCCACCCGTCGAAGACGAGGAGGAGCAGGACCGCCAGAGGAAGGGCCATCAGCGTCGCCACCAGCGGATGACGACGCCCCTCGCCGCGCTCCCGCGTGCGGATCAGTGTCCGCGGTGCCGTGTACGCCATGGTCCCTCTCCTGGCCGTTTCTGTTGTCGTTGACAGCGGCGGGCGTCTGACCTCGGGGGACGAGTGCTGCACCCGCCGCTTGACCTCAAATCTAGGCGCCACGCCCTCTCCCGGCGTCATGCCCTCGTACCGATTGCCGGGCCTCCCGGAGGATGAGCCCTTCCCCGCGGCGTACTCCCCTGGGTGGAGACGGGGCCCTACGTCTCAGGGACATCCCCGAAGGGCCGCCCGCTCTGCCCCGCTTTCTCCGAGCCGTCCTCCCGCGGCACCGGCTGCTCCACCAGCGCGAGCACCCGGTTCGCCATGAACCGGGCGGTCCGCACGACCGTGCCGCTCCGGGTGACTTCGCTCACTTCGACGACCCCCCGCCGCACCGCCGTCTCCACCCGGCGCCCCGCCCTGCTCGCCACCACCTCGTACGTACGCGTCGTGTCCCCCGCGTCCACGACGATCTCCACACGGTCACCCTTCATGCGATCAATCCCCCTTCGCCGTCGGGTGGTTGGAAGCACCAGCCGCGCGAACCAGGTGTGTCCGCGCGCTCCCTGACCACTCTTCAAGTCTCCCACCCACCACTGACAATCCACCGCTCCGAGAGGGCGCGGCCTCTGCGCACGGGCGGCCGTGGAAACGTAAGCTGTGGCACGTCACAGGACCGGGCAGCGGGGATGAACATGGCGATGATGCGCCTGAGGCGCGAGGACCCGCGCGTCGTCGGCTCTTTCAGGCTCCACCGACGACTCGGCGCGGGCGGGATGGGCGTGGTCTACCTGGGCTCCGACAAGAAGGGGCAGCGGGTCGCGCTGAAGGTCATCCGGCCCGATCTGGCCGAGGACCAGGAGTTCCGCTCCCGGTTCGCGCGCGAGGTCTCGGCGGCCCGCCGCATCCGCGGCGGCTGTACGGCCCGGCTGGTGGCCGCTGACCTCGAGGCGGACCGTCCCTGGTTCGCCACCCAGTACGTGCCGGGGCCCTCGCTGCACGACAAGGTCGCCGACGAGGGGGCGCTCAGCGCGGCCGACGTCGCCGCCGTCGGCGCGGCCCTCTCCGAGGGGCTGGTCGCCGTGCACGAGGCCGGTGTGGTGCACCGGGACCTCAAGCCGTCCAACATCCTGCTGTCCCCGAAGGGGCCGCGGATCATCGACTTCGGCATCGCGTGGGCGACCGGCGCGTCGACGCTCACGCACGTCGGCACGGCGGTCGGCTCGCCCGGCTTCCTCGCCCCGGAGCAGGTGCGCGGGGCGGCCGTCACCCCGGCCACGGACGTGTTCTCGCTGGGCGCCACGCTCGCGTACGCGTCGATGGGCGACTCGCCCTTCGGGCACGGCAGTTCCGAGGTGATGCTGTACCGCGTGGTGCACGAGGAGGCCCAGTTGCACGGCGTCCCGGACGCCCTGGCCCCCCTCGTCCGCGCGTGCCTGGCGAAGGACCCCGAGGAGCGGCCCAGCACGCTCCAGCTGTCGCTGCGGCTCAAGGAGATCGCCGCCCGGGAGGCCCAGGGCCTCGCCGACGTGCGTCCGCCGGCCCCGCGCAGTGCCGAGACGGAGCGGCCCACCGGACGCCTCGCGGACACCTACCCGGAGCGGGCACAGCGCCGGCAGGGCGGTCAGGGAACCCCGCCACCGCGCGGACGCGGCCCCGCGCCCAGGAACAGCGGTTCCTCCCCCGGACGGAACAGCCGGGGCGTGCCCCCTTCCCGGAGCGGCGGCGCACGCGACAGCTCCCCGCGCGGGGGCACTCCGTCCCGCAAGGGGCCGCGTCCCACGCCGGCGTCCCGGAACACCACCCGGTCCGGTACCGGCACCGGTGCCCGCCGTCCGGGGCCCCGGACGACCGGGACCGGCCTGCGGCCGGCCAATCCGCGACTGCTCAGGCAGCGGCTGTTCGTGTTCGTCGTCGTGACGCTGGTCGTCGCGCTGGGCATCGCGCTGGTGCAGGGCTGCCAGGGCCCCGGGTAGGGACCCGTCGGCACGGCACCGACCGGGCCGCTATTCCCGCGGGCGCCCGGTGGCCACCGCGTAGAAGGCGACCGCCGCGGCGGCTCCCACGTTGAGGGAGTCGACGCCGTGCGACATCGGGATGCGGACCCATTGATCAGCGGCGGCCAGGGCCCGGTCGGAGAGACCGGACCCTTCCGCGCCCAGCATCAGGGCCACCCGGTCCATGCGGTGCGGTGCCACTTCGTCCAGGGGCCGGGCCTTCTCGCCGGGGGTGAGGGCGAGCAGCTCGAACCCGGCCTCGCGCACCGCCTCCAGTCCCTTGGGCCAGGTGTCCAGGCGGGCGTACGGCACGGAGAAGACCGCGCCCATGGAGACCTTGACGCTGCGGCGGTAGAGGGGGTCGGCGCAGTCCGGGGAGAGCAGGACGGCGTCCATGCCGAGGGCCGCCGCGGAGCGGAAGATCGCGCCGATGTTGGTGTGGTCGTTGACCGACTCCATGACGACGACGCGGCGGGCGGTCCGGAGCACGTCGGCCGGCGCGGGCAGCGGTGTGCGCTGCATGGAGGCGAGCGCGCCGCGGTGCACGTGGTAGCCGGTGACCTGTTCGGCGAGCGCGGGGTCGACGACATACACCGGGGCGGTGGCCCGGTCGATGACGTCGCGCATGACGTCGACCCACTTCGCGGACAGCAGCATCGACCGCATCGCGTAGCCCGCTTCCCCGGCGCGCCTGATGACCTTCTCGCCCTCGGCGATGAACAGGCCCTCGGCGGGTTCGCGGCGGCGGCGCAGTTCGACGTCGGTCAGGCCGGTGTAGTCGTGCAGCCGCGGGTCGGCGGGGTCGTCGACGGTGATGAGTCCGGCCATGTCACGCCGTCCCGCGCGGGCCCACGGCGACGACCTCGCCGATGACGATGACGGCCGGCGGCTTGACCTCCTGGGCGACGACCGTCTCGGCGACCGTGGCGAGGGTGGCGTCGACGCGGCGCTGGGCGGCCGTGGTGCCCTCCTGGACGAGGGCGACCGGGGTGTCGGGGGACTTGCCGTGGGCCACCAGGGTCTCGGCGATCCGGCCGATCTTGTCGACGCCCATGAGGACGACGAGGGTGCCGGTCAGCTTCGCCAGGGACGCCCAGTCGACCAGGGAGCGCTCGTCGTCGGGGGCGACATGGCCGCTGACCACGGTGAACTCGTGGGCCACGCCCCGGTGGGTGACGGGGATACCGGCCGCGCCCGGGACCGAGATGGAGCTGGAGATGCCGGGGACGACGGTGCAGGGGATGCCCGCTTCGGCGAGCGCCTGGAGTTCCTCCATGCCGCGGCCGAAGACGTACGGGTCTCCGCCCTTGAGCCGGACCACGGACTTGCCCTGCTTCGCGTGCTCGATCAGCGCGTTGTTGATGGCCTCCTGGGCCATGAACCGGCCGTAGGGGATCTTCGCCGCGTCGATCACCTCGACGTGCGGCGGGAGTTCGGCGAGCAGGTCGCGGGGGCCGAGCCGGTCGGCGATGACGACGTCGGCCTCGGCGAGCAGGCGGCGGCCGCGCACGGTGATCAGATCCGGGTCACCGGGGCCGCCGCCGACGAGGGCGACGCCCGGGGTGCGGGTGCGGTGGTGCGGGGCGACGAGGGTGCCGTCGCGCAGGCCCTCGACCACGGCGTCGCGGATGGCGGCGGTGTGGCGGGGGTCGCGGCCGCGTGCCCGCGTCGTGAGGACGGCCACGGTGACGCCCTCGCTGGAGCCGGTGGCGGGGGTCCACGCCGTGGCCGCGTCGGCGTCGTCCGAGCGGACGCACCAGACGCGGTGTGCTTCCGCCTCGGCGGAGGCGCGGGTGTTCGCGTCGGTGTCGCTGGTGGCGATGAGGGCGTACCAGGCCTGCGCGAGGTCGCCCTCGGCGTAGGGACGGCGGTGCCAGGTGATCTCGCCGGTGTCCGCCATGGCTTCCACGGAGGGGGTGGCCTCGGGGGACACCAGGTGGATGTCGGCACCGGCGGCGATCAGGGCGGGGAGGCGGCGTTGGGCGACCTGGCCGCCGCCGAGTACGACGACCCGGCGGCCGGTGAGGCGGAGGCCTACGGGGTAGGCGGGGTGTTCGGCCATCAGGTGAGGCTCCTCGGACGAGCGGTGGGTCAGCGGGCACGCTGCGGCTTCGGAGCGAGCCTGACGCGGGAATTTTATGCGTACGTCCAGTGGGGGCCGGGGTGGGTGTGGTGTTTCCCCCAGCCCGCCCCTTCCCGGAACCGGGGGCGCCGCCCCCGGCCCCCGCGCGTGCGGATGGGTGGGCGGCTGTGCCCACCCGTTCCGCCTGGAGGTACCGCCCGGACCCTGGAGGTACTGGGGGAGGAACGACTGCCCACAGCCGCCGGGGCTACTTCTCGGTCACCCCTGCCGAATCGAAGGTCGCCACCTCGTGCATGGCCCGTGCCGTGCTCTGCACGAGCGGAAGGGCCAGGAGGGCGCCCGTGCCTTCGCCGAGGCGGAGGTCGAGGTCGACCAGGGGGCGCAGGCCCAGTTTGTTGAGGGCGGCGACATGGCCGGGCTCGGCGCTGCGGTGACCCGCGATGCAGGCGGCCAGGACCTCGGGGGCGATGGCCCGGGCCACCAGGGCGGCGGCACCGGCGCTGACGCCGTCCAGGATCACCGGCGTGCGCAGCGACGCGCCGCCGAGGAGCAGGCCGACCATGGCGGCGTGCTCGAATCCGCCGACGGCGGCCAGGACACCGATGGGGTCGGCCGGGTCCGGCTGGTGGAGTTCCAGGGCGCGGCGCACGACCTCGGTCTTGCGGGCGAGGGTCTCGTCGTTGATGCCGGTGCCGCGGCCGGTGACCTCCGCCGGGTCGGCGCCGGTGAAAACGGAGATGAGGGCGGCGGACGCGGTGGTGTTCGCGATGCCCATCTCGCCGGTGAGGAGGGCCTTGTTGCCGGCGGCGACCAGGTCGCGGGCGGTCTCGATGCCGACCTCGACGGCCTTCTTGGCCTCCTCGCGGGTCATCGCGGGCCCGGTGGTCATGTCGGACGTACCGGCGCGGATCTTGCGCGGCAGCAGACCGGGGGTGGCCGGGAGGTCGGAGGAGACGCCCACGTCGACGACGCAGACCTCCGCCCCGACCTGGGCGGCGAAGGCGTTGCAGACCGCTCCCCCGCCGAGGAAGTTGGCCACCATCTGGGCGGTGACCTCCTGCGGCCAGGGGGTGACGCCCTGGGCGTGCACCCCGTGGTCGCCGGCGAAGATCGCGACGGCCGCGGGTTCCGGGATGGGCGGCGGGCACTGGCGGGACAGGCCGGAGAGCTGGGCGGAGATGATCTCCAGCATGCCGAGCGCCCCGGCCGGCTTGGTCATGCGCTTCTGGCGCTCCCACGCCTCGCCGAGCGCCTTGGCGTCCAGCGGGCGGATCTGTGCGACGGTCTCGGCGAGCAGGTCGTGGGGGTCCTCTCCGGGCAGGGCGCGACGGCCGTACGTCTCCTCGTGGACGACCCAGGACAGCGGGCGGCGCTTGGACCAGCCGGCCTGCATCAGCTCGGGCTCGTCCGGGAACTCGTCGACGTAGCCCACGCACAGGTAGGCGACGACCTCGAGGTGCTCGGGGAGCCCCAGCGCGCGGACCATCTCGCGCTCGTCGAAGAAGCTGACCCAGCCGACGCCGAGGCCCTCGGCACGGGCGGCGAGCCAGAGGTTCTCGACGGCGAGCGCGGAGGAATACGGCGCCATCTGGGGCTGGGTGTGGCGGCCGAGGGTGTGCCGGCCGCCGCGGGTCGGGTCGGCGGTGACGACGATGTTCACGGGCGTGTCGAGGATGGCCTCGATCTTCAGTTCCTTGAACTGCTTGGCCCGGCCCTTGGGGAGGGACTTGGCGTAGGCGTCGCGCTGGCGCGTGGCCAGTTCGTGCATGCTGCGCCGGGTCTCGGCGGAACGGATGACGACGAAGTCCCAGGGCTGCGAGTGGCCGACGGAGGGCGCGGTGTGGGCGGCCTCCAGGACGCGGAGCAGCACCTCGTGCGGGATGGGGTCGCTGCGGAAGCCGTTGCGGATGTCCCGGCGTTCGCGCATGACCTTCAGTACGGCCTCGCGCTCCACGTCGTCGTAGCCGGGTGCGGCCGGACCGGTGGGCCGTGCGGCTTCCGCGTCCACGCCGGCGCCCTGGGTGTCGAGGTCGTCCGGGTTCTGCGCGGGTTCGGTGTCCGCCTCGTGGGGTTCCCCGGCGGGGGCGGCCACGCCCTGGGGCGGGGTCGGCGCGAGGTGCGGGGTGGTGGGCACGGTGCCGTCCACGGGGACGAACTCGCCCACGGGCCGGTCCGGCTCCGGGGGGACGGTGCCGGTCAGGGGGGCGGCGGGGGTCTGCTGGGGGCCCTGGACCGCGCCCGTGTCGATCACGGGGGTGGCGTCGGCGGCATGGGGGGCCTCCGGTGCGAGGGCGGCCGGGACCTCAGGCGCGGGGGTCCGCGCGAGGGCTTCGTCGCCCGCCGTTCCGGAAACAATCCCTTCCGCTTCGGCAGTGGGGGGTACGGCGGTGTCGGCGCCCGGCGCGGGGACGTCCGGGGAGGCTTCGGAAACCCCGACGTGCTCCGGAACGAGAGCCTCCGCGCCCGTCACCGGAACGGCCTGGACCGTCTCGGGCCCCTCGGCGGCGCCGGCACCCGGTGCCTGGACGGCCTGAGGGACTTCAGCCACCTCACCGGCCTGCGGCACTGCGGCATCGGTACCCGGCACCCGAACATCCTGAACAGCCTCAGCCACCTCGGCACCCGGCACCTGAACAGCCTGGTCGGCCTCAGCCACCTCACCGGTCTGCGCCGCGACGGCCTCGGCACCCGGCGCCTGAACGGCCTGAGAAACCTCAGCCGTCTCACCGGCCTGCGCCGCGACGGCCTCGGCACCCGGCGCCTGAACGGCCTGAGACGCCTCGGTCCCCTGTGCGGCGGCCTCCGGTCCGGGCTGCTGAACGGCCTGCGGTGCCCCGGCCTCCTGGGCCTGGTCCGGTGCGGTGGCCACCGCGCCTGGTGCCTGGACGTCCTGCGGTGCCTCGGCTCCCTGCGCGAGCACGGCGGCCTCCGCGCCCGCCGCCTCGCCGGCCTGGGGTGCCGCGGGGTCGAGACCCGGTACCTGAGCGCCGTGGGAAGCGTCCGCCCCCGGAGCGTATGCGGAAACGGCGGCCTGAGCGGGGTCCGGCACGGCGGCCGGCGCCTGACCGGTCTGCGGCGCCTCGGCCGCCGGGGCGTGCTCCGGCGCCGTGGGCCCGGTGCCCGGCGCCTCGGCGGCCGGGGGCGCCTCCGGCTCCGGAGCAGCGGGCTCGGGTACGGGCGCCTGGGCCGCCTCGGCGGGCCGCGGTGCCCCGGTCCCCTGCGCGGGCTCGGCGGCGGACGTGCCGGACGGACCGTGATCCGCGGCCGGAACCGGGACGGGCCCCTGTTCGCCGCCCTCGGCCGGGGCGCCCACCGCGACGGCGGCGACCACACCCCCGGTGTCCTGCTGCACCGCCCCCGCCTCCGCGGCGACGCGGGTCACGACCGCCTGGGCCGCGTCCATCGGCTCCGAAGCCGGAACCGGAGCCGGAA
This sequence comes from Streptomyces sp. NPDC014676, assembly GCF_043084105.1. NCBI lineage: Bacteria > Bacillati > Actinomycetota > Actinomycetes > Kitasatosporales > Streptomycetaceae > Streptomyces > Streptomyces sp. NPDC014676. The sequence continues at coordinate 254,051 of NZ_JBIBZI010000007.1, read as the reverse complement.
CAACCGTTTCGGCGGCCACCGTGGCCTGCGCGCCCCAGGGCGCCGCGGCCTGCGGTACCGCCGCCTCGCGCGCGTGCGGGATGTCGAGGTACTCGGGGCCGAGGGACGGCGGGCCGGCCTGGCGGGCCGGCACGTCGGCGGGACCGCGGTCGGCGAGGGAGCGCACCGGGCCGGCGTTGACGTGGGGAATGGGCGGGCCGAGGTGCAGCGGGCGGCGCGGTGCCGGCTGCGGCGGCTCGGGGAGCCGGACGCCGCCGAGGTCGACCGAGCCGCTGTCGCGGCCGGCCGTCTCGTGCGGGCCCGGCTGGTGCACGGTCTCGACGACCGGCTCGGGCGCGGGCGGGGCGATCTCGTTGCCCCAGGCGCTCTGGGCGCCGGGCAGCAGCAGGTCTTCTTCCTCGGCGGGACCGTCGGAGAGGTAGGTGTACGCGTCGGGCGCGGGGACGCCCGGCTGCTCCACCATGCCTGCGTTCTCCGGCAGTCCCTCGCCCGGGACCTGGCCGGTGTCGGTCATGCGTACCCCTCGCCCATCGGTTAGTGCTCCTACGACCAGCTCACCCGGAACGGCGCACCGACCGCCCCACGCTGAAGAACGAGCGTGCGTCCCCAGCGGCACGAACGGCGCGTCCGTAAAAGGCGACAAAGCCCTTCACCGTCATTCTCGCGGCCGTACGACCGTCGCGTCAGCTTGATCGGCGACGGTTCCGCTGTGGACTGCGCCACGTTGCGCGTCCTCCGGTTCCTGCTGTACCACGACCCACCCCAAAACGGGCGCGCTTTCCGGACATTGGCCGACGAAGCGCCGGGTGTCCGGGTGCGGTACAACGATCGGCCAGCCTACCTCGCGCGGTCGGACAATCCGATCACGGGGACGGGAATCGGATCAGTTGTCGCGCGCGGGCAGCACCCCGCTGAGCAGGAACGCGACGCTCCGTTCCTTCTCCGTCCAGGCCCTGGTGTCGAGTTCGACGGACTGCAGCAGGGCGCACTCCACCTGGTAGCCGTGTTCCGCGAGGTTCCGGCCGACGAGTTCGGCCCCGTCGCGGGTGGCGGCGTGCGTGACGATGCGCTGCGGACGGCGGTCGGCGACCGCGGAGACGACGGCCGCTCCCCCGCCGCCGACCCGGACGACGTCCGGCTCGGGGAGGTTCTCCAGGACGTGCGGGGCGGTGCCGTGGACGATCTGGAGCTGAACCCCGTACCGGCGGGCGGTGGACTCGGTGCGGGCACAGGCGCGCGGGTCGCTGTCGACGGCGATGACGGCGGCGCCCGCGCGGGCGGCCTCGGTGGCGAAGGCGCCGCTTCCGCAGCCGATGTCCCAGACGAGGTCGCCGGCCCGCGGTCCGAGCCGGGCGAGTTGGGAGACGCGCAGCGGTTCCCGCTCGCCCTCACCGAGGTCGCCGCCGTACTCCCCGGCCGGCAGCGACCAGCCGCGGGGGCCGGCGGAGGGGTCGCGTCCGGCGATCCAGCCGCCGGACTCACCGGCACCGGCCCGGCCGCCGACGACGATGACGACATTGGGGTCGCGCCAGGTGTGGTCGGCGGCCTTGTCGGAGGTGACCACGCTGACCCGCTCGCGCTCGGTGCCGAGTTCCTCACAGATCACGAAGGTGCGGTGGACGCCCTCCATGAGCAGGCCCAGTTCGGCGGGTCCGGCGCCGGGCGAGGTGAGAACCGCGACCTTGGTGTGGGCCCGGCATACATTCACCGCGCGTCGCAGCGTGCGCGGGTGTGCGACGACCACGTGGGCGTCGTCCCAGGGCATTCCGGCGCGGGCGAAGGCGGCGGCGACGGAGGACACGCCGGGGACGACCTCGACCTCGAGGCCGAACTCGGGTGCGCGCAGGGTCCGTACGACGCCGAAGAAGCCGGGGTCGCCGTCGGCGAGGACGACGGCGGTGCCGCGGTGGGCGGCGATGCGGCGGGCGGCGAGGGCGACGGAGCCGAGCCGGACGCGTTCGGCGCCGGGGGGCACCTCGGGGAGTGCCAGATGGTGGGCGGCGCCGGCCACCAGCGTGGCGGCGCCCAGCGCGGCGCGGGCCGCGGCGGTCAGCGGCGAACCGTCCCAGCCGATCACCGTGACCCGGTCGGCCATCGTCGTCAGTCTCCTGGGGTCTGCGCAGGTCGTCGTCGGCTGTCCCGCCACGGGGCGGGCTCCGTGAGACTACCTGGTGCGACCGGGGTCCGCGCCGCCGGTACCTCGTGCGAAGGTCAGTTCCAGTCCGGGTACGAGGTGAATCCGCCGGTGTCGGCCAGTTGTCCGTCCGCGCCCTCGATGTCCTCGGGCAGCAGGCTCCATACGATGAAGTCGGTGCGTACGTCGCTCCAGCCGCCGCCCTCGGTGCGGACGTGGGCTATGCAGGCACCTCTCAGCACGCCCTCGCTGATGCAGCCGATCTTCTGGGCGACCTGCTGGGAGGCGGTGTTGTCGGCCGCGGTGCGCAGCTCGATGCGTTCGAACTTCTGGTCGTTGAAGAGCCACTGGGCGGTGGCGAGCGCCGCCTCGGAGGCGTAGCCCTCGCCGCGCGCCCAGGGGGCGATGATGTACGACAGCTCGGTGGAGCGCACGTGCCAGTCGGTCTTGGCGAGCTGGATGACGCCGACCAGGCGCTGGGTGAGGAACTCGGTGACGGCGAGGTCGAGTCCGTTGCCCCGGGCGCGTTCGGAGGGGGCGTACTCGGTGATCCAGGTGCGTGCGGCCTGTTCGGAGAAGGGCTGCGGGACGTCGGTCCAGGCGCCGACCTGCTCGTCGTTCATCATCTCGGCGAGGGCCGGGACGTCGTCCGTGTCGAAGGGACGCAGCACCAACCGCTCCGTGCTGATGGAGATGCTGGGGAAGGTGCTCGTCATGCGCCGCTCCGTAACCTGAGGGACCGTCGGGTGCTGCTGAACTGCCCAGCATGCAGCATGAAGGCACCGAACCGCACCACGGGGTCCGCTCCGGTACGCGGAGGGGACCCCGTGGGTGCCGTGCGGGTCGCGCCGGTCAGAACGAGGCGATGACGGAACCCGCGTACTTGTCCTCGATGAACTTCTTCACCTCGGGCGAGGTGAGGAGTCCGGCGAGCTTCTTGACGCGCGGGTCGTCCTCGTTGCCCTCCTTGACGACGAGGAGGTTCACGTTCGGGTTGTTCTCGGCGGACTCCAGGGCGATGGCGTCCTCGGCCGGCTTGAGGTCGGCCTCCAGGGCGTAGTTGCCGTTGATGACGGCCGCGTCGACGTCGTCCAGGGAGCGCGGGGTCTGGGCCGCCTCCAGCTCCTTGAACTTCAGGTTCTTCGGGTTCTCGGTGATGTCCGCGGTGGTGGCCGCGGTGCCGACGCCGTCCTTGAGGGTGATGAGCCCGTTGGCGGCGAGCAGCTGGAGGGCGCGGGCCTCGGTGACGGTGTCGTTGGGGACGGCGACGGTCGCGCCGTTCTTCAGGCCGTCGGCCTTCTCGGTCTTCTTCGAGTACAGGCCGAGCGGCTCCAGGTGCACCGAGGCGACGGACTTCAGGTGGGTGCCGTTCTTCTTGTTGAAGTCCTCGAGGTAGGGCTCGGTCTGGAAGTAGTTGGCTCCCACCGAACCGTCCTCGGTGGCCGTGTTCGGCGTGACGTAGTCGGTGAACTCCTTGACCTCCAGGTCGAGGCCGGCCTTGTCGGCGAGGTTGTCCTTGACGTAGGTGAGGACCTCGGCGTGCGGGACGGGCGTCGCGGCGACGACCAGCGGCCCGGAGGTGTCGGAGGCGGCGTCCTTGTCCGAGCCGCAGGCGGTGAGCCCGAGGGTGAGGGCTCCGGCGGCGAGGACGGCGGTGGTGATCTTGGCGGTGTTACGCACGAAAAGTGCCTTTCCTTGGGTGGTGCGGCCCCGTATGGGTGGTACGGGGAGTCTTCGGCGGAGGTGCTACGCGACCTTGCCGACGTCGGCCGCGGCGGGCTCCTCGGCCTTGAGGAGCCGGAGCCTGGGCGAGGAGCCGGAGCGGCCGCCGCGGCGGTGCAGGGCGCGGGCCGCGTAGTCGCCGGCGAACTGGATGAGGGAGATGGCCACGGCGAGGACCGCGACGGTGATCCACATCAGGCCGGTCTCGAAGCGCTGGTAGCCGTAGCGGACGGCGAGGTCGCCGAGTCCGCCGCCGCCGACGGTGCCGGCCATGGCCGAGTAGCCGATGAGGGCGATGACCGTGGTGGTGGTGGAGGCGATCAGCGAGGGCAGCGCCTCGGGGACGAGGACCTTGCGGACGATCGTCCAGGTGTTGCCGCCCATGGCCTGCACGGCTTCGACGAGTCCGTGGTCGACCTCGCGCACGGCGGTCTCGACGAGGCGGGCGAAGAAGGGGATGCCGCCGATGGCGAGCGGCACGATCGCGGCCTCGCTGCCGATGGTGGTGCCGGTGACCCAGCGGGTGAAGTTCATCAGGGCGACCATGAGGATGATGAACGGCAGCGAGCGGCCGATGTTCACGATCTGCCCGATGACCTTGTTCACCAGGGTGTTCTGGAGCAGTCCGCCCTTGTCGGTGAGGACGAGCAGGATGCCGAGCGGGAGGCCGCCGACGACGGCGATCAGGGTGGACCAGCCGACCATGATCAGCGTCTCGGTACAGGCCTGTTCGAGCAGTGGCTGCATCTCGGACCAGGTCACTTGGCCCCCTCCTTCACGAGTGCGGGCTCTTCCCGGTTCACGACGTCGATCTGCAGGCCCTGTTCGCGCAGGAAGCCGACGGGGACGACGTTGTCCTCGTAGCGGCCGGGCAGTTCGATGCGCATCCGGCCGACCTGGAGGCCGCCGACGGTGTCGATGGCGGCGCCGAGGATCGATATGTCGATGTTGTAGGTGCGCGAGAGCTGGGAGATGACCGGCTGGGTCGCGCTCTCCCCGTGGAAGGTGACGTCGAGGACGGTGCGGTCGTCGCCGGAGGCCTCGCCGCCGACCGGGAAGAGCGCGGCGGCCAGTTCGGAGCCGGGGGTGGCGAGGAGCTCGGTGACCGTGCCGGACTCGACGACGCGGCCGTTCTCCATGAGGGCGGCCGAGTCGCAGACCGACTTCACGACGTCCATCTCGTGGGTGATGAGCAGGACGGTGAGGCCGAGCTGCCGGTTGAGGTCGCGCAGGAGCCGCAGGATCGAGCGGGTGGTCTCCGGGTCGAGGGCGCTGGTGGCCTCGTCGGAGAGCAGCACCTTGGGGTCGCCGGCGAGGGCGCGGGCGATGCCGACGCGCTGCTTCTGGCCGCCGGAGAGCTGGGCGGGGTAGGCCTTGGCCTTGTCCGCGAGGCCCACCAGGTCGAGCAGTTCCAGCGCCTTGCGGGAGCGTTCCCTCCCCGACTTCCCGAGGATCTCCAGGGGCAGTTCGACGTTGTCCTGCACGGTGCGCGAGGAGAGCAGGTTGAAATGCTGGAAGACCATGCCGATACGGCTGCGCGCCTGCCGCAGTTCCCGGCCGGCCCGGGGGCCGCGGCCGGCGAGCGCGGTGAGGTCCTGGCCGGCCACGGTCACGGTGCCCGAGGTGGGGCGTTCCAGCAGGTTGACGCAGCGGATGAGGGAGGACTTGCCGGCGCCGGACTGGCCGATGACGCCGTAGACCTCGCCTTCGCGGACGTGCAGGTCGACGCCGTCGAGGGCGGTGACCTCGCGGCCGCGTGAGCGGTAGACCTTGGTGAGGCCCGAGGTGGTGATCACGTGGGTATCCGTCACTGTCGAGTGCGCGGCGCGTCGTGGGCGCCGGGCACGAGGCATTCAGGGTCGAAAGCAGCCGGGCGGCACGGATCTCGGTGGGGCGTGGCGGTGGGGACCGTGGAGAAACGTGCGCGCGGGGGCGTGGCTCAGTCGCACATGCGGGGGACGCGGGCGGACATGAGCGGGCTCTCGCTTCGGGGCGCGAGGCTCAGATGGTGCGGGGGCCCTCTGTCAGGCGCACATTCGGCGACACATACACCGGGCGCCGGGCGTCATGGGCGCCTCGGTCGCGGGGATGCGGTCGCTCGTCGTGGTCATGCGATCAGTAAAGCAGACGTTCACTCCCGACCGGACACGGCTGTCCGTATTCTGGACAACCGTGGACAGCGGCACGCCCGCGTCAAGGACGTACGGAGATCTCCACTCCCCCGTCCGTGACCAGTGCGGACAGGGCCGAGAGGTCCTTCACGACGAGGTCGGCGGTCAGCTCGTGGGCCCGGTGGGTTGTGGCCAAGGCCACGGTGGTCATGCCGGCGGCGCGGCCGGCCTGGAGTCCGGCGGGGGCGTCCTCGAAGACGACGCAGTGCGCGGGGTCGACGCCGAGGGTGCGGGCGGCGAGGAGGTAGGGCTCGGGGTCGGGCTTGCCGCGGGTGATGTCGTCGGCGGCGACCAGGGTCTTGGGCAGGATGCCGACGGCCTCCAGGCGGGCCTCGGCCAGGCGCCGGGTGGCGGAGGTGACGACGGCCCAGCGCTCGGCGGGCAGCGCGGCGAGGAAGTCCGCGGTCCCCGGCAGCAGTTCCACACCGCCGTTGGGCACGTCCTCGACCTCCAGGTCCTCGATCCGCGCGACGGCCTCCGGCACGACACGGGCGGGCAGCAGATCGGCGGCTATCTCCGCGGCCGGCCGCCCGTGCAGCTCGACGCGCCCGAACTCCTCGGCCGTGATCCCGTACTCGACGGCCCACCGCGTCCAGCAGCGGTTCACGGAGGCGAGGGAGGAGACGAGGGTTCCGTCGTTGTCGAACAGCAGGGCCTGCGCATGGATGGTCATGCCATCGACCTTACGGGCCCGCCGGACCTTGCCGGATCCCCCGGCCGTGGCGATCATCACGGCATGAGTCCTGAGGTGAGCGCCTTCGTGGCGGACAGACCGCTGCCCGACGAGGAGTCCGGTGAGGAAGCGGAGATCGACCGCAGGGCGCGGCAACTGGAGGCGATACCGCGCCCGCTGAGCCTCGCCGAGGCGGAGGCCCTGGCCGGCTGCTACCGGACACTTGCCCAGTGCTCCACCCTTCAGGGTGGAGGTGTGGGGCATCCTCGCCCCGGCGACCCGTAGGGGGCCAGCTTCATTGCTAAAGTCGCCTTGTCCGACAACGTAGTTGGCGGACCTACCGCCGGACGGGCGGGAAGTCAGGCCTGTGGAGGCCCTGTAAGACCACCTCCGGGTGGCAAGGGCCCGTGAAGCAGGAACCCGAGGGAGCATCGCGTAGCGGTGCTGACCGGAATCGCCCGCGTTCACGCGGGCGAGGACGTCAAGGGCTCGCTTGGACGATGGTCCACCTGATCGAGACCGCCCCGGGTCCGGTGTACACGCCGGACCCGGCGTCCGAAGCGGGCGCGCACGCGCGGACCCGCGGGTGGGCGGTCGCCGCCGGGCTGGTCACGGAGGACACCGGGCCCGGCGCTCCCGGGGGCGGGGACAGCGGGGGTTTTCCGGCGTAATAGGGTCACTGCCATGCTTGATGTCCTGACGGTGGTGACCGGTGTCGCCGCGTTGCTGCTCGGCGCCTGGTGCGGGTGGGCCGCCTACCGTGACCAGCCGACGAAGGACTGGCACTTCATCGGGATGGCCGTGGTCACGCTGCTGGCGCTGGCGCAGCTGGTCGTCGGGATCGTGCGGCTGGCCCGGGGCGAGAAGCCGGAGCAGGGAACGACGATCTTCGTGGCGTATCTGCTCGGCGCGTTCGCGTGCGTCCCGGCGGCCGGCTTCATGTCGCTCGGCGAGCGCTCCCGCTGGGGTTCGCTGACGGTCGCCGCGAGCGGTGTCGTGCTGGCCGTGCTCGAGGTGCGGCTCTATGACATCTGGGGAGGCTGAGGTGGCCGCGACGCGGGAGAAGCCGGCCAGGACGCGGCTGATCGGCGGTCCCGGACTGCTGCTGGTGTGGCTGTACGGGGTGATGGTCGTCGGCGCGGTGTCGCGCTCCGCGTACCAGATCGCCACCGAGTTCGACCGGGCGCCGCTCGCCTACGCGCTGTCGGCGGCGGCCGGCGTGGTCTACGGCTTCATCACCTACACCCTGGTACGCGGCGGGGAGACGGCCCGCAGGGCGGCGCTGGTGTGCTGCGCCGCCGAGCTCGTGGGCGTACTGACCGTGGGGACCTGGACGCTGGTGGAGCCGTCCGCGTTCCCCGACGCCACCGTGTGGTCGGACTACGGGATGGGCTATCTCTTCATCCCGGTGCTGCTGCCCCTCACCGCCCTGTACTGGCTGCGCGGGGCACGGCCGGAGCAGCGGCCCGCGTCCTGATCAGGCGGTCGTCGCGTAGGCCTGCGCCTGCTTCTCCAGGACGATCATCGGTACGCCGTCGGCGCCCTGGGAGGTGCCCACCCGCTGGTAGCCGACCTTGCTGTACAGCCGCAGGTTGCTCTCGCTGCGGTGCCCGGCGTGCAGGCGGAAGGTCCTGGCGCCGCGCTCGTCGGCCAGGGCGGACTCCGCGGCCCGCAGGAGACGCGCGCCGATGCCGTGTCCCTGGAGGCGGGGGTGGACGCAGAGCTTGCCGATCGCGGCGGCGCCCTCCTCGGTGATCCTGCCGTGCACCGAGCCGACGATCTCGTCGCCGAGGCGGGCGACGAAGACGCAGTCGGCGGCGACCTCCTCGCGGACCGAGTCGAGGGTCTGGACGAGCGGGTCGATGCGGTAGTTGCCGTAGAGCGCCGCCTCGCTCTGGAAGCACAGGTACTGCAACCTGAAGATCTGCTCCGCGTCCTGCCCGGCCGCCGCAGAGATGGTCACGCTCATGCCCATGTGCGCATGCCTCCCGCTCACCTGATCACCTGTCGTCCCCCACTCCTATCCCCGTCCTCAGCGCGCCGCAACCTCCTGTGTGAGCAAACGACGCAGACATCCCAGGCATCTGGAACGTTCCGGGCCGATACTGCCCTGTGAGATACCCAACTCCCCCGCGATCTCCCGGTATGTCGGGTCGTGCGGGGACAGCAGCGCCTCCATCAGTTCCGGGCAGCGGCCGGGCAGCCGTCGTACGGCGTCCCGCAGGGCACGGCGGCGGGCGGCGGCGAGTGCGAGACCTTCGGGGCCGTGGTGACCGGTGTCGGCGGGGTCGCCGGTCAGCGCCGCCTCCCGGCGGGCGCCGCGGCGGGTGCGGCGGGCCTCCGCGCGGACCGCCCGGCGCAGCCAGCCCGGAGGGTCGGACGGCGGACCGCAGGTGCCGAGACGCTCCAGGAGGCGCAGCCACACCGCCTGTTCCAGATCGCCCGGTTCGGTCCCGGAGCCGAGCGCCTCTGCGGCGGCCTCCGCGGTGAGCAGCGGACGCAGGGAGACGACCAGCTCGTACGCCATGACCAGCTCGTGTGTCATACGCGCAACGACTCGGCCGCTCCGGGCAGGGTTGCCCGGAGCGGCCCAAATCCCCTCTGACAGGGCAAAGCGGGTCAGTTGTTGACGAAGTCCTCGCGGGCCAGCAGTCCGGTGTCCGGGTTGTCGGTGAAGACGCCGTCGATGCCGGTGGCGAAGTACGCCCGGTAGGCGCCGAAGACGTCGCCGTAGGCGTCGGGGTCGGTGCCCTCGCGGAAGTCGGCGGGCAGGAAGGGGTTCTCGTTGCGCAGGGTGTAGGGGTGCAGGATCAGGCCCGCGCGGTGGGCGTCCCGCACCAGCGTGGTCGGCTCGGTGAGCCGGCCGGCCGCGTCGCGCGGGATGACCAGGTCGAGGGTGGGGCCAATGCCCTGGGCGTAGCCGGCGATCTCGCGCAGGCCCCTGCGGGTGACGAGGTCGGCGACGGTGCGCGGGTCCCCCGTCTCGACGAAGTCCCAGGGGCGGGTGGTGGCGCCGGAGAGGAGGACGACGAGGGGGTTGTCGACCAGTTTGTTCAGGCGCTCGACGCTGGTCGGCTCGAAGGACTGGAGGATGACCGGCGCGTTCTTGTCGTCCTTGCCGTGCCGGCGCAGCAGCTTGGCGACTCGCTCCTCCAGGTCCAGCCCCAGCTTGCGGAAGTAGGTGGGGTGCTTGAGCTCGGGGTAGATCCAGACCTGCTTGCCGCGCTTGCGGGTCTGCTCGTCCTGCCAGCGCAGCACCTCCTCGAAGGTGGGGATCTCCCAGCGTCCGTTGTAGAGGGTGTTGTGCGGGCGGTTGGCGGGGATGCGCTCCACCGCGCGGAGCCGCTTCAGCTCGGCGAGGGTGAAGTCCTCGGTGAACCAGCCGGTGACGGAGGCGCCGTCCAGTGTCTTGGTGGTCCGGCGGCCGGCGAACTCGGGATGGTCGGCGACGTCCGTGGTGCCGCCGATCTCCGGTTCGTGGCGGCAGACGAGATGACCGTCCTTGGTGGGGACGAGGTCGCCGGCCTCGACGATGTCCGCGCCCATGTCGAGGGCGAGCTGGTAGGCGCCGAGGGTGTGCTCGGGCCGGTAGCCGCTGGCCCCGCGGTGGCCCACGATGGTGGGGACGGGCAGGCTCTTCAGTCCCCGGCCGCCGCCGGGCCGGGCACCGGCGGCTCTCGCGGTGCCGCCCAGGGCCAGGACCGTTCCGGAGGCGCCGAGCACGGCCGCGCCGAGGAGGGTCCGCCGTCCGGTTCCGCCCGCCTGTTCGTTCGACTCCCGCGTTGCCATGAGGGTCCTCCTGATGTCGGCTCGTCCGGTGCGGGGCGATCGTAGGTGCGCGCGGATGACGCACGGGAGACCCCGGGCCGAACACACGGATGATGTCGCGTGACGTACGCCCCTCGTGCGAATGACGTACGTCTGTCGTATTCCGGCGGGGATGTGACGGCTCGTCCGGTTGGACGGGACAGAGCGGGGCACGCGTGCGGTGTGCGGCCCGGGCGAGTTGCGTCACAGCGTGACGGCCGTGTCGCCCACCGGCCGCGGGCGGGCCACCGCAGGTGAACCCGGGTCAAGAGTGAGTAAGACCTCGGTGAACTCACGCGATCTCGATGTGCGCAACCCCCCGGGCCGCGAGTAATGTCCTCACCTGCACAGACTCGTACGGCATGAACCGACGTCCGTTTCCCACCGGAGGGCCCGTTGTCCCGCTTCGCGCTCATCAAGGCAGTGCTCGGTCCGATCATGCGCCTGATGTTCCGCCCACAGGTGGAGGGCGCGGAGAACATCCCGGGCGACGGTCCCGTCATCCTGGCCGGCAACCACCTGACGTTCATCGACTCGATGATCCTGCCGCTCGTCTGCGACCGTCAGGTCGTCTTCATCGGCAAGGACGAGTACGTCACCGGCAAGGGCCTCAAGGGCCGGTTGATGGCGTGGTTCTTCACCGGCGTCGGCATGATCCCCGTCGACCGCGACGGCGGCCGGGGCGGGGTGGCGGCGCTGATGACCGGGCGCCGGGTGCTGGAGGAGGGCCGGATCTTCGGCATCTACCCGGAGGGCACCCGCTCCCCCGACGGCCGGCTGTACCGGGGCCGTACCGGCATCGCCCGGCTCACCCTGATGACCGGCGCGCCGGTCGTGCCGTTCGCGATGATCGGCACGGACAAGCTGCAGCCCGGGGGTGCGGGTCTGCCCCGGCCGGGCAAGGTGACGGTCCGTTTCGGTGAGGCGATGGAGTTCTCCCGTTACGACGGGATGGGGCGTGACCGGTATGTGCTGCGGGCGGTGACCGACTCGGTGATGACCGAGGTCATGCGGTTGTCCGGGCAGGAGTACGTGGACATGTACGCCAGCAAGGCCAAAGAGGCCGCGTAGGTCTCGGTCGGCCCGGACCGACGTTCTCTTCGGTGGGAGCCGGCGGATCCTCTCCGCCGGCTCCCACCGCGTTTCCGGTCCCTGCGGGCGAGTGGGGGCTTGGCGCGCGGTTCCCCGCGCCCCTTGGGGGTTGTCCGCGGGCCTGGGTGCGCAGGTGACCGCGCCCCTCAAGGGGGTTGTCGGGGGCCTGGGTACGCAGGTGGCCGGCGGCCCGCTCAGGCGTTGTCCAGCTTCTGGCCGCGGAGCATGGACCAGGCTGCCGCCGAGGCTGCCAGGAGGACTGCCGCTCCTGCTCCCGCTGCCAGGGTGAGGCCGTCGACGAAAGCCTCGCGGGCCGCTTCCAGCATGGGTTCCGCGGTGTGGGCGGGCATGCGGGTCGCTGCCTCGACCGCGCTGCCCAGGGACTCGTGGGCGGTGGCCGGGGTGCCCGGTGGGGCGGGGAAGTCGCGGTAGACGCCCGTGACGATCGAGCCCAGGACGGCGATGCCCAGGGCCGCGCCGAGTTCGTACGCCGTCTCCGAGACGGCGGATGCTGCGCCCGCCTGTTCCTTCGGAACGCTCGAGAGGATCACGTCCGCGGTCACCGTGAACGAGAAGCCCGCGCCCGCGCCGACCACCAGCAGCGCCGTACCGAGCAGGGGGTAGCCGGTGGACTGGCCGATGACGGTGAGGGCGGCCAGGGCCAGGCCGATGGCGGCCAGGCCCCCGGCGACGACCGAGCGCACCGAGAAGCGGCGGGCGGTCCGGCCGGCGATCAGGCCGGCCGCCACCGCGCCGACCGCGGCGGGCAGTTCCGCGAGGCCCGCCTCGAACGGGCGACGCCCCTGGACCAGTTGCAGGTACTGGGAGAGGAAGAACACCAGGCCGGACAGGCCGAGGACGGTGAGCAGGTCGGCGAGCACCGCTCCGCTGAATCCCCGGCCGCGGAACAGCCGCATGTCCAGGAGGGGCTTGGGAAGGGCGAGCTGGCGGCGGACGAACAGGTACAGGGCCGTCGCGCCCGGCAGGCCTGCCGCGAGGGCGGGCGCGGCGAAACCGTGGCTCGCGGTCTCCTTCACCGCGTAGACCACGCCGATCATGCCGGCCAGGGACAGGGCCACGCTGGTCAGGTCCCACGGGCCGGGTTCGGGGGTGCGGGACTCCGGCAGCAGCTTGATGCCGACGACCACCAGGACCGCCATGACCGGCAGGTTGATCAGGAAGACCGAGCCCCACCAGAAGTGCTCCAGCAGCAGCCCTCCGAGGATCGGTCCGACCGCCGTGCCGGCGGAGGCGGTCGCGCCCCAGATGCCGATGGCGAGGCTGCGCTCACGCGGGTCGTGGAAGAGGTTGCGGATCAGGGCGAGGGTGGCCGGCATCAGGGTGGCCCCGGCGACGCCGAGCAGGGCGCGCGCCGCGATCATCACCTCGGGCGTGTGCGCGTAGGCGTTGAGCACGGAGATCATGCCGAACGCGACGGCGCCGTACAGCAGGATCCGCTTGCGGCCGACGCGGTCGCCGAGGCTGCCCATCGACACGAGCAGTCCGGCGAGCACGAAGGAGTAGACGTCACCGATCCACAGCAGCTGGGAGCCGGTGGGTGCGAGGTCCTCGCTGATGTACGGGGTGGCGAGGCCGAGGACGGTCGCGTCGACGGCCACCAGCAGGACGGCGAGCACGAGGACCGACAGGGCGAGCCAGCGGCCGGGGCGGCGCGTCTCCTCGGTCGTGGTCCGCGGCCGTATGGCGCTGGTCATGATTCCTTCCTTGCCGCCGGTTCTTCCGTGCGTCGTACGCCGCCGAGCAGCAGCTCGACGATCATGTGGGTGAAGTCCTTGGGGGCGACCCGGCCCTCGGCCACCGCCCAGGCGGCGGAGGCGAGCAGTCCGTAGAGCGCCTCGGTGAGCCAGGCCGGGGTGAGGTCGATGCGGAACTCCCCGCTCGCCTGGCCGCGCCGGAACAGCGCGGCGATGCGCTCGTCGATCGCGGCCCAGCCCTCGTTCTGCTCCTCGCCCTCGAACAGCTGGTTCTCGGTGTAGAGGAAGGCGAGCAGGGGGGCGTGCGGTTCGATCGCGGCGACCATGCGGCGCACGGCGTCGGCGGCCGGCCCCTCGTCGGGCCGGGCGGCGGCCAGGGCGGCCTCGCACTCGGCGATCCCGAGCGCCTCCAGCGCCCGGACCAGCGCGTCCCGCCCGGCGAACTGCCGGTGCAGGGTGGCGCGGCTGATTCCGGCGGCCTTGGCGACCTCGTCCATGGTCGCGGTGGATTTACGGGTCAGCAGGGCGGCGGCACTGCGCAGCACGTGGTCACGATCGACAGCCATGAGACAACAGTACTCCAAGTGAGACATGAATGTCTCATCCAAGGCGCACAGGTCTCACAACTGTCCGTCGTGTGAGGAACGGCCGAGCGGTCAGTGCCAGGGCAGCTCTCCGCGCCGCTCCCAGTAGGCCCGGGGCTCCTCGGCCAGGGCGGCGAGGCGGGAGAGCTGGTCGTCGGTGAGGCCGACGGCGGCGGCGTGCAGGTTGGAGGCGAGCTGGGCGGTGGTGGCCGCGCCGGAGAGGACCACACCGGCCCACGGCTGCCGCAGGACCACCGCGAGGGCGACGGCGTCACAGCCGAGCCCGGTCTCCTCGGCGACGGCCCGCAGCGCCTCCGGGGCGTGCGCGGCGGCGAGCCGGCCGTTGGCCATGCCCTCCTTGACGATCACGGTGAGCCCGGCGTCACGGGCCTCGGCGAGCGCGGGCCCGGCGGAGGTCTCCAGGGCGTTGTACGTCGACTGGACGGTACGGAAGAGGGGTTCGCCGTCGACCGTGACGGCGAGGGCGGCGCGGACGGCGTCGGCCTGGGCCGGGCCGCTGGTGGAGAAGCCGACGGTGAGGCCCCGGCCCGCCGCCTCCGCGAGCCGGGCGTGCAGCTCCTTGTCGGTGAGGGCGGGGCTCTCGGGGGTCACCGAGTGGATCTGGTAGAGGTCGAGCCGGTCGCCGAGCAGCGCCTCGGTCTCGGCGCGCTGACGCTCGTACGCCGCGAGGGAGTGGTCCTTGACCTCGTGCCGCTCGGCGTCGGTGGTCCAGTCGGCGGTGTAGGTGTAGCCCCATTTGCTGCCGATGACGACGTCGTCGACGTCGGTCCTCTTCCTCAGCCAGTCGGCGAGGAACTCCTCGGAGCGGCCGTAGGAGCGGGCTGCGTCGAAGTAGCGGACGCCCTGGGCGTAGGCGGCGTCGAGGAGTTCGTGCGTGCGGGTGCGCAGCGTCTCGACGCTGCGGTCCTCTCCGAGGTCGGCGTTCCGGCCGAGGTTGATGTAGCCGGGGCGGCCGACGGCGGCGAGGCCGAGGCCGATGTGGCAGGTGGGGGTTGTCGCTGTTGCCAGTCGGGCGAAGGGCATCGCGGGCTCCGTCGGTCGGGTCCGGTACGGTTCCCGACCAACGTAACCCGCGATGACCTTGGCTTCGCCCAAGAGCTCGGGTGCTGCGGCTGTTTCGCGGGTGCGGGTGCGTCGGGGTTCTTCGCGCCCGCGCGGCGGAGCCGCACACCGGTACGGCCCCGCGCCCCTGAGGGATGTTGCCCTACCGCTTCTTCGCCGTTGCCCAAGCGTGCTGGTCGGCCACGTCCCGCTTCACCTCCGCCAGCTGGACCGCGACCGCGCTCGGGGCCGTGCCGCCCCGGCCGTCGCGGGAGGCGAGGGCGCCGGGGACGTTGAGGACCGAGCGGACCTCCGGGGTGAGGTGGGCGGAGATCTTGGCGAACTGTTCGTCGGTCAGTTCGTCCAGTTCCTTGTCCTCGGACTCGGCGACCTTGACGCACTCACCGGCCACCTCGTGCGCGACGCGGAACGGCACGCCCTGCTTGACCAGCCACTCGGCGATGTCGGTGGCGAGGGAGAAGCCGGCCGGGGCCAGTTCCTCCATGCGCTCGCGGTGCACGGTGAGGGTGGCCATCATGCCGGTGAAGGCGGGGAGCAGAACCTCCAGCTGGTCGATGGAGTCGAAGACCGGCTCCTTGTCCTCCTGGAGGTCGCGGTTGTACGCGAGGGGCAGCGCCTTGAGGGTCGCCATCAGGCCGGTCAGGTTGCCGATGAGACGGCCGGACTTGCCGCGCGCCAGCTCGGCGATGTCCGGGTTCTTCTTCTGCGGCATGATCGACGAGCCGGTGGAGAACGCGTCGTGCAGGGTCACGAAGGAGAACTCCTTCGTGTTCCAGATGATGATCTCCTCGGCGATCCGGGAGACGTTCACGCCGATCATCGCGGTGATGAAGGCGAACTCGGCGACGAAGTCGCGGGAGGCCGTGCCGTCGATGGAGTTGGCGGCGCTGCCGTGCTCGAAGCCGAGGTCCGCGGCGACCGCCTCCGGGTCCAGGCCGAGGCTGCTGCCCGCGAGCGCTCCGGAACCGTACGGCGACACCGCCGTGCGCTCGTCCCACTGGCGCAGCCGCTCGGCGTCCCGGGACAGCGCCTGGACGTGGGCGAGGACGTGGTGGGCGAAGAGCACCGGCTGGGCGTGCTGGAGGTGGGTGCGGCCGGGCATGGCCACGTCCGGGTGGGCCTCGGCGAGGCCGACGAGCGCGTCCTGGAGGTCGGCGATCAGACCGCCGATGACGCGGGCGTGGTCCCGCAGGTACATGCGGAAGAGGGTGGCCACCTGGTCGTTGCGGGACCGGCCGGCGCGCAGCTTGCCGCCGAGGTCGGGGCCGAGACGCTCCAGCAGGCCGCGCTCGAGGGCGGTGTGGACGTCCTCGTCGGCGATGGTGCCGGTGAAGGAGCCGTCGGTGACGTCCGCTTCGAGCCGGTCGAGCCCGGCGAGCATGCGGGTCAGCTCGTCCTCGGTGAGCAGGCCCGCCGCGTGCAGCACGCGGGCGTGGGCACGCGAGCCGGCGATGTCGTAGGGCGCGAGCCGCCAGTCGAAGTGGACGGACGCGGACAGCTTCGCCAGGGCCTCGGCGGGACCGTCGGCGAAACGGCCGCCCCAGAGCCGTACGTCACCGCTGTTGCTGCTCACTTGCGTGCTCCTCGAAGGTTCCGGATGTGCCGCCGCCTCTCCACGGGCGCGTGGAGAGGCGGCTGTCAGGCCAGTGCGTGTGAGGGTTCGTCAGGCGCTACGGCTCAGGCGAGGTCGCGCTTGGCCGCGATCTTCGCCGACAGGCTGTAGATGTCGATGAACCCCTTGGCGGCAGCCTGGTCGAACGTGTCGCCCGTGTCGTACGTGGCCAGGTTGAAGTCGTACAGCGACGACTCCGAGCGCCGGCCGGTGACGACGGCGCGGCCGCCGTGCAGGGTCATCCGGATGTCGCCGTTGACGTGCTGGTTCGCCTCGGTGATGAAGCCGTCCAGGGCGCGCTTGAGCGGGGAGAACCACTGGCCGTCGTAGACCAGTTCGCCCCAGCGCTGCTCGACCTGCCGCTTGTAGCGGGCGAGCTCGCGCTCGACGGTGACGTTCTCCAGCTCCTGGTGGGCGGTGATCAGGGCGATCGCGCCGGGGGCCTCGTACACCTCGCGGGACTTGATGCCGACGAGGCGGTCCTCGACCATGTCGATCCGGCCGATGCCCTGGGCGCCGGCGCGCTCGTTGAGCTGCTGGATCGCCTGGAGGACGGTGACCGGCTTGCCGTCGACGGCGACGGGGACGCCCTCCTTGAAGGTGATGACGACCTCGTCGGGCTCACGCGCGACGGCGGGGTTCTGCGTGTACTCGTACACGTCCTCGATCGGCGCGTTCCAGATGTCCTCGAGGAAGCCGGTCTCGACGGCGCGGCCGAAGACGTTCTGGTCGATGGAGTAAGGGGACTTCTTGGTGGTCGCGATCGGCAGGCCCTTGGCCTCGCAGAAGGCGATGGCCTTGTCGCGGGTCATGGCGTAGTCGCGGACCGGGGCGATGCACTTCAGGTCGGGGGCGAGGGCGACGATGCCGGCCTCGAAGCGGACCTGGTCGTTGCCCTTGCCGGTGCAGCCGTGGGCGACGGTGGTGGCGCCGTGCTTCTGCGCGGCGGCGACGAGGTGCTTGACGATCGTCGGCCGGGACAGCGCGGAGACCAGCGGATAGCGGTCCATGTAGAGGGCGTTGGCCTTGATCGCCGGGAGGCAGTACTCCTCGGCGAACTCGTCCTTGGCGTCCGCGACCTCGGCCTCGACGGCACCGCAGGCGAGGGCGCGCTTGCGGATGACGTCCAGGTCCTCGCCGCCCTGGCCGACGTCGACCGCGACGGCGATGACCTCGGCGCCCGTCTCCTCGGCGATCCAGCCGATGGCGACGGAGGTGTCCAGACCGCCCGAGTAGGCGAGTACGACGCGCTCGGTCACGGGTTTCTCCTTACAGTGCATTCGCTGACATGCATGAGTATGCAGTAGTCCGCATGAATCGTCAATCTGCTCGCGAATCCGGGCCGGGTTGAACACCGGAAACCGCTTTCGCGTACTTGTCGCCGGACGCAGGCGCCGCGTCGGACCGATCGAGACAGCACGACAACCACCCGTGACACCCCGACCCGAGTGAGGCATCCGCATGTCCAGGGCCCTTCCGAAGTACAACAAGCGCCGCGTCGGCTTCATCGGCGGCGCCGCCGCGCTGGCGCTGTCCGGCGCGGTGATCGCCGGCTCCGCCCTCGCCGGCGAGTCGTCCGGGGACGGCGGCGACGCGAACGCCCGGACACTGGCGGGACCGGGCACGATCTCCTGCCCGGACGTGGCTCCGGAGCTGCCCGCGATCCCCGCCTCCGCCCAGGCCGAGGTCGACCGCAACCTCGGCGACCTCGACCAGCAGATCGCCGAAGCCGACAAGCGCCTCGCCGACACCGTCGGACAAGGCGGACCCGACTTCGTCCGGAACGCCATCCTCGGCCCCCTCGAGGACAAGCGCGTCGCCGCCATCAACCGCATCGCCACCGCCATCGGCCGCACCGCCGAACGCCCCTCCGGACTGGACTCCCTGGCCGCCTGCACACTCACCAAGTGAGGTGACAGGCGCTGTGGCCGCCCCGTACAAGCGCCGGCCGGGGCGGCCACGGTATTTCTCCAACGGCCGTCAATTGCTTAGACAAACGAAAGACCTGGCCTCATAATCGGTGGACATGGGAAAGACCTATGAGCGCATAGACGGCCGCCTCCGCACCTTCATCGAGGAACAGCCGGTCTTCTTCACCGCCACCGCCCCCCTGTCCGCCGACGGCACGGTCAATCTCTCGCCCAAGGGGCTCAAGGGGTCCTTCGTGGTCCTCGACGAGCTCACCGTCGCCTACCTCGACTTCGCCGGCTCCAACGCCGAGACCATCGCCCATCTGCGGGAGAACGGCCGGATCACCCTGATGTGGTGCGCGTTCCAGGGGCCGCCGAACATCGTGCGCGTGCACGGCCGCGGCGAGCCCGTCTTCCGGGACGATCCCCGCTTCGGGGAACTGCTCACCCGTTTCCCCGGCATCGACCCCTCGCTCCACGGCCTGCGCGCCGTCGTCGTCGTGACGGCCGAACTGATCCGGGACACCTGCGGATACGCAGTGCCCTTCATGGCGTACGAGAGCGAACGGGACCTGCACGGGAAGCGGTTCGCGCGGGAGGACGACGCCTCACTCGACGCGTACTTCACCAAGAAGGAGTACATCGCGACCAGCCTGGACGGACTCCCCGGGCTGCCGTTGCCGCTGCCCCCCTCCCCTGCCTGAGCCATGCGCCCAGGTGTCGCCCCCGCCGTCGTACGTCGCCTCCCCGCCCTCTCCCGGTGTCCGCCGTCCGGCCGCGCCGCTGCCGGACCGGACGGCGGACACCGGGAGGGGCGCACGACGGCCACCCGCCGCTGAGCCGCGCATCTCCTCTGAACACTCCGGCGTGACGGCACGTATGTGTGGGTCAAGGGTCAAGTCCCCACGGAGGAACCGTGACCACCACGCTCGCCGGCGGCCGTGCCGCCCGCCGCCAGACGATGCGCCGCATCCGTCCGCGCCGCTCTCCCGCCGTCCCCCTGCTGCTCGCGGTGGCCGCGGGCGCGGTGGCCGTGCTGTGGTTGTGGTGGACCAGCACACCGTCCATCGCGGACACCACCGGGAAGATCATCGCCGCGGGCCGGATCACCGGCCTGCTCGCCGGCTATCTGATGGCCCTGGTGGTGCTCCAGATGGCGCGCGTGCCCGCGCTGGAACGCCGGGTGGGCTCGGACCGGGTCGCCCGCTGGCACGCGATGAGCGGCCGCTACACCGTCAGCCTGGTCATCGCGCACGTCTTCCTGATCATGTGGGGCTACGCCCGGCAGGCGGGCAGGAGCCTCGGCGACATCGTGCAGCAGACGATCACCTCCATCAACACGCTGCCGGACATGGGCAAGGCCGCCATCGGCACCGGTCTGCTGTTCGTGATCGCCTTCCTCTCCATCGGCCCGGTCCGGCGCCGGCTGCCGTACGACGGCTGGTACCACGTGCACCTGCTGACGTACGCGGTGGTCTTCCTGACGTTCTGGCACCAGATCACCACCGGCAACGAGTTCGCCGTCGAACCGACCGCGAAGACCTTCTGGTACGGGCTCTACGGCGTCGTGACCGCACTGGTGCTGTGGTACCGGATCATCACCCCGGTACGGCTGAACCTGCGGCACCGGATGCGGGTCGAGGCGGTCATCGAGGAGACGCCGGGCATCGTGTCCGTGCTGATCGGCGGGCGCAGGCTGCACCGGATGGGCGCGGAGGCCGGGCAGTTCTTCCGCTGGCGGTTCAAGGCGCCGGGCATGCGGTTCAGCTCCCACCCGTACTCGCTGTCGGCGGCGCCCCGCCCGGACATGCTGCGGATCACGGTCAAGGCGATCGGCGACCACACCTCACGGCTGCGCGAGCTGGAGCCCGGCACGAAGGTGTGGGCGGAGGGCCCGTACGGGGCGCTGACCGCGCAGCGCCGCAGCCGCGGCAAGGTGCTGCTGGTGGCGGGCGGGGTGGGCATCACCCCGATGCGGGCGCTGTTCGAGACGCTGCCCGGCGCCTCCGGCGACATCACGCTGCTGTACCGGGCCAACAGCACCCAGGACCTGGCGCTGTGGGGCGAGCTGGCGAAGATCGCCGACGAACGGGGTGCCCGGCTGATGTACGCGGTGAACAGCCCCGACGGTGAGCGCCCCGACATCTCGGCGGAGAGCCTGCGCCGGAAGATCCCGGACGTCGACCGCCACGACGTGTTCATGTGCGGTCCGCCCGGGTTCGCGCAGTCGGTGTACGAAGCGCTGCGCGAGGCGGGAGTCCCCGCCCGGCGCATCCATCACGAGTCGTTCGAAATGTGAGCGACCGGTCAGCCAGCCATCCAGCCGGGTCATCCACACCCATCAGGAGCTTGAGAAGCGATGAGGAAGAGTCACCCCGTCCGGCGTGCCGTGCTCGCGACCGCTGCCACCGTGTCCGGCATCGTGCTGCTGCTGTCACTGAAGCCGGCGTCCGACCCCGGTTCGGCCGCCACGGCCGGCGGCGCGGTCCCGCCCGCGGCGGCCCAGTCGCCGCAGGGCGGCGCCGCCCAGCCCATCGGGGACGGCACCGTCACCGGTGACGCGGCACAGACCCAGTACGGGGCGGTGCAGGTCCGGCTGACGGTGAGCGGCGGGAAGATCACCAAGGCGGAGGCGGTGCAGGCGCCCAAGGGCGGACAGAGCGACCAGGTCACGTCCCACTCCGTGCCCCGGCTGAACCAGGCGACCGTGACGGCGCAGAGCGCGGACATCGACGTGGTGTCCGGGGCCACGTACACCAGCGGTGGGTACAAGAAGTCGCTGCAGTCGGCGCTGGACAAGGCGCGGGCGGCCGGGTCCCCGGGGGCTTCCGGATCGGACGGTGCCGGGAGCGCGCAGGCGCGGACCGTCACCGGGGACGTGGCGCAGACGCAGTACGGGCCGGTCCAGGTGCGGATCACCGTCAGCGGCGGGAAGATCACCAGGGCCGAGGCGGTGCAAACACCCAAGGGCGGGCAGAGCGACCAGGTCAACTCCGCCGCGGTGCCGAAGCTCAACCAGGCGGCGGTGGCGGCCGGGGACGCGGGGATCGACGCGGTGTCGGGGGCCACGTACACCAGCGCGGGGTACAAGCAGTCGCTCCAGTCGGCGCTGGACAAGGCCGGTGGCTGACACGGTGGCCGAGCCGGCCGAGGCTCCCGCCGCGGTGCGTCACGTGGAGGAGACGATGGGGACCGTCTTCTCCCTCGACGTCCGCGGCGGGGATCCCGCCGCGGTGCGCGCGGCGCTTCAGGAGGCGGTCGCGGGGCTGCACCGGGTGGACGAGGTGTTCAGCACGTACCGCGACGACAGCCAGATCTCCCGGCTGGCGCGGGGTGAGCTGAGTATCGGGGAGTGCGACGCCGAGGTCGCCGAGGTGCTGGAGCTGGCGGCGGAGGCGGAGCGGGTGAGCGAGGGCTGGTTCAGTCCGCGTTACCGGGGGCGGCTCGATCCGACGGGCGTGGTGAAGGGCTGGGCCACGGAACGGGCGGCGCGACGGCTCGCCGCCGCGGGGGCGACGGGGGTGAGCGTCAACGGGGGCGGAGACGTCCAGTTGCTGGGTGGGCCGGGGGCGGGGCGGCCGTGGCGGGTGGGGGTGTCGGACCCGTTGCGTCCGGGCGGTCTCGCCGCGGTCGTCTCCGCGGCGGGCGCCTCGGAGTTGGCTGTGGCGACGTCCGGCACGGCCGAACGGGGCGATCACATCGTCGACCCGCGCACGGGCCGCTCCGCGGTGACCGACCTGGTCGCGGTGACGGTCGTGGCCCCTCGCCTGACGTGGGCGGACTGCTGGGCCACGGCGGCGTTCGCGATGGGGTCGCGGGAGGGACTGCGATGGCTGGAGTCCCTCCCGGACGTCGAGGCCCTGCTGATCACGGGGGGCGACGAGGTGCGGTGCACCGGGGGGTTGGCGGGTCGGCTGGGGTGAGCGGCACTCCTGAGTGAGCGGCGCCGCGGCTGAGGCAACGGTTTCACTCACCGCGTTCGCGGGATGCCGCCGCGCCCACCCTCCCCCACCCTCGGCTGCGCTCGGACGGGGGGACCCCCATCGCCCTGGGGGCACCTCCCAGGCCTTCAAAGGCACTGGGGGAGGCACGACTGCCCGCGGCCGCAGGGGCCTCTCAGTGGGGAGTACCGCGGTTCCCCAGGGGCGCGGGGAACTGCGCGACCAGCCACAGACAGCCCGCAGCCGGCAGACCACCAGCCATGAGAACGCGAGCACTCGGTCGGCCGTATCGCGACTCCCCCAGGGGCGCGGGGAACTGCCCGATCGGCCACATGCGGCCCGCGGGGGCGTACCGGAGAGATGCGCGGAGCGCTCAGTGGCCGTTCTGGGCCAGGCGGAGCAAGTGGTCCGCCAGGGCCTGCCCTCCCGTCGGTTCCCGGCTGATCAGCAGCAGCGTGTCGTCGCCGGCGATCGTGCCGAGGATGTCGTGGAGTTCCGCCTGGTCGATGGCCGAGGCCAGGAACTGGGCCGCACCGGGCGGGGTCCGCAGGACCACCAGGTTCGCGGAGGCCTCCGCGGAGATCAGCAGCTCCTGCGACAGCCTCCGCATCCGCTCCTCCTTCGCCGACTCCCCCAGCGGAGCGCGAGGCGTGCGGAACCCCCCCTCGCTCGGCACCGCGTAGATCAGGTCGCCGTCGTTGTTGCGGATCTTCACCGCGTTCAGCTCGTCCAGGTCCCGCGACAGCGTCGCCTGGGTGACGCTCAGCCCGTCGTCCGCGAGCAGCTTCGCGAGCTGGCTCTGCGACCGCACCGGCTGCCGGTTGAGGATGTCCACGATCCGGCGGTGGCGTGCGGTGCGCGTCTGCGGCACGGCGGGCCCGGCCTGCTGACCCTGGTCCTGCTCCTGGCTCATCGTCGTCTCATTCTCCGGATCGTCCTTCCCCGCCCGCCGTACCGGCCTGGTCCAGGATGCCGGGCAGCGCCCCGAGGAAGGCGTCCACCGCGTCGTCCCCGAGGTTCAGCGGCGGCATCAGCCGTACGACATCGGGGGCGGGCGCGTTCACGAGGAATCCGGCGTCCTGAGCCGCCTGTTGCACCTGGGGCGCGAGCGGCTCGGTGAGCACGATACCCAGGAGGAGGCCCGCGCCCCGGACATGGTCGATCAAGGCGTGGCCGGATCCCTCGATCCCGTCGCGGAGTTTCTCGCCCTGCCGCTTGACGTTCTCCAGCAGCCCCGCGTCCTCGATGGTGTCGAGAACGGCGAGTCCCGCGGCGCAGGCGACCGGGTTGCCGCCGAAGGTCGTGCCGTGGTGGCCGGGCCGGAGCAGGTCGGCGGCGCGGCCGAAGGCGACGGTGGCGCCGAGCGGCAGGCCGCCGCCGAGCTGCTTGGCGAGGGTGACGACGTCCGGCAGGACGCCCTCGTGGGCCTGGTACTCGAACCAGTGCCCGGTCCGGCCGATGCCGGTCTGCACCTCGTCGAGGACGAGCAGCGCGCCGGTGGCGGCGGTGATGGCGCGGGCCGCCTTCAGGTAGCCGGCGGGCGGGACGACGACACCGAGTTCACCCTGGATGGGTTCGATGATCACCAGGGCCGTCTCCTCGGTGACCGCGGCGGCCAGCGCCTGCGCGTCGCCGAAGGGCACGTGGGTGACGTCGGCGGGCAGCGGCTGGAACGGCTCCCGCTTGCCGGGCTGCCCGGTGAGCGCGAGGGCGCCCATCGTGCGGCCGTGGAAGGCGCCCTCGGTGGCGACGACGTGGGTCCGCCCGGTGAGCCGGCCGATCTTGAAGGCGGCCTCGTTGGCCTCGGCGCCGGAGTTGCAGAAGAAGACCCTGCCGTCCCGGCCGAAGAGCCGGAGCAGCCGCTCGGCGAGGGCGACGGTCGGCTCGGCCATGAAGAAGTTGGAGATGTGGCCGAGGGAGCCGATCTGCCGGCTGACGGCCTCGACGATCGCCGGGTGGGCGTGGCCGAGGGCGTTGGTCGCGATGCCGCCGACGAAGTCGAGGTACTCCGTGCCCTCGGCGTCCCAGACCTTCGGGCCCTCGCCGCGTACGAGGGGCAGGCGCGGTGTGCCGTAGTTGTTCATCAGCGCGCCCTGCCACCGTGCGGTGAGCTCTGCGTTGGTCACGACTCCCCCTGTTCGTCGGGCACGACCATCGTGCCGATGCCCTCGTCCGTGAAGATCTCCAGCAGGATCGAGTGCTGGACCCGGCCGTCGATGACGCGGGCGGTGGTGACGCCGTTGCGTACGGCGTGCAGGCAGCCCTCCATCTTCGGCACCATGCCGGAGGACAGCTCCGGCAGGAGTTTCTCGAGCTGGGACGCGGTGAGGCGGCTGATCACCTCGTCGGAGTTCGGCCAGTCCTCGTAGAGTCCCTCGACGTCCGTGAGGACCATGAGGGTCTCGGCGCCCAGTGCAGCAGCGAGTGCCGCAGCCGCCGTATCAGCATTGACGTTGTAGACATGGTGGTCGTCCTGGCTGCGGGCGATCGAGGAGACGACCGGGATGCGGCCGTCGGCGAGCAGGGCCTCGATCGCACCGGTGTCGATGTCGGTGATCTCGCCGACCCGTCCGATGTCGACGAGCTCGCCGTCGATCTCGGGCCGGTGCCTGGTGGCGGTGAGGGTGTGCGCGTCCTCGCCGGTGAGGCCGACGGCGAGCGGGCCGTGCCGGTTGAGCAGCCCGACCAGTTCGCGCTGCACCTGTCCGGCGAGCACCATGCGGACGACGTCCATGGCGTCCTCGGTGGTGACGCGCAGGCCTGCCTTGAACTCGCTGACGATGCCGTGCCGGTCGAGCGCGCGGCTGATCTGAGGGCCGCCGCCGTGCACGACGACGGGCTTGAGGCCGGCGTGGCGCAGGAAGACGACGTCCTGGGCGAAGGCGGCCTTCAGGTCCTCGTCGACCATGGCGTTGCCGCCGAACTTGATGACGACGGTCTTGCCGTGGTGGCGGGTGAGCCAGGGCAGCGCCTCGATGAGGATCTGGGCCTTGGGCAGCGCGGTGTGCTTCCGCGTGGGTCCGTCGGTCATGAGGAATACGCGCTGTTCTCGTGGACGTAGTCGGCGGTGAGGTCGTTGGTCCAGATGACGGCGCCGGCGTCACCGGCGGCGAGGTCGGCGACGATGTGGACCTCGCGGTAGCGCATGTCGACCTGGTCGCGGTCCTCGCCGACGCCGCCGTTCTTGCAGACCCAGACGCCGTTGATGGCGACGTTGAGCTCGTCGGGCTCGAAGGCGGCCTTCGTCGTGCCGATCGCGGAGAGCACGCGGCCCCAGTTGGGGTCCTCGCCGTGGATCGCGCACTTGAGGAGGTTGTTGCGGGCGATGGAGCGGCCCACCTCGACGGCGTCGTCCTCGGTCGCCGCGTTGATCACCTCGACCTTGATGTCCTTGCTGGCGCCTTCCGCGTCCCGGATGAGCTGCTGGCCGAGGTCGTCGCAGACGGTCCGTACGGCCTCGGCGAAGTCGTCGTACTCCGGGGTGACGCCGGAGGCACCGGAGGCGAGCAGCAGCACGGTGTCGTTGGTGGACATGCAGCCGTCGGAGTCGACGCGGTCGAAGGTGACCTTGGTGGCGGCGCGGAGCGCCTTGTCCAGGGTGGCGCTGTCGACGTCGGCGTCGGTGGTGAGGACGACGAGCATGGTGGCGAGGCCGGGGGCGAGCATGCCGGCGCCCTTGGC
Organism: Streptomyces sp. NPDC014676; assembly: GCF_043084105.1. NCBI lineage: Bacteria > Bacillati > Actinomycetota > Actinomycetes > Kitasatosporales > Streptomycetaceae > Streptomyces > Streptomyces sp. NPDC014676. Next base: position 227,926 of record NZ_JBIBZI010000007.1, on the reverse strand, counting down.
CATGCCGCCGACGGTCCAGCCTTCCTTGGTGACCACGGAGGTCTTGTGGACGGTGTCGGTGGTCTTGATGGCGATGGCGGCCTTCTCACCGCCGTGCTCGGAGAGCTGGGCGGCGGCGGTCTCGACGCCGGGGAGCAGCTTGTCCATGGGGAGCAGCACGCCGATGAGTCCCGTCGAGCAGACGGCGATCTCGCCCGCGCCTGTGCCGAGCACCTCGGCCGCCTTCTCGGCGGTGGCGTGGGTGTCCTGGAAGCCCTTCGGTCCCGTACAGGCGTTTGCGCCGCCGGAGTTGAGGACGACGGCGGACAGCTGCCCGCTCTTCAGCACCTGCTCGGACCAGAGCACGGGCGCCGCCTTGACGCGGTTGGAGGTGAAGACGCCGGCGGCGGCGCGGCGGGGGCCGTTGTTGACCACGAGGGCCAGGTCGGGGTTGCCGTTCTCCTTGATCCCGGCGGCGATGCCCGCCGCCGTGAATCCCTTCGCTGCCGTCACACTCACGGCGCAACTCCGATCGTCGTCAGCCCGGTGGCCTCGTCGAGGCCCAGGGCGAGGTTCATGCTCTGGACGGCACCGCCCGCGGTGCCCTTGGTCAGGTTGTCGATGGCGCTGATCGCGATGATCCGGCCGGCGGCGGTGTCGTACGCGACCTGAATCTGAACGGCGTTGGAACCGTGGACGGACGCGGTCGCGGGCCACCGGCCCTCGGGCAGGAGGTGGACGAAGGGCTCGTCGGCGAAGGCCTTCTCATAGGCGGCGCGCACGGACTCGGCGGTGACGCCGGGCTTCGCCTTCGCGGTGCAGGTGGCGAGGATGCCACGGGGCATCGGCGCGAGGGTCGGCGTGAAGGAGACGGAGACCCGCTCGCCCGCCGCCGCGCTGAGGTTCTGGATCATCTCGGGGGTGTGCCGGTGCCCGCCGCCCACGCCGTACGGGGACATGGAGCCCATGACCTCGGAGCCCAGCAGGTGCGGCTTGAGCGCCTTGCCGGCGCCGGAGGTCCCGGAGGCGGCGACGATCACCGCCTCCGGCTCGGCGAGACCGGCGGCGTACGCCGGGAAGAGGGCGAGGGAGACGGCGGTCGGGTAGCAGCCGGGCACCGCGACGCGCTTGGACCCCTCCAGCGCGGCGCGGGCACCCGGCAGTTCGGGCAGGCCGTAGGGCCAGGTGCCGGCGTGCGGGGAGCCGTAGAACGCCTCCCAGTCGGCGGCGTCCTCCAGCCGGAAGTCGGCGCCCATGTCGATCACGAGCACCTCCTCGCCGAGCTGTTCGGCGACGGCGGCGGACTGGCCGTGCGGCAGCGCGAGGAAGACGACGTCGTGTCCGGCGAGCACCTCGGCGGTGGTCTCCTGGAGCGCACGGCCGGCCAGTGGCAGCAGGTGGGGCTGGAGCGCGCCGAGCCGCTGCCCCGCGTTGGAGTTGCCGGTCAGGGCACCGATCTCGACCTCGGGGTGGGCCAGGAGCAGGCGCAGGACCTCTCCGCCCGCGTATCCGCTCGCCCCGGCCACTGCCGCACGTACCACCATGTCCACCCTCCTCCGGATGGCATGACTATACGTTTCACTGCAGGTTTATGCAATCCGTGTGGGCTCCGCCCTCGTCGGCGCGGCCTCCGCCGCCGGGAGCATGATCCACCGGGAGACCACGAAGGTCACCGGGATCGCGGCCAGCGAGGCGAGCAGCGGGGCGAAGCGGCTGCCGACGTGCAGCAGGTCGACGAGCACATAGACGCCCACGGTCGTGACCAGGAAGTTCGCGGCGTTGGTCAGCGGGAACATCAGGAATTTCCGCCAGGTGGGCCGCGTCCGGTAGGTGAACTTGGCGTTGAGGAAAAAGGATCCGGTCATGCTGAGCAGGGTCGCGATGACATGGGCGACGAGATAAGGGAAACGGGTCAGGAACAACAGGTAGGGGCCGTAATAGGTGGCCGTGTTCACGACGCCGATCATGGCGAAGACGATGACCTGCCTTCTCATCAGGGAATGAGGTCTTTCGTCGTGCCGCGCGGGGCGTGGTCGTCGGCACGTTCCGCATTGGTCGCCTGCACCAGGAAGTGCGGGCGCCGCTTGACCTCGTAGTAGATCCGGCCGGTGTACTCTCCGATCACCCCGAGCATGATCATCTGCACTCCGACGAGGGCGGTGACGACGGTGATGATCGTGACGTAGCCGGGGGTCTGCACCCCGTTGACGAGCGCGGCGCCCACGATCCACGCGGTGTAGAGCCCGGCGCACAGCAGCAGGCCCATACCCAGGTAGAGGGCGGCGCGCAGGGGCCTGTTGTTGAAGGAGAGCAGGCCGTCGAGGCCGTAGTTGAGCAGCCTGCGCAGTGTCCAGGAGCTGCGGCCGTGCTCGCGTACGGCGTTCTCGTACTCGAAGGTGGTGCTGGGGAATCCGACCCAGGCGAACAGGCCCTTGGAGAAGCGGTTGTACTCGGTGAGGTTCAGGACCGCGTCCACCACGCGCCGGGACAGCAGCCGGAAGTCGCCGACGCCGTCCACGAGTTCGACGTCGACGAGCCGGTTGACGAGCCGGTAGTACAGGCGGGCGGTGAGGGTACGGGTGACCCGGTCGCCGCTCCTGGTGCGCCGGGCGATGACCTGGTCGTAACCCTGCGCACGCAGGTCGACCATGCGTGTGATCAGTTCCGGCGGGTGCTGGAGGTCTGCGTCCATGACGATCGAGGAGTCCCCCTTGGCGTGGCGCAGGCCGGCGAGCAGGGCGGCCTCCTTGCCGAAGTTGCGGCTGAAGGAGACGTACCGCACGCGCGGATCGCGGTCGGCCAGTTGCTGCAGGACGGCGAGAGTGCGGTCGTGGCTGCCGTCGTCGACGTACACGAACTCCATGTCGTGGCCGAGCGGCAGGAGTTCGTCGGCGACCTTCTGGACCTCGTCGTGGAACCGTTCGAGGACGTCTTCCTCGTTGTAGCAGGGCGCGACGATCGATATGAGCATGGCTCTCCCCCTGGACGTCAGGTGGCGCGGGTCAGGCGCTCGTGCGGTGGTGTGGTCATCGGCGGTGCCGTGGTGCGCCGCCGGCGGACGGCGGTGAGGGTGCCGAGCAGGATCAGCGCCAGGAGCGAGGCGCCCCCGACGGCCCCGCCCAGCCGCAGACCGGGCGGGTGGAAGGTGCAGGTGACACTGGTCGCGGAACCGTCGAGGGGGACGGCGATCAGACCGTAGTACTCCTTGGCGGGTACGGCGGGGGCGTCTCCCGCGGCACAGCGCCACCCGGCGATCCGGGGAGCCGCGAGCACGGCGGTCCCGGTGCTGCCGGCGGGGAGTTCGGCCCGTACGGTGCCGTCGGAGACGCTCACCTCGGTGGCGCCGGTGGAGCGGAGCCGGTCGGCGGCGGTGCGCAGCCGGGCTCTGTCCAGGCAGCCGACCGCGCCGTCCGGGACGACACCGGTGCGGTTCGGGGACAGCTCGATCCGCAGGTGCCCGGAGGCCGGGACGGTGCCGAGCGGCTCCATGGCGGCGATCTTGGTGCCGGGGTCGGACCGGAACCGCCCGGTCGAGCCGTCGGCCCCGGTCAGCCGGGCGGTGCCCGAGAAGTGCGGCGCCCACAGGTACACCTCGCTGCCGGCCGGGCACCGGGCGGTGATCGTCGGCCTGCCCCCGGCGGTCCCGGCGGGCGGGACACCGATCTTCAGGCCCGACCGCACACCGGTGCTGCGGTGCGGCTGCTTCCCGGAAGCGGTGCGCACGGTGAGGCGGGGCACGGTGTGGACGCGGGTGCCCAGCAGCAGTTCCTGGTTGCGGTACGGCGACGGCCCGAACGCGGAGACGTCCGTGCGCCCGTGAGCGGGCCCGTCGGACGGCCGGACCGTGACCAGGGGCGGCACGGCCCGCCGGGACACGCTCACCCCTCTGCCGTCCTGCGGGAACCAGTTCTGGTGCGGGTCCGGCGGAGAGTGCACGCGCGCGCCGACGGAGAAGATCACGTCCGTGACGGCGTTGTCCAGGCTCTGGAGGTTGCGGCCCCGGGAGGTGTAGCCGCCGCCGAGGGCGACGAGGGTGCGGCTGAGGACGTCGGAGGTCAGGCTGCTGTAGTACTGGGCGCCCTGACCGCCGACCAGCAGCGGGTCGTTGCCGACGGTCTGCTCACGGCCGGGGTCGGTGCGGTGGCGGGGCCAGCCGTCGGCGGCGGCGATCGCCTCCGCCTGTGTCCGCTGCCGGGCTCCCCAGGGCGCGTAGTCGTCGAGCCGGTCCAGCCGCATGCGCTCGGCCGCGGCGGCGGTGGCGGTGGTCTCACCGAGCTGCCCGCCGAGGAGCAGCACCACGGCGAGGCCCGCCGGCACCGCACGCCACCGGCCGCCGCCGGGCGGCTCGCCCACGGCGAAGGCCCTGCGGCCCGCGTCCACGTGGCCGAGCAGGGCCAGCCCGCCCAGCTCGGCCACGGCGGCGAGCAGCAGCACCGGCCAGGTGAAGGAGCGCACCAGGTCGCTCCGGCTCGCGACGGCGACGATCAGCGCGAGCAGCGCGCCCGCGGCGCCCAGCGCCCGTCCACCGGGCGGGCCGTAGGAGAGCGTGTGCCAGGCGGCGATCACGATCAGCGCGCACAGCACGAAGGTCTGGCGGTACGGGCTGCCCTGCGGCGTGGCGAAGGCATGCCACAGCAGGTGGGTGGGGCCCCATTGCAACGACAGCGCCACCGCGAGCACGAGCAGCGTCCACCCGGTGCGCACCCGTCGGGGAGCGGCCCGGTGGAAGGGCAGGGCGAGGGCGAGCACCAGCGCCGTGAGGCCCGTGTAGACGGCCGGTGTGCCGAAGCTGTACGTCGTCGGCAGCAGGCGGGCCAGCAGGTCCTCCGTCGGGACCGGCGCGAACTGCCGGACCCGGCCCGGGTAGGCGTGCTTGGTGCCTAAGTAGATCACCGTGATCAGCGGTGCGGCCAGGCCGACTCCGAGGGCGGCGGTGACGCCCGCCCGGCCGGCCGCCGCGAGCCGCCGCCGGCGCGGCAGGCCGGAGAGCCACAGCCGGAGCAGCAGGACCAGACCGGCGGCGAGGGTGGCCATGTAGGCGGTGTAGAAGTTGGCGATCCAGGCGAACGCCACGACGAGCACCCCGAGCAGTCGCCGCTGTCCGGTCAGCGTCCATTCGCCGACCAGGCACAGCAGCGGCAGAGCGAGCAGGCCGTCGAGCCACATCGGGTTGTACGAGGAGTCCGCCACGGTCCAGCCGCACAGGGCGTACGCCGCGCCCAGCAGACCCGCCGCCCACCAGCGGCCCGGGCGCAGCCGCAGCAGCAGCCAGGCCATCGCGGCGCCCGCACAGGCCACCTTCAGCAGGGTGATCACGTACACGGCGAGGTCGATCTCGTCGCGCGGGAAGAGCGCCACGAGCAGGGCGAAGGGGCTGCTGAGGTAGGTACCGAGATCGGGCAGGAAGCTCGCGCCGAACCCGGACTGCCAGTTGATGAGGAGACCGCCGTCGGCCCGGCCGTGCAGCAGGTCCCACAGATGGGCGTGGAACGGCACGTACTGGTTGCCCAGGTCGTTGACGCTCCGGGTGTGTGGGCCGAAGGGGTAGCTGCGGGCGACGGCGTCGGCGGCGCAGAGCACCGTGACGGTGAGGGCGGCCGCGAGCAGGGCGGCACGGGCCTTCGGCTCCGGAGCGGGTACCGGTGTCACACCCCTGCCCCTGTCCGCAGAGACAGCTGGGGCAGCGTCGAGCTTTCCATTTTCAGCAGGCTCCCGGGAAATTCGGGACACATGGCGCCCCGTCCGTCTGTTCGCTGCCTTAGACGGAAGAAGTTTCCGGTTGGTTGTGCCGTACCGAAAAAATGAGGAAGCGAATTCCGAATGGCTCGACAGGCCTTTTCACGGTGAGACGTTACGCAATTCGGAATAAGAAATGTCGAGTGAATGACCGGAAGATTAACGGACCTTGCGGGCGGGCGCGGGGAACTGCGCGCTCAGCCCGGGACGGCCTGCGCACGGCGAGCGACAGATGACGAACGGTGCGGGCCGCTGCCCCTCGGACAGCGGCCCGCTCGACTCTTGCGCCTACCTCTGCTTGATCCGCAGGAAGGTGACGGAGTTCGCCGGGAAGGTGTACGTGAACTCGCTGTCGACGTCCCTGAAGGTGGACGTCACCGGGGTGACCGGGGCGTCCGTCTCGGTGTTCACCGCGTCCGCGTCGGCGGCCAGGGTGGTCACGCGGGCCGTGGAGGAGACCCTCGCGCCGCCGAGGTCGATCGCGGTGCGGGCCTCGGACGGCCGGGCGTTGACGACCTTGACGATCAGGTCGCCGGTGCGGGCGTCCTCGGTGATCACCTGGCGGAACGGCTCGGCCGGCTTGTCGTCGGTGAAGCGGCCCCACTCCTGGCCGTCGAGGTAGAGGATCACCTGGCGGCCCCGCACCTTGACGTCGATGTCGTAGGCGCGGCCCGTCTCGATCGACCCGGCCTTGGAGATCAGTGTCGACTTGCCGCCGTCCGAGGCCTGCTCGACGGCGGACTGGGTGTTGTTCCAGCCGCCGAGGTTCCACCAGTAGTAGTTGCCGGTGTCCTTGACGCCGAAGGCGACGAGGAAGCCCTCCTTGCCTGCCTTCTTGGTGGCCTTCACATGGAGATCGTAGTCCTGCCAGGCCGGGTCCCCTGCCGTGACCAGGGTGTTCTCGGCGGCCTCGTCGGTCTGCACGTACTGCCCGTCCTGGACGCTCCAGCTTCCGCCCCCTCGCTGCGTCCACCGCGAGGCGTCACCGGAGAAGTCGTCGGTCAGCAGCGTCGTGCCGTCGGCGGCGGTCACCTTCACGTCGTCGTACGCCGCGCTCGTCGCCCACGTCGACAGGCCGACCGCTCCGGTGATGGGGCCGCTGACGTCCGGGGTGGTACTCGCCTCCGACGGGACCACGCGGTCGCCGACGTTGGTCATGAACAGCTTCTGGACCTCGTAGTTCGCCGAGCCCCAGGAGGCGTGGTTGTTGAACCAGATCATGTCCGGCGACCACTGGACGTAGTCCTCGTTGGCGAGCAGCGGCGCGTACGAGGCCAGCTCGACGATGTCGGCGTTGCGTTCCAGGCCGGTCATGAAGGCGGCTTCGGCGAGGCCGTTCTTCCAGGCGTTGCCCTGGGAGGCGTACTCGCCGAGGAAGACCTTCGGGCCGTTCCTGTCGTAGGAGTCGTAGCGGTCGTTGTTCTGGAGGAACCACTGCGGGCTGTTGTAGTAGTGCTCGTCGACCATGTCGACCCCGCCCTCGCGGCTCAGCTGCCAGGCGGTGTCGAAGGTGGTGCCGGAGTCGTCGGGGCCGGAGTTGGAGACGACGGTGATGTCCGGGTGCTCCGCCTCGATGGCGGCCCGGAACCGCTGGAAGCGGGCGAAGAACTCGCGCGGCAGGTTCTCCTCGTTGCCGACGGCGATGTGGGTGAGGCCGAAGGGCTTGCGGTGGCCCATCCCGGCGCGGACCTTGCCCCAGGTGGAGTCGGCCGGGCCGTTGGCGAACTCGATCAGGTCGAGGGTGTCCTGGATGTGCCGCTTCAGCAGTGCCTCGTCGTCGGTGGCCTTGTTCTGGCCGCAGCCGGTGACCAGCGCGGGGACGACGGGCAGCGGCATGGCGCCGATGTCCTCGGCGAAGCGGAAGTACTCGTAGTAGCCGAGGCCGTAACTCTGGTTGTAGCCCCAGAAGTTGGCGTTGGTGGCGCGCTCCTCGACCGGGCCGACGGTGTCCTTCCACTGGTAGGAGCGCTTGCGCTGCCAACCGGAGGCCTCGCTGTAGTCCTCCATGGAGCCGGTGTTGACCAGGCAGCCGCCGGGGAAGCGGACGAAGCCCGGTTCCAGGGCGGCGATCTTCTCGGCGAGGTCCTCGCGCAGCCCGTTGGGCTGGTTCTTGTACGTCTCGCGCGGGAACAGCGACACCATGTCGAGGGCCGCCGCGTCCGTGGTGGCGACGGCGAGCCGGCCGCGATTGCTGGTACGGGACGCCTTGAAGGTGGTCTCGTACTTGGCCCAGCCGCCCTCGACGGCCACCTTGCGGGCCTTCGCGAGCTCACCGGCGGCGTCCTTCAGCGTGACGGTGAGGGTGGTGGCGCCCTCGGCGCGGGCCCACACCGAGAAGTCGTACCGCTCACCCTCCTCGACCCGGATGCCGGTGTTGTAGCCGGAGTTCGTGACCGACGAACCGGCGGCCAGGGAGAGGTGGTTGCGGTTGCGCTCGTTGAGCCTGCCGGAGTCGTTCACCACCTCGGCCGTGCCGCCCACCGACCAGGAGGTCAGGGGGGTGTAGGAGCCGTTGTCGGCGGTGGAGTACTCGAAGGACCGGTTCTGCACGAGTTCGGCGTACAGACCGCCGTCGGCGGCCCGGTTGATGTCCTCGAAGAAGACGCCGTACATCGTGTCGTCGATCTCCGCGCCCTCGGCGCCCGGGTCGACGGTGATCGTGTAGTCGGTGGTGTCCTCGGCGTGCGCGGGGGCCGGGACGAGGGCGGCGGCCGTCAGGAGGGCGGTGGCGGTGAGCCCGAGGCGGGCGCGGTGGCGTGCTGTGCGTGACATGGACACTCGGCGGCTCTCTCTAGGAGTGAGTGACTCTAGGAGGTGTTCGATATATCGACCAATGGTCAGCACTTCGAACGGCAAGATAGGGAGGAGACAGGAGCACGTCAATGGGGCGTGCGACGACGGACACCACGCGGGAACGAGGCGGGATGGGTGAGTTCTGGCCAGTGCCCGACACACTGGGTTATCTGAGCGGCCGCTGGCGGGCGGAACGGACCGTGCGGGACCTGGCGAGCGGCGAGGAGGGGCGTTTCGAGGGAGCGGTCGTTTTCGGCCCGCTGGAGGGCGGCGGCCTGCTGCAGAGCGAGTCCGGCGACTTCACCTGGCGGGGCGTCACCCGGCCCGCCGAGCGGACCCTGCGCTTCCTGCCCGGACCGGGCGGCACGGCGGACGTACGGTTCGCGGACGGGCGCCCCTTCCACGGCCTGGACCTCACCGCGGGACGGTACGTCGCCGACCACCCCTGCTCGGCCGACCTCTACCGGGGCGAGTTCACCGTCCGGGACGCCGACCACTGGCGGACGGTCTGGCGGGTGCGCGGCCCCGCCAAGGACCTGGAGCTCACCACCGGCTACGCGCGCGTGGGCTGAGCGGACACCCCTTCGAGGCGCAGGTTCCAGCGGCCCGCCCGGCCGGCGACACCGATCGCCGACAGCGAGCGGACGTCGATGTTCCAGTACGTGGCGGGCGGGGCCTTGAGCACGTACACCAGAGCCGCGCGGATCACCGACGGCTCGGCCACCGCGACGACCCGGCAGCCGTCCTCGACCGGCCGGGTGTCGAGCCAGCCGCCGACCCGGCCGATGAAGTCGAGCAGTGACTCACCCCCGTGCGGGGTGGACCGCGGGTCGGCGAGCCAGGCGTCCACGGCCCCCCGGTTCCCGGGCCATCGCCTCCCCCAGGGTCAGTCCCCGCCAGCGACCCATGTCGCAGTCGCGCAGGGCGAGTTGCACCAGTGGCGCGTATCCGAGGCCCTCCCCGGTGGCGCGGCTGCGCGGGGCCGGGGAGCAGTAGCGCAGATCGGCCGCGGCGAGCGGCAGCAGTTCGTGCGCGGCCCGTTGCACCTCGCTCCAGCCGGCCTGGTCCAGCGGCCGGTCGTCCTCGAAACGTTCGGCGAGCACCGAGGAGCTCCCCGCGGCGGCGACGAACGTGACCCGAAGTGCCATGCGGGGATCGTGGGACGCCGGAGTGCGCGGGTCAAGAGGTGTCACGGAGACGTCACTCAAGGTGCATCCGGGTTTACCGGCCGGTAGGGACGCATCGGACAAATACCCCGGAGCGCGCCGTCATTCCTGGACGAGCGCCATCCAGTGGTCGGGCCGCTCCAGCGGCCGGAAACCGAACTTCGCGTAGACCCCGTGCGCGTCGTGCGTGGCCAGCATGATCCTCTTCACCCCACAGGGCCGCAGTTCCTCCCGCACGGCCGCCACCAGGGCCGTACCGACGCCCTTGCCGCGCACCGACGGGTCCACGTACACGTCGCACAGCCAGGCGAAGGTCGCCCGGTCGGTGACGACCCGGGCGTACGCCACCTGCTCCCCCGTGAGCGTGTCGTGGACGCCGAAGTTGAGCGAGCCCTCGATCGCCCGGTCCTGCTTCTCACGGGAGCGGCCCAGCGCCCAGTAGGCGTCGGTGGACAGCCACCGGTGCACGCGTTCGGCGTCGATGCGGGCGGGGTCGGTGGAGATCTCGTAGCCCTCGGGCAGGCGCGGGGAGTCGGTCATGACCGGATGCTCGCAGGTCGCGCGGGGCGGCGTCGAACGCTTATCCCAGCACCTCGTCCCAGGCGGCGCGCAGCCGCCGTACGCCCTCGGTGATCTCCCCGGTGCCGGCCACCGCCGCGAAGCTCAGCCGGAGGTGGCCGGCCGGGGGCTCGGCGCTGAAGTAGGGACGGCCGGGGGTGACGGCGACGCCCGCGCGCAGGGCGGCGGCGGTCAGGGCGGATTCGGACGTGCCGTCGGGCAGCCGCGGCCACAGGTGGTAGCCGCCGGACGGGATGTGCGGCAGGGCGAGTCCGGGCAGGTGGAGGCGGAGCGCGGCGGTCATCGCGTCCCGGCGGGCCCGCAACGCCACCGAGATCGCGCGCAGATGGCGCGGCCAGGCGGGCGAGCCGACGAGTTCCAGCGTGGCCTCCTGGAGCGGCCGGGGCACGAAGAAGGTGTCGACGACCTGGATGGCCCGCAGCCGTTCCAGGACCGGACCGTGCGCGGCGAGCGCGCTCACCCGGAAGCTGGGTGAGGTCGCCTTGGTCAGCGAGCAGACGTGCACCACCACCCCGTCGGGGTCGTCGGCGGCCAGCGGGCGCGGCAGCGGGCCCGCGTCCTCGTGCACCAGCCGCCGTACGAAGTCGTCCTCGACCACGAAGGCGCCCGCCTCGCGGGCGATGCGCAGCACCTCGCCGCGCCGCTCGGGGGCGAGCACGGCGCCGGTGGGGTTCTGGAAGAGCGGCTGGCAGACGAAGACGCGGGCGCCGGTCGCCCGGAACGCGTCCGCGAGCAGTGCGGGCCGTACGCCGTCCGCGTCCACCGGGACGGGCACCGGGCGCAGTCCGGCGGCGCGGGCGATGGCGAGCATGCCGGGGTAGGTGGGCGACTCGACGAGGACGGGGGCGCCCGGCGGGGCGAGTGCGCGCAGGGCGGTGGTCAGCGCGGACTGTCCGCCCGCGGTGACCAGCACGCCCGCCGCCGTGACCGGTCCGCCGATGCTGCGCGCGAACCACTCGCGCAGTTCGGGCAGCCCCTCCATGGGCGGCCGTCCCCAGGCGCCCGGCCGGCGTCCGGCGCGGGACAGTGCCGCCGCCATGGCCCGCTCGGGCTGGAGGGAGGGGTGCAGATAGCCGCCGTTGAACTCGATCACCCCGGGCGGCGGGGCGGCCAGCGAGACCAGTACCCCGGAGGCGTCCACCGAGCGCGGTACGAGGTCGGGGGCGCCGTCGGCGCTGAGGGTGACCTCCTGCCAGGAGGTGTCCCCGGCGGGCGCGGCCGCCTCCCGGGGCCGCGCCCGGAAGGCGCCGGCGCCGGGCCGGGTGACCACCAGACCCTCGGCGGCGAGCTGTGCCAGCGCCCGGGAGACGGTCACCGGACTCACCCGGAACCGCTCCACCAGGGCCCGGCTGGAGGGGAGCTTTCCACCGGGAGAGTAGCGGTCCAGCTCCCTTCGCAACCGTTCCGCCAGTTCATCGACGCTGCTACGCTCATGCATGAGAGCACAGAGTAGCGCTACCGCCGCATCACCGATAGCAGTCACCGCTCCCCGCGACCGCCGCGGCTTGGGCACCCTCCAGGCCGCCCTCGGCGTGATCGCCTTCTCCCTCACCTTCCCGGCCACCGCCTGGGGTCTCGAAGGGTTCGGGCCCTGGTCGCTGGTGGCCGTGCGCAGTGTGCTCGCGACGCTCATCGCCGGCGGCTGTCTGCTCGCGCTGCGCGTGCCGCCGCCGGACCGGAAGCACTGGCCCGGACTCGCGGTGGTCGGCGCGGGGGTGGTGCTCGGCTTCCCGATGCTGACCACCCTCGCCCTGCAGACCTCGACCACCGCGCACGCGGCCGTCGTGGTCGGCCTGCTCCCGCTGACCACGGCGCTGCTGTCCGCCCTGCGCGTCGGCTCCCGCCCCTCGCGCACCTTCTGGACGGCGGCCCTCGCGGGCGCGGCGGCGGTGCTGGCGTTCACCGTGCAGCAGAGCGGCGGCGCGCTGACCACGGCCGACCTGTACCTCTTCGCGGCGCTGCTGGTGTGCGCGGCCGGCTACACCGAGGGCGGCAGGCTGGCCCGGGTGATGCCGGGCTGGCAGGTGATCGGCTGGGCGCTGGTCCTGTGCCTGCCGCTCACCCTGCCCGTCGCCGCGGTCGCGCTGAGCGTCGAACCGGTGGAGCCGACCGCGCGCAGTGTGACCGGACTGCTGTGGGTGGCCGCCGGTTCGCAGTTCCTCGGGCTGATCGTCTGGTACCGGGGCATGGCGGCCATCGGCATCCCCAAGGCCAGCCAGTTGCAGCTGGCCCAGCCGCTGCTCACACTGGTGTGGTCGGTGCTGCTGCTGAACGAGCAGCTGACGGTGGCCGCCCCGCTGACGGCCGCGGCTGTGCTCGTGTGCATCGCCGTCACCCAGCGGGCACGCGGTTGAGAGGAGGCCCCGATGCGCGCAACCGAGGGTGACCAGCTTGTCCAGCACGGCAGGGTGGTCGGCCAGCACGACAAGGTCGGAGAGATCGTCGAAGTGATGGGCCAGGAAGGGAACCCGCCCTACCGCGTCCGCTTCCAGGACGGACACGAGGGCGTGTGCTCACCCGGCCCCGACACCGAGATCCGGCACAGGGCGACGCGACAGCGGTAGGAGGCGTCGTCGCCGGGCGGGGGCGCCGGGGGAGTGCGTGCCGGGCCCGCCCGGCCCGGCGGGATCCCGACGACACCCCTCCCCCGGATCAGCGCGGGGGTGCGGCCGGCCGCCGGTAGTGGTCGGCGACCACCCGCGCCATCGCCCCGACCGGGTCGGCCGTCACCTCGCGGGCGGCGAAGAAGACGTGTCCGCGCACCTCGGGGTGCTCGGCGGCCAGCGTGAGGTGGCGGGAGAGTTCGGCCGGGTCCCGCCAGGCCGCGGGCTGGGCCGGGTCGCCCGCCTTGTAGAGGGCCTCCCCCACGTACAACCGGGTCCCGGAGCCCCGGACGACCTCGGCCCACCAGGGCAGCAGCTCGGCGTAGTCGGCGGCGGCGAAGCCGATGTTCCAGTAGAGCTGGGGGCAGATGTAGTCGATCCAGTTCTCCCGGGCCCACCGGCGGGTGTCGGCGTGCAGGTCGTCGTACGTCTGCACGCCCGCGTGCGTGGCGGAGCCCCGCTCGTCCACGTCGGCGTTGCGCCACACCCCGAAGGGGCTGATGCCGAAGCGGGTGCCGGGGCGGATCTCCTTGATCCCGGCGGCCGTCTCCCGCACCAGCCGGTCGACGTTGTCCCGCCGCCAGGCCGCCCGGTCCGGGAAGCCGCCGCCGTGGGTGTCGTAGGCGAGGTCGTCGTCGAAGGTCTGCCCGGCCACCGGATACGGGTAGAAGTAGTCGTCGAAGTGGACCGCGTCGACGGGATAGCGGCGCACCGCGTCGAGCATCGCCTCCCGCACGAAGGCGCGGACCTCGGGCAGGCCCGGGTTGTAGTAGAGCTTGCCGCCGTACGGGACGGTCCAGCCGGGGTTTTGGCGGGCGGGGTGGGAGGCGGTGAGCCGGGTGGGGTCGGCGTGCAGGGCCACCCGGTACGGGTTGAACCAGGCGTGCAGTTCCAGACCGCGGGCGTGGGCCTCCGCGACGGCCGTGCCGAGCGGGTCCCAGCCGGGATGGGTGCCCTGGGTGCCGGTGAGGTACCGCGACCACGGCTCGTGCGGCGAGGGCCACAGCGCGTCGGCGGTGGGCCGTACCTGGAAGATCACGGTGTTGAGGCGGTCGCGGACGGCCGCGTCGAGGTGGTCGAGCAGTTCGGCGCGCTGCCGTGCGGCGCTCAGCCCCGGCCGGGAGGGCCAGTCCCGGTTGGTGACGGTGGCCACCCACATGCCCCGCATCTCACCGGCCGCCGCCCCCGGCACCGTGCGCCGCCGCGGCGCGGCGGACGCCCGCGGCACCGTCGCCAGCGCGGCCAGCGCCGCCGTCGCGAACATCCTGCGTGACACCCGCCCCATCGCGCCCTCCCCTGGAACACCGGCGCCCCCTGGCCGGATGCGGTCCCGCGCTCAGGATGCCCCACCCCCGCGATCGATCATCGATACTTCGGAGTAACGTGCACGGACGGAGCAGGACCCGGGACCCGGCGACCTGCCACGGCCATAAGCAGGAGCGAAAGGACCGATGTGACCGACATCGAACGCGTCGGAGTGGTGGGCTGCGGTCAGATGGGTGCGGGGATCGCCGAGGTGTGCGCCCGGGCCGGACTGGACGTCAAGGTCGCCGAGACCACCGGCGAGGCCCTGGAGATCGGCCGCACCCGGCTGTTCAACTCCCTGTCGAAGGCGGCCGAGCGCGGCAAGATCTCCGCGGAGGAGCTGGAGTCCACGCAGGCCCGGCTGAGCTTCACCACGGACCTCGGCGAATTCGCCGACCGTGATCTGGTGATCGAGGCCGTGGTCGAGAACGAGCAGGTCAAGACCGAGATCTTCCAGGTCCTCGATCAGGTGGTGACCCGGCCGGACGCGATCCTGGCCTCCAACACCTCCTCCATCCCGCTGGTGAGGCTGGCGGTCGCCACCTCGCGGCCCGACCACGTCATCGGCATCCACTTCTTCAACCCGGCCCCGGTGCAGAAGCTCGTCGAGCTGATCCCGGCGCTCACCACCTCCGAGGGCACGCTGAGCCGCGCCCAGGTCTTCGCCGAGAAGGCGCTGGGCAAGCACGCGATCCGCGCCCAGGACCGCTCCGGTTTCGTGGTGAACGCGCTGCTGATCCCGTATCTGCTCTCCGCGATCCGGATGTTCGAGTCGGGCATCGCCAGCCGTGAGGACATCGACAACGGCATGGAGATGGGCTGCGCCCACCCGATGGGCCCGCTGAAGCTGTCCGACCTGATCGGCCTGGACACGGTGGCCTCGGTGGCGTACTCGATGTACGAGGAGTACAAGGAGCCCCTGTACGCCGCTCCCCCGCTGCTCCAGCGCATGGTCGACGCGGGCCGGCTGGGCCGGAAGTCGGGGTCGGGCTTCTACACGTACTGAGTGTCCCCCTGAGGGCCCGGCATCCCGCGGTGCCGGGCCCTCGGCGTTCTCAGGGCCTGCCGTCCTGGCCGAGCCTGAGGTGGTGCAGCAGGAGTAACGCCGCCGCCATGCCGGCGGCCGGGACCTCGCCGGCGGCGACCAGGTCGGGGACCACTTTCAGGGGCACCCACTCCCGGCGGTCCGACTCGAAGTCGTCCACGGGGTGCCCGACGTACTCGCCCTCGCCGGACCAGTAGACGTGGTGCCGGGCGTCGGTGAGGCCGTTGGAGGGTTCCACGGTCATCAGGTGGTGCAGCGGTCCCGGCCGCCAGCCGGTCTCCTCCTCCAGTTCCCGCGCGGCGGCCCCGGCGATGTCCTCGCCGTCCTCGACCACTCCGGCCGCGAGTTCCCATCCCCAGCTGTCGGTGATGAAGCGGTGGCGCCACAGCAGGAGGACCTCGTCGGCCTCGTTGACCACCGTGGCCACGGCGACGGGCCGCAGCCGGATGAGGAAGTGGTCGAGATGCCGGCCGTCCGGCAGCTCGACATCCGCGAGATTGACGCTGAACCAGCGATTTGAGTACACAGCCTGTTCGTTTCGCTTCACCCACTGCACGGTTCTGCCACCTTCCGACGGGTAGGGGGCAATATCGCAGCAGCGGCGGCCCGGCAGGCAGGCGCACGGGAGGCAGCCCAGGGCGCAGCGGCGGGCGCGGCGGAGGCGCGCGGCCGGGCACGGGGGGCCTTGGACCGCGCCCGTGCTACAGCGGTACGCGCAACGCCCCGTCGATGAGTTCGGCCGCCTCGGCGGTGCCCGCGCAGCCGCTGCGGACGAGGTGCTCGCGCACCTCGCGCAGTCTGTCCCGCAGCCGCTGCGACTCCATTCCCCGGGCCTGCTCGGCCATCCGCACCGCGACGGCCACCGCCTTGTCGGCGTTGCCCTGGCGCAGTTCGATGGTGCTCAGCATGGCCAGCCGGTGCACCCGGCCCCGGTCGTGCGCGGGGTTGTCCACGGCCGCCGCCGCGTGCTCCCCGGCCGCCGCCAGCTCGCCGAGGCTGAGCAGCGCTTCCGCCACCTGGACGTTGACCAGGCCGGGCTGGACGTAGCCGGTCTCGTCGGGTTCGGTTCCGCGCCGGATCCGCTCGGCGGCCCGCTCGGCCCGCCGGATGCGGGACAGCGCGCTGCCGCCGTCGCCGAGGTGCGCGTACGCCTTGGCCTGCATCGCGTACAGGTCGGAGGCGAGGGCCGGGGTGATGTCGGTGCCGGCGGCGCGCAGCGCGGCCTCCGCGAAGGCGACGGCCTGCCGGTACTCCCGCAGGTACAGCGACTGGTTGACGAGCAGCGCGATCGCGTAGGCGCCGAGCCCCCGGTCCCCGCTGGCCTTCGCCAGGCGCAGCGCCTGGTGGAAGTAGCGCTGGGCGAGGCCGTGCGCGTCGGAGTCGTACGCGCAGATGCCGGCGACCGCCACCAGGCCGCCGGTGGCGCGGTGCAGTTGGCGGCCGGTGGCGTCGGTGTAGCGGCCGCGCAGCAGCGGGGCGGCCTCGGTGTTGAGGAAGCCGACGATCCGGGCGCGGGTCGCGACGCCGCCCGCCTTGCGGTACATCTGCTCGTAGTGGGTGCGGGCGGCGCGCAGCGTGTCGAGGTCGCCGGGGGTGACCCGGTGCCGGCCGCCGCGGGAGACGTCCATGTCCTCGGGCGGGTTCTCCCACTCCCATACGGGCATGACGGCGGGCGTGCCGGTGACGGCGGGGGCGCCGAGTATGTGCGGGCGCCGCTGCTGGTCGGAGCGCCACAGCGCGGTGGCCCGCTCGACGAACCCGGAGAGCGAGCCGGTGTGCGGGACGGACGGCTCGCCGGGCACGCCGAGGCCGATGTCGTCGAGGGTGACCTGGCGGTGCAGCCGGGCGGCGAGCACCTCGCAGATCAGGTCGGGCACCTGTCCCCGGGGCCGCTGTCCCTTCAGCCAGCGCGCCACGGCGGTGTGTTCGTAGCGGAGCGACAGGCCGCGCGCCCGTCCGGCCTGGTTGACGTGGGCGGCCAGGCCCGCGTGCGAGATCCCGGCCTCGTCGAGGATCGCGTCGAGCAGAGAATTGGGCTGCATTCAGGGCCCCCCGGTGGCTCGGTGCCGGACAGAGTAGTGGCCGCGCGTTCACACGGGGTGTGAAGGGAGTGCTCGAATCCGCAGTGTGCGCGCGCTGTCGCCGAACGTGTCCGGCCGGTTGACTGAGATGCCTCGAAAGAGGCCGGCCGGGCCGTCGGCTCCCCCTCGTACAGTGCGACGGCCCGTTCCACGCCGTCCGTCCTGCTGCCTGCCCGACACTCCGTGGCGGGACGGACGGCGTGGTGCCGCCGGTCACGCCGGGGACCGGAGGTGACCCGTCGGGTGCGGGTGCGCGGTGGCCGGCCGCACTGCGGCGCGCACCCCGGTGGGGGTGCCCCCCGTCTGCCGCTCGTTCCTCAGGATCAGCAGGGCCACGTCGTCCTTCGGCGGGCCGACGGTGTGCCGCAGCAGTGCCGTGAGGACCGTGCGCAGTACGGACCGGGGTGTGAGCGGGTGCTCGCGCGCGGCCTCGGTGAGGACGTCCCGCAGCGGGAAGAACCGGCCCTCGGCGTCCCGTGCCTCCTCGGCTCCGTCCGTGTACAGGACGAGCGCGTCGCCGGGCAGCAGGGGCCCGCAGGGCACGACGGGGAGTTCGGACGGCAGCGGGAACGGGCCGAGCGGCGGGAGCGGATCGGTGCGGGCGAGCGGTTCGGCCCGTGCGCCGGTCAGCAGATACGGCCAGGGGTGGCCGCAGTTCAGGGCCCGTACGCCCCCGTCCGGGAGGATCTCCAGCAGCAGGACGGTGACGAACTCCTCGCCGGGCGGGCCGTCCTGGGCGGCGTCCGCCGGGTCGTGCCCGCCGCGGGCCCGCTCCCGCAGGTGCCGGTCCATCGCCCGCTCCAGCCGGCGCAGCACACCGGCGAGTTCGGCCTCGTCGTGGGCGGCCTCGCGGAAGCTGCCGAGGACGGCGGCGACGGTCGTCACGGCTCCGAGCCCGTGACCGCGGACGTCACCGATGACGGCCCGTACGCCGTGCTCGGTGGCGACCACCTCGTACAGGTCGCCGCCGATCCGGGCTCCGGGGTCGGCGGAGAGGTGGACCGCGGCGGCGGCCAGGCCGTCGACCCGCGGGGGCGGCGGCCGCAGCAGCGCGCTCTGCGCGGCCTCCGCGGCCCGGCGGGCCAGCCGCAGCTCGCGCAGCAGCCGGCGCCGGACGTGCATCACCAGGCCGGTGACGATCGCGCACATCACGGCGCTGCTGACGAGGCGCGCGCCGAGGGCTTCGTCGTAGGCGAGCGGGCAGGTCAGCCGGTAGGCGACCGCGGTGGCGCCCAGGGCGGTGGGCACCGCGAAGGTGGGTACCCGTGAGGACAGGAACCGGGGTGGCACCCTGCGGGGAGCCCCAGGCTTGAAACGGATCATGCCGATGGCCCCCCATATAGGCCCGGACAGCGCAGACCGGCCTCGAGAGGCCGGTCTGATTCTGTCGACCGTGTGGCCTGATCCGGACGTATCGGCCCGAATAGTCACCCGAACGAGTGAGGTGACCGGTGGGATGAGGGGAACGGGGGGCGTGGGAGGCGTGCTGTGCGCCTCCCACGCCCCCCGTTTCCGGTGGTTATCGGCCTCGTGGGCCGGTCTCCGTGCGGTTGTCCTCGCGGGCGGCTGGGGACTTTTGTGTTTTCGCCCCCGCCGCCCCTTCCCTCCCCCACTCTCGGCTTCGCTCGAGCGGGGGACCCCCATCGTCCCTGGGGCTGCGCCCCAGACCCCTTGCCCTCAAACGCCGGACGGGCTGGGAGTGGCGGACGGGTCGGGAGTGGCGGGCGGGCTGGGTCAGCCCCTCAGGACCGCTCCGGTGCGGTCGCCCGCCAGGGCGACCGCCGATTCCCGGGCCGCCGAGGCCTCGTCGACGGTCAGGGTGCGGTCGGTCGCGCGGAAGCGGAGTGCGTAGGCCAGGGACTTGCGGCCCTCACCGAGCTGCTCGGCGTTCTCGTACACGTCGAACAGGCGGATGGACTCCAGCAGTTCACCGGCGCCCTCGCGCAGTGCCGCCTCGACGTCCGAGGCGGGCACGAACGCGTCGACGACCAGCGCGACGTCCTGCGTGGCGACCGGGAAGGTGGAGATGCCCGGCGCCTGCGGGATGCCGTCGCCGACCTGCTCCAGGGCGTCCAGGTCCAGCTCCATCGCGCAGCCGCGCGCGGGCAGGCCCAGGGTCTTCAGGACGCGCGGGTGCAGCTCACCGGCGTGGCCGATGACGCGCTCAGCGCCGTCGACGGTGACGGTCAGCTCGGCGCAGCGGCCCGGGTGCCACGGCCCGTACTGGCCCTTACGGACGCCCAGTTCGGCGCCGGCCTCGCGGGCGACGGTCCGGGCGGCCTCCACCGCGTCGGCCCAGTCGGCCGCGCGGCCCTTGCCCCACCAGCCGGCCTGCTCGCGGGCGCCGGCCAGCACGACGGCGACGTGCCGCGGCTGGTCGGGCAGCGCGGCGTCCAGCGCGGCGATGTCGGCCTCGCTGGGGCGGCGGTCGACGGGCAGGTTCGCGGCGACCCGCTGCTCCTCGCGCGGCCGGAAGACCAGGCCGGTCTCGAACAGCGCGAGGTCGTGCGAGCCCCGGCCGTCGTTGCGGCGCAGCGCGCCGAGCAGGCCCGGCAGCAGCGAGGTGCGCAGCGCGGGCTCCTCGTCGTTGAGCGGGTTGACCAGCTTGACGACGCGGCGGGCCGGGTCGTCGGCCTCCAGGCCGAGCTGGTCGAAGACCTGCTCGCTGACGAACGGGTAGTTCAGCGCCTCGACGTAACCGGCCCCGGCCAGGGCGCGGCCGATCCGGCGGTGCAGGCGCTGGCGGGCGGTCAGGCCTCGGCCGGCCGGCGGCCTGGGCAGCGTGGAGGGCAGGTTCTCGTAGCCCTCCAGCCGGATGACCTCCTCGGCCAGGTCGTTGGCGTCGGTGAGGTCGGGCCGCCAGGACGGCACGGTGACGATGAGCTCGTCCTGGCCGTACACGTCGCAGCCGACCTCCTGGAGGCGGCGTACGACGGTCTCCCGGCCGTACGTCACCCCCGCGACCTTGTCCGGGTGGTCGGCGGGGACGGTGATGGTGTGCGGCGCGGTCGGGGCGATGACCTCGGTGACGCCCGCCTCGGCGGTACCGCCCGCGAGCAGCACCAGCAGGTCGACGGTGCGCTGCGCGGCGGCGGCGGCGGCCTGCGGGTCGACGCCGCGCTCGAAGCGGCGGGACGCCTCGGAGGACAGCTTGTGCCGACGGGCGGTGCGCGCGATGGACACCTGGTCGAAGTGGGCCGCCTCGATCACCACGTCGCCGGTCGACTTCTCGAGGTCGTCGTGGTCGGCGATCTCCGTGTCGGCGCCGCCCATGACGCCCGCGAGGCCGATCGGGCCGCGGTCGTCGGTGATGACGAGGTCCTCGGCGTGCAGCTTCCGCTCGACGCCGTCGAGGGTGACGATCTTCTCGCCCTCCTCGGCCCGGCGCACGCCGATGGTGCCCTGGACCAGGGAGCGGTCGTAGGCGTGCAGCGGCTGGCCGAGCTCCATCATCACGTAGTTGGTGACGTCGACGGCGAGCGAGATCGGACGCATGCCGACCTTCTGGAGCCGGCGCTTCAGCCAGATCGGGGAGCGCGCCTCGGGGCTGAGCCCGGTCACCGTGCGGGCGGTGAAGCGGTCGCAGCCGGCCGGGTCGGAGACCTGCACCGGGTAGCCGAAGGCGTTCGGCCCGGGCACGTCGAGCAGCGCCGGGTCGCGCAGCGGCAGGCCGTAGGCGATGGCGGTCTCGCGGGCGACGCCGCGGATGGACAGGCAGTCGCCGCGGTTGGCGGTGACGGCGATGTCCAGGACCTCGTCGACCAGTTCGAGGAGCTCGATGGCGTCCTTGCCGACCTCGGTCTCGGGCGGCAGCACGATGATGCCGTGGGTGCCGTCGTCGCCCATGCCCAGCTCGTCGGCGGAGCAGATCATGCCGTGGGACGTCTTGCCGTAGGTCTTGCGGGCGCTGATCGAGAAGCCGCCGGGCAGGGTGGCGCCGGGGAGGACCACGACGACCTTGTCGCCGACGGCGAAGTTGCGGGCGCCGCAGACGATCTCCTGCGGCTCACCGGTGCCGTTGGCCTGGCCCACGTCGACCGTGCAGAAGCGGATCGGCTTCTTGAAGCCCTCCAGCTCCTCGATGGTCAGCACCTGGCCGACGACGAGGGGGCCCTTGAGGTCGGCGCCGAGGTGCTCGACGGTCTCGACCTCGAGACCGGCCGAAATGAGCTTGGCCTGTACGTCACGGCCGGTCTCCGTCGCCGGCAGGTCGACGTACTCCCGCAGCCAAGAAAGCGGGATCCGCATCAGATCTCCATCCCGAACGGCCGGGTGAACCGGACGTCACCCTCGACCATGTCTCGCATGTCCTCGACGTTGTGGCGGAACATCAGCATCCGCTCGATGCCGAACCCGAAGGCGAAGCCGCTGTACTTCTCCGGGTCGACGCCGCAGGCGGTGAGCACCCGCGGGTTGACCATGCCGCAGCCGCCCAGCTCGATCCAGCCTTCGCTGGAGCAGGTGCGGCAGGGGCGGTCGGGGTTGCCGACGGACGCGCCCTTGCAGACGTAGCAGAGCATGTCCATCTCGGCGCTCGGCTCGGTGAAGGGGAAGAAGTTCGGCCGCAGCCGGGTCTTCATCTCCGCGCCGAACAGCGACTGGACCATGTGGTCCAGGGTGCCCTTGAGGTCCGCCATGGTCAGGCCCTCGTCCACGGCGAGCAGCTCGACCTGGTGGAAGACGGGGGTGTGCGTGGCGTCCAGCTCGTCGGTGCGGTACACCCGGCCGGGGCAGATCACGTAGACCGGCAGCTCGCGGTCGAGCAGGGAGCGGATCTGCACGGGCGAGGTGTGGGTGCGCAGCACGACACCGGACTCGGTGCCGCCCTCGGGGCCCTGCACGAAGAAGGTGTCGGCCTCGCCGCGGGCCGGGTGGTCCGGGCCGATGTTGAGGGCGTCGAAGTTGAACCACTCGGCCTCGACCTGGGGGCCCTCGGCGACCTCGTAGCCCATGGCCACGAAGATGTCCTCGATGCGCTCCGAGAGCGTGGTGAGCGGGTGGCGGGCGCCGGCCGGGACGCGGTCGTGGGGCAGCGTGACGTCCACGGCCTCCTCGACCAGGACGCGCGCGTCGCGCTCGGCCTCGAGTTCGGCCTGACGGGCGGCGAGGCCCTTGTTCACGGCACCGCGCGCCTGGCCGACGCGCTTGCCGGCGTCGGCCTTGGCGTGCGGCGGCAGGGCGCCGATCTCGCGGTTGGCCAGCGACAGCGGGGAGGTGCCGCCGGTGTGGGCGACCTTGGCCTCCTGGAGCGCGTCGAGGGAGTCCGCGGCGGCGAAGGCGGCGAGCGCCTCGTCCCGCATGCGCTCGATCTCTTCCGGTTTCAACGCCTCGACCTCGACAGGGTCGTACGACTTATTCGGTGCCGACATCTCTTCCCGTACTTCCGATTGGCTGGCTGATGGTCCCCGTACCGACTCGGGACGGTGCGTCCTGGTTTTTGGGACACAAAGGTGCCAAAGGCCGAGTCTAACGGGGTGGGGGAACGCGGATGCGCCCGTGGGGCCCGGCCCGGATCTCAGGTGAGATACGCGGGGGCCGCCACGGGCAACGTAAATCGGAACTGCGCGCCGCCGCCGGGGGCGCGTCCGACCGTGATGGTGCCGCCGTGGGCTTCGACGATGCCCTTGACGATGTACAGCCCGAGGCCCGTCCCGCCGCGCTTGCTGCCCCGCCAGAAGCGGGTGAAGACGCGGTTCATGGACTCCTCCGGAATGCCGGGCCCCTCGTCGCTCACCGTGACCGACGTGCCGGTGTCCTCCCGTTCGCGCGGGGACGCCGAGGGCGTGATGTCGATGGTGACAGTTCCCTCGCCGTGGCGCACCGCGTTTTCCAGCAGGTTGCTGAGCACCTGGTCGACCTTGTCGGGGTCGGCCCACAGGTCGGGCAGCGGGTGCTGCACGCGGAGCAGGAACCGGTCGGCCTGCTGTCCGGCGGCGACGTAGGCCTGGATGTGCCGTCCGACGGCGGCCCCGATGTCGACGGGCTGGCGGCGCACCTCCAGGCGCCCGGAGTCGATGCGGGATATGTCGAGCAGCTCGGCGATGAGCCGGGTGACCCGGTCGGCGTCGGCGTCGACGGTCTCCAGCATCAGCCGTTTCTGGTCGTCGGTGAACCGCTCCCACTTGGCGAGCAGGGTGGCCGTGAAGCCCTTGACGGAGGTGAGTGGGGAGCGCAGTTCGTGGGCGACGGTGGCGATCAGTTCGGCGTGGCTGCGCTCGGTGCGGCGCCGGGCCTCGGTGTCGCGCAGGGTGACGACGACGCGGCGGACGGGGCCGGTGGGTTCGGCGCGGACGTAGCGGGCGGAGACGAGGACCTCGCGGCCGCCGGGGAGCAGCAGGTTGCGTTCAGGCTGGCGGACGCGGATGGCGAGGCCGCCGTAGGGGTCGGTGAGCTGCCACCAGCGGCGGCCCTCCAGGTCCTCTAACGGCAGGGCGGTCTCCAGCCGCTGTCCGAGGGCCTGCCCGGCGGGGACGGCCGTGATGCGGACGGCCGCCGCGTTGAAGCAGATCACCCGTCCGTGCTCGTCGGCGACGACGAGTCCGTCGGGCAGTTGGTCGGGGTCGAGGCCGAGTTCGGCGAGATCACCGGGCCGGGGCGCGGGCGGGCGCGCCGCCCGCTGTGCTCCCGGTGCGCTGCTCGTGCCGACGCTCATCCCCGTACCCCACCTCTCGAACGTCCTCGGGGCGCCCCGTGCTCGAGTCCTGCCGAGAGCTTGGGGGAGGGTCCCCGAGCTGGTCACCCTACTAGTTCCCGGTGACGGAGCGGCACCCTCCGGCGGCGCGCTGTGCACGTGCCGACGCGTAGAGACATACGGCGGCGGCGGTGGCGAGGTTCAGGCTCTCCGCCTTTCCGTGGATGGGGACGCGGACGACGGCGTCGGTGAGGGCGCGGGTCTCCTCGGGCAGGCCCCAGGCCTCGTTGCCGAAGACCCAGGCGGTGGGCCCGCCCATGGTGCCCTTGTCGAGCTCGTCGTCGAGGTCCCGGTCCCCGGCGCCGTCGGCGGCGAGCAGCCGCACGCCCGCGTCCCGCAGTCCGCTCACGGCCCGTTCGACGGGGACGCCGACGGCGACGGGCAGGTGGAACAGGGAGCCGACGGAGGCACGCACGGCCTTGGGGTTGTACAGGTCGACGGAGGCGTCGGTGAGGACGACGGCCTCGGCTCCGGCGGCGTCGGCGCAGCGCAGCACGGTGCCGGCGTTCCCGGGGTCGCGGACGTGCGCGAGGACGGCGACGAGCCTGGGCCGGGCGGCGAGGATCTCCTCGAACGGCGTGTCCAGGAACCGGCACACCCCGACGAGTCCCTGCGGGGTGACGGTGGTGGAGATGTCGGCGATGACGTCCTCGGAGGCGAGGTGGATCCGGGCGCCGGCGTCGCGGGCCCCGCCGATGATGTCGGCGTACCGCTCGGCGGCCTCGACGGTGGCGAACAGCTCGACGAGCGTGTCCCCGTGGCCGGCGGCCTCCCGCACGGCCTGCGGCCCCTCGGCGAGGAACAGCCGCTCCTTCCCCCGGAAGTTCCGCTTGCCGAGCCGCCGGGCGGCACTCACGCGGGTGGAACGGGGAGAGATCGGCTCGGGGCTGACGGGGGGCATCTTCTTCACCTTCGGGAGAATCGCAACGAGCGGCATTTCTTGGGGCGCGGCATCAGCATCGCCCCCGGCACCGACGTACGGCCGCCGTGCAGGCGGAGGCCCGCCGCAACGCCCGGGGGCGCGGGGAAACTGCGCGACCAGCCCCTACGGACCCGCAGCCGAGAACCCGCCGTGGAACGGCAAACAACAGGACCCGCAAGCCGTAAGCCTGCGGGTCCTGCACTCACGTGCGGCTCAAAGCCGACGCAGCGTCACGCGGCCTTCGGCGCGTTGACGTCGGCCGGCAGCGCCTTCTGCGCGACCTCGACCAGCGCCGCGAAGGCGGTCGCGTCGTTGACGGCCAGCTCCGCGAGGATCTTGCGGTCGACCTCGACGTTGGCGGCCTTCAGGCCCTGGATGAAGCGGTTGTACGTGATGCCGTTGGCGCGGGCAGCGGCGTTGATGCGCTGGATCCACAGCTGGCGGAAGTCACCCTTGCGCTTCTTGCGGTCGTTGTAGTTGTAGACCAGCGAGTGGGTGACCTGCTCCTTGGCCTTGCGGTACAGGCGCGAGCGCTGACCGCGGTAGCCGGAGGCCTGCTCGAGGATCGCCCGGCGCTTCTTGTGGGCGTTGACTGCCCGCTTGACGCGTGCCACTTGTTAACTCCTTGTAGCGGGGCCGTGGTTGTCCTCACACGACCCGGTATCGATGGGGTCCCGGTCCTGCCGTACGGCGCTCAGTGGCGCCCGTACGTCACTTGCCGAGAAGCTTCTTGATCTTCGCGGCGTCGCCCGGGGCCATCTCGGCGTTGCCGGTGAGGCGACGCGTCACGCGGGACGACTTGTGCTCGAGCAGGTGGCGCTTGCCGGCGCGCTCGCGGAGCACCTTGCCGGAGCCGGTGATCTTGAAGCGCTTGCTGGCACCGCTGTGCGACTTGTTCTTCGGCATAGCGCCGTTCTCTCCTCGTCGGTGGCGCTCCGGTGCCCGGTCATGAGAACCGGGCACGGTGGAGCGTCGTACTTGTTTCGGTTACGTCCTGGGGGACTCGCGTCCTCCCGGGGGTCACGCCTCCGCGGAAGCCTCGGCCGGGGCGTCGGCGTTCGCGGCGTCGGGGTCCGCGGCGTTCATCGAACGGCCGGGGTTGGCCTTCGCCTCCGCCTTGCGGGCTTCCTGTGCCTGGCGAGCCTCGGCCATCGCCTCGGTCTTCTTCTTGTGCGGACCGAGAACCATGATCATGTTGCGACCGTCCTGCTTCGGGTTCGACTCCACGAAACCGAGGTCCTGGACGTCCTCCGCGAGACGCTGCAGCAGTCGGTAGCCGAGCTCCGGCCGGGACTGCTCGCGACCACGGAACATGATCGTGATCTTGACCTTGTCGCCCTGCTTGAGGAACCGGACGACGTGACCCTTCTTGGTGTCATAGTCGTGCGGGTCGATCTTCGGCCGGAGCTTCATCTCCTTGATGACCGTGTGCGCCTGGTTCTTGCGCGCCTCACGGGCCTTCATGGCCGACTCGTACTTGAACTTCCCGTAGTCCATGAGCTTGCACACGGGCGGACGGGCGTTCGCCGCGACCTCGACGAGGTCGAGGTCGTACTCCTGCGCAAGCTCCAGGGCCTTGGCAAGCGGGACAATCCCGACCTGCTCGCCGCTGGGACCGACAAGTCGCACCTCGGGAACGCGAATCCGGTCGTTGATGCGGGGCTCGGCGCTGATGGATCCTCCTCGGTAGCACCACGCGACGGTCTGGCGGACAGCCGCGTAACGTCTGTATGCGTAAGACCTAACCGCGCCGAAGCAGAAAAAATGCCCCGGACGATCACAGGCGGGGTTCCTCGAACTACCGGAACACCACCACGGGGACCGCGGGGCGCGCTTTCGGGCGGATCGCCGCCTCGGGGACGGGACCGCCTGACCGGTGACCCGCCGCCCTGAGGGCGGCCAGGTGGGAGTTCGAAGCCTCCACTTGTGGGCCGGGCTCGCGTGCCGTGAGGCATACGGGTCCGACCGGTCGTTACACAAGGTTAGCAGCTCCGGAAGGCGTGCGCTAACCGCGTGCCTCGTGCCTCCTGCTGTCAAGGGGACACGCGTCTGCGCCTATCGTGTGGGGCATGAGTGACACCTCCCCCTCGGACACCCCCGAGACCCCCGGCAACCCCGACTTCGACGCCATGGCCCGCGACATCGCGGAGGTCCCGGCGGTCGAGGTGATCGTGACGGTCGCCGTCAACCTGATGAGCGCCGCCGCCGTGAAGCTCGGTCTGACCGAGGAGGGCGACACGTTCAAGGACCTGGACGAGGCCCGCAAGCTGGTGCACGCGCTGGCCGGTCTGCTGGACGCCTCCGCGACGGAGATCAGCTCGTTCCACGCGGCACCGCTGCGCGACGGTCTGAAGTCGCTCCAGCTGGCGTTCCGCGAGGCCTCCCTGGTCCCGGACGAGACCGGCCAGGGCCCGGGTGAGAAGTACACCGGGCCGCTCTACGGCTAGGACGTCAGGGACGTACGTACAGGGGCTCGCCCGGAGGCGTGGTTCCGGCCGGCAGGACTGCCAGGTCGAGGCCGTGCACCAGGCGGGCCCTCAGTGTCTCGTCGGCGGCCAGCCGCTGGGCCACGGCGCGGGCGGCCTCCGCGGTGGGCGCGGCGGGGTCGAGGACGAGGGCGAGAGTGCCGTCGGCCTGTCCCGGCCCGAGGTGGGCGCGCAGCACGGCGGGCTCCGCGGCGACGGCGGCCCGTACGGCCTCGACGACGGCCGGGTCGGCGAGCGGGGCGGTGCTGGTGCGGCCCTCGGCGAGGGCGATCAGCGTGGGGCCGGTCAGCTCGAAGGGCACGGGCCCGGCCAGGTCCAGGACGACCGTGTCCGCCTTCTCGTGCGCGGCGGCCTGCAGTGCCTGGTGCAGCGGTACGGCGACGGGGCGGGCCGCCGGGTCCCAGCGGGCGAGCGACTCGGTGGACGTGAAGGCGGGCAGGGCGGTGCGCCCGCCGGCCTTCAGGGTCGGTACGGCCATGTCGCTGGTCTTCTCGCGGCGCAGCCCGTTCTCGTCCTCCTCCACCTCGCCGAGGACGGCCACGACGGGGACGAGCAGCCGGGCGCCCTTGAGCGCCTCCAGGACGGGGCCGACGGCGTTGCCGTCCTCGGCCCAGGCGGCGAGCGCGGCGCTCAGCCGGGGGTCGGCGGTGCCGTCGTCGTCGCGGAACGGGGAGTCGGGAATGTTCTTGTTCGCCACGGTCACCGACCCTATCGGGGGGTGGACGGCGTTCCTCACCGGCCTCTCACCGAGATCTGAGCCGGTTCTCAGCTCCGTCCAACGGTCCGCACAGCCACCGCCCCGACCATCGCGGCCATGGACTCCTCCAGCAGGCCGCGGCGGCAGCGTGCCCGCCGGTCCCGGCGCCGTGCCCTGGTCCCCCTCGCCCTCTGCCTGGCCGCCACCGGGTGCGGTACGGCGGCGGGGGCGATGTACATGACCTCGTGGGCGCATCCGCGGACGGCGGAAACCGTATCCTCGTCGGCCTCGCGGGCGACCGGAGGGGAGGAAGCGGCGGTGGAGAGCGTGACGGAGGCGGCGGTGGACCGGGACGCGCTGCTGGCGGCGGCCATGGGATCGGTGGACGTGGCGGACGGCGCCGAGGTGTCGGTGGCGGTGCTCGACCCGGACTCCGGGGAGAGCGCCTCGTACGGAGGGGGCGCCTTCGACACGGCGAGCATCGTCAAGGTCGACGTCCTGGCGGCGCTGCTGCTCCAGGCGCAGGACGCGGGGCGGACGCTGACCGCCGAGGAGAGGACGTACGCCGCCGCCATGATCGAGAACAGTGACAACGACTCCACGTCGGCGCTGTGGCGGGTGATCGGGACGGCGGACGGGCTCGACGCCGCGAACGAGCGGTTCGGGCTGACGGGGACGGCGGGCGGGGACGGCCCGCTGTGGGGGCTGACGCGGACCACGGCGGTCGACCAGATCGCGCTGTTGCGGCAGGTGTTCGACGCGGAGGGTTCGGAGCTGGACGAGGCCTCACGGGCGTATGTGCGGGAGCTGATGGAGCGGATCGCCGTGGGGCAGCGGTGGGGTGTGTCGGCGGCGGCCGACGGTGCGGAATGGGCGTTGAAGAACGGCTGGCTGCGGCGGAGCACCACCGGGCTGTGGGTGATCAACAGCATCGGGCGGGTGACGGCGGGCGGCCACGGCTACCTGGTGGCGGTGCTGTCGCGGGGCAGTGCGACCCGGGAGGAGGGGGTCGCACTGACCGAGGCCGCGGCGCGGGCGGCGGTGTCCGTGTTCACCGGGGACACCGCGGGTGACCCGGCCGGGGCTCAGGCCTCGTCGTAGGAGCGGGTGCGGCGGCCGCGCCACAGGACCACCGCGGCGACCAGCAGCACACCGCCCGCGCCGCCCGCCAGGGGGGCCGCCCAGTCGGCGGTGTCGTCGTCGGAGCCGGCGGTGTCCGGGCCGGGGCCGAAGTACTTGTCGCCGTACGCCGCCGACTTCAGGCCCTCCGGCTCCGTCCGGGACGCGGCCTCGATCGCGGCGGCCGGGTCGATGAAGCCGAAGCCGCGGGAGTCGTCGCGGCCGTCGGCGGGGGCGTTGCGGGCGGTGTCCTCCAGGAGCCGCTTGATCTGGGCCGGGGCCAGGTCCGGGTGGGCGGCCTTGACCAGGGCGACGGCGCCGGAGACGAACGCGGCGGCGGCGCTGGTGCCCCAGCCCTCGTAGTACTTGTGGTCGGGGTCGGCGATGATCACGTCGACGCCGGGGGCGCTGACCGTGGCGTACCAGCGACGGGTGGAGAACGGGGCGCGGGTGCCGTAGCGGTCGACGGCGGTGGCGGCGATGACGCCCGGGTAGGCGGCCGGGTAGGAGACGTGGTCGCCCTTCTCGCCGCCGTTCCCGGCGGAGGCGACGACGGTCACGCCCTTGCGCAGGGCGTACTGGATGGCCTGGTCCTCGCCGGGTTCGGGGTGCGCGGAGGCGGAGTCGTCACCGAGGGAGAGGTTGATGACGTCGGCGCCGTTGTCGGCGGCCCAGCGGATGCCCTCGGCGAGGGCGTTGCCGCGGGTCTTGCGGGCCTCGGCGCGGGCGTCGTCGCCGTCCTCCAGGATCACGCGGACGGGGAGGATCTTCGCCTCGGGCGCGATGCCCATGACGCCGTCGGCGTTGCCGGGGCCGTGTCCGTGGCCGGCGATGATGCCGGCCATGGCGGTGCCGTGGCGGGCCCAGGCGCGGTCGCCCTCCCTCGCGCCGAAGCCGACGAGGTCCTTGCCGGTGAGGACGTTGCCGTCGAGGTCGGGGTGGTCGGCCTCGACGCCGGTGTCCAGGACGGCGACGGTGACGCCCGCGCCCTTCGTGGTCTGCCACACCTGCTCGGTGTGCATGGCCTCCAGGGACCACTGCCGGGCGCGGATGCCGTCGGCGTGCGCGGTGGTGGCGGGGACGAGTACGAGGGCGGTGGCGAGGAGGCCGCCGAGTGCCGCCGCGGCGGGGCGCCGGCCGGTGACGGGCCTCATGACGGCTGCTCCGTGACGGTGCCGGTCTTCTTGCGCAGGCCGCGTTCGACGCGGTCGGCGAGGCCCTGGGCCTCGTGGCCGAGGCCTGCCTGGGCGGGGGCGGTGGTGGCTCCGGACTGCATGGCGTCCTCGGCGGGTTGCGGGGTGTCGACGGTGCGGCCGTCGGCCCAGCCGGAGACGGCGTAGACGACGACGGGGGCGTCCGTGAGGACGGAGACCGTCCAGGTGGCGCGCTGTGCGGCGCCGAATCCGGCGGCGGCGGTGCCCTGCTCGGCGTACGGCAGGGGCATGAGGTCGGTACGGCGGTCCAGGCGTTCCTTGTCGAAGCGGCGGGCGAGGGAGGTCATGGCGGCGGCGTCGGCCTCGGTGAACAGCAGGCCGACGGTGGTGACATGGCTCTGGGTGGCGTCGGTGTAGGTGGCGCGCAGCAGGCGCTCGCAGCCGACGGGGGCGAGGACCTTGCGCAGGAGGGCGTCGAAGGCGTTCTTGCAGCCGCTGTCGGGGGCCACGGCGATACGGGTCCAGGTCCGGTCGGCGCCGCCGGGGCCCGCGCCCTCGCCCTGGAGGGTGGGCGGGAACAGCTGGTCGACCGGGACGCTGTGCCACAGGTCCTGGGCGGCGGCGAAGCCGCTTCGGGCGCCCGGCCCGTCGGGGTCCCCGGCGAGCCAGCTTCCGGTGACGGCACCGCCGATGAGTCCCGTCCCGAGGACGAGGCAGGCGGCGGCCGCGACGGCCTGCGACCGCCCCCGCCGCCCGAGCGGCCGGGGCCGCGCGCCCTCGTCGTACCCCTCGGGCTTCCCGAACGACACCACGGGCCGCCCCGCTCCGGGCGTACCGCCCGGCGCCATGGGGGCACTCCAGGAGAGCGCGGGATCGGGCCCGTCCACCGGGCCCGCACCGGCCGGCGCGTACGCCCCGGAACGGCTCGCGCCGCCGTCGCCGGACGCGGGGTTCACTCCGGGGCGGCGCTCCTGACCGGCGCCCGGCCGCGTGTCGGACGCCGGAGGCGTGCCCGGTCGTGCGGGCCGCACGGCGCGCAGGCGGGTGGTGGTCTCCGACGGGGTTTCGGGAGGGGTGGCCGTGCCACGCGCGGTGGGCTGCGGCGGTACGGAGGGCGAGCCGCCCGGGGCCCGCGTCCCCCGGCCGACGGTCGGCGGCGTGTCGGGGAAACGGGCGGAGGCACGCGGAGGCGGGGGTGCGACGGGGCCCGTACCGGCGGCCACGCCGTCACCGAGGCCCGGAGAACGCGGCGGACCGACCCTCCCGGCCGGCGGACGCGCGGTTTCACGGGGCCCGAACACACCGGACCCACCGGAAGTCCGCCCACGGGGACCGACCGCGCCGTCGGCCTCCGTACGAGCGGAACCCTCCACCGACGGACGCGCAGACTCACGGGACCCGAACACACCGGAACCACCCGAGGTCCGCCCACGAGGACCAGCCGTGCCGTCGGCCTCCGTGCGGGCGGAACCCTCCACCGGCGGACGCGCGGGTTCGCGGGGGTCGAAGAGGCCGGAGCCGCCCGAGGTCCGCCCACGAGGACCGACCGCGCCGTCGACGTCCGTGCGGGCGGAACCCTCCGCCGGCGGACGCGCGGGTTCGCGGGGGTCGAAGAGGCCGGAGCCGCCCGAGGTGCTGCCGCGGGGGGCGGCGGGGGTTTCCGGTTGTTCCGTCGGCCTCGGTGGGTGTGCGGGGCGCGGGGGGACGGTGGGGCGCGGGGGGTGGGAGGCGCGGCGCGCTTCCGTGCTCATGCACCCCCCGTTTCGTCGTGCCCGCCCGGCAACGGACTCGTCCCGGGTAGAGATACCCGCACGGACGACGCGTCATCCCGGTCCGGACCTCCGTCCGGCGCCGCTCCGCCGTCGTGCGTGCGCGTCACTCTACGGCGTGGTCCGCGTCGAACGGGAACCAGTCCGCAGGGCCGCGGCATCTGCCCGGAACATCCCCTACCGTGCGGTAATCCCGTCTGGCAGGCTGCGCCCATGACTGCGCGCGCCGCCGACCGGGCCCGTTACGACCGGGCCACCGCCCACCTCGACGCCCCCTTCTCGATCGTGGACCTGGAGGCCTTCGACGCCAACGCGGACGATCTGGTCCGCAGGGCCGGCGGGAAGCCGGTCCGGGTCGCGAGCAAGTCCGTACGCTGTCGCGCGCTGCTCGAACGGGTCCTTGGCCGGGACGGTTTCGCGGGCGTCATGTCGTTCACCCTCGCCGAGTCCCTGTGGCTGGCCCGTTCCGGTTTCGACGACGTCCTGCTGGCCTACCCCTCCGCCGACCGCGCCCGCTACGCCGAGCTCGCCGCCGATCCCAAGCTCGCCGCCGCCGTCACGGTCATGGTCGACGATCCGGCGCAGCTCGACCTGATCGACGCCTCGCGCGGGGGCGGCGACGAAGTGGTGCGCGTCTGCCTGGAGCTGGACACGTCCCTGAAGCTGCTCGGCGGGCGGGTGCGGATCGGCGCCCGGCGTTCCCCGCTGCACTCCCCCGACCGGGTCGCCGAGTTCGCGCGCGCGGTGGCCCGGCGCCCTGGCTTCGCACTCGTCGGGATCATGGCGTACGAGGGTCATGTGGCCGGTGTCGGCGACGCGGTGGCCGGGCGGCCGCTGCGGTCGCGGGCGGTGCGGTTGATGCAGGCCGTCGCGCGCCGTGAACTCGCCGAGCGGCGGGCCGCGGTGGTGCGGGCGGTGCGGGAGGCCGTACCGGATCTGGAGTTCGTCAACGGCGGAGGCACGGGCAGTGTGCAGCACACCGCCGCGGAGGACTCGGTCACCGAGATCGCGGCCGGTTCGGGACTGTACGTGCCGCGTCTGTTCGACAACTACACGTCGTTCAGCGGGCGTCCGGCGGCCCTGTTCGCCCTGCCCGTCGTACGGCGGCCCGGTGTCGGCGTGGTGACGGTGCTGGGCGGGGGCTATCCGGCGTCGGGCGCGGCCGGCGCGGACCGGCTGCCGGTGCCGTATCTGCCCGAGGGGCTGCGGTACGACCCGCAGGAGGGGCCGGGCGAGGTGCAGACGCCGCTGCTGGGCTCGCCCGCCGACGACCTGCTGATCGGCGACACGGTGTGGTTCCGGCACGCCAAGGCGGGCGAGCTGTGCGAACGGTTCGACGCGCTGCACCTGGTGGAGGGCGACGCGGTGACGGCGACCGTGCCGACGTACCGGGGCGAGGGCCACACGTTCCTGTGACGGCTCAGTCCGCCGGGCCGATGCTGCTGCCGACGCCGCCGCCGGAGGCCGTGTCGGTGACCGAGCGGATGCCCTCGGTGATGCGGTCCATGTCGGCCGGGGGCGGGCTGTCCTCCCCCGCCTCGAAGACGTAGCGGACGAGGACCGGGGAGCCGGTGCCGACGCTGGAGGGGAACACCAGTGACTGCACGTAGCCGCCGGGCCCCTTGGCGGTGGTGACGCGCCACCGCACGAGGTAGCCGGCGCGGCCCGCCACCGCGACCGGGCCGGACTTCACGACCTCGTGGGACTCCAGGCCTCCGTAGGGGCGTTGGCCGAGGGAGTCCTTGTCGAAGGCCGCGTCGGCCGCGTCGGAGATGTCCTCCTCGGCGAGCGCCCGGGGCGAGGTCTCGTCGTTCTCGGTGACGGTGCGGGAGACGACGAGGCCGTGCCGGCAGAGGCTGCCGTCGCCGGGGCAGTCGTGGGTGCCGTCGGTGGTCATGACGACGTCGTCCTGGGTCACGTTCTCGGGCCGGACCCAGCCGTCGAGGAGCGGGAAGGTGATCCCGTTGAGCTGGTCCTCGACCACGTCCGGGTCCCCGGCGGGCGACTCGGACGCGGACGGTGACGGCGACGGGGACTCGGGGACGGACGTGGTGGCCGTCGGACCGGTGCGCGTCTCCGGGTCGCCGCCGTCCCCGCCGAGGAGCACCGCGCCGGTGACGACCGCCGCGGCCAGCACGGCCCCGGCGGTGGTGAGCGCGACCGCCTTCGTGCGGCCGGTGCCGCCGGCGGGCGGGGCCGGCGGCGCGGCGGGGGCACCGGGCGTGCGCCGGTGCTCCGTCCAGGCCGTGCCGTCCCACCAGCGTTCCAGGTGCGGTGCGTGCGGGTCGCGGTACCAGCCGGGCGGGGGCGTCATGCTCATCCGGGCACTGTAACGACGACGGCTACAGGGGGGTGACGTACGCCCCCGAGATCCCGCCGTCCACGAGGAAGTCGGTGGCGTTGACGAAGGAGGAGTCGTCGCTGGCCAGGAAGGCGACGGCGGCGGCGATCTCGTCGGCCTCGGCGAACCGGCCGAGCGGAATGTGCACCAGGCGGCGGGCGGCGCGCTCGGGGTCCTTGGCGAACAGTTCCCGCAGGAGCGGGGTGTTGACCGGGCCGGGGCACAGGGCGTTGACCCGGATGCCCTCGCGGGCGAACTGCACGCCGAGTTCGCGGGACATGGCGAGGACGCCGCCCTTGGAGGCGGTGTACGAGATCTGCGAGGTGGCCGCGCCCATCCGGGCCACGAAGGACGCGGTGTTGATGATGGAGCCCTTGCCCTGGCGCCGCATGTAGGGGAGGGCGGCCTTGCAGCACAGGTAGACGGAGGTGAGGTTGACCTCCTGGACCCGCTTCCAGGCGTCCAGCCCTGTCTCCAGGATGGAGTCGTCGTCGGGCGGGGAGATCCCGGCGTTGTTGAAGGCGACGTCGACGCTGCCGTAGGTGTCGTACGCGGCCTTGAACAGTGCCTCGACCTGCTCGGGGTCGGTGACGTCGACGTTCACGAAGATGCCGCCGGTCTCCTCGGCGGCGGCCTTGCCGCGTGCCTCGTCCACGTCCCCGCAGACGACGTGCGCGCCCTCGGAGGCGAGCCGGCGGGCGGTGGCGAGGCCGATGCCGCTGCCGGCTCCGGTGACGACGGCGGTGCGGCCGACCAGTCGGCGGCAGATGTTCTCTTCGCTCATGTGCCCTCAGGCCTCCGTGCTGATGAAGACGTTCTTGGTCTCGGTGAAGGCGGCCAGCGCGTCCGGGCCGAGCTCGCGGCCGACGCCGGACTGCTTGAACCCGCCGAAGGGGGTCCAGTAGCGGACGCTGGAGTGGGAGTTGACGGACAGGTTCCCGGCGCGGACGGCCCGGGAGACGCGCAGGGCGCGGCCGACGTCCCGGGTCCAGATCGAGCCCGAGAGTCCGTAGTCGGTGGCGTTGGCGAGGCGGACGGCGTCGGCCTCGTCGTCGAAGGGGAGGACGACGGCGACGGGTCCGAACACCTCCTCGACGGCGACACGGTCGTCCGGGCCGACGCCGGTGAGGACGGTGGGCGGGAACCAGTAGCCGGGGCCCTCGGGGGCCTTGCCGCGGATGCCGTCGAGGTCGTCGGTGACGTAGGAGCGGACGCGGGCGAGCTGGGCGGCGGAGATCAGCGGGCCCATGTCCACGTCCTCGTTTGCCGGGTCGCCCACCCGGACCGCCTCGATCGCGGGGGCGAGCAGTTCCAGGAACCGGTCGTGCGCGGAGCGCTGGACGAGGATGCGGGTGCGGGCGCAGCAGTCCTGTCCGGCGTTGTCGAGGAAGGACATGGGGGCGGCGGCCGCGGCGGCCTCCAGGTCGGCGTCGGCGAAGACGATGTTGGGGCTCTTGCCGCCGAGTTCGAGGGTGACGCGCTTGAGGCGGTCCGCGCCCTTGGCCCACACCCGTTTGCCCACGGTCGTCGACCCGGTGAACACGATCTTGGCGACGCCGGGGTGTTCGACGAGGGCGTTCCCGGCGACGGGGCCGTGCCCGGGGAGCACCTGGAACAGGCCCTCGGGCAGGCCCGCCTCCAGGGCGAGCTCGGCGAGGCGCAGGGCGGTGAGGGGGGTGGTCTCGGCGGGTTTGAGGAGCACCGCGTTGCCGGCGGCGAGGGCGGGTGCGGTGCCCCAGGCCGCGATGGGCATGGGGAAGTTCCAGGGGGCGATGACGCCGACGACGCCGAGCGGTTCGAGGAAGGTGACGTTCACCCCGCCGGGGACCGGGATCTGCCGGCCGGTGAGACGCTCCACTCCCCCGGCCGCGTAGTCGAGCAGGTCGCGGACGTTGCCCGCCTCCCAGCGGGCGTTGCCGAGGGTGTGGCCGGCCTCGCGGACCTCCAGGCGGGCCAGTTCCTCGACGTGCTCGTCGACCGCGGCGGCGAACCGGCGCAGCAGCCGGGCCCGGTCGGCGGGGGCGAGGGCGGCCCACGCGGTCTGCGCGCGTGCGGCGCGTACGACGGCGGCGTCGACGTCGGCGGGGGTCGCGGCCGGGACGGTGGCGATCACCTCCTCGGTCGCGGGGTTGCGTACCTGGAGCTCGGGGGGCTGGTCGGACACGGAGGGCCTCACATGCGTTCGAAGGAGCGGCGCAGCTCCCAGTCGGTGACCGCGGCGTCGAAGGCGTCGGTCTCGACGCGCGCCATGTTGCGGTAGTGCGCGACGACCTCGTCGCCGAAGGCCGCCTTGGCGATCGCGCTGTTCTCCCACAGCTCGGCGGCCTCGCGCAGAGTGGTGGGGACGTGTGCGAAGCCGGCCGTGTAGGCGTTGCCGGAGCAGGGCTCGGGCAGTTCCAGCTTCTGCTCGATGCCGTACAGCCCGGCCGCGACCATGCCGGCCACGGCGAGGTACGGGTTGACGTCACCGCCGGGCAGCCGGTTCTCGAAGCGCAGGGAGCGGCCGTGGCCGACCACGCGCAGCGCGCAGGTGCGGTTGTCGCGGCCCCAGGCGACGGCGGTCGGGGCGAAGGAGCCGGGCTGGAACCGCTTGTACGAGTTGATGTGCGGGGCGTAGAGCAGGGAGAACTCGCGCAGCGCGGCGAGCTGTCCGGCGAGGAAGTGCCGCATGACCTCGGACATGGCGTCCGGCACCGCGGCGGAGTCCGGCATGGCGGTCTCGCCGTCGAGGCCGGCGAGGGAGAGGTGGATGTGGCAGGAGTTGCCCTCGCGCTCGTTGTACTTGGCCATGAAGGTGAGCGAGACGCCCTCCTGGGCGGCGATCTCCTTGGCACCGGTCTTGTAGACCGCGTGCTGGTCGCAGGTGATCAGGGCCTCGTCGTAGCGGAAGGCGATCTCGTGCTGGCCCGGGTTGCACTCGCCCTTGGCGGACTCGACGGTGAGCCCGGCGCCTGCCATCTCGTTGCGGATGCGGCGCAGCAGGGGCTCGACACGGCCGGTGCCGAGCACCGAGTAGTCGACGTTGTACCGGTTGGCGGGGGTGAGCCCGCGGTAGCCGGCGTCCCACGCCTGCTCGTAGGTGTCCTTGAAGACGATGAACTCCAGCTCGGTGCCGACCTGAGCGGTGTAGCCGAGGGCGGCGAGGCGGTCCAGCTGGCGGCGCAGTATCTGCCGGGGGGCGGCGGCGACCGGGGTGCCGTCGGCCCAGGCGAGGTCGGCGACGACCAGGGCGGTGCCCTCGTTCCACGGCACCCGGCGCAGGGTGTCGAGGTCGGGGTACATGGCGAAGTCGCCGTAGCCGGTCTCCCAGGAGGACATGGCGTAGCCGTCGACGGTGTTCATGTCGGCGTCGACGGCGAGCAGGTAGTTGCAGCCCTCGGCGCCGTGCCGGAGCACCTCGTCGAGGAAGAAGCGCGCGGCGAACCGCTTGCCCTGGAGGCGTCCCTGCATGTCGGGGAAGGCCAGGACGACGGTGTCGATCTCACCGCCGGCGACGAGGGTGTGCAGCTCCTCGACGGTGAGCGGGGGTGTGCGGTCTGCCACGGGAGGGCCTCCTCGGGCTTCTGCGGGCTTCTTCGAGCTTCTTCCGGCCTTCTTCGGCCGAGCCGGGAGCCTTAAGGTATTGCCGGGAACCATTGCTTGGGAAGGGGGCACGGCCGGATGCCGGACGACACGGCCGGCGCGGTCGGGGACCGCCTGGCGCCGGTGCTGCGGCAGGTCCGCGCGGGCAACGGCTTCGAGGAGGCGCTGGAGCAGATCCTCCAGGTGGTGCGGCTGGGCCTGGTGGCGGCCGGGGAGCGACTGCCGGCCGAGCGGGAGCTGGCGGAGCGGCTGGGGATCAGCCGGGTGACGCTGCGCGAGGTGCTGAAGGTGCTCCAGGACCAGGGTCTGGTGGAGTCGCGGCGCGGCCGGTACGGCGGGACGTTCGTGCTGCCCCGCCCGACGGACACCGGGGAGGAGGAGCTGCGGCGGCGGATCGCCGAGGTCGACATCGAGGACGTGCTGCGCTTCCGTGAGGTGCTGGAGGTGGGCGCGGCGGGGCTGTGCGCGGCGCACGGGCTGACGAAGGAGCGGGCGGCGCGGCTGCGCGCGGCGCTGTCCGGCACGCAGGACGCGCCGCTGGGCGACTACCGGCGCCTCGACACGCTGTTCCACCTCACCCTGGCGGAGCTGTGCGGCTCGCCGACGCTGACCGCGCAGTACGCGGCGGTACGGGCGACGGTGAACGACCTGCTGGACTGCATCCCGCTGCTGGTGCGCAACCTGGAGCACTCGCAGCGGCAGCACGCGGCGCTGGTCGAGGCGGTGCTGGAGGGGGACGCGGACGGGGCGAGGGAGATGATGCGCGAGCACTGCGCGGGGACGGCGGCGCTGCTGCGGGGCTTCCTGGCGTGAGGGCGTGACGCCACGCGGATGGTTTACCGCGGCTTAACGCACGGGGCTTGCGCTCGCGGTGTCCGCGCCACGAAGGTATGGGCCCACAAAGGTCTGGATCCGTTCCATTGCCCCCTGCCGTCGCCGCCCCCTGGGGAGTCGCCTTGTGAGCCTTCCATCCGCGTCCCGTGAACCCGCCGATGAGCCGGACGACTACCTCGAACGCAGGAAGCTGCGCCGCGGCAGCGCCGGCTGGCTGCTGCTGACCGGCCTCGGCGTCGCCTACGTCGTGTCCGGCGACTACTCGGGCTGGAACTTCGGCCTGGCCGAGGGCGGCTTCGGCGGCCTGGCGATCGCCATGGTGGTGATGGGAGCCATGTACACCTGCATGGTCTTCGCCCTCGCCGAGCTGTCGTCGGTCCTGCCCACGGCCGGCGGCGGCTACGGCTTCGCCCGCCGGGCGCTCGGGCCGTGGGGCGGCTTCCTCACCGGCACCGCGATCCTCATCGAGTACGTCCTCGCACCCGCCGCGATCTCCATCTTCATCGGCGACTACGTCGAGTCGCTGGGCCTGTTCGGCCTGGAGTCCGGCTGGCCGGTGTACCTGGCCTGCTTCGTGATCTTCATCGGCATCCACCTGTGGGGCGTGGGCGAGGCGCTGCGCTTCAGCTTCGTCGTCACGGGCATCGCGGTGGCGGCGCTGGTCGTGTTCGCGCTCGGCGCGCTGCCCGAGTTCGACGCCTCCTCGCTGGACGACATCCCGGTGGATTCCTCCGCGTTCGGCGCGAACTCCTGGCTGCCGATGGGGCTGCTGGGCATCTGGGCGGCGTTCCCGTTCGGCATGTGGTTCTTCCTGGGCGTGGAGGGCGTACCGCTGGCCGCCGAGGAGACCAGGGAGCCGGCCCGTACGCTGCCGAGGGCGATCCGCTGGTCCATGGGCATCCTGGTGGTGCTGGCCGTGGTGACCTTCTTCGCGGCGGCCGGGGCGCGCGGCTCGGCGGCGGTCCAGGAGGCGGGCAACCCGCTGGTGGAGGCGCTCCAGCCGGACGGCGAGGCGACGGCGCTCAGCCGGATCGTGAACTACGCGGGCCTCGCGGGACTGGTCGCGTCGTTCTTCTCGCTGATCTACGCCGGTTCGCGCCAGCTCTTCGCGCTGTCCCGCGCGGGCTACCTGCCGAGGTTCCTCTCCCTCACCAGCAGCCGCAGGGCGCCCTACCTCGGTCTGCTGGTGCCCGGCGCGATCGGCTTCGCGCTGGCCGCCGGGTCCGGCGACGGCGCGCGCATGCTGAACATCGCCGTCTTCGGCGCGACGATCTCGTACGCGCTGATGTCCCTCTCGCACATCGTGCTGCGCCGCCGCGAGCCGGAGCTGCCGCGGCCGTACCGCACGCCGGGCGGGGTGCTCACCTCGTCGGTGGCGCTGGTGCTGGCCTGTGCGGCGCTGGTGGCGACGTTCCTGGTGGACGTGACGGCGGCGTTCATCGCGCTGGCGGTCTACATCGTGGCCGTGGCGTACTTCGGTCTCTACAGCCGCAGGCACCTGGTGGCGAAGGCGCCGGAGGAGGAATTCGCAGCGCTGGCGGCGGCCGAGGCCGAGTTGTCACGGGACTGAGGTGCGGGAAAGGTGCTCGGCATGACGGCCGGACCACTCATCGGCATCAGCACGTACGCGGAGTCCGGTGTGCGCTGGGGAGTGTGGCGACTGGACGCCGCGCTGCTGCCGGCCGGCTATCCGCGGCTGGTGCAGCGGGCGGGCGGACTGGCCGCGATGCTCCCCCCGGACGCGCCGGAGCGGGCGGCGGCGACCGTGGCCCGGCTCGACGGCCTGGTCGTCGCGGGCGGCCCGGACGTGGAACCCGTCCGCTACGGCGCCGAGCCCGGCCCGCGCACGGGACCTCCCGCCCGGACGCGGGACGCCTGGGAACTCGCCCTGATCGAGGCGGCCCTGGACCGCCGGATCCCGCTGCTGGGCATCTGCCGCGGCATGCAGCTCCTGAACGTCGCCCTGGGCGGCACCCTGGTCCAGCACATCGACGGCCACGCGGAGGTGCCGGGCGTCTTCGGTCACCACCCGGTCAAGCCGGTCCCCGGCACCCTCTACGGCGGCATCGCCCCGGAACAGACCTCCGTCCCCACCTACCACCACCAGGCGGTGGACCGCCTGGGCAGGAACCTGATCCCGTCGGCGTACGCGGAGGACGGCACGGTGGAGGCGATCGAACTCCCGACACCCGCCTGGGCCCTGGGCGTCCAGTGGCACCCGGAGATGGGTGAGGACACACGAGTAATGCAAGCGTTGATCAACGCCACACAGCCGCTTCCCGCGGGAAAGTAGCCCGCCCACCGCGGGCAGTCGTGCCTCCCCCAGTGCCTCAAGGGCCTGGGAGGTACCCCCAGGGCGGCACGGGTGGGCGGTGGGGGTCCCCCCGCTCGAGCGGAGCCGAGAGTGGGGGAGGCACCCCGTAAGCGCCGGGCAGCGCACCCCAGCCCAGCCCAGCCCAGCCCCAACGAGGCTCACCCCCGCGTCAGCGACAGCAGATCCCGCGCCGGCCCGGTCGGCCGGTGCCCCGTGGGCCACACCGCACGCAAATCGCGGGCGAGAGCGATCCCGTTCACAGGAACCCGCACCAGCCGCCGCATCGCCAACTCCTCCCCCACCGCGAGCTCGCTCAACACCGCCGGCCCCGCCCCACCCACAGCCGCCGCTTTCACCGCGGTGGTGGAGGACAACTCGATCAACGGCCGAGCCAACCCCCCGAGCGCCGCGTCCAGAACCTGCCGCGTCCCCGACCCCTTCTCCCGCAGGATCAACGGCGTGCTCGC
Organism: Streptomyces sp. NPDC014676; assembly: GCF_043084105.1. Classification (NCBI taxonomy): domain Bacteria; kingdom Bacillati; phylum Actinomycetota; class Actinomycetes; order Kitasatosporales; family Streptomycetaceae; genus Streptomyces; species Streptomyces sp. NPDC014676. The sequence continues at coordinate 186,263 of NZ_JBIBZI010000007.1, read as the reverse complement.
CAGCTCCTCCGCCGCGATCGGCCGCCGCCGGCGGGCCCACGCGTGCGACGGCGCCGCGACCACGATCAGCCGGTCATGGGCGATCACCGCGGAATCCAGCCCCGGCGGCACCGTGAGCCCTTCCACGAACCCCACGTCCGCCTCCCCCGCCAGCAGCCTCTCCGCCACCGCCGCCGAGTTCCCGGCCAGCAGCGACACCGCCGTGTCCGGCCGGTCCGCGCGCAGCGCGAGCAGCCACCCCGGCAGCAGGTACTCGGCGATCGTCATGCTCGCCGCCACCCGCAGCCGTGAGTCCCTGCGGTCCCGCAGGGCCTGCGCGCCCGCGTCGAAGGCCTCCGCCGCCTCCACGATCCGCCGCGCCCAGTCGGTGACCAGCGCCCCCGCGTCGGTCAGCCGCGACCCGCGCGGCGAGCGGTCGACGAGCGCCACCCCGAGCTGTCGTTCCATCGACCGGATCCGGCTGCTGGCGGCGGGCTGGGTGATGCCCAGCTCCCGTGCCGCCCCGCCCAGGCTCCCCAGCCGCGCCACCGCCAGCAGCAGCTCCAGCGCCCCGAGGTCCGGCACCCGGTGAGACAGGGACCCCGGGCTCGCGGAGCGGTGCCCTGGAGGGTCGTACTCATCCGTTGTGCTCATAAGCCCAGCTTATGCCGCCATAGAGGAGGGCTCCCTGGTGCCGGCGCCCCGCCGGCCCGACCGTATGACCATGGTCACCGCAACCCGGCCCCTGCCACCCCTCCCCCGTGCCACCGCACGGCCCCCGCGTGCCACCGCCGTCCGTCACCTCGGACCCCACTGGTACGCCTGCGTGATGGGCACCGCCATCGTCGCCGGAGCGGGCGCCGCGCTCCCCGCTCACGCGACCGTCCCGCGCCCCGTGCTCACCACCGTCTGGGCGCTGTCCCTCGCCCTCCTGGCGGTCCTGCTCGCCGCCCGCGCCCTGCACTGGGCCCACCACCGCGACCGGGCTCGCGCCCACCTCCTCGACCCCGCCGTGGCGCCCTTCTACGGCTGCCTCTCCATGGCCCTGCTGGCCGTCGGCGGCGGCGCCCTGACCCTCGGGCGGGACTGGACCGGGCTGCGCGCGGCCGTCGTCCTCGACGCCGTGCTGTTCACCGCCGGTACGGCCGTCGGGCTGGCCGCCGCCGTGGCCGTCCCGTACCTCATGGCCGTACGCCACCGGGTGACGGCGCGGGAGGTGACGCCCGTCTGGCTGCTGCCGCTGGTCGCGCCCATGGTGTCCGCCGCGCTCGGGCCCCGGCTGGTGCCGTACCTCCCTCAGGGCCAGCCCCGCGCGACCCTGCTGCTCGCCTGTGTCGCGATGTTCGGGCTCAGCCTCCTGGCCACCCTGATGACGCTGCCGCTGGTCTTCGGCCGGCTGCTCACCGACGGTCCGCTGCCCCTCGCGCTCACCCCGTCGCTGTTCCTGGTGCTCGGGCCGCTCGGCCAGTCCACGACCGCCGTCGGCGCCTTCGCGGACATCGCCCCGGGGGTCGTACCGGCGCCGTACGACGAGGGCTTCCGTGTGCTCGCCGTCCTGTACGGGGTGCCCGTCACGGGGTTCGCGCTGCTGTGGCTCTGCCTCGCCGCCGCGCATGTCGTACGGGCGTGGCGGCGGGGCATGCGCTTCGCGATGACGTGGTGGTCGTTCACGTTCCCGGTCGGCACCTGTGTCACCGGCGCCGGGGCCCTCGCCTCGCACACCGGGCTGCTCGTCTACGACGTCCTGGCGCTCGCCCTGTACGCCCTGCTGGCCGGTGCCTGGGCCACCGCCGCCTGGTGCACGGCGCGCGGCCTGTTCAGCGGCGCGCTGCTCGCAGGGCCCGCCCCAGCACCGCCGGCGCCCCGGTCAGCGACGGCCCGTACCAGGTGAGGTGCCGGCCGTCGACGAGGGCGCAGGGCAGGCCGGGGAAGGCCTCCGGGCCGTCGTCGGCGGTGAAGCGGTAGGGCTCGTCGGGGAGGACCACCACGTCGGGGCCCGCCGCGCGCAGCGCGTCGAGCGGGACGCGCGGATAGCGCTCCGGGTGGTGCGCGTAGAGGTGGTCGACGCCGAGGCGGGAGAGCAGGTCGCCCGCGAAGGTGTCCCGGCCCAGCACCGTCCAGGGCCGCCGCCAGACGGGCACGACCGCCGTCCGGCGCTCCGCGGGCGCCGGCAGCGCCGCCCAGGCCGCCTCGGCCTCGTCCAGCCAGCGGGGGCGGGCGGGCACCCCGCACGCCGTGAGCACCCGGTCCAGTTCGTGGAAGGCCTGGGGCAGCGTCCGTACCTCGGTCACCAGCACGTCGAGGCCCGCCGCGCGCAGGGCCGCCAGGTCGCTCCCGCGGTTCTCCTCCTCGTTGGCGATCACCAGGTCGGGGGCGAGGGCGACGATCCGGTCGGTCCTCGGGTTCTTCGTGCCGCCGACACGGACGACGTCCAGCCCGGCCGGGTGCGTGCACCAGTCGGTGGCGCCGGCCAGGGAGCCGGGGGCGGAGAGCGCCACGGCCTCCGTCAGCGACGGGACGAGGGAGACGACCCTGGCGGGGCTCACCGGCGGGGCTTGTCCCGCAGCGCCTCGATGTGCTCGGCGACGGCGACGACCAGCAGCCGGGTCTCCGGGACCGTGGCCCGCCAGCGGTGCCGGACGCCTCCGGTGAGGTACAGGGTGTCGCCGCGGCCGAGGCGGTACGCGCGGCCCTCCGCCTCGATCTCCACCGCACCGTCCGCCACGTACATCAACTGGTCGTTGCGGAACTGCAGTTCACGGCCGGCGTCATGGTCGCCGGTGAACTCGGAGGCGTGCATCTGGTGATGACCGCGCACCAGGGGGCGCACCCGCGGTTCCGCCCACGGCTCGGCGCCCTCGGCGCGGACGACGTCCACGCTGCACGCCGGGTCGGCGGCGGCGAGGAGCTCCACGGCGGTGGTGCGCAGGGCGTCGGCGACCTTCTCCAGGGAGTTCTGGCTGGGACGCGCCCGCTCGTTCTCGATCTGGCTGAGGAAGGGAACCGACAGGCCGCTGCGCTCGGCCACGACGGCGAGGGTAAGGTCCAGCGCGCGGCGTCGTCGCCGCACGGCCGCGCCCACCCGCAAGGGCTGTTCCTTGTGGTCGCCCATCGCTCCGGCTCCCTCCTCCGCCGATCGTCCCGCACCCCGTGCGCCGCGGACCCGGCGCGCTCCTTCTCGTGAGTTGTCTGCACCCTACGCATGTTCGGCAAACCGTTTCAGGCACCTGTCACGTCGCCGTCACACGCGCCCGGCGCCGACCCGCCAGTTCACGCCAGCCGCCCCGGGGCCCCTCGGTTCCCCCGGTGCGCGATAAGGGGTGTTCCCGCCATTGTTCCCCTCCCCCGGCGAAAGGTCACCAGGAGGTCCGGGGAGGGCATCACGCTACGTGGTTGTCCGGATTCCTGCCGTGTTCCCGTCCGGTTCCGGACATGCCCGAGGGGCGGGCCCTGCCGCGCGTGCCGCGGAGTGGGCTGCCCCGCCCTCCTCCGCGCCAGCAACGCCGGGTGCACCTCCCGCCACTAGCCCAGGGCCAACTCCTCCACCCCCTCCCC